>NZ_JCAIUJ010000003.1:0-353847 GCF_059445465.1 Isoptericola sp. Y541 | reverse complement strand
CCCCTGTTTTTTAAACACCTTCCATGGGGGGGGGGAAGAAAACCCCACGGTGCCTTTTGGGTGGCCCACCCCCCCCCCCCCCCACGACAGCCCGCCGCGGCGGGCGGACCGGGGGCGCGAGACACGCGCCCCGCAGAACGACGAGGGAGTGACCGTGACCTGGCTGGACGACCGATCGATGGCCGTGATCAGCGGCGCTGCGGTGGGCGACGCGCTCGGCGGAGCCGTCGAGGGCTGGACCCCGGAGCAGATCGAGGAGCGCCACGGCGGCCGGGTGACCGGGATCGTGGGCCCCTGGTACCCGAACTGGCGCGACGCGCGCCCCATCGCCCCGTACCACAAGGGCGACGGGCACATCACCGACGACACCCTCATGACCCGGGCCGTCGTGGAGGTCTACGCCAAGCGCCGCGACCACCTGGACGCGTACGCCGTCGCCGAGGACCTGGTGCCCCTGATGATCGGGGAGCCGCGCTGGATCCCCGAGCTCGAGTCGACGGCGCTGCTGCTGCAGCGCGTGTTCCTCGCCGAGAAGTGGATGGTCGCGCGGCTGCACTACGGGCACGTCGACCCGCGCGAGGCGGGCGTCGGGAACGTCGTCAACTGCGGGGCCGCGATGTACGTCGCGCCCGTCGGCCTCGCGAACCCCGGCGACCCGCGCGGCGCGTACGCCGAGGCGATCGACTTCACCGGGGCCCACCAGTCGAGCTACGGCCGCGAGGCGGCGGGCGTCTTCGCCGCCATGGTCGCGGCCTCGGTGGCGCCCGGCGCCACGCTCGACGACGTCGTGCACGCGGCGCTGGACGTCGCGCACGACGGCACGGCGGACGCCCTGCACGCGATGGTCGAGGCGTTCGAGGGGTGGACCACGGCGCCCACCACCGACTCCGAGGAGCGGGAGCTCGGGCGGCTGGTGCGCGAGACGGTGGCCCCGTTCGACTCCGTCGGCCCGGCCTACCGGCAGATGTCGATGGACGCGCGCCGCCCTTCGCGGACGAAGTCGATCGAGGAGCTGCCGGCGGCGCTCGGCCTGCTGCTCGGGCACCGCGGCGACTTCCGGGGCGCCGTGCTCGCGGCCGTGAACTACGGGCGCGACGCCGACTCGATCGCCGTCATGGCGGGCGCGGTCGCCGCCGGGCTCGGCGGCAGCGGCGTGGTCCCCGCCGAGTGGCTGGACGAGATCGAGGAGGCGAGCCGCACGGACGTCCGCGAGACGGGGCGGCTCATGGCTTCCGCCGCGGCGGACATCGTGCGCGCCGACGCCGAGCGGGCGCGCGCCCGCCTGGCCGGCATGGATGCGCTCGACGCTGCCGCGCCGGCCGGGTCTGACGCTCCCGGGCGCGACGCCGTCGGGGAGCCCGCGTGAGGCTCACCTGGGCCCAGCCGGAGGACCTGCTCGCCCACGAGCTCGTGCAGTCCGCCGCCGAGGGCAAGGAGACGGCCGACGTCCGCGAGCGCTGGGTGGCCGCCGGGGGAGACCCGGCGCCCGCGGTGAGCGGCGCCGGTCCGGTGCCCGCCACGCCCGCGCTGCGCGCGCTGGCCCGGGAGCTGCTGGACGAGCTCGACGCCCGGCCCGCCGCCGCGGCGCCGCAGGAGCCGGACGACTGGGACGCGATCGCCGGCCTCCTCCCCGCCGCCCCGCGGCTGCCGCGCCCGGGGTCCGACCTCGACGCCCGGGTGCTCGGCGCCTGGACCGGCCGCGCCGCGGGCTGCCTGCTCGGCAAGCCCGTGGAGAAGATCCCGCGCGCCGGGATCGAGGAGATCCTGCGCGCCACGGGTCGCTGGCCGCTGGACCGCTGGTTCACCGCCGTCGGGCTGCCCGACGACGTCGCCGCCCGCTGGCCTTGGAACCGTCGCTCCGCCCCGACCTCCCTCGAGGAGAACATCCACGGGATGCCGGAGGACGACGACCTCAACTACCCGATCCTCGCCCTCGAGCTGCTCGAGGCGCGCGGCCGGGACTTCACCACGGACGACGTCGCCCAGCTGTGGCTCGACCTGATGCCCGCCGGGCGGTCGTTCACGGCCGAGCGGGCGGCGTACCGCAACATCCTCGACGCGCGCCCCGTGCCCGGGACGGCCACGCACCACAACCCGTTCCGCGAGTGGATCGGCGCCCTCATCCGCACCGACCTGCTCGGCTGGGTCAGCCCCGGCGACGTGCGCGAGTCCGCACGGCTCGCGTGGACCGACGCCCGCCTCAGCCACACCCGCAACGGCGTGTACGGGGCCATGTGGGCCGCGGCGCTGGCGTCGGCGGCCGTCGTGTGTGACGGCGTGGACGAGGTGCTCGACGCCGGTGACGCGGTAGTGCCGCCGGGCAGCCGCCTCGCGGACGCCGTGCGGCTCGGCCGCGGGCTGGGCGCGGCGTCCGACGGCAGCGAGCCCGCCGTGCGCGCCGACCTCGACCGGCTGCATGCCGCCTACGGCGACCTGCACTGGGTGCACGTGCTGCACAACGCCGCCGTGATCGCCTACGCGCTCGCGGCGGGGCGCGGCGACTTCGGCGCCAGCGTGCCGATCGCCGTGACCGCCGGCTGGGACACCGACTCCGCGGCCGCCACGGTCGGCGGCGTCGTCGGCGCCCTGCGCGGCGCGGACGGGATCGGCGAGCGGTGGTCGGCGCCCCTCGACGGGCGGATCGCCACGTCGCTGCCCGGCGGCGAGCGGAGCATCGCCGATCTCGCCGCGCGGACGGCGGCGCTCGCGCGCCGCGCCCCGGCGCAGCAGGCTGGCGACATGACGGGCACATCGGCAGGCAGTTCAGCGGGCACGACGAACGAGTCGACGAACGAGTCGACGAACGAGTCGACGAACGAAGGGGAGATGGCGTGAGCGCGGACGGGCGCGTGGTCGTGGTCGGTTCGGCCAACGTGGACCTGGTCGTCGACGTGCCGCGGCACCCGGCCGGCGGCGAGACGATCCTGGGCGGGGACCTCCGCCGCAGCCCGGGCGGTAAGGGGGCCAACCAGGCCGCCGGCGCGTCGCGGGCCGGGGGAGCCGAGACGTCGTTCGTGGGTGCGGTGGGCCGCGACGAGTCGGCGGACCTTCTGTTTGCGTCGCTCCGGCGGGCCGGCGTGCACACCGACCTGGTCTGGCGGGTCGACGTCGCCACCGGCACGGCGCTCATCACGGTGTCGCCGGACGGCGAGAACGCGATCGTCGTCGCGCCCGGCGCGAACTCGCACCTGGCGATCCAGGAGCCGCAGGCGCGGCGGATCGCCGCGGCGGACGTCGTGCTGGCGCAGCTGGAGATCCCGCTCGACGTCGTCCTGGCCGCGGCCGCGGCGCGCCGCCCGGGCGCGCTGCTGGTGCTCAACGCGGCGCCGTCGCGCCCGCTGCCCGACGACGTGTGGGACGCCGTCGACGTGCTCGTGGTCAACGAGCACGAGGCGGCCGACCTCGCCGACCCTGCCGGATCTGCCGACCCTTCCGGTCACGCCGAGACGGCCTCGGACGCCGAGGCGCTCGCGGCCGCGCTGCTGGCGCGCGTGCCGGCGGTGGTCGTCACGCTCGGCGGCGACGGAAGCCTGGTGGCGCGCCGCGGTGAGCCGGTCGTGCGCGTGCCGGCCCACACGGTCGAGGCCGTCGACACCACCGGCGCGGGCGACACCTACTGCGGCGTGCTCGCCGCGGCCCTCGCTCGTGGGGAGACCTTGCCCGACGCCGCGCGCCTCGCCGCCGCCGCCGGCGCGCTCGCGGTGACCCGGCCGGGGGCGCAGGACGCCGTGCCCGCCGCCTCGGAGGTCGCCGCGCTCGCGGCCTCGGGGACCGCCTGAGCCGGTCCGCCTGAGCGCGCCCGCCCCCTCCGACAGCCGTAGAGAGCAGCCATGACGTACACGTTCGACCCGCTCGTCCCGCGCCCGATCGACCTGCCCACGACGGTGCCTCTCGACGGCCCGCTGGCCCCCGAGCAGAGCACGTCGCTCGACGAGGCGAAGATCTTCGTCGGTCCGCAGGACCCGGCCGACCGCCCGGCGTGGCGCGAGCGCCTCGCGACCTGGCGCGCGGACGCCCGAGAGCGGCACGGCTACACCGGCGCCGCCTACGACCGGCCCGGGGCCGGGTGGGCCGCGGGCTGCCGCACGGTGGCGCAGGTGTGGCTGTGGGACGAGCTGCTGTACTCGTTCGCCGAGCACCGGTTCACCCCGGAGGTCTTCCTCGCCGACGCGCGCGAGCGGTTCGCCGGCCTCGACGCCGTCGTGCTCTGGCACGCCTACCCGGTGATCGGCATCGACGACCGCAACCAGTGGGACTTCTACCGCGACGTGCCCGGCATCGTCGACCTCGTGGCGACGTTCCACGACGCCGGCCTGCACGTCTTCGTCGACTACAACCCCTGGGACACGGGCACCCGCCGCGGCGAGGACGACCTCACCGAGCTGGCCGCGCTGGTGCGTGACCTCGGCGCGGACGGCGTCTTCCTCGACACCCTGAAGAAGGCGGAGCCCGAGCTCGTGGCACGGCTGGAGGCCGCCCGGCCCGGCATCGTGCTCGAGGGCGAGTCGAAGCTGCCCGTCGAGCGCATCGAGGACCACTCCTCGTCCTGGGCCCAGTTCTTCGCCGACTCGCCCGTGCCCGGCGTGCTGCGGGCGCACTGGTACGAGCGGCGGCACATGCAGCACCACGTGCGGCGCTGGCACCGCGACCACACCGAGGAGCTGCAGTCCGCGTGGCTCAACGGCGTGGGCGTGATGGTGTGGGAGGTCGTGTTCGGGGTGTGGGTCGGCTGGTCGGCACGCGACGCCGCGACCGTGCGGCGCATGGTGACCGTGCAGCGCGCGGCGCGCGAGCTGCTGCTCGACGGCGACTGGACCCCGCTCGCGGAGCTCGCCCCCGAGGCCGAGGCCGCCGGGGTGTACGCGTCGCGGTGGGAGGCCGACGGCGTCGTGCTGTGGACGCTGGTCAACCGCGGCGACGAGGACTATGCCGGGCCCGTGCTCGCGGTCGGCGACGAGCGCGTCACCGTCCCCGCCCGGGGCATCGCGGCGCTGCTGCACACCGGCGCCGGCGCGCCGCCGTGGGCGGCCGGGCTGCGCGCCGTCGTCGACGTCCTCGACGGCGGCCTCGACGGCGGTCACAAGGATGGCCACGAGGGCGGCGCGCTGCGCCACGACCCGGACGCCCGCTTCCCGCACCGCCTCGCCCGCCGGCTCCGCGCGGACGCCCCGAACCAGCGAGGTCTCGGTTTCGACAGGCTCAACCAGCGAGCGGGCCTCGCGCCCGACGCCGGTCCCGACGTCCTGCCCGACCGCGACGCCGTCGTCGTGCCCGCCGGCCCGTACGTGCTCACGGTGCGCCACCGCGCCCGGGAGACCGGCATGTACCAGGGCGCGCCGTACGTCGACGAGTGGAAGCCGCTGCCCCCGCGCCTGCACGACGCCCGCACGCTGCAGCGCGACGGCGAGCTCGCCGCGCCGGTCGCCGTCGGGCTCACCGAGGTGACGAACGCGCAGTTCGCCGTGTTCCTCGACGCCACCGGCTACGCGCCGGCCGTGGGGCACCGCTTCCTGGCGCACTGGGCGGACGGCCGCCCGGTGCCGGGCACCGAGGACGAGCCGGTGACGTTCGTCGACCTCGACGACGCGCGGGCGTACTGCGCCTGGCGCGGCGGGCGGCTGCCCACCGAGGACGAGTGGCAGCTCGCGGGCGAGGGGCGACCCGGGCAGCCGGCGTTCCGCCGCGGCACGCCCGCCGTGTGGGCCTGGACGGACAGCGAGCACAGCGACGGCCGCACGCGGTACGTCATGCTCAAGGGAGGCAGCGACTACCGCGCCGAGGGCTCGGACTGGTACGTCGAGGGCGGCCGGCACGCGCCCGACTACGCGGTGAAGCTGCTGCTGCCCGGCCTCGGCCTGGCACGCGGCGCGACGGTCGGGTTCCGGTGCGCGTGGGACCTGCCGGACGCGCTGCCCGTGACGGACACGACGGAGGTGACCCGATGACCGTCTCGCGCGACCCCGGCTCCGGCGCGCTCGCCGGCCTCCGCGTCGTCGACGCGTCCACCCTGTTCGCCGGCCCGATGGCGGCCATGCACCTCGGCGACATGGGCGCCGACGTCGTCAAGGTGGAGCACCCGACCAAGCCCGACCCGTCGCGCACGCACGGCGCGGCGAAGGACGGCGTCAACCTCTGGTGGAAGACGCTCGGGCGCAACAAGCGCACGATCACGGCGAACCTCGGCAGCGCGGGCGGCCGGGAGGTCTTCCTCGCGCTGGCGGAGCGCTCGGACGTCGTCATCGAGAACTTCCGGCCGGGCACGCTCGAGCGGTGGGGGCTCGGCTACGACGAGCTGTCGGCCCGCAACCCGCGGCTCGTGCTGGCGCGGGTCAGCGGTTTCGGGCAGCTCGGGCCGTACCGCACGCGCCCCGGCTTCGGCACCCTCGCGGAGGCGATGAGTGGGTTCGCCGCGATGACCGGCGAACCTGACGGCGCGCCCACGCTCCCGCCCTTCGGCCTGGCGGACGGCGTGGCTTCCCTGGCGACGGCGTTCGCGATCATGGTCGCCCTGTCCACGCGGGAGGCCACGGGCCGCGGGCAGGTGGTCGACACCGCCATCGTGGAGCCGATCCTCGCGATGCTCGGGCCGCAGATCACCCGCTGGGACCAGCTGGGCACGGTGCAGCCGCGCACCGGCAACCGGTCGGCCAACAACGCGCCCCGCAACACCTACCGCACCAGCGACGGGCAGTGGGTCGCGGTCTCCACGTCGGCGCAGTCGATCGCCGAGCGGGTGATGCGCCTCGTGGGCCGCCCCGAGCTGATCGACGAGCCGTGGTTCGCTCGCGGCGTCGACCGGGCGCAGCACGCCGACGAGCTCGACGCGGCGGTGGGCGGCTGGATCGCCGCGCGCACGCGGGACGAGGTGGTCGCGGCGTTCGAGGAGGCGCAGGCCGCGGTGGCGCCGATCTACGACGCGCACGACATCGTGGACGACCCGCAGTTCCGCGCCCTCGGGACGATCCACGAGATCGACGACCCGGAGCTCGGCCCCGTGCTCATGCAGGGTCCGCTGTTCCGGCTGTCCGGCAACGACGGCGTCATCCGCCACACCGGCCGGCCCCACGGCGCGGACACGGACGCCGTGCTCGGGGAGCTCGGCTTCGCGCCCGAGCGCGTCGCGGCGCTGCGGGACGAGGGGGCGGTATGACGCCGGGCACGGCGGCGAGCCCCGGGCACGACGCCCCGGCCGCGCAACCGCTCACCCTCCTGTACGTGCCTGCCGACCGTCCCGACCGCGTCGCGAAGGCGCTGGCCTCCGGCGCGGACGCCGTGCTCGTCGACCTGGAGGACGCCGTCGCCCCCGCGGCGAAGGGCACCGCGCGCGGGAACCTCGCGGGGTTGCTGGGCGGCGAGCCGTCGGACTTGGCCGACCATCCCCAGGTGCAGGTGCGGATCAACCACGCGGGCACGCCCTGGCACGCCGACGACGTGGCCGCCGTGGCGGCCCTGCCCGGCGAGGTCGCGGCGCGGGCGCCCAAGGTGGAGACGCCGGCCGAGGTGCGGGCGCTCGCCGCCGCGCTGCCAGGCCGCCGCCTGCACCTGCTGCTCGAGACCGCGCTGGGCGTGGAGCGGGCGTTCGAGCTCGCGTCCGCGTCGCCGCAGGTCGCGTCGATCGGCCTGGGCGAGGCAGACCTGCGCTCCGACCTGCGCGTGGACGACGATGCCGGCCTGACCTGGGCGCGCGCCCGGGTGGTCGTGGCGGCGCGCGCCGCCGGGCTGCCGGCCCCCGCGATGTCCGCGTACACCCGGGTGCACGACCTCGACGGCCTGGCCGCGTCGTGCCGCGCCGGCCGCGCGCTCGGGTTCTGCGGCCGCACCGCCATCCACCCGGCCCAGCTCGACACCATCCGCCAGGCCTTCGCCCCCACCGCGGACGAGGTCGTCCGGGCGCGCGAGGTCGTGCGCGCCGTGGCCGACGCCGCGGCCGCCGGGTCGGGCACCGTTGTCCTGGCCGACGGCACGTTCCTCGACGTCGCGATGGTGGAGCGCGCGCGCTGGACCCTCGACCTGGACGCCCGGGCCGGCGGGGGCCCTTCGACGGCCTGATCCCGGCACGTCACGCCAGGACGGGCCACGATCCGACCCACAACGGGAGGTCAGGGGAGCGAGGCCCAGACGTCGCAGCTGTGCTGGGAGTCGAAGTCGGCCGCGGGCAGGACGGCGGTGCGCCCGCCGGTCTGCAGAGCCAGGCGCTCGGCGTCGCCGTAGTCGGCCCAGGTGGGCGCCCCGCGTCCGTTCGGGTCGCCGGTGCGGGCGAACTGCGTCCAGTACCCGATCATGAGGTCGGAGAGCCGCAGCTGGGCGCGGTCGAAGGGCTCGTCGGTCGCCGAGCCCCACAGATAGGGCAGCTCGGAGGAGTGCCCGGTGCCGACCGGGAACGACGACGGGACCGTCATGTACGGCCGGCCGGGAGCGGTCTCGTCCTGGAACTCGTAGGCGTAGGTCGGTACGTGGGCCGCCAGGGAGTCGAGCACCGGCTGGCCGGTGCACACCCGCTCGTCGGTGCCCACCTGGGCGAGCGCGAGACCAGGGGTGTCGAAGTCGTCCAGCGGGTAGGCGGCGAGCAACGCGTCGGCGTCGTCCCCGTGCTCCGCGCGGACGGCGGCCTCGTACCCGCTCGCGGGCAGCGGCTGTGCCACGAGGTCGTGCTGCTCGTAGACGAACGCCCGGTCCTCGTTGCGCGTGCTGCCGAAGATCACGGGCACCGCGTTGAAGTCGCCGGCGGCGAACGCCTCGGCGGGCGACAGCGGGAGGTCGGCCCCGCCCGGCACGGTGCTGCCGCGGGCGCCGAGCTCGATCTGCGCGGCGAGGACGTCCTCGGCCGGAGTGGCACGCAGGCACGCGAGCCGGGCGGCGTCGTCCGTGCAGCCGAGCTGCTCCGCGACCCGCACGGCCTGGTCGGCGGCGTCGTCCTTCGTGGCCGTGGACCCGCAGCTGCCGGAGCTCTCGATCACGGCGCGGTCGAACAGCCCCTCCGCGGTCGGGGAGGCCATGAGGAAGCACACGGCCCCGGCGCCGGCGGACTGCCCGGCGATGGTCACGTTGCCGGGGTCGCCCCCGAACGCGGCGGCGTTGTCGTGCACCCACTGCAGGGCCTGGACCTTGTCGAGGTTGCCGTAGTTGCCGCCCGACGCCCCGTCGGGGGACTCGGCGTCGAGCTCGGGCAGGAACAGCCCGCCCATGAGGCCGAGCCGGTAGCTCACGGAGACCACGACGGCGCCGCCGCGCTGCGCCATGCGTGCGGGTGCGGCGTCCTGCGACGACCCGTTGATGCTGCCGCCGCCGTGGAAGAACACGATCACGGGCGTGCCGTGCGCCACCCTGCGCGGCATGTACACGTCGAGGAACAGGCAGTCCTCGGTGGTGCTGGCCGCGGCGTCGGGCCGCCAGAACACGGCCTGCTGCACGCACTCCGCGCCCGGCTTCGTGGCGTCGCGCACGCCGCGCCACGGCTCGGCGTCGGTGGGGCGTTCCCAGCGCCCGGGGGGCGCGGCGTACGGGACGCCGAGGAACTCGCGGCCCTCCTTCGTCGTGCTGCCCCGCAGGGCGCCGTCGTCCGTGCGGACCACCGCCGCGCCGGGCTTCTGCCCGCCCGTGGCCGGGTGCGCCCCGGCGTCGTGCAGGGTGCCGGTCATGCTGCCGGCCAGGGCGGCGGCGGCCAGGGCCGTCGTCGCCGCGAGGGTGGCGAGTCGTCGTGAGCTGCGGAACCTCATCGTGCACGTCTCCTGTCGGTATCAGGCGGGGAGCGACCGGTATCAGGCGGGGAGCGACTCGAAGAAGTCGCAGTGGTGGAGGTCGTCAAGGCCGCTGGTGACGCCGATCTCGGGGGCGAGCCGGAGTGCCTTGCCGGACTCGTGGTCGTACCGCGGCCACCGGGGCTCGCCCGGCGCCGAGGGCCTGCCGGTCCGGGCGAACGTCGCCCAGTAGTCCTGCATCGCGTGGGCCAGCTCCTCCTGGTCCGCGGTGAGCGGCCGGTCGCCGAGCGTGAAGTCGAACAGGTACGCCAGCTCCGCGCTGTGTGCGCTCGACATGTCGATCCCCGGGGGCTGGAACCCGAACAGCGTGGGGCTCGTCGGGTCGTCGAACAGGTACCGGTATACCGGCACGCCCTGGTCGAGGAACAGCTCGGCGTTGACTCCCACGGAGCAGCCCGCGCCGGCATCGGTGCGCAGCGCGGCCAGGGCGTAGAACGGCAGCTCGTACGCGTCGGCGGGGTACTCGGCGAGCACCAGCGGGCCGGCGGTCGGCCCGTACTCGTCCATGACCAGCTGCTCGTACTCCTGCGCCGTGATGTCGGCCAGCTGCTGGCTCTGCAGCTTCTGCTCCCAGCGCGTGCTACCAACGATGACGGGCACCCGGTGCCAGTCGCCGGCGGCGATCGCGTCTCCCGACGCCTGCGGCAGGGTGGGCGTCCCGACGTACCCGCTCGTCCCGTCCACCTGCCCATAGGCCTGGACGAGCGCCGCGGGCCATGCCTTGCGCAGGCACTCGAGCTGGTCGTCGCCCTCGGGGCAACCGGCCGCGGTGGCGTACTCGTTCCCGGCGACGCGCGCCTCCTCGGCCGTGCCCCCACCCCCGCGGCACGGCGAGCTCTGCATGACGGCGCGGTCGATCATCCCGGCCGTCAGGGGAGTGGCGAGGAGGTTGCACACGGCCCGCGACCCGGCCGACTGACCGAAGGCGGTGACGTTGTCCGCGTCGCCGCCGAACGACCCGATGGACCGCTGGACCCAGCGGAGCACCTCCACCTGGTCGAGCATCGCGAAGTTGCCGCCCACGTCGGGGTTCTCGGCGTCGAGCCCCGGCAGGGCCAGCTGGCCGGAGGCGCCGAGCCGGTAGTTCGCCGACACGAGGATGACGTTCTCGCGGTCGGCGAGGGTCTGGCCGCCGTAGAGCACGCCCGAGCCCTGGGTACCCGCGCCACCGTGGTAGAAGACCATCACGGGGAGCTTCTCGCCACGCCGGACGGAGGCCGGCCGGTACACGTCGAGGTACAGGCAGTCCAGGCTCGTGGGCTGGTCGTTCTTGACGCCGGTCGCCTCGAACTGCAGGCAGGCCGGCGCCTGCTCGGTAGCGTCGCGCACGCCGTGCCAGGCGGCGGGCGCGACGGGCGCCTTCCACATCCGGTCGTAGACCGGCGGCTTCGCGAACGGGAGGCCGAGGAACGCCTGGGCCCCGTCGAGGGAGCGGCCCTGCACCGTGCCGTCCGGCGTCCGGACGCGCAGGCTCTGCTCTCGGCCCCGCGCGTCGTCCGGGTGCGCCTGCTGCGCCGACGCCGGCACGGTGAGGGCCGCCGCGACGAGCCCGACGCTCAGCGCCACGGCCGCGGGGCCCCGCGCTCGCCGGTGCCGTTCGGGTCGTCGCCCGCCGCGGCGCAGGCTGGTCGGGAGGTGCAGCATGTCGACTCCTTCGTCGGTGGTGCGGTGGGTCAGGGACTCAGGACCGGTTCAGGACCAGTTCAGGATTCGGTGCCCACCTCGTCCCACAGGTCGCAGCCGTGGGCGTCGTCGATGGCGGAGCTCCGCACGACCTGCCCGCTCGGGGCCGTCAGCTGCATGATCCGGCCGTCCGGCCGGTAGCGCGGCCAGTCGGGCGCGAACCGCACCTCGGGCTTGCCCGTGGTGACGAAGGCCGACCAGTAGCTGATCATCTGGTCGGACAGCCGGACCTGGTCGGCGCTGAACGGCAACGCCGTGCCGAGGTAGTCCCACAGGTAGCCGAGGTCGTTCACGTGGGTGGCGCCGAACGGGTAGTCGGTGCCGAGCCGCCAGATCGACGTGAACGGCGGGCCGTCCTGCTCCGCGAACTCGTAGACGTAGGCGCGGTTGCCCGCGGCCATGCGGTCGCGGGTGTTCTGGTCGCGGCAGGCGCGCTGGTCGCTGCGCACGTCGCCCCACGCGACGGTGGGCGAGGCGTAGTCCGAGGCGGGGTAGGCGTCGCGCACGGTGTCCGCGTGCTCGCCGAACGTGTCGGCGATCAGGTCGTCGAGGCCCGCTTCGGTGAGGGGGTTCCCGGCGTAGTCGTAGGTGGCGAAGACGCTCTGCTGGGACTCGTCGGAGGTGCCCCCGAGCAGCACGGGCACGTCCGCGAGCCGCCCCCGCGCGAGGAGCTGCGCGGGGTCGGTGGGCAGCACCGCGTTGCCCGCGACCGCGCCGGACTGGCGCGCCTCCTGCTGCGCCGCGAGCACCTCGGCCGACGACGCCGAGCGCAGGCACGCGACCTGCGTGGACGCCTCGGTGCAGCCGAGCTGCGCGGCGAGCTGCTCGCCCGAGTCCTGGGCCTCGTCGGGCGTGCGGGCGGAGCAGCCGCCGCTCTGCATGATCGCGCGGTCGAACAGGCCCTCGGACCCGGGGGCCGACAGGTGCACGCAGGTGTTGCCCGCGCCCGCGGACTGCCCGCCGATCGTGACCGAGCCCGGGTCGCCGCCGAACGCCGAGATGTTGCGCTGCACCCAGCGCAGCGCCGCCTGCTGGTCGAGGATCCCGAAGTTGCCGGCGGAACCGTCGTCCCGGTTCGCGGCCTCGAGCGCGGGGGTGTCGAGATACCCCATCGCGCCCAGGCGGTAGTTGATCGTCACGAAGACGACGTCGCTGCGGGAGACGAACTTGGCGGGGTCGGTGTCGCGGCCGGCGCCGCCGGTGTTGCCGCCGCCGTGGATCCAGACGAAGACGGGCAGGTCGCGGTCGGTGGACGTGCTCGGCCGGTAGACGTTGAGGTACAGGCAGTCCTCGGTGAGGGTCGGGTCCTCGTAGCCCGGGTCCCACCCGGTGCCCTGGACGCACGACTGGCCGGGCTCCGTGGCGTCGCGGACCCCGCGCCAGGAGTCTGCGGGCCTCGGGGCGCGCCACCGCAGGTCGTCGACGGGCGACGCGGCGTACGGGATGCCCAGCCAGGAGGTCAGCATCGAGGCGGCCTCGCCGCGGACCTTGCCGTTCCTGGTCGGCACGACCGTGCCCACCGGGTCACGCTCGCGCGCGGTCTGCTGGGTGTCGTGGGTCGTGCCGGCCCCGCCGGCGCCGAGCATCGCCGGCGCCTGCGCCAGCCCGACGACCAGGCTCGCGGCCAGGACGGCTCCGCCTGCGAGGCGGCGAGTTCTCGATGGACGCATGACTTCCCTCTCTCCCGTGCACATCGCTGTGCTCCGGTCCCTCTCGGGTGATGCGTGCGCCGGGTGTCGTCGTCGGCACCCGTCCGGCCGATCGTCTGCGCGGGCTCGCCCGGCGGCAACCGAAACGCGCTCGGGGCAGCCGATTCCGAAGCGGGCGTTGCCGGAAGGGCGTCGGTCCGGTGCCGCCCGCCCGGACCGTCCTCGTCGATCTGACAGATCGCACGACAGAACCCCGCCGGCCTCGTACGATCCGACGCATGGCCATGGCGAGCCGCACGTCCCTGCGTGACGTCAACCGCGAGCGTGTCCTGGGTCTCGTGCGGCAACGCGGCAGCACGAGCCGTGCGGACATCGCCCGCGAGACGGGGCTGTCGCGGCCGACCGTGTCCGCCATCGTCGCCGAGCTGCTGACCGACGGGGCACTGGCACGGTCCGGGACCCGCCCGCACCCGGAGCGCGGGCGGCCCCCGGAGCTCGTCGAGGCGGCCCCGGCGCCCGGGCTCGCGCTCGCGGTGGACCTCGGCCGGTCGCACGTGCGCGTCTTGGTCGCGGACTCGGAGGGCCGCATCGTGCGGGAGCTGGCCCGGTCGTTCCCCGCCCAGGTGCCGCTCACCAGGATCGTCACGGCGGCGGCCGGCCTGGTGGGCGAGGTGTCCCCGCTCCTGCTCGGCGCCGGGGGAGCGGTCGGGGCGACCGTCGGCGTGCCGGTGCCCGTCGACGCGGACGGGCGGCCGTCGGGAGCGCTGCGCGGGGTCGACGTGATCCGGGACCTGGGGCTGGGCGAGTGCGCGACCCGTGTGCGCGTCCGGGTGCGCAACGACGCCGACCTCGGCGCCGTGGGCGAGCTCGTGTACGGCGCCGGCCGGGGGCTGCGCCACCTGGTCCGGGTCAAGGTCGCCCACGGCGTCGGTGCGGGGATCGTGCTCGGCGGCGCGTTGTACCGGGGCGACGGGTTCGCCGGCGACATCGGCCACGTGCGCGTGACGAGCAACGGTCGTGTCTGCTTCTGCGGGAACGTCGGCTGCCTCGAGACGGTCGCCTCCCTCGCGGCACTGACCGGGGCCCTGCAGCACGCCCACCCCGAGCGGGTGGTCGACGTGGGGACCCTGCTCCGGCTGGCCGAGGCCGAGGACCGCGGCGCGACGACCCTGCTGTACGAGGCGGGGATGTACGTGGGCCGCACGCTGGCGCAGATCGTCGCCGTCCTGAGCCCGGAGGCGGTGCTCGTCGCGGGCCTCCCGGGAGCCGCGGGCGAGCGCCTGTTCCACGGGGTGCGCGACGCGCTGAGCCGGTTCGGCAGCTCCGGGACGACGCGGTCCCTGCTGGTCGCCCGCGGCCCGCTGCGCCAGCGGGCCCAGGTGCTCGGTGGCATCGCGCTCGCCTTCGAGCGATGCCCGGAGATCGCTGGCCCGCGCGACGCACCGGTGGTGGGCGCCGCCGGAGCTGCCAGCCCGGTGTAGTCCGGCGTCGCCTGTCGCGATGACGACATGACGATCTGCGACACGGCCGACCCGGTGACACCGCACGCCGGGTGACACATCCTCGGAGGCGGGCTCGTCGGAGCCCTTGCCCGGGGAAGAGGAGCACCAGGATGCGTCGTTCACTGCTCGCAGGACTCACGGCGGCCGCCGTGGCCACCGCCTCCTTTGGCGGCCTGGCCGCCGCGGACGAGCCGGGCGCCAGCCCGGCCCCGGAGGCGCCGGCGTCGGGGTCGGCGTCCGTCACGCTGCTGACCGGCGACACGGTCCGGCTGGACGAGGTCGACGGCCGCCGCGCGGTGACGATCGACCCGGGCGAGGGGCGCGAGGCGATCGACGTCCACCAGCTGGAGATCGACGGCGAGCTCTACGTGCTGCCGCTCGACGTCGTGCCCTACGTGGCCGAGGACCTGCTGGACCGCGAGCTGTTCGGCGTCGACGCGCTGATCTCCCAGGGGTACGACGACGCCTCCACCGACAGGCTGCCGGTGATCGCCACCTTCGCGGACGGCGCGCGGGCGGCCGCGGCCGAGCCCTTCGCCGCGGCCGCGAAGGAGGAGCGGCTGGAGAGCATCGACGCGCAGGCGCTCGCCGTCGACAAGGACGACGCCGAACGGTTCTGGGAGTCGCTCACGGGCGCCGCGGGCTCCCGGGCGGCGGGCGCCGCCGAGGGGGCGACGACGCTCTCCCGGGGCGTGGAGAAGCTGTGGCTCGACGGTCAGGTGCAGGCCGACCTGGACGAGAGCACCGCCCAGATCGGCGCCCCCACCGTGTGGGACGCCGGCGTCGACGGCAGCGGGGCGACGGTGGCGGTGCTGGACACCGGCGTCGACGCGGACCACCCGGACCTGGCGGGCAAGGTCGCGGCGCAGGAGAACTTCTCCCCGACCCCGACCGCGCACGACGGGCACGGGCACGGCACGCACGTGGCGTCGACCGTCGCCGGGACGGGTGCCGGCTCCGACGGCCGCCGCGCCGGCGTGGCGCCCGGCGCCGAGATCCTCTCGGGCAAGGTCCTGTCGGACGAGGGCTCGGGCTACGAGTCCGACATCATCGCCGGCATGGAGTGGGCCGCCGGCGCGGGGGCGGACGTCGTCAACCTGAGCCTGGGCGGCGGTGCGACCGACGGCACGGACCCCCTGAGCCAGGCGGTCGACGAGCTGTCCGCGGCCGACGACGTGCTGTTCGTCGTCGCCGCCGGCAACGAGGGACCGGGCGACGGGACGATCGGCGCCCCGGGCGCCGCGGACTCGGCGCTGACCGTCGGGGCGGTGGACCGGGACGACGTTCTCGCCGACTTCTCCAGCCGTGGTCCGCGGCTCGGCGACCTGGCCGTCAAGCCGGACCTCACCGCCCCCGGCGTCGGGATCGTCGCCGCGCGCGCGGCCGGGACGTCCCTGGGCTCGCCGGTCGACGACCTCTACACGGCCGCCAGCGGCACCTCCATGGCCGCGCCGCACGTGGCCGGCGCTGCCGCGCTCCTCGCGGCGGCGCACCCGGACTGGTCCGGGCCGCGGCTGAAGGACGCCCTGGTCAGCACGTCCGTCAAGGGCGGCGACACCGCGTACGAGCAGGGCGGCGGGCGCGTCGACGTCGCCCGGGCGTTCACGCAGACCGTGTCCGGCACGGGCAGCGTGCACCTCGGGAGCTTCACCGACGGCGACACGGCCCCCGCCACCGCGGAGGTCACCTGGACCAACACGGGCGACGCCGACGTCGAGCTGTCCCTGCGGCTGGACCTCACCGACGGGCACGGGGACCCGACGGGTGGCGCGGTCGACGTCGGCGCGGACTCGGTGACCGTCCCGGCCGGGGGCAGCGCCACCACGGAGGTCGCGGCCGACGTCGGGGCGTTGCCCGTGGGGCAGCACACCGGCTGGCTGACCGCCACCGCCGGCGACACCGTGGTGCACACCACCGTCGGCGTCGTCAAGGACCCGCCGATCCACACGGTGACCGTCCGGGGCGTCAACCGGGCGGGCGAGGAGGCCATGGCGAGCCCCGTGGTCCTGCTGGGCGACGATCCGCGGTTCGACGTCCTCACCTTCGACAAGCCCGGCGAGACGCGTCAGGTGCAGGTGGGCGAGGGCTCGTACTTCCTGCACGCGATGGTGAACGACGGGCAGGGGGAGTCGTCGGTGATCGTCGACCCGGACCTGGAGATCACCGGGGACAGGGAGCTCGTGCTGGACGCCCGCGACGCGAACCGCGTGCAGATCGACACGCCGCGGCCGGCCGAGCCGCGCGGCACGCTCGGGTTCACGACGTACCGCGACACCGGGACCCGGACCATGTCGAACTCGACGATGAAGTTCGACGGGACCTCGAAGATCAACGTCACGCCCACCGCGCGGGCGGACGGCGGCTACTTCGAGTTCACGTCCCGCTGGCAGCTCTCGGCCCCCATGCTCCGGGTGCGGGAGCCCGGCAGCCACGGGCGCGGCCTGGACCTGTGGCCGAAGTACGAGCGGTACTCGCCGCAGGCGGACCTGCGCGGCGCCCTCCCGGTCGTCGACGTCGGGCGCGGGCTCGCCGAGGACTACGCCGGGCGGGACGTCGCCGGGGCGGTCGTCGTCGTGCACCTGGACAGCAAGGGGCAGGAGCGGGCCGCCGCCGCGGCCGCGGCGGACGCGAGCGCCGCGATGGTGCTGATCGCGCCGGCGGAGGGGCTGTCGTGGTGGGTGAAGTTCACGGGCCGCGGCGAGCGGCTGCCGGTCCCGGTCGCGGTCCTGGCACCCGAGGAGGTGCGGCAGCTCGCGGACCGACTGGAGCGGGGGCGGACCCGGCTGAAGGTGAGCGGGGACCAGCAGTCCGCGTACCGGTACGACGTCGTCCAGGTGTCGGCGGGCCGGGTCCCCGAGCACGTCGTGCACGAGGTGTCGCGGGCGAACACCGCGATGATCACCGCGAGGTACCACGAGATGGGCGGCACCGAGTGGTCCAAGGAGCAGCGGTTCGCGTGGCGGCCGTGGCAGCGGTCCACGATCGTCGAGTCCCAGCACGAGCTGCGGACACCGCAGGCGCGCACCGAGTACGTGTCGGCCGGCGACACCCTCTGGCGCCAGCACGTGCTGCACCAGGACACATGGGACGAGCTGAACCCGATCAGCGGCGGCGCGTCGCACGAGCTGCGCACGTACGACCCCGGCGAGAAGGTCACCTACGACTGGTACGGCGGCGTGCAGCGGCCGGCCGTCCGCGAGGCGTCCCGCACGGGCGACGAGCTGACGATCGAGGTGCCCGAGTTCGTCCAGGGTGCCGGGGAGACGTCCGCCCGGGCTGCGGCGCCCGAGGTCACAGGGCGGGTGCTCGAGGACGGCGAGGTCATCGGCGAGGGCCCCGTCTGGGGCACCTTCCGGGCGAGCAAGCACACGGCGAAGTACCAGGTCGAGCTGACGACCCGGCGCGTGGGGTCGGACTGGGCCTTCGCCACCACGACCGAGTCGGTGTGGACCTTCGGCTCGCGGCGTCCCGCCGAGGGCCGGTCGGCCGGGCTGCCGATGATGCGCGTCGACTACGACGTGCCCGTCGGCCTCGACAACCTCGTGGACACGCGCCGGCCGTTCCACGACGTGGCGTTCCGGGTGGAGCACCCCGGGCTGTCGGGCCGAGCGCCGCGCGTGGCAGCGCTCGAGGCGCGGGTCTCGTTCGACGACGGGGCGACCTGGGAGCGGCTGGACGTGTCGCGGTCCCGCGACGGGCGCACGTTCGACGCCCGCGTGGTGCAGGGCAGGCGCACCGGGCCGGTGACCCTGGACGTGCGGGTGCGTGACGCCGACGGCAACACGGTGCGGCAGACGGTGGAGCGCGCTTACGGCATCGCGTGACCGCCGGGGTGGCCGGCCGGCTGGCCGGCTGGGCGCGCGGGGGAGCCGTCGTCGGTCAGCCACCCGCGCTGGGCGGCCTGCCAGGCGAACTGCATCCGGGTCTGCGCCCCGGTCAGGTCCATCAGGTCGCTGACCCGGCGCTGCACGGTGCGGGTGCTCATCCCCAGCCGGGTCGCGATCGCCTTGTCGCTCACGCCGGCGACGAGCAGCGACAGCAGC
Source organism: Isoptericola sp. Y541 (assembly GCF_059445465.1). Lineage (NCBI taxonomy): Bacteria > Bacillati > Actinomycetota > Actinomycetes > Micrococcales > Promicromonosporaceae > Isoptericola > Isoptericola sp. Y541. The sequence goes on along the minus strand of NZ_JCAIUJ010000003.1, from coordinate 335,212 downwards.
CGACGCTCGTCGGTGGCCAGGGGAGCGGCGGGGGACCGGGCGGCGAGCGTGCCCCCGCCCCCGTCGCCGTCTCGGCCTCGCTTGCTGGCACCGGCGACCAGGAGCGGGGAGGCGCTCACCCAGTAGCTCTCGAACAGGGCGATCAGGGCTGTGAGCAGGTCGCTGTCGCGGACCAGGGCGGCGGTCGGCTCGGTGACCCCGTCGCGCGCCGGGACCAGCGGGAGCAGGGCGACCGAGCCGTCCGCCACGGCCAGCCGGACCGGGAGCGACGGGGCCGCCCGCGCCTCTTCTCCCGCCTCGACGCCGAGCACGAGGCTGTCGATCATGCCCGGCTCCTCGAGCAACGCCTGCTCGTAGACCACCCGGTACCGCACGCCGCGGGCCAGCATGGCGAACTCCTCGTCGTTCTCCGTCGAGGGCATCGCCACGTGCCCCGCCCGGCAGAACCACAGGATCTCCGAGCGCGTGGAGAGCTGCAGGCTGCGCAGCGCCTGCCGCAGCGCCGCCTGGCCGGTGACCACCTCGACCAGCCGGTCCGCATGGCGCCGGCGGGTGCTGGCGCGGTGCTCCTCGGCGAGCTCGGCGATCGCCGTCGTGGCCTGGTGCAGCGCCGCCTGGGTGTCTAGGAGCAGCGGGCCGAGGGCGACCTCGGGGGCCGTCGCAGTGTACCGCGCCGGCTCGCCGTGGGCCGCGGCGAGGCCGTGCTCGACGAGGCGGCCGAGGACCTCCGCGACGGCGTCGCTCGGGGACCCGAGCACCTCGGCCAGGTGGGGCACGTCCGACGTGCCGACGGTCACGAGCAGCCGGTACAGCCGCTCCTCGTCCGGCGCGACACCGGCCACCGCGAGCGCCGACGCGATCCCGGCGGCGGGGTCGTCGCCGTCCGCGCGCCCCTCGCCGATGGCGGTCGTCCGTGCCTGGTGCATCGTTCCCCGGTCCGTGCGCGGTCAGGTCGGGACCCAATGTAGGCGGCGGCCGCGGTCGGCGCGCCCCCGCCGTCGGTCGTCCGGTCGCCCATGATGCGATTGTCGGACGGCCGTCACGATCCTGCAGTACGCTCGGGCCGCATGGCCCACCCCACGCCGTCCGAGCCGCCGACGCCCCCCTCGCCGCCGTCGTCCAACGAGCGTGAGCTCGAGGCCGAGATCGTCACCGACCTGCGCGACCGGATGACGTACGGGTCGTACCTGCAGCTGGACCGGTTGCTGTCCGCGCAGGTCCCCGTGAGCAGCCCCGAGCACCACGACGAGATGCTCTTCATCGTCCAGCACCAGACGACGGAGCTGTGGCTCAAGCTGGTGCTCCACGAGCTGCTCTCGGCGCGCGAGCTCCTGGCCGCGGACGACCTGCCGGCGGCGCTCAAGCGCATCGCGCGGGTCAAGCACATCCAGAAGACGCTGACCGAGCAGTGGTCCGTGCTTGCGACGCTCACCCCGAGTGAGTACGGCGAGTTCCGGGGCTCCCTCGCGAACGCGTCGGGGTTCCAGTCGTGGCAGTACCGCGCGGTGGAGTTCCTGCTCGGCAACAAGAACCACCGCATGCTGCGGGTCTTCGACGCCGAGCCCGAGGCGCAGGCGGTGCTCGCTCGGCTGCTCGCCGAGCCGAGCGTCTACGACGAGTTCCTGCGCTACCTCGCGCGCCAGGGGCACGCCGTCCCGCGGCACCTGCTGGAGCGGGACGTCACGCGCGCCCACACCCACGACGAGGGCCTCGTCGAGGTCTTCCGGGCGATCTACGCCGACCCGCAGGCACACTGGTCCGCCTACGAGGCGTGCGAGGAGCTCGTCGACCTGGAGGACAACTTCCAGCTCTGGCGGTTCCGCCACCTGCGCACCGTGCAGCGCATCATCGGCTTCAAGCGCGGCACCGGCGGGTCCTCGGGCGCCGCCTTCCTCAAGAAGGCCCTCGACCTCACCTTCTTCCCCGAGCTGTTCGCCGTGCGCACGGAGCTCGGCGCCTGATGGGGGTTTCGACAGGCTCAACCACCGGGGGGCTGCCGCGCCGCGTCCCGCGCGCACGCCCTGTCGACGGCGGCGTCCTGCTGCCCGGGTTCGTCGACGCGCACGTGCACCTGGCCCTCCTCGACGGATCCCTCGCCGAGCGCGGCGGCCCCGGCGTGCTGCGGGCCGCCGGGATCGCCGGTGTCGACGACCTCGGCGCGGAGCCGGGCCGGGCCGCGACCTGGCCGGGCACGCCCGGCTTCCCGCACGTCCGGTTCGCCGGCGCGTTCCTCGCCGCCCCCGGCGGGTACCCGTCCGACCGGTCGTGGGCGCCCGACGGCTGCGTCGAGCCCGTCGCCTCGCCCGAGGACGCCGAGGCCGCCGTCGCCCGCCAGGTCGGGGTCGGCGCCTCGTACGTCAAGGTGACGCTGCACTCCGGGGGGCCGATGCTGGACGACGCGGCGCTGGCCGCGGTCGTGCGCGCGGCCCGAGCGCACGGCGTGCCCGTCGTCGCGCACGCCGAGGGGCACGGCCAGGCCGAGCGGGCGCTCGCGGCCGGCGTCGACCGGCTCGCGCACACCCCGTGGACCGAGCGCCTGTCCGACGCGGTCGTCGAGGCCGCCGCGGCACGGCAGGTCTGGGTCAGCACGCTGGACATCCACGGCTGGGGCACGCCCGACGCCCAGCAGGAGCGGGACCGGGAGGCCGCGCTCGACAACCTGCGGCGCTTCCACACCGCGGGCGGCGTGGTCGCCTACGGCACCGACCTCGGCAACGGGTCGCTGCCCGTCGGGCTGAACGTCCGCGAGCTACGGGCGCTGGGCGACGCCGGCCTGGAGGCCCCCGCCCTGCTCCGGGCGCTGACCTCCCGGCCCGTGCCCGGCCTGGCGACATTCCTGCCGGGCAGCCCGCCCGACGCCGCCACCGGAGCCGCCGAGCTGGTCGAGCTCCTCGCCCACGCCACCGTCGTCGCCGACCCTGATACCGCCATCACCCCCGCCATCGCCCCCGAGGAGGACGCGCCGTGACCATCCCCGCAGCCGCACCGACCCCCGCGGCCCGCGCCGCCGCGCTCGACGTCGCCGACCCGCTCGCCGCCTACCGGGACCGCTTCGTGCCGTCCGACGACGTGGTCGCCTACCTCGACGGCAACTCCCTGGGCCGCCCCACGAGGGCCGCGGCTCGCCGTCTCGCGGGCTTCGCCACCGAGGAGTGGGGGGCGCGCCTCATCCGCGGCTGGGACGAGTCCTGGTACGAGCTGCCGCTGACGCTCGGCGACCGGATCGGCGACGTCGTCCTCGGCGCGGCACCCGGCCAGACGTTCGTCGGCGACTCGACCACGGTCGTCCTCTACAAGCTGGTGCGGGCGGCGCTCGACCTGCCGGCCGTCGCCGGGCGCGACGAGATCGTGGTCGACTCGGGGAACTTCCCCACGGACCGCTACCTGCTCGAGGGGATCGCGGCCGAGCGCGGCAAGCGGCTCGTATGGCTGCACCCGGACCCCGCGGCGGGCGTGACGCCGGCCGACGTCGGGGCGGTGCTGGGCGACCGCACCGCGCTGGTGCTGCTCAGCCACGTCGCGTACCGCTCGGGGTATCGCACCGACGCCGCGCAGGTGACGCGGCTGGCCCACGACGCCGGCGCCTTGGTCCTGTGGGACCTGTGCCACTCGGCGGGGGCGGTGCCGGTCGCGCTCGACGAGTGGGGCGCCGACCTCGCCGCCGGGTGCACGTACAAGTACCTGAACGGCGGCCCGGGCTCGCCCGCCTTCGGCTACGTGCGTTCCGACCTGGTCGACCAGCTGCGCCAGCCGATCCAGGGTTGGATGGGTGCCGACGCCCCCTTCGAGATGGGCCCGGCCTACGCCCCGCACGCCGGGATCCGCCGGTTCGTGTCCGGCACGCCGGCCATCACCTCGATGCTGGCGATGCAGGACATGCTCGACCTGATCTCGGCCGCCGGCATGGACGCGATCCGCGCCAAGTCGGTGCGGCTCACGCGGTTCGCGCTCGAGCTGACCGACGAGCTGCTGGTGCCGCTGGGCGTGGAGGTCGCCTCCCCGCGCGACGCCGAGAGCCGCGGCTCGCACGTGACGATCGACCACCCCGAGTTCGCGGACGTCGTGGCCGAGCTGTGGGAGCAGGGGGTCGTGCCCGACTTCCGCCGCCCGCACGGCATCCGCCTCGGCCTGTCGCCCCTGTCGACGTCGTTCGACGAGGTGCGCGTGGGCGTCGAGGCCGTCCGGTCCGCCCTCCTGCGCCGCGCGGGCTGACGGCAGCTGACAGCCCTGTGGCGACCGACCCGCCCGCCGTCCTCGACGACGTCGAGGCCCGGCCCGGCAGCGCGACGTCGCTGGTGCGCACCGTCGTCGGCGCCTACCTGCGCCAGGTCGGCGGGGCGATCGCCGCGGCCGACCTCGTCGCGCTCCTGGGCGAGATCGGGGTGGGCGGCCCGAGCGCCCGCAGCGCGGTCTCCCGGGTCAAGGCCCGCGGCCTGCTCGACGCCGCGTCCGTGCGCGGGCGGCCCGGCTACCGGCTCGCCCCCGGCGCCACCTGGATGCTCGAGCGCGGCGACCGGCGCATCTTCACCTACCGCCCCCAGGGCGAGGCGGACCCCTGGTGCCTGGTGTCGTACACGGTGCCGGAGACGCGGCGCGACGCCCGCCACCAGCTGCGCCGCCACCTGGCGGGGATCGGGTGCGGGCACGTCGCGACCGGGCTGTGGATCTGCCCGGCCCACCTGACCGGCGAGGTGGACGAGATCCTGGACTCCCTCGGGCTGCGGGACGCGGCGACGCTCTTCGTCACGTCGACGCCGCGCACCGCGGGCCCCTTCGCCGAGGCCGCCGCGCGGTGGTGGGACCTCGACCGGCTCGCGGCGCTGCACCACGGGTTCCTGGCGCGGCACGCGGACGACGCCGGCCATGCCGGCCATGCCGGCCATGCCGGCCAGGCCGAGGACGCCGCCGCAGGGAGCGAGGCGTTCGCGCGCTGGACGCGGGTCCTCGACGACTGGCGCCTGATCCCGGCCGTCGACCCTGGCCTCCCGCCCGGCGCGCTGCCCCACGACTGGCCGGGGCGGGCCGGCGTCGCGACCTTCGAACGGCTCCGCGCCGAGCTCGAGGCGCCGGCCACCGCGTACGTGCGCCGCGTGGCCGGCGGGCCGGGCGTGGCGGTCGGCAGGGCCTGAGCACGATCCGTCGTCGCCTTCCTCGTCGCCCGGCCGGCGGTGTGCGGGCGCCTGCTGTTGCGGACTGATTCCGGCGACCGGATCATCAAGGCGGACGGCACGCCGGGCCGCTAAGGCGACGCGGCGGCGACCGACCGTCAGGGGGATCTCAACGTCGAGGGAAAGTGGTGGTCGCATGACCGGTACGACGGGAACGGGACGCGACGGATCCGCGGCCGGCGCGCCGGTGGAGCTCGTGCTCATCGAGTTCCCCCGGGCCGAGTTCCGGGGCGAGATCATCGCGGAGCTCGGGAAGCTCGTCGACGCCGGCACGATCGACGTGCTCGACGCGCTCCTCATCCGCAAGGCCGACGACGGCACGGTGGAGTGGCTCGAGGCCACCGAGGGCGGCGACGACGAGCTGGCCCGCATCGTGGGTGAACCCGCCGGGCTGCTGGCCGCGGACGACGTGGACGCGGTCGCCGAGGACCTGGCCCCCGGGTCGGCCGTCGGCATGCTCGTCTTCGAGCACACCTGGGCACGTGGCCTCGCGGGCGCCGTCCACGGGGCCGGTGGGCAGGTCCTCGACTGGACCCGGGTGCCCGCCGCCGCGATCGAGGAGCTCACCGCCGAGCTCGCGAAGGAGAGCTGAGATGCCGCCTCTGGGACGGATGGGCCGGCCCGGGCTGATCGGGACGATGGCTCGCACGGCAGTGATCACCGGCACGGCGAACGCCACCAGCCGGGCGATGAACCGGCGCGCCGCGGCGCGCGACGAGCAGCGCTACGCCGCCGACCAGTACCAGGCCCAGCAGTACGAGGCGCAGCGGCCCCCGGCGCCGCAGTACCAGCAGCCGCCCGCGCCGACGCCGCCGGGGGCACCCGCGCCGGCGGGCCCCGGCGAGGACGACCTGATCACCCAGCTGAAGCGGCTGGGCGACCTGCGCACGGCGGGCGTGCTGTCGGACGCCGAGTTCACCGCGGCCAAGGCCAAGCTGCTGGGCTGATCCGGTCGGCCGAGGGCCGGCACACTCCGGGGAGGACGGCGAGGAGCAGGACGGGACCGAAGGACGGGACGTGGATCTCGAGACCGTGACCATGCTGGCCCTGGTGGCCGCGGCGGGGGTCGTCGCACCGTTGGTCGTGGACCGCCTGGAGCCGGTCGTCCGGCTCCCCTCGGTCGTGATCGAGATCCTCCTGGGCATCCTGCTCGGCCCGGCGGCGCTGGGGCTCGTGCACGAGACCGACGTCGTCGGGGCGCTCTCCGACCTGGGTCTCGCCTTCCTCATGTTCCTCGCCGGATACGAGATCGAGTTCTCCCGCATCCGCGGCGGTCCGCTGCGCAGCGCCGTCGGGAGCTGGGCGGCCTCGCTCGTGCTCGGACTGGTGCTGGGCATCCTGCTCGCGGGGCCGCAGACGGGGCTCGTCGTCGGGCTGGCGCTCACCACGACGGCGCTCGGCGTCATCCTGCCGATCGTGCGCGACGGCGGCGCCACGGGGACGCCGTTCGGCGACCGGGTGCTCGCCGTCGGGGCGGTGGGGGAGTTCGGACCGATCCTCGCGATCGCGTTCGTCCTTAGCGGGGACCGGCCCGCCCACACGGTCGTCGTCCTGGCCGCGTTCGCGGCCCTCGCCGTCGCCGGGGCGTGGCTCGCGCGCAAGCGGCGCCATCCGCGCCTCGGGAAGGTCGTCACCGCCACGCTCGGCACCAGCTCGCAGGTGGGGGTGCGGCTCTGCGTGCTGGTGGTGATCGCCATGTTCGCACTGGCCCTGGCGCTCGGCCTCGACCCCGTGCTCGGGGCGTTCACCGCGGGCATCCTCGTGCACCTGTTCCTGTCCTCGGGCGACCCGCAGGAGGCCGAGGTCGTCGAGTCGCGGCTCGAGGGCATCGGGTTCGGCTTCTTCATCCCCGTCTTCTTCGTGATGAGCGGCGTCACCCTCGACGTCCAGGCGATGGTCGCGGACCCGTGGGTGCTCGTCACGGTGCCCGTGTTCGTGATCCTCTTCCTCGTGGTGCGGTGCGTGCCCACGTTCCTGGCCCACCGGCGCGCGCTGGGCACCACGGACGCGCTCGCGCTGGGCCTGATGGCGGCCACCGCGCTGCCGCTCGTCGTCGTCATCGCCACGGTGGGCACGACGGCGGGCCTGCTGCCGACGGCCGACGCCGCGGCGCTCGTCAGCGCTGCCGTCGTGTCGGTGCTCGTCTTCCCGGTCGTGGCCGGGCGACTGCGATCCGGCGCGGCCGCGGGTGCCCCGGACGGTGCTGCCGACGGTGCGGGGGACCACGCCGGCGAGGATGCGGGGCGACGATGAACGACGCGACGACGAGCGACACGACGCCGGTCCGGTCCGTGCGCGACCACGCAAGGCTCCTCGGGATGTCCGCCGCGCTGGGCATCCCCGTGTCGGTCGCGGCCTTCTGCCTCCTCGCGGCGCTGCACCAGCTGACCCACCTGGTGTGGGACGTGCTGCCCGCCGCCGCGGGCCTCGACGACGTGCCCTGGTGGTGGCCCCTGCCCTGGCTGGCGCTCGCAGGCCTCGCCGTCGGGTTCGCCGTCCGGTCCCTGCCGGGGCACGGCGGCCACGTGCCGGTGGACGGCCTGGCGATGGGGCCGGTGCCCGCCTCCCATGTGCCCGGCATCCTGCTCGCCGCGCTGGCGGGTCTGCCGCTCGGCGTCGTCCTCGGGCCGGAGGCGCCGCTGCTGGCCGTCGGCGCGGCGCTCGCCCTCCTGCTGGTGCGGCCCTGGGACGCGGCCCTCGACGACCCGACGCGCCAGGTCCTCGCCGTCGCCGGGTCCGCCGCCGCACTGTCGGCCATCTTCGGCAGCCCGCTCGTGGGCGCCGTCTTCGTCGTCGAGGCGGCCGCGCTCGGCGGGCTCGCCGGGGCGCGGCTCGTGGGCGTGGTGCTCCCGTCCCTGCTGACCTCCGGGGTCGGCGCGCTCGTGTTCACCGGCCTGGGGAGCTGGACCGGGCTGGAGATCGCGTCGCTGGCCCTGCCGCACCTCGACGCCCCGGCGCGGCCGGACCTCGGCGACGTGCTGTGGACGATCCCTGTGGCAGTCCTCGTCGCCGTCGGGGTGCGGCTCGTGCACGACCTGGGTGCCGCCGTCGCGCGGCGGGCGGCGGCGCGCCCCTTCCGGGCCGCCGTCGCGGGCGCGCTGGTCGTCGGCGTCTGCGCCGCGGCCTACGCCCTGGTCTCGGGGCGCTCGCCCGAGGACGTGGCGCTGTCGGGACAGTCGCTGCTCGGACCGCTGGCCGCCGACCCGGAGGCATGGGGCGTGGGGGTGCTGGTCGCCCTGCTGGCGTTCAAGGGGATCGCCTACGCCGTGTCGCTCGGGACGCTGCGCGGCGGCCCCATCTTCCCCGGCATCCTCCTCGGCGCGGCGGCCGGGGTGCTGGTCGCGCCCCTGCCCGGGTACGGCGCGGTCCCGGCGCTCGCCGCGGGGATGGCGGCGGCGACCGCGGCGACCCTGCCGTTCCCGGTGTCCGGGGCCGTGCTGGTGGTCATGCTCCTGGGTCCGGCCGCGCCCGCGATGGCCCCGGTCGTGCTCCTCGCGGTGGTGGTGGGCTACGTCACCGAGCACACGGTGCTACGCCCGCGCCGGGAGGCACGGGGCGCAGGCTCGACCGGCGGTCGGTCTACTCCCCGGTCGCGCCGTCCAGCGCCTCGCGGATCAGGTCGGCGTGCCCGTTGTGCCGGGCGTACTCCTCGATGAGGTGCACCAGGATCCAGCGCAGGCTGAAGGCGCCCTCGCCCTCCCGACGCGACTCGCGGACGCTGACCCGGTCCAGCCCGTCGGTCGCGGCGACCGCGGCGGCCAGCCGACGGTCCGAGTCGGCGACGGCCGCGTCGAAGAGGGCGCGCAGCTCCTCGGCGGAGTCGTCGGCCGCGGAGTGGAAGTCCCAGTCGCGGTCGGCGTCCCAGTCCACGGTGTCGAACGGCGCGATGGGCTCGTCGGCGTCGAAGACCTCGGCGAGCCAGTTCGTCTCGACCAGCGCGAGGTGCTTGAGCAGGCCGCCGAGCGTCAGGGTGCTCGGCGGGTGCGGGGTGCGCAGCTGCTCGGCCGTCAGGCCGGTGGTCTTCCAGCGCATGGTGTCGCGGTGGTAGTCGAGGAACCCGCGCAGCGTGGCGAGCTCGTCGACTCGCAGCGGTGGGTCGACGCGGTGGTTCTCGGGGAGGCCCGGCGTCGGCACGGGCAGCCGGAACGCGCCGTCGTCGAGCGCGGCGCGGACCGCCGCCGCCGTGGCGGCGGGCTCCTCGCCGCCCGTGTCCCGGGCGTGCGGCTCCAGGTCGCCCAGGTCCGCGAACGCGGCGTGCATGCTCCGCACCGCGGCCGGGTCGCGCAGCTCGGAGTCGGCGCGGCCGGTGGCGCGCCCGAGGGTCGCGTCCAGGTCCGGCCGCAGGACGACGTACGCGAGGTCCCAGCCCTCGCGCGCCGCGGCGGCGCGGAACGGGGGCAGGAACCACGGCCCGACGACTCCGTCCGTCACGACGTCGTACCCGCCCCGGACGTAGGCGCTCACCGCGCCGACGATCGCGGCGGCGACGGTCTCGTTCTGCGCCTGGGAGCCGGCGAGGTACGGCGGCACGTGGCCCTGGACGATCGATCGGTAGAACGTGTCGGTCGTGAGGTTGACGGTGGGGCGGTCCGCGTCGAGCGCGAGCAGCGCGGCCACGGTGGTCTTCCCGGCGCCCGGGGGCCCGGTGAGGATGGTGACGGTCACGTCGCGACCGTAGCGTGCGGGGGAGGTGCCGGGCGCGCCTATTCCTCCACCTTTCTCCAAGGTCTTCCTCCGTCGTCGCCGGCGGCGTCCGCGAGCTCGCGCGCCCGGAGCAGCACGGCGTCGAGCATGGCCGGCGTGAGCCTCCCGGTGAAGGTGTTCTGCTGCGAGACGTGGAAGCAGCCGAGCACCGTGAGGGTGCCGGGGGAGCCGTCGCGCCGGGCGAGCGTCGTCTCGGCGCCGTGGGCGAACCGCGGCCGGGGCCGTGGCACCTCCCAGCCCTGCTCGGCGAGGGCGGTGAGCAGGGCCTGCCAGCCGATCGCCCCGAGCGCGACGGCCACCCGCACGGAACCCACCAGCTCGAGCTCGCGCGCCAGGTAGGGCGCGCACCGGCCGCGCTCCTCGGGGGTGGGCTTGTTGGCCGGCGGCGCGCACCGCACGGGCGCGGTCACCCGGATCCCCCGCAGCTCCAGCCCGTCGCCGGCCGCCACCGACGTGGCCTGGTTCGCGAAGCCCGTGCGGTGCATCGCCGCGAAGAGGAAGTCGCCGCTGCGATCGCCGGTGAACATGCGGCCCGTGCGGTTGGCGCCGTGCGCGGCCGGGGCCAGCCCCACGACGACGACGGGCGCACGCGGGTCGCCGAAGCCCGGCACCGGCCGCCCCCAGTACTCCTCGTCGCGGAACGCGGCCCGGCGCTCGCGGGCCACCTCCTCACGCCACGCGACCAGGCGGGGGCAGGCGCGACACTCCACGAGGTGGGCGTCCAGCGCCGCCAGCGTGGGTGCCGTGCGGGCGGCGACCGGGTAGGCGGGGGAGGCGGGGTCGGGCGACGGGGCGGGGGTCACGAGGTCCATCGTGTCCCGCCGGGAGCCCGGACGCCGCAAGGCCCGCCTCCGTGGACCGGGGACGGGCCGTGCGGTGACCTGGCGCGAGGGGGTCAGACCGCCGGGTGGAGCCGCCCACGGGCCGGGGCTGTTGCGGGGGCGGCGGCCGGGGCGACGGCGGGCTCGGCGCCGAGGCGGCCGAGCGTCCAGCCGAGCAGCCCGAAGAGGACGCCGAGGCCCATGACCAGGGCGCTCACGCCGTACGCCACGACGGAGGTGAACAGCGACGCGCGCAGGAACGAGGCGTTCATCGCGGTGGCGCGCAGCGGGTCGTCCTGACCCAGCTCGGAGTAGGTCTGGCCGCCCGTCGCCTCCAGCGCGTGCTTGTCGATGACCTGCGCCTGGGCGTATGCGGAGAGGGGACCGTCGACGGTGTCGCCGGCGAGGAACGCCGCATCCTCGGAGACGGTGATGTTCTGGGCGGACAGCTGGGAGCTGACCGTGGCCCAGGTGGCCGCGCCGGCCCCGATCATAAGAATGCCGGCGATGAGAGCGACGAGGCCGACGGTGCGAGCCGGTCGCTGGGCGTTGCGAGTGGTGTTCATGGTCCCCTCCGGGTGCTGACCGCGGGGCTGCGGCCGCTGTGTCGGCGTCGGTTCTGACGCCGTCTCTATGGTAAGACCACAGCCTCTGGCCTGCGCCTTCAGGGCTTGTGAAGTTCTTCACAAATGGCGGAGATGGTGCCGCGACGCTCTCGCCTGCTCGCGGCCGACGCCGGGTCGGGGGACCGGCTGACGGAAAGGGGGAACACCGGACCACGGCCCGGCCGCCCACGGGCGGAGAGCCTCGTCGTGGTGGCCGGTGCGGATGAGTACGATCGAGGGGCGCTGCCCGAGGGTGGCGCCCCTCGATCGTGCCCGGCGAGCGCTGCGCGCCGGCCGGTCGTCGTTCGACCCGCCGCCGCGCACCGCGCGCCGGTCCCGACCAACAAGGAGCACCTCCGTGTCCGACGTCGCCTCGCCGATGCCACCGACCCCCGATCACGCGCAGGACCCGGCGCAGGACACGGACACGGTGACGGTGCAGACGTCGACGACGGGCACCGAGCTCTTCGCGGACCGCCGCGACGTCGTCGTCATGCGGGTGGACGGCACCTTGCTCGACCTGGCCACCGACCTCGCGGCCGGGACCGTGGTGGAGCCGGTCACGATCGACTCGCCCGACGGGCTCGCCGTGCTGCGCCACAGCGCCGCGCACGTGCTCGCCCAGGCCGTCCAGCAGGTCAACCCGGACGCCAAGCTCGGCATCGGCCCGCCCGTCACGGACGGCTTCTACTACGACTTCGACGTCGAGACCCCGTTCACGCCCGAGGACCTCAAGGCCCTCGACAAGGCGATGACCCGGATCATCCGGGAGGGCCAGACCTTCCGCCGCCGCGTCGTGACGGAGGACGAGGCGCGCGCCGAGCTCGCCGACGAGCCGTACAAGCTCGAGCTCATCGGGCTCAAGGGCGGGACGACGCCGGCCGAGGGGGACGACGCCGGCGTCTCCGTCGAGGTCGGCGGCGGCGAGCTGACCATCTACGACAACGTGCGCGGCGCCGGCCGCGAGAGCGAGACCGTGGCCTGGAAGGACCTGTGCCGCGGCCCCCACCTGCCCTCCACCAAGCTCATCGGCCAGGGCGTGCAGCTCATGCGCTCGGCCGCCGCCTACTGGCGCGGGTCGGAGAAGAACCCGCAGCTGCAGCGCATCTACGGCACCGCCTGGCCGTCGAAGGACGAGCTCAAGGCGTACCTGGAGCGCCTGGCCGAGGCCGAGCGTCGCGACCACCGCCGCATCGGCGCCGAGATGGACCTGTTCTCGTTCAACGACCAGGTCGGCTCGGCCCTGCCCCTGTTCCACCCCAAGGGCGGCGTGATCAAGCGGGTCATGGAGGACTACGTCCGCCAGCGCCACATCGAGGAGGGTTTCTCCTACGTCGGCACCCCGCACATCACCAAGGAAGAGCTCTTCTACACCTCGGGTCACCTGCCGTACTACGCGGACACGATGTTCCCGGCGCTCGACCTCGAGGAGGTCGGCGACCATGGGCGCTACCGCCTCAAGGCGATGAACTGCCCGATGCACAACCTGATCTTCTCCAGCCGAGGGCGCTCGTACCGCGAGCTGCCGATCCGGCTGTTCGAGTTCGGCACGGTGTACCGGTACGAGAAGTCCGGCGTGGTCCAGGGCCTGACGCGCGTGCGCGGCCTGACCCAGGACGACTCGCACTCCTACGTCACGCCCGAGCAGGCACCCGACGAGGTCAAGCACCTGCTGAACTTCATGCTGTCGGTGCTCAGGGACTTCGGCCTCGACGACTTCTACCTGGAGCTGTCGACGCGGGACGACTCCACGCCCGACAAGTTCGTCGGCACCGACGAGGACTGGGCCAAGGCCACCGCGGTGCTGGAGAAGGTCGCGGTCGAGTCAGGCCTGGAGCTGGTGGCCGACCCGGGCGGCGCCGCCTTCTACGGTCCCAAGATCTCCGTCCAGGTCAAGGACGCGATCGGCCGCACCTGGCAGATGGGCACCGTGCAGTACGACTTCAACCAGCCGAAGGGCTTCGGCCTGGAGTACACGGCGGCGGACGGCACCAAGCAGCAGCCGGTGATGATCCACTCGGCCAAGTTCGGCTCGATCGAGCGGTTCATGGGCGTGCTCATCGAGCACTACGCGGGGCTCTTCCCGGCCTGGCTGGCGCCCGTCCAGGTGCTCGCAGTCCCGGTGGCCGAGGCGTTCGACGACTACCTCAAGGAGGTCGTCGCCCAGCTCAAGGCCCGCGGGATCCGCGCCGAGCTGGACCTGTCGGACGACCGGTTCGGCAAGAAGATCCGCAACGCGTCCAAGGAGAAGGTGCCCTTCGTGCTCATCGCGGGCGGGGAGGACGTCGAGGCCGGCGCGGTGTCGTTCCGGTTCCGCGACGGCAGCCAGGAGAACGGCGTGCCGGTGGCGGACGCGGTCGAGCGCATCGTGGCGGCCGTGCGCGACCGCGTCCAGGTCTGAGCAGGGCCGGCACATGACGGGGGAGAGCGCGACGGCGCCGGCGGGCGACTTCGGCCCGCCCGAGGACGGGCTGCAGCGGCTGTGGACGCCGCACCGCATGGTCTACATCGGCGGGCAGGACAAGCCGGCGGACGGCTCGGTGGCGCAGTGCCCGTTCTGCCGCATCCCGGCGGGTGACGACGAGTCCGGGCTCGTCGTCGCCCGCGGGCACGAGTGCTACGCGGTGCTCAACCTGTACCCGTACAACTCGGGGCACCTCATGGTGCTGCCGTACCGGCACGTGTCCGACTACACGGACCTGACGCTCACCGAGACGGCCGAGCTCGCGGCCATGACGCAGACGGCGGTGCAGACGCTGCGCGCGGTCTACGCCCCGGCGGGCTTCAACCTCGGCATGAACCAGGGCGAGGTCGCCGGCGCGGGGATCGCGGCCCACCTGCACCAGCACGTGGTGCCGCGGTGGCTCGGCGACGCGAACTTCCTGCCCGTCGTGGGCCAGACCAAGGCGCTGCCCGAGCTGCTGGCCGACACGCGCGCCCGCCTGGCGGCCGCGTGGCCCTCCGACGAGCACTCGGCCGGCCCGTCAACCGAGCCGTCAACCGAGCCGTCAACCGAGCCGTCAACCGAGCCGTCAACCGAGCCGTCAACCGAGCCGTCAACCGGGGGAGAGCGCTGATGCTGAGAGGCCTGCGCGCGGCGATGCAGCGCTTCTTCACCCCGCCGGCGCGGCTGCTGCTCCGATGGGGCGTGACGCCGGACGCCGTGACGATCGCGGGGACAGTCGTGGTCGTCGTCCTCGCCCTCACCCTGCTGCCGGCCGGCCACCTGCTCCTCGGCGGCGTTCTCATCGGGCTGTTCGCCCTGGCCGACTCGCTCGACGGCGTCATGGCGCGCCTGTCCGGGCGGTCGGGCCCGTGGGGCGCCTTCCTCGACTCGACGCTCGATCGCGTCTCCGACGGCGCGGTCTTCGCCGGCATCACCCTCTGGTTCGTGCTGCACCCCGACGTCCCCTATTCCATGTGGGGCATCGCGGCGTCGCTGGCCTGCCTGGTGCTCGGGTCCGTCGTCCCGTACGCGCGGGCGCGGGCCGAGAGCGTCGGTGCGTCGGCTGCCGTCGGGATCGCCGAGCGCAGCGACCGGCTCCTCGTGGCCCTGGCAGCGGTCGCGTTCACGCAGGTCGGCCTCCCTGTCGTCGTGACCGAGGCCGCGCTCACCCTGCTCGCCGTCGCGAGCCTCGTCACCGTGGTGCAGCGGATGGCGACGGTCCGCCGACAGCTCGCCACGGCAGGCGCGCCGGGCACCACCGACCTGACCGGCAGCAGTCCCGGCAGCGGTCCCGACAGCAGTCCCGACAGCACCGACCCGGAGGCCTGATGCGGTTCGACGTCGCCCGGCTGTACACGTTCGCGTGGCGGCACGCCCCGAAGATCCCGGAGCCGGTGCTGCGCGCCGCGTTCACGGCGATCGCTGACCTCACGTGGCTGCGGCGCACCGAGGGCGTGCGCCGCATGGAGGCGAACTACGCGCGGGTGCGTCCGGACCTCGACGCGCCCGAGCTGCGGCGCCTGACCCGCGCGGGCATGCGCTCGTACATGCGGTACTTCCGCGAGGCGTTCACCCTGCAGGGGTCCACGCCCGAGCAGATCGCGGCCCGCGTCCGGGTCGAGGGCTACGAGAACGTGGCGGGACCGGTCGGCGACGGCCAGGGCGTCTCCCTGGCGCTCGCACACCTGGGCAACTGGGACCTCGCGGGCGCGTACGCGACGCCGCGCATCGCGCCGGTCCTCAGCGTCGCCGAGCGCCTGAAGCCGGAGGAGCTGTTCGTCGAGTTCGTCGAGTTCCGGCGGTCCATCGGCATCGAGGTGCTGCCGCTCGGCGAGCCGAGCGTGTTCCGCAACCTGGTGCGCGGGGCCGCGCGCGGCGGGTACCTCGTGCCGCTGCTGGCCGACCGCGACCTCACCGCGACGGGCGTCGAGGTGGACCTGTGCGGCCACCGGGCCCGCGTCGCCGCCGGTCCCGCGGCCCTCGCGCTGGCGGCCAAGGTGCCGCTCGTCCCGGCCGACATCACGTACGAGCGTCTGTCGGGCGAGCGCCGGCGGGCCGCCGGGACCGTGTGGGGCATCGTGATCCGGTTCTACCCGGCGGTCCCGGTGCCTGACGACTCGGGCATCCGCCGCCAGGAGCGCGTGGCGCGGATGACCCAGAGCTGGGTGGACGTGGTCGCCCGCACCCTGCAGGAGTCCACGCAGGACTGGCACATGCTGCAGCGTGTCTTCGTCGACGACCTCGACCCGGACCGGTACGCCCGCACCAAGGCCGAGGCGGGCGAGGGATGAGCGCCGCGCAGGCCGACAGGGCGGAACACGCTCAGCGGGACGGCACGGGCGGGGCCGCTCGACGGTTGCGGGTGGGGATCGTGTGCCCGTACTCGTTCGACGCCCCCGGCGGCGTGCAGTTCCATGTGCGCGACCTGGCGCAGGCGCTGCAACGCGCCGGCCACGAGGTCTCGGTGCTCGCGCCGGCCGACGAGGAGACCCTGGTGCCGGAGGTCGTGACCGCCGCGGGCCGGGCGGTGCCGGTCCGCTACAACGGTTCCGTCGCGCGGCTTGCCTTCGGCCCGCGCGCCGCGTCGCGGGTCCGGCGGTGGGTCGAGGCCGGCCGCTTCGACGTGATGCACCTGCACGAACCGATGGTGCCCAGCCTGTCCATGCTCGCCCTCTGGGTGGCGGAGGGGCCGGTCGTGGCGACGTTCCATACCTCCCAGGTGCGCTCCCGGGCGCTCCAGGTCGCGTTCCCGGTGCTGCGCCAGTCGCTGGAGAAGATCGCGGCGCGCATCGCCGTGTCGGAGGACGCGCGACGCACGCTGGTCGACCACGTGGGCGGCGACGCCGTCGTCATCCCGAACGGGGTCTACGTCGACACGTTCGCCGCGGGCGCGAAGGCCGAACGGTGGCGCGGCACGCTCGAGGCGCCGACGATCGCGTTCCTCGGCCGGCTGGACGAGCCCCGCAAGGGCCTGGAGGTGCTCGCCGCGGCCGTGCCGCACGTCCTGGAGCAGATCCCGGGGGCGCGGTTCCTGGTCGCCGGGCGCGGCGACGCAGGTCGGGACGCGGCGATCGAGACGCTCGGCGCGCACGCGTCGTCCTTCGAGTTCCTCGGGGGCGTGAGCGACGGGGACAAGGCATCGCTGCTGGCGTCGGCAGACCTGTACATCGCCCCGCAGACCGGCGGCGAGAGCTTCGGCATCGTGCTGGTCGAGGCGATGAGCGCCGGGACCGCCGTGGTGGCCAGCGACCTCGGGGCCTTCCGCCGCGTGCTCGACGAGGGCGCGGCCGGCAGGCTGTTCCGTACCGGTGAGCCGCGGGACCTGGCCGACGCGATCCTCGCGGCCCTCGGTGACCCCGACGGCACCGGAGAGCGGCGGGACCGCGCGACGGCGTTCGTCCGGAGGTTCGACTGGTCGACGGTCACCGAGCAGGTGCTCGCGGTGTACGAGATGGCGGTCGCCGCGGGCGACGCGCTCGACGCCCCCGAGGCGGTGGCGCGGGCCGAGGGCGCGGTCGGCTGGCTGCGCGGCCGCCGCGCAGCGGGAGGTGAGGGCGTATGACCTGGTCGGAGCTCGCCCTCGTCGTCCTCGTCGTCGCGGCGATCGTGGTGTGGCTGGCCTGGATCTCGGCGTCGCGCCTCGACCGGCTGCACCGCAAGGTCATCGCCTCGCGCATCGCGCTGTACGCGCAGCTCGCGCGCCGCGCAGGCGCCGCGATCGACCTGGCGTCCTCCGGCCTGCTCGACCCGGCGGGCGCAGTGCTCGTCGCCGACGCCGCTTTCGCCGTCGTCGAGGACGCCGGTCCGCCCGCCCCTCCCGGGGGCGAGCTGGCGCTCGACGGCCTCAGCCCCGAGCGCGAGCGCGCCGAGAGCGAGCTGTCGTCGACGCTGCGCTCGGCGCTCGGCGACGAGGAGTTCCTCCGGTCCCTGCGCGAGTCCGCGCCGGGCGACGAGCTCGTGGGGCAGCTGGCCGCGGCGTGGTACAGGGCCCAGCTCGCGCGGCGGTTCCACAACCAGGCGGTGGCCCAGGCGCGCCGGGCCCGGCGCACCTGGTACGTGCGTCTCCTGCGCCTGAGCGGGCACGCCGCGCTGCCGCGGACGGTCGAGCTCGACGACCAGATGCCGGCGGGTCTCACCGGGCACTGACGACCGTAAGATGAGAGGTGGCGTGACAGCGGTCACGCCTCCGACTCCGACACGAGCGAGGCCCGAGTTGAGCGAGACCACCGGCACGGACGCCGTCATCACCGCGGGCGAGGTGGGTACCGCCCGCGTCAAGCGAGGCATGGCCGAGATGCTCAAGGGCGGCGTCATCATGGACGTCGTCACCCCCGAGCAGGCGAAGATCGCCGAGGACGCCGGGGCGGTCGCGGTCATGGCGCTCGAGCGTGTGCCCGCCGACATCCGTGTCCAGGGTGGCGTCGCGCGCATGAGCGACCCGGACATGGTCGACGGGATCATCGACGCGGTCTCGATCCCGGTCATGGCCAAGGCCCGCATCGGGCACTTCGTCGAGGCGCAGGTGCTGCAGTCCCTCGGAGTCGACTACGTGGACGAGTCCGAGGTGCTCACCCCGGCCGACTACGCGAACCACATCGACAAGTGGCAGTTCACCGTGCCCTTCGTGTGCGGTGCCACGAACCTCGGGGAGGCGCTGCGCCGTATCACCGAGGGCGCCGCCATGATCCGCTCCAAGGGCGAGGCCGGCACGGGCGACGTCTCGAACGCCACGACGCACATGCGCCAGATCCGCGGCGAGATCCGCCGCCTGTCGTCGCTGCCGACGGACGAGCTGTTCGTGGCGGCCAAGGAGCTGCAGGCCCCGTACGAGCTCGTGGCCGAGGTGGCCCGGGCCGGCAAGCTGCCCGTCGTGCTGTTCACCGCGGGCGGCATCGCCACCCCGGCCGACGCCGCGATGATGATGCAGCTCGGCGCCGAGGGCGTGTTCGTGGGCTCGGGCATCTTCAAGTCCGGGGACCCCGTGGCGCGCGCCAAGGCGATCGTCCAGGCCACCACGTTCCACGACGACCCCGACGTCCTCGCGAGGGTCTCCCGCGGCCTGGGCGAGGCGATGGTGGGGATCAACGTCGACGAGATCCCGGAGCCGCACCGGCTGGCCGAGCGCGGCTGGTAACACCTGCCTGACCAGGACGGACGCCGGGGAGCGAAGGCGCCCGGCGTCCGCCCTTTCAACTACCAGGGCGACGGCTCGTAGTCCTTGAGGAAGCAGCCGTACAGGTCGGTCCCTGCCTCGCCCTGGACGATCGGGTCATAGACGCGGGCGGCGCCGTCGACCAGGTCGAGGGGCGCATGCCAGCCCTCGGCGGCGATCCGCAGCTTCTCCTGGTGCGGGCGCTCGTCCGTGATCCACCCGGTGTCCACCGCGGTCATCAGGACCCGGTCCGTCTCGAACATCTCCGCTGCGGACGTCCGGGTCAGCATGTTCAGGGCGGCCTTGGCCATGTTGGTGTGCGGGTGTCCCGCGGACTTGTAACGGCGGGAGAACTGCCCCTCCATCGCCGAGACGTTGACGACGTACCCGCGTCGCGCCATGGACGTCGCGGCCCGCATCGCGGGCCGCAGCCGGGAGATGAGCAGGAACGGCGCGATCGCGTTGCAGAGCTGGACCTCCAGGAGCTCCAGCGGGTCGACCTCGTCCACGACCTGGGTCCACGAGTTGGTCGTCTGCAGGTCGGGGAGAAGCCCGCCGGCGTCGACGGCCGTGCCGGCCAGGTGGGCGTCCAGGGAGGCCGAGCCCGCCCGAAGCGCCAGCGCCGTCAGGGACGCCGCGGTGTGCATCGCGACGGCGTCGTCCTGCGACTGCCCCTCGCGGTGGGCGACCGACAAGGCGGTCAGCGCCCCTGCGATCGCAGCGGGGTGCGCCTCCGAGACGTGATCGAACGTGACCATCCCCGGCGGCTCCAGCCCATAGGGAAGCGGGGCGACCGGTGACGACTCGCCCGCGACGAGCTGCGAGTAGGCCCCGGGGGTCCGGCGGACCGTCTGGCAGGCGTTGTTGACCAGGATGTCGAGCGGGCCCGCCGCGGCGACGTCGTCGGCCAGGGCGATCACCTGGGTGGGGTCACGCAGGTCGATACCGACGATCTTGAGCCGGTGCAGCCAGTCGGCGGCGTCGGGCATCGCCGAGAAGCGGCGCACCGCGTCTTTCGGGAAGCGGGTGGTGATGGTGAGGTGAGCGCCGTCGCGCAGCAGTCGCAGCGCGATGTACATTCCGATCTTCGCCCGGCCCCCGGTGAGCAAGGCACGGCGCCCGGTCAGGTCCGTGCGCTGGTCGCGCCGCGTGTGGCTCTTCGCGGCACAGGCCGGGCACAGCCAGTGGTAGAACGAGTCGACCAGCGTGTAGTCCGTCTTGCAGATGTAGCAGCCGCGGGCGGTGCGCAGCTCGCCGGCGAACGCCCCCGGCGCGGTCGAGACCAGCGGGATGCCGGCGGTCTCGTCGTCGATCCGCGCCGCCGAACCTGTCGCCGTCTGCTCGATGACGCTCCGGTCGTGCGCCTGACGCTCCTCGCGGACCGCCGCCTTACGGGACTTCTTGAGCAGCTTCCACATGTAACCGGTCGCCCGTTTGACCGTCTGGACGTCGGGATGGTTGGGGTCGAGGTCCTTGAGCCGGCCCAGCACCCGAAGGGTGGTGGCAAGCTCGTCCGGGTCGATCGCCGCGTTCGTTGGCACGCCGTAGGGTAGCCCCGCTCGCCACGAGCCCGTACTCGGTATGGAACTCGCGACACCCACCGCCAGCGACACTGCGCGTCACCACAGGTCAGTGCCAGGAACATGGTGGCCTGGCTGTCGGCCGGCACGCCAGGGGTCGGCGGCGGCGCGGCGAACACCTGCTGCAGCACCTGGCCGTCCGCCTCGGCGAGCGTGCCGTCGGGCGCGGGGGCGCGGGGGCGCGGGGGCGCGGGGGCGCGGGGGCGCGGGGGCGCGGGGGCGCGGGGGCGCGGGGGTGCGGTCGAGGCGGTCGGCGAGCGCGAGGTAGTTCTGGGTCACCTCGTCGACGGTGCCGCCCAGCCCGAGCGTGGCGTGCTGTGCTGCGGCGACCTTTGCCGCGTCGGGGAAGCGTTCCGACATGGCCTTGCCCCAGTTGTCCTTCGCGTCGGCCCCGACCTTCGTGGGTCGACCTTGCCGCCGGCAGTTTCGAGACGGCCACCTCGATCTTCTCGCCACCGGGGTCCCCGTAGTCGAGCGGAACCTCCACGGTTCCGCAGGTGAGCCGGGGGCCGCGACTGGTGCCCTCGGCCCGCTCGGGGCACGCGCCCCAGGTGATACGCGGTGTGACGGCCGCGTGACCATCGCACTGCGGATCCGCGACGCAGGCCTGGTCTGAACCGCGCCGGTGCCCGCGAGACCGTCGAGCCGCCATGATCAGCTCTGCGGGACCATCCCGGTCCGTCCCTCCCAGGTGCCGTGCTCCGAGAGCGGGCGGAAGCGGAACGTCGCGAATTCGTGGTGGAAGTCGCGACGCCGACGTTCGACCATGGCGTCCGCGTGCCGCCGGTCAGTGGGAACGCCGGAGCGCCCGTGCACCATCTCCTCCATCTCGCGCACGGTGCGCCACACGGAGAACGTGGAGATGGTGTGCGGCGGTCGGAAGGCGGCCAGGGCGAGCGTGGTGCCCGGGTGGTCGCGCACCTGACGTTCGACGGGTCTGCCCCACCGCAGGAACCGGGGCACCTCGAGCAGACGCATCCGCGCGACGGTGACCGCGACCACTGGCTCGTCCTGGTCCCAACCGCCTGCCCGGGCGGGCAGACCGGGCAGGGCCGCCAGCCGGGACCAGCGGCGCAGGTACTCCAGTCGGACGTGCCAGCCGGTCGCCAGGTGGCGGCCGAGGCCGTCGTCGGACAGGAAGCGGTCAACGGCGTCCTCATCGCGCCACTGTGCGAAGACCGCGATCCGTCGTAGCTGCAGTCGGTCCGGGGAGACGGTGGGCGACCCCAGGCGCATGAGGGCCAGGCACTCGGCGTGGTCCAGCCCTGGCGTGGTGGTGCCCGACGGCGGTCGCAGCAGCGCGCGTGCCGTCACGGCGGCCGGGATCTCGGCGAGGTGAAAGGTGTGGATCATCGGGCGTGCTCCATCTTGTAGTGCAGACGCATCATCCAGGTGCGCCACATCCGTAGCTCGTGGTCAGTACGGAGCACCCCGTAAGGGTCGCGGTAGAGCCGGAAGGTCTCGTGGAGCGGGACGCGTGCCGCGAAGTCCCGTCCGCCGTCGTGGACGACGACGTACGCGCCGTCCTGACCGAACCGTCCTGGGGGTGACTCCAGGACGAGCCCGCCCCCGTCATTGATGACCGGGCGCAGGAACACCTGGACGTTGCCGGACTCGAGCGGGAACGTGACGTGGACGCTCGGCCGCGCCGCGCCGGGAAGCAGCCGTACCGAATAGCAGCCGCTGAACACGTAGCGGCTCGACGGCCGGAGCGTTCGCAGCCACGCGGCACCCACCTGCTCGCCGTCCCGGTCGCGGATCACGCGGACCCGGCTGTCCATCCCGTACGCGACGTCGAGCGGGCGCATCGGGAGAGATAGCTGCTCAACCCGGCGGCTGAACACCCGAGCGATCAGCTCACCCGCAGGCCAGAACAGCGGTGACCATCCGGTCCACACCTCCATCTGCCAGGAGGCGGTGTGCTCGTAGAAGTCGCGGATCCGCGGATCCAGTCGGGAGGCGTCGAACCCAGGACCGTCGAGGATCGTCATCGCCGGAAGCAGACCGGGTGCTGGGCCTGCTGAAGCATCCGTGGTCGCGGCATCGTCGTCGACCGTGCCGCCGTGGTGCGCGGCCTCGGCGGCGAGCCAGCCGTCCCCGACCGTGGAGGAACGACTCATCGGGGCGCGCAACCAGGAGTGATGCGTTGCAAGGTCGACAGGCTTGCCGGCCAGTCGCCAGAACTTCCGGGACCCGAGGTCCAGCAGATGGTTCACGACAATGCATTCTTGCAGGTCGGTTAGCGTCGGGGCGTGCTGCTACCTGAAGTTTCGGTGCCGGGGGCGGACCTGCCGGTCCGGGCGGTTCTGCCTGCCACGGTCGACGCGGTGCGGTCGCGCGGCACCGCGGTGCTGGTCGCGCCGCCCGGATCGGGGAAGACCTCGCTGTTGCCGCTCGCGCTGGCCGACGCGCTCGGGGGCACGATCATCGTCGCCGAGCCGCGACGGATGGCGACCCGCGCGGCCGCGACCCGGCTGGCGATGCTGGTCGGCGAACCGCTCGGCCGGCAGATCGGCTACGCGATGCGCGGTGAACGCAGCGGCGGCAAGGGACTCCGTGTCGAGGTCGTGACTACAGGGCTCCTCGTACGGCGTCTGCAGCAGGACCCGGAGCTGCCGGGTGTCGCCGCGATCGTGATCGACGAGTGCCACGAGCGGCACCTCGATGCCGATCTGCTGCTCGCGCTCTGCGTCGACATCCGGGCGAACCTTCGAGAAGACCTGGCGATCGTCGCGACCTCGGCCACCGCGGACACGGTCCGGCTGAGCCGCGCGCTGGGCACTGACGTACCGGCGCCCGTGATCACCGCGTCTGCTGCGCTGTTCGACGTGGCGATCGAGTGGGCCCCACCACCGGTCCCCGCGCCGCTGCTTCCCGGTGGGCGGGTCGACCCGCGCCTGCTGGATCACGTCGCGACCGTCGTCCAGCGCGCACTGACCGAGAACGACGGCGACATCCTCGTGTTCGTCCCGGGGGAGGCCGAGATCAACGCTGTGACTCGTCGGTTGGCCGGCCAGAATGTCCTACCGTTGTTCGGCCGCCAGTCCAGGGCTGAACAGGACCGCGCGTTGGCGCCGTCCGCCACTCGTCGGATCGTGGTCACGACGTCGGTCGCGGAGAGCTCGCTGACCGTGCCCGGGGTCAGGGTCGTGGTCGACGCGGGTCTTGCCCGGGAGCCGCGGACCGATCAGTCCCGTGGCCTCGGTACGTTGGTCACCTGCCGGGTCTCGAGGTCGTCGGCCGACCAACGAGCGGGTCGCGCCGGGCGGGAGGCGCCTGGCCGGGTCTATCGGTGCTGGTCCGCCACCGACCACGTGCGTCTCGACGATCATGCGGCGCCGGAGATCGCGATCGCCGATCTGGCAGCCTTCGCCCTCGACCTCGCGGCGTGGGGTGCGCCGGCCGGTGCCGGTCTGACCTTGCTCGAGGCGCCGCCGGTCGTGGCGATGACGGCGGCCACCGAATTGCTGCGCCGCATCGATGCCCTTGACGACGGTGGCCGGATCACCGAGCGGGGCCGGCGGATGAGGGCGATCGGGGCGCATCCTCGCCTTGCTCGTGCGTTGCTGGACGGGGCGCCGCGGGTCGGCGCCGACCGGGCACGCGAGATCGTCGCCATGCTCTCGGACGACTCGGGCCGCAACTTCGGCGATGATCTACCGGCCCGCTGGCGAGCCCTTCGCCGTGGTGAGGACCGCGGAGCGACGGCCCGCTGGCGAGAAGAGACGAAGCGCCTCGGCCGAGGCGCGCCGACCGGCGACCCGTCGGGTGGGCGGGCTGGTCGGGGGACGCACGGAGTACCGGACGATCTCGCGGTGGGGATCGTGGCGGGGTTGGCGTATCCGGATCGGATCGCGCGGGCCCGGGGGATCGACTCGGCGACGTATCAGATGTCTGGTGGTACGGGTGCAGCGCTGGATCTGCAGTCGCCGTTGCGGACCACGACCTGGCTGGCGATCGCGGTCGCTGACCGGGCACCCGGTCGCGCCGACGCCCGGATCCGTTCCGCGGCGCCGATCGATGAGCAGACCGCGCGAGACATCGCAGGCGACCTCGTCTCGACCACCGACCAGATCCGTTGGGACGACGGCCGGATCGTGACGCGGCGTGTCGAGGCGCTCGGCGCGATCGTGCTGGGCGACGTCCCGCTGGCAAAACCCGACCGGCTGCTCGTCCAAGCGGCCGTCCGCGACGGTATCCGGCGCAGCGGTCTGTCCGTACTGCGCTGGTCAGAGGCCGCACTCGCCCTGCGGGAGCGGCTCGCGTTCTGCCACGCCCGCCTCGGCGCCCCGTGGCCTGCGGTCGACGACGAAGCGCTGCTGGCCGATCTTGACGAATGGCTGGGTACCGAGCTCGCCTCGGTGCGAGGCTCGCGCGATCTTGCCCACATCGACGTGGCTTCGGCCCTCCGGCGACTACTGCCATGGCCCGCGGCAGCCCGGTTCGGTGAGCTAGCACCGGAACGGCTCCAGGTCCCGTCGGGCTCCGAGGTTCGACTCGCTTACGACGGCGCCGAGTCGCCGGTCCTCGCAGTGAAGCTGCAGGAGGTATTCGGCTGGACTGCGACTCCAGCCGTCGCGGACCGTCGTGTCCCGGTCGTTCTGCACCTGCTGTCGCCCGCACGACGTCCGGTCGCGATCACGAGCGATCTCGCCTCCTTCTGGAAGCGGGGCTATCCCCAGGTCCGAGCCGACCTGCGGGCCCGCTACCCGCGCCATCCGTGGCCGGAAGACCCACTCACCGCCCTCCCGACCAAACGAGTAAAACCTCGCCAGTGAGCGGGGCTGCCCTGATCTCATCCGTCGCGGTGACGGCTTGCCGAGCGTCTGGGCGACAGGTTCTGGGCGGGGCCGTGCCCTTGGCTAGCATGGGCACCATGGATGCACGTTCCCCGTCAGTCGTGAACCACGGCATCGACGTCGAGGCCGAGCCGGCGCCCGTGCGCCTGGCGGAGCGGGGCTGGTGACGCCGCCCCTCGGCGACGACTGGGTCACCGGGCCGGACGGCCTCAAGCACCGTCGTGCGGCCCGCGTGATCCTGCTCGACGAGGCGGACCGCGTGCTGCTGGTGCGCGGGCACGACGCTGACCAACCCGAGCGGTCGTGGTGGTTCACCGTCGGCGGCGGGATCGACCCGGGCGAGAGCGAGGTCGAGGCCGCGCTGCGCGAGGTGCGCGAGGAGGCCGGCCTGGAGCTCACCCCCGACGACCTGGTGGGCCCGGTGGCCACCCGCGCGGGGATCTTCCGGTTCTTCGCCGAGACCTGCCGTCAGGACGAGGTCTTCTTCGTCGCGCGGGTCGACGGCGGCCACGAGCCGACCGACGCCGGGTGGACACCGGTGGAGCGCGACGTCCTGGACGAGATGCGCTGGCTCACGACCGCGGAGCTGCGCGCCGAGACACGCGAGGTCTTCCCGACCGTGCTGCCGGACGTCGTCGACGCCCTCGCCCGCGGCTGGGACGGCACGGTGCGCCACCTGGGCACGCAGTACGACGACGAGCCCACCTCGCCGGTCGCCCTTCGACAGGCTCAGGAACCGCAGGTCGAGATCCCGGAGGATCGCTGGTGAGCGCACCCACGATCGGGGTGCTCGCCCTGCAGGGCGACGTGCGCGAGCACGCCTCCGCCCTCGAGTCCGCCGGGGCCCGGGCCGTCCGAGTGCGCCGCCCCGCCGAGCTCGAGGCCGTCGACGGGCTCGTGCTACCCGGCGGGGAGTCGACCACCATCGACAAGCTGCTGCGGCTGTTCGAGCTCGCCGACCCCCTGCGCCGCGCGATCGGGCAGGGGCTGCCCGTCTTCGGGTCGTGCGCGGGAATGATCCTGCTCGCGGACCGCATCGAGGGCGGCACCGCCGACCAGCGCACCCTCGGCGGCATGGACGTCGTGGTGCGACGCAACGCCTTCGGCCGGCAGGTCGACTCGTTCGAGGCGGACCTGCAGGTCTCGGGCATCTCCGACGTGCCGGACGGCGTCCCTGTGCGCACCGCGTTCATCCGGGCGCCCTGGGTCGAGTCGGCCGGCCCCGACGTCGAGGTGCTGGCCCGGATGCCCGACCGTTGGGCGGACGGCTCCACGGTGGGCGCGGCCGCCGGTAAGATCGTCGCAGCACGTCAGGAACGGCTGCTCGCCACCGCCTTCCACCCGGAGATCACGGGGGATGCGCGGGTGCACGGGCTGTTCGTCCGGCTCGTCCAAGCATCGCGAAGGAGTTAGGGAGCGCATGTCAGGTCACTCCAAGTGGGCCACGACCAAGCACAAGAAGGCTGCGATCGACGCCAAGCGCGGCAAGCTCTTCGCGAAGCTGATCAAGAACATCGAGGTCGCCGCGCGCACCGGGGGCGGTGACCTGGCGGGCAACCCCACGCTGTTCGACGCCGTCCAGAAGGCCAAGAAGTCGTCGGTCCCGAACGACAACATCGAGCGCGCGCTCAAGCGCGGCTCCGGCGAGGGCGCCGACGCCGTCGACTACCAGACGATCATGTACGAGGGCTACGGGGCGAACGGCATCGCCGTCCTCGTCGAGTGCCTCACCGACAACAAGAACCGTGCCGCCTCCGAGGTGCGCCTCGCGTTCAGCCGCAACGGCGGCAACCTCGCCGAGCCGGGCTCGGTGTCGTACCTGTTCTCCCGCAAGGGTCTTGTCGTCGTGCCCAAGGCCGAGGGCGTCACCGAGGACGACGTCATGCTCGCGGCGCTCGATGCCGGCGCCGAGGACGTCAGCGACGAGGGCGAGTTCATCGAGGTCCTCTGCGAGGCCACCGACCTCGTTGCCGTGCGCACCGCGATCCAGGAGGCGGGCATCGAGTACGACTCCGCCGACTCCGTGTGGCACCCGTCCATGGAGGTCGAGGTCGACGTCGAGGGCGCGCGCAAGATCCTGCGCCTCATCGACGCGCTCGAGGACAGCGACGACGTGCAGAACGTCTACGCCAACTTCGACGCCTCCGACGAGGTCATGGCGGCGCTCGACGAAGAGGACTGACCACTCCCGACACGTCCCCCACCCCCCACCCCGCCGCCCCCGCGGCGAGGTAGTCCCTGATTCGCCGAGGTAGTTCGAAATTCCGCGAGGTAGTTCGCAGACCGCAAGATGGCGCACTACCTCGCCGAGGATCGAACTATCTCGCGGAATTTCGAACTACCTCGGCGAATCTGGGACTACCTCGGCGACCTGCGTGAGAAGGTGACGACGTGCGCGTGCTGGGGGTGGATCCGGGGCTGACCCGGTGCGGTGTCGGTGTCGTCGACTCGCTGCCGGGGCGGCGGGCGCGGCTCGTCGACGTGGGCGTCGTGGGCAGCGACCCGGCCTCGAGCGTCGACCTGCGGCTGCTGCACGTCGCGTCCGGGCTCGAGGAGTGGCTGGACCGGCATGTGCCCGATGTCGTCGCGGTCGAGCGGGTCTTCGCCCAGCACAACCTCGGCACGGTCATGGGCACGGCCCAGGTGGCGGGGCTGGCGATGGTCGCGGCCGCACGGCGCGGCATCCCGGTGGCGATGCACACCCCGAGCGAGGTCAAGGCCGCGGTGACCGGCTCCGGCCGGGCGGGCAAGGAGCAGGTGCAGCGCATGATCGCGCGCATCCTGGGCCTGGACGAGCTGCCGCGACCGGCCGACGCCGCCGACGCGCTCGCCCTCGCCGTCACGCACCTGTGGCGGCCGGCAGGAGCCCTGCAGGGCGGGGAGCGGCACGAGCTCACCCCCGCGCAGCGCGCGTGGGCGGCGGCCGAGCAGACGGCCCGCAAGGGCTCCCACCGCGGGGCGCCGTCCCGCACCCCGCGCTGACCGCGGCGCTCCCGTCGATGGCGGGCCGGCACTCGTGTCGTGGGTGGGGGCGTCGGCGCCGGTTGTTACAGTGGCGCCTCGTACGGGTGTTCGACGGACGGCCCTGCTCGACGAAAGGACAACGGTGATCGCCTCCCTGACCGGCACGGTCACGCACGTGACGCTGGAGCGGGCCGTGCTCGACGTGGGCGGGGTGGGCTACCTCGTGCACGCCACCCCGGGCACGCTCGCCGGGTTGCGCCCGGGTGAGCGTGCGCAGCTGCACACGACGCTCGTGGTCCGCGAGGACTCGATGACGGTGTTCGGGTTCGCGGACGCCGACGAGCGCGAGGTCTTCGAGACCGCGCAGTCGGTCTCGGGCGTCGGGCCGCGGATCGCCCTGGCGATGCTCGCCGTGCTGACCCCCGACGCCCTGCGCCGGGCCGTCGCGTCGGAGGACCTGGCGGCGCTGCGCCGGATCCCCGGCGTCGGCCCCAAGAGCGCCCAGCGCCTCGTGCTCGAGCTGACCGGCAAGTTGGGCGCGCCCAGTGGTGCCGCCGGCGCGGTGGCCGACGTCGCGCCCGTGGGCGGGGGAGACACTGCGCGGGACCAGGTGGTCGAGGCGTTGGTGGGCCTGGGATGGGCCGCCAAGGTGGCCCAGGACACGGTCGACCGGGTGCTCGCGGAGCAGGACGACGAGGGCCCGGTCGACGTGGCGGCGACGCTGCGGGCGGCCCTGCAGTCGCTCGGTGGCCGCCGTGGCTGAGCCGCTCGAACCCGAATACGGCGGCGAGCGGCTCGTCACCTCGTCGGCCGACGACGTCGAGCGGGCCGCCGAGGCGGCGCTGCGGCCCAAGAAGCTCGACGAGTTCGTCGGCCAACGGGTGGTGCGCGATCAGCTCTCCCTGGTGCTGCAGGCGGCACTGGCCCGGGACGCCGCACCCGACCACGTGCTCCTCTCCGGGCCACCGGGGCTCGGCAAGACGACGCTCGCCATGATCATCGCCGCCGAGCTCGGCACGCCGATGCGGGTCACCAGCGGCCCGGCGATCCAGCACGCGGGCGACCTGGCCGCGGTGCTGTCCTCGCTCGAGGAGGGCGAGGTGCTGTTCATCGACGAGATCCACCGCCTTGCCCGGCCCGCCGAGGAGCTGCTGTACGTGGCGATGGAGGACTTCCGGGTCGACGTGGTGGTCGGCAAGGGCGCCGGGGCCAGCGCGATCCCGCTGGCGCTGCCGCCGTTCACCGTGGTGGGCGCCACGACCCGGTCGGGCCTGCTGCCCGCGCCGCTGCGCGACCGCTTCGGCTTCACCGGCCACCTGGACTTTTACGACGCGGCCGAGCTCGAGCGCGTCATCATCCGCTCGGCAGGGTTGATGGGCGTCGACATCCAGCACGCCGCGGCGCACGAGATCGCCGGTCGCTCGCGCGGTACGCCCCGCGTCGCGAACCGGCTGCTGCGCCGGGTGCGCGACTGGGCCCAGGTGCGCGGGGACGGCGGCCTGGACCTCCGGGCGGCACGCGCCGCGCTCGAGGTCTACGAGGTCGACCTGATCGGCCTGGACCGGCTCGACCGCTCCGTCCTGGACGCCGTGTGCCGCCGGTTCGGCGGCGGCCCGGTGGGCCTGGGCACGCTGGCGATGACGGTCGGGGAGGAGCCGGACACGGTGGAGACCGTCGCCGAGCCGTACCTGGTGCGTGAGGGCCTCCTGGGCCGGACTCCGCGCGGCCGGGTCGCGACACCCGCCGCGTGGGAGCACCTCGGCCTCACGCCCCCGCCCGGCGCCTGGGGCGCGGCCGTGTCGGGCACGCACTTCGACGACACCGAGGGCGGCCGGGCGGGCGGCCGGGCGGGCGGCCGGGCGGGCGGCCGGGCCGACCCGGCGGACTAAACCGGGGCCGCGCGTCGGCGGGTGGCCGTCGACCGCCTAGACTGGGTGAGGCACCGACCATCGACGGTCGGTGTGTGGAACTCGACGGGCGCCATGCTCGTTGGTCCCGTGTGCGCAGACCCCTGCGCATGGCGCGTCGACCGGCGCGCCCCAGACGCCCGCCATGGGCGGGCAGTGACAGACAAGGACGCTCCGTGGAACTCATCATCCTCTTCGTGGTCCTCGCGGGCCTCATGTTCTTCATGAGCTCGCGGACGCGCAAGCAGCAGAAGCAGCAGGCCGAGTTCCGGTCGCAGCTCGCGCCGGGCCAGGAGGTCATGACCGGCTCGGGCCAGTTCGGCACGGTCGTGGAGATCGACGAGGCGAACGACACCGTCACCATCGAGTCCACGCCTGGCAACCGGTCCCGCTGGCTGCGTGCCGCGATCGCCAAGCGTGTCGACACGCCGGTGGACGACGCCGTTGACGCCGCTGACGAGACGGACGTCACAAGCGACGACGCCGAGACCGGTACGATCACCTCCGGCGCCGATCACGTCGACGTCCCCGACGACCTGTCGAGCCTGGACACCGCGCAGCGGGAGTACCGGGACCAGCAGCGTCGCGACGAGGGCGAGACCGGCAACAAGTAGCAGTGACACGCGACGGCGGGCGCTCGCGCCCGCTCGACTGACACCGCGCCGGTCGGGGTGATCCCGGCCGGCGCCATCACGCGTCGACCCACCGGCGCGCAGACGGGAAGAGACAGAAGTTGGCGAACTCACGCACGAAGCGGTCGCGTCCGGCACGCACCCTCGTGGTCTTCACGATCCTGACGATCGTCCTGCCCTTCATCGCGCTCGGTTCCGGCGTCTTCTTCAGCCCCAAGACGGCTGACGACCCCGACGGCGCGAGCTTTGCCCCGGGCTTGGCGCTCGACCTGCAGGGCGGCACGCAGATCGTCCTGACGCCGGTGTCCACGGACGGCTCCGACGTGACGTCGGAGACCGTGCAGGAGTCGATCAACGTCATCCGGCAGCGCATCGACTCCTCGGGCGTCAGCGAAGCCGAGATCACGAGCCAGGGCTCGGGCAACATCGTCGTCGGCATCCCCGGCGAGGTGTCGCAGGAGACCATCGACCTCGTCTCGCAGCCGGCCCAGATGCGCTTCCGCCCCGTGCTGACCTATGCGGCCGGCACCCCGATCCAGGAGCCCAGCGAGGACCCGTCGGCCAGCCCGTCGCCGAGCGAGGACGCTGCAGGCGACGACGCCGCGGGCGACGACGCTGCGGGCGACGACGCTGCGGGCGACGACGCCGCGGGCGACGACGCCGCGGGCGACGACGCCGCGGACACGAGCCCGAACGGCAAGGGTGCCGGCGCGCCGCTCTCGTTGCCGGCCGACACCGACCCGACGGAAGCGCCGACCGCGACGGCGACGTCGGGCGGGGACGCGGCCGAGGAGCCGGAGCCGTCGCCGACGACCACCGAGGGCGACGACGCCGCGGCCGCCGACCCGAGCGATCTCGCACAGATCACGCCCGAGGTGCAGGAGCAGTTCGAGGCGCTCGACTGCACCGACCCCGCGAACCTCAAGGGCGGCGGCGGGGACGACCCGGACTCGGTGCTGGTCACCTGCGGCGAGGACGGGGCGGTGAAGTACATCCTCGGCCCGATGGAGGTCGACGGCACACACATCTCCTCCGCGAGCTCCGGCCTCGTGCCCGGGCCGAACGGCACCACCACCAACGAGTGGGGCGTCTTCCTCGACTTCGACGGCGAGGGCGCCAAGGAGTTCCGTGAGACCACCACGCGGATCTCGACCCTCGAGGAGCCCCGCAACCAGTTCGCCATCGTGCTCGACGGGCTCGTCGTCTCCGCCCCGTCGGTGAGCACGCCGATCGCCGACGGGCAGGCGCAGATCTCGGGCAGCTTCACGCGCGAGACGGCCGCGACGCTGGCCAACCAGCTGAGCTTCGGCGCGCTGCCGATCCAGTTCGACGTGCAGAGCCAGGAGGAGATCTCCGCGACCCTCGGCTCCGAGCAGCTGCGCAACGGCCTGATCGCCGGCCTCATCGGCCTCGCGCTGGTGGTCGTGTACTCGCTGATGCAGTACCGCACGCTCGGTCTGCTCACGGTGGCGTCGCTGGTGGTCGCCGGCGCGATCACGTACCTCTCGATCGCCCTGCTGTCCTGGGGGATGGGCTATCGGCTCTCGCTCGCGGGCGTGGCCGGCCTGATCGTCGCGATCGGGTTCACGGCGGACTCGTTCATCGTGTACTTCGAACGCATCCGTGACGAGATACGCGACGGGAGAACTCTGTCCTACGCCGTGGAGCGGGGCTGGGCCCGCGCGCGGCGCACGGTGCTCGCCGCCAAGGCCGTCAACCTGATCTCCGCGGTCATCCTGTACTTCCTCGCCGTCGGCGGCGTGCAGGGCTTCGCCTTCACGCTGGGTCTGACGACGATCATCGACGTGGCGGTCGTCTTCTGGTTCACGCACCCGATGATGGAGGTCCTCACCAAGATCCCGTTCTTCCGCGACGGCCACCGATGGTCGGGCCTGTCTGCCGAGCGGCTGCGCGTCGGCTCCGGGCCGCGGTACGTGGGTGCGGGACGCGTCCGCGCGGCGGAGCCCGCCGCGAGGGACACGGCGGCGACGCCGGACGAGGCCTCTGGGTCCGCGGTGGCCGAGGCCCCGGCGGTCGAGGGCACGGAGCCTGAGCGGGAGCCCGCGCGCAGCGGCGCCCGGGTGGCCGCGGCGCCCGCCACGGATGCCTCGGGCCGGCGGCTGACGATCGCGGAGCGGCGCGCGGCGGAACGCCGGGCGGCCGAGTCGGGGACGGATCCCGGCGGCAATCCCGGCAGCCAAGCGGGTCCTGAGGACGGCACGTCGCCCTCGGCGACCGGCGAGAACGAGGAGAGCCGCTGATGGCCGGCATGAACTTCGCCCAGTGGGGCAACGACCTGTACACGGGCCGTCGGTCCTACCCGATCGTGCAGCGCCGTCGGCGCTGGTTCACGATCTCGGGGATCCTCGCCCTGGTGTCGATCGCGGTGATCGCGATCCAGGGGCTTGCGCTGGGCATCGACTTCCGTGGGGGCACCGAGCTCACGGTCAACGACGTGGCGTCGACCGAGCAGCAGCCGGCGATCGACGTCGTGCACGAGGTGCTGTCCGACGACGAGCCGCGGGTCGCCGTCGTCGGCGGGTCGGCCGTGCGGGTGCAGACCGAGCAGGTGACCGACGAGCAGGAGGCCGCGCTCGTCACGGGTCTCGCCGAGGCGTACGGCGTCGACGAGTCCGCGGTGGGCACGTCGTTCGTCGGCCCGACCTGGGGCGCCGGCGTCTCCATGCGGGCGCTCTGGGGCACCGTGGTGTTCGTGGTGGCGGCGGCGCTCTTCATGGCCGTGTACTTCCGCGCCTGGCGAATGTCGGTCGCCGCGATCGTCGCGATGCTCGCCGACCTGCTCATCTCGGCCGGCGTGTACGCGGCCATCGGCTGGGAGGTCACGCCGTCCACGATCATCGGCTTCCTGACCATCCTGGGCTTCTCGCTGTACGACAAGATGGTCGTCTTCGACAAGGTGCGCGAGAACACGGCCGACGTGCTCACGCAGACCCGCAGCACCTATGCGGAGCGGGCGAACCTGGCGGTCAACCAGACGCTGGTGCGATCGATCAACACGTCCGTGGTGGCGCTGCTGCCGGTGGCGAGCATCCTCTTCGTGGGGGCGTTCCTCCTGGGGGCCGGCACGCTCCGCGACCTGTCGCTGTCGCTCTCCGTCGGCATCGCCGTCGGCGCGGTCTCCTCGCTCTTCCTGGCGACGCCGCTCGACGTCGCGCTGCGTGAGCGCGAGCCAAAGATCGCCGCGCACACGAAGTCGGTGCTCGAGGGCCGGGCCGGGATGGTCGCCGAGGGCGGGCACGAGGCCGAGGTCGAGGCGTACGCGACCGGCTCCGCCCAGCTCATCCCGGGTCAGCACCAGGGCAACCGGGCCCAGCCGCGCCGCAAGCGCGGCGACTGAGCCCGGGGTGGGCGACACGACAGGGCCCGGCCCCGCACCGCAGGGCGGCGCAGCCGACGACATCGTCCTCGACGGACTGCGCGGCCTGGGCGCGGGGCGGGCCGCCGAGATCCGGCAGCTGATCCGCGACGTGCCCGACTACCCGCACCCGCCCGTCGTCTTCCGGGACATCACGCCCCTGCTCGCCGACGGCCGCGCCCTGGCCGACGTCGTGGAGGCGTTCGCCCGGCTGGTCGACGCCGACGGCGGGGTGGACGTCGTCGCCGGCATGGAGGCGCGCGGGTTCCTGTTCGGCGCCCCGCTCGCGACGCGCCTTGGCGTGGGATTCCTGCCGCTGCGCAAGGCGGGCAAGCTGCCGCCGCCCGTCGAGACGGTCTCCTACGAGCTGGAGTACGGCTCGGCCGCGATCGAGCTGCGCACGGGAACACTCAAGGCGGGTGCGCGTGTTCTTCTTGTCGACGACGTGCTCGCGACGGGCGGCACGGCGCGCGCGGCAGCGGAGCTGGTGGAGCGTTCCGGGGGCCAGGTGGTCGCCCTCGCGTTCCTGCTCGAGCTCGCCGGCCTGGGCGGACGCGACCGGCTGCCAGGCCGTACGGTCGAGGCCCTGCTGCGCGTGGAGTCGTAGACTTGCCGTCCCGGCCGACGGGAACACCGCGGTGGTTGCGGAAGGAGGCGCAGATGAGCGACGAGACCAAAGTCGTGCGCGCCGCCACGCCGCAGGGCCCTGCGACCCCCACGCCCCCCGGCCGAGGTCAGGGCTCGGGGCAGCGCGTGCGCAATCGGCTGGTGCGGCTCGGCGTCCGCGGCGCCCCGCCGACGACCCCGGCGCTGGAGCCGGTGCTTCAGGCCGTGCGCACCAATCACCCGAAGTCCGACCTGTCGGTCCTCGAGCGCGCGTACGCGACGGCCGAGCGGTGTCACCGGGGCCAGGAGCGCAAGTCCGGCGACCCGTACATCACACACCCCGTCGCGGTGGCGACCATCCTGGCGGAGCTGGGCTTCGACGGCCCGACCCTCGCGGCCGCACTGCTGCACGACACGGTCGAGGACACTGACTACGGGCTCGACGAGCTGACCCGTGAGTACGGCGAGGAGATCGCCATGCTCGTGGACGGCGTCACCAAGCTCGACAAGGTGACGTATGGCGACGCGGCCCAGGCCGAGACGGTCCGCAAGATGGTCGTCGCGATGGCCAAGGACATCCGCGTGCTGGTGATCAAGCTCGCGGACCGCCTGCACAACGCCCGGACCTGGAAGTACGTCTCGGGCTCGTCGGCGCAGCGCAAGGCGCGCGAGACGCTCGAGATCTACGCGCCGCTCGCGCACCGCCTGGGCATGAACACGATCAAGTGGGAGCTGGAGGACCTGTCCTTCCAGACCCTCTACCCCAAGGTGTACGACGAGATCGTGCACCTGGTGGCGGAGCGCGCCCCGGCGCGCGAGGAGTACCTGTCGGTGGTGCGCGAGCAGATCTCCGCCGACCTGCGCAGCGCGAAGATCAAGGCCACCGTCACCGGCCGGCCCAAGCACTACTACTCGATCTACCAGAAGATGATCGTGCGCGGCCACGACTTCGCGGAGATCTACGACCTGGTGGGCACGCGCGTCCTGGTGGACACGGTGCGGGACTGCTACGCGGTGCTCGGTGCGCTGCACGCGCGCTGGAACCCGGTCCCGGGCCGGTTCAAGGACTACATCGCGATGCCGAAGTTCAACATGTACCAGTCGCTGCACACGACGGTCGTGGGCCCGGGCGGCAAGCCCGTCGAGATCCAGATCCGCACGCACGACATGCACCGCCGCGCGGAGTACGGCGTCGCGGCGCACTGGAAGTACAAGGAGGTGGCGCGCGCGGACAAGGCCGCCGCGACGGACGACCCGCGGGCCAACGACATGGCCTGGCTGCGCCAGCTGGTGGACTGGCAGCGCGAGACGGCGGACCCGAGCGAGTTCCTCGACTCCCTGCGCTACGAGATCGGCGGCGCGGAGGTGTACGTCTTCACGCCGAAGGGCGAGGTGATGGCGCTGCCCGCCGGCGCGACGCCGGTCGACTTCGCGTACTCGGTGCACACCGAGGTGGGTCACCGCACCATGGGCGCGCGGGTGAACGGCCGCCTGGTGCCGCTGGACTCGACCCTCCAGAACGGCGACACCGTCGACATCCTCACGTCGAAGGCGGAGTCCGCCGGCCCGTCGCGGGACTGGCTCGCGTTCGTGAAGTCCGCGCGCGCCCGCAACAAGATCCGGCAGTGGTTCACCAAGGAGCGGCGCGAGGAGGCGATCGAGCAGGGCAAGGACGCCATCACGAAGGCGATGCGCAAGCAGAACCTGCCGATCCAGCGGCTGCTCAGCCACGAGACGCTCGTCGGGCTGGCGAACGACATGCGGTACGCCGACGTCTCGGCCCTCTATGCGGCGGTGGGCGAGGGCCACGTCTCGGCGCCGCACGTCGTCGACATGCTGGTGAAGTCGCTCGGGGGCGAGGAGGGCACCGAGGAGGACACCGCCGAGATGGCGAGTCCCGGGCGCGCGTCGCGTCGCGGCCGCACCGGCGACCCGGGCGTGGTCGTCAAGGGCGTCGACGACATCTGGGTGAAGCTCGCCAAGTGCTGCACCCCGGTGCCGGGCGACGAGATCGTCGGCTTCGTGACCCGCGGCGCGGGCGTGAGCGTGCACCGCTCCGACTGCGCCAACGCCGATCAGCTGAAGCAGGCCCAGCCGGAGCGCATGGTGGACGTGAGCTGGACCAACGGCGCCAACACGATGTTCCTCGTGCAGATCCAGGTCGAGGCGCTCGACCGCTCCCGGCTGCTGTCCGACGTCACGCGCGTGCTCTCGGACTACCACGTGAACATCCTGTCGGCGACGGTCTCGACCTCGACGGACCGGATCGCGATCTCGAAGTTCGTCTTCGAGATGGCGGAGCCAGGGCACCTGCAGCAGGTGCTCGCCGCGGTGCGGAAGGTGGACGGCGTGTTCGACGTCTACCGCATCACGGGGACGAAGGCCGCAGAGGTGCACCAGGCGCAGGAGGCTCCCGGCGCCTGAGCGCGTCAACGCGCGCCTGCTCGCGTGGCGCGACTCGGTGCGCTGGGGCGGCCCGGTGCGCCGCCGCCTCACGATCGTCAGCTACTCCGGCTGGCGCTCGGGGCGGGCGTTCGCCATCCCCGTGGGGTCCGTCGCCGCGGGCGCGTCCTGCTGACCCGCGACCCCCGGAGCGGGTCGCCCGCCGAGGAGGTGCCGGCGCGGCACGCGGAGTAGGTTCGCCAGCATGACGCTGCCGCTCGAGCCGCCGGTGCTGCCCATGCTTGCCAAGTCCGTGCCCGGCGTCCCCGACCAGCCGGACGACGGGGCCGGCTGGGTGTACGAGCCCAAGTGGGACGGCTTCCGCGCGCTGGTGTTCCGGGACGGCGACGACGTGCGCATCGACTCCCGCAACGCGCGGCCCATGCAGCGGTACTTCCCGGACGTCGTCGAGGCCGTGCGCGCGGCTCTCCCGGACCGGTGCGTCATCGACGGCGAGATCGTCGTCGCCCGCCCCGGCGAGGGCGCCGGGGCCGCCCACCTGGACTTCGATGCGCTGGGCCAGCGCATCCACCCGGCCGAGTCGCGGGTGCGGCTGCTGGCCTCCGAGACCCCCGCGAGCCTCGTCGTGTTCGACGTCCTCGCGCTGGGCGACGACGACCTGTCTGCCCGGCCGCTGCGCGAGCGCCTCGCCGCGCTCGACGGGCTCGGCCTCGACGGGCCGCAGGTGCACGCGACCCCGCGTACCGAGGACGCCGACGTGGCGCGGGAATGGTTCGCCGCCTTCGAGGGGGCCGGGCTGGACGGCGTGGTCGCCAAGCGGCTCGACGACCCCTACCAGCCGAACAAGCGCGCGCTGCTGAAGATCAAGCACGCCCGAACCGCGGACGTCGTTCTCGCCGGCTATCGGCTGCACAAGACGTCGACGCCCGACTACCCCCTGATCGGCTCGCTCCTGCTCGGCCTGTACGACGCTGAAGGAACCTCGGGCGACGCCGGCCGCCTGCAGTTCGTCGGGGTGTCGGCCTCGTTCCCGGCGGCCAGGCGGGCCGCGCTGCACGCCGAGCTCGCCCCGCTCGTCGTCGAGCCCGGTACGCCGGCCGCCGCCGATCATCCGTGGGCGGACTGGCAGGACCCGGCGGTCGCCGACGGGAGCGCGGGGGAGCGGCGCCCGGGGGCGCAGTCGCGGTGGAGCGCCGGGAAGGACCTGTCGTTCACTCCGCTGCGCGTCGAGCGCGTGCTCGAGGTCGGGTACGACCACATGGAGGGCTCCCGCTTCCGGCACACCGCGCAATTCAAGCGCTGGCGGCCGGACCGCGACCCGGCGTCGTGCACCTACGCCCAGCTCGAGGAGCCCGTCGGCTACGACCTGGCGGGCCTGCTGCCGGGAGCGCCGGGTACGGCCGCTGGTTGAGCCTGACGACGCAAGCTCAACCGGCGGAGGGAGCGATGAGTCGGAGCGCCCGGCGGGGTCAAGGGGTCATGGGAACACTGAGATATGGATTGATGAGTTGTTCGCTCGACGGCTACGTCGCCGACGGCGACGGCGGGTTCGACTGGGGGGCTCCGAGCGACGACGTGCACGCCTTCATCAACGACCGCGTCCGCGACGTGCGGACGTTCGTCGTGGGGCGGCGCATGTTCGAGACCATGCGCGTGTGGGACACCTGGCCGCCCGGGCAGAGCGAGGTCGCGGACGAGTTCGCCGAGATCTGGCGCGGCATCGACAAGGTCGTGTGCTCCGACAGCCTCGAGGACGTCGACGCGCCGCGCACCACGCTCGAGCCCCGGCTCACGACGGGGCGGCTCGTCGAGATCGTGGCGGCGACCGAAGGCGTCGTGGAGGTCTCCGGGCCGACGACGGCGGCCGGGGCGCTGCGGGCCGGGTTGTTCGACGAGATGACCGTGCGCGTCGTGCCCCACGTGGTGGGGGATGGGTTGCGGCTGCTGCCGGACGGGATGCGGGCCGACCTCACGCGCGCGGAGTGCGTGCCGCTCGACGACGGATCGGTCTTTCTGCGCTACGTGCAGGCCTGAGCGTTGTGGGCGCGAGACACGCCGATGTCGGGCGAACGATCACGGCGTGTCTCGCGCCCACAACGNCCAGTCGAAGCCTCACTTTTTGGGACCGCGAAACCCGCGGGGGGAGGGAAAACGCCACTGTTTTCTCCCATGCCCACAACGGCCGGTCAGGTGCGCTTGCGGTCCTTGTCCCGGCTGGGCTGCACGCGCTTGGGCTCGCCCGGCTGCTTGGGATACTCCGGGGGGTAGGGCAGGTCGCCCAGGCCATGCTCCTCCTCGTCGCGCCGGGCGAGGTCGAGCGCGGCGTCCAGGGAGCAGTCGAGCTCCGGGTCGCGGTCCGCGCGCAGCGCCGCGAAGAGGTCGCCGCGCTCGGCGAAGCGGACCGGCACGGTGGTGACGTCGAAGTCGTCCGGGTGGACGTCGCTCACCTCGTCCCACTCGAGCGGGGTCGAGACTGTGGCGCGCTTGTTCGGGCGCACCGAGTACGCCGACGCGATGGTCCGGTCGCGGGCCATCTGGTTGTAGTCGACGAAGATCTTCTCGCCGCGCTCCTCCTTCCACCACCTCGTGGTGACCTGCTCCGGGAGGCGGCGCTCCAGCTCGCGGCCGACCGCGATGGTGGCGCGACGCGCCTGCTGGAAGGACCATCGCGGGGCCAGGGGCACGAAGACGTGCAGGCCGCGCCCGCCGGACGTCTTCGGGTACCCGGTAAGGCCCAGCTCGACGAGCAGGTCCCGCAGGTGCGGCGCCACCGCCGCGGCGTCGTCGAACGACGTGCCCGGCTGCGGGTCGAGGTCGATGCGCAGCTGGTCGACGGCCTCGACGTCGTCGCGGCGCACCGGCCAGGGGTGGAAGGTGATCGTGCCGAGATTGACCGCCCACGCGACGACGGCGAGCTCGGTGGGCGCCACCTCGTCGGCGGTACGCCCACTGGGGAAGGCGATGGTGGCGGTCTCGACGTAGTCGGGCGCGCCCTTGGGGATGCGCTTCTGATAGAAGGCGTCCCCCCGGTTGTCGGCGCGGGTGGCCATCACGGCCCCCTCGAAGACCCCCTTGGGCCACCGTTCGAGGGTGGTCGGCCGGTGCAGCAACGCGCCGAGGACGCCGTCACCGACGGAAAGGAAGTACTCGACGAGCTCGCGCTTGGTGACCCCGGCTCGCCCGGGCTGCTCGGGGAAGACCACGCGGTCGGGGCTGGTGACGCGCACGGAGCGGCCGGCGGCGTCGAGCTCGACGGCGGGAGCGGCGGAGGCCATGCGCCTCAACCTAGGGCAGCACGGCCCGGGCCGCACGCACTGACGGAGCCGGCACGGCGCGCGCCTCGGCGAGCACGCGCCGGGCGCGGGGGCGCCCGACGACCCGTGCCCGGCGCTCGAGCAGGCGCCCGGCGTCGTCCAGGTCGACCGCGCAGGCGTCGGAGAGGATGCGCACGAGGCGAACCGCTTCCTGGGGCGCGACGTGCAGGGCGACGTCGACCACGGTCCGCAGCGGGGTGGTCACCCGTACCGGGCCGACCTGCTCCGTGTCGCCGTGCAGCAACGGCGCCTGCCACACGAGCCCGGCGCCCCACACCTCCGGACGGTGGCCGCCGGCCGGGTAGGTGACGTCCAGGCGGTCGGCCGACTCCGCGGAGACGTGCCTGCCGGTGTGGACCCAGGCGGCCGTGCGCCCGGCGACGACGCCGCCCGTGGGCAGCTCCGGCTCGAGCAGGGCGGCCCGCAGGGCGGGCGTGACGACCGTGGCGGCGGGAACGGCGGCGCCGCCCCGCAGCACCTGCAGCGCGCCGTCGCGCACCAGCACGTCCCAGGCGGCACGGCCGCCGACGTCCGCCGGGCGCACGAGCCTCCCCGCGCCCGGCGTCGGGGCGGCGAGCATGTGGCCGAGTCGACGCGGTCGTGCGGCGACGGTCGGCGGGTCGGCCGGCTGGGACGGGACAAAGGTAGGGCCCACGCCCGGAAACGTATCCGGTCGTGGGCCCCTGGCGCGGCCGCCTGTGGACGGCGACCCGCGCGGACGTCAGCCGCGAGTCTCCTCCGCGGCGCGGACGACCTGCTCGAGCCAGGCACGCCGCGCGGCGAGCGCCGTCTCCGCCTCCTCCACGCGCCGGGCGTCGCCGGACTCCTGGGCCGCGACGAGGTCCTGCTCGAGGCCCTCGATCGCCGCCTCGAGCTGGGCCGCCGCGCCCTCGGCCCGGGCCCTGGTCTCCGGGTTGGTGCGGTCCCAGCGGGCCTGGTCGGCGTCGCGGATCGCCGACTCGACGGCCCGCATCCGGCCCTCGATGCGCTGCACGTCGCCGCGGGGCACCTTGCCGGCCTCCTCCCAGCGCTCCTGGAGGGTCCGCAGCGCGGCCTTGGCGGCCGCGAGGTCGGAGACCGGCAGCAGCGCCTCGACCTCGACGAGCAGCGCCTCCTTGACCTCGAGGTTCTGCCCGTACTCGGCGTCGATCGCGGCGTTCTCGGCGTCCCGCGCACCGAAGAACGTGTCCTGTGCGGCGCGGAACCGGGCCCACAGCGCGTCGTCGTCCTTGCGGCTCGCCCGCCCGGCCGCCTTCCAGCGCGTCATGAGGTCGCGGTAAGCGGCCGCGGTGGCGCCCCAGTCGGTGTGGTGCTGCAGGGCCTCCGCCTCCGCGACCAGGTTCTCCTTCTCGGACTTGGCGGTGGTGTTGCGCTGCTCGAGGTCGGCGAAGAAGTGCCGGCGCTCCCGGTCGAAGGCGGTGCGGGCGTGGCTGAAGCGCTTCCAGAGCGACTCCTCCGTCGGCCGGTCGATGCGCGGGCCGTTGCGCTGCGCCTCCTTCCAGCTGTCCAGGAGGCCGCGCAGCTCCTCGCCGGCGGGCCGCCACTGCATCTTCGAGGGCTCCGTCTCGGAGATCTTCTCGGCCGCCTCGACGATGGCGGTGCGGGCGGCCACCGCCTCGGACTTGGCGGCGGCGCGCTCCTGCTCCAGGGCCGCGCGGCGTGCGGCGGCGCGGGCCTGCAGCCCGTCCACCCGGACACGCAGCGCATCCAGGTCGCCGACGGCGGCCGGCTCGCCGGTCTCCTCCG
This sequence comes from Isoptericola sp. Y541, assembly GCF_059445465.1. Lineage (NCBI taxonomy): Bacteria > Bacillati > Actinomycetota > Actinomycetes > Micrococcales > Promicromonosporaceae > Isoptericola > Isoptericola sp. Y541. The sequence continues at coordinate 292,989 of NZ_JCAIUJ010000003.1, read as the reverse complement.
CGAGCTTCGTGAGCGTCTGGTCGATCTCGCGGACCGACAGGTCGGCGCTGTCCAGACGCGTCTCGAAGAGTGCCACCTTGGCATCCAGGTCGAGATAGCGGCGCACGTACAGGCTCATCGCCTCGGACGCGGACACGCCGGGGAACTGGCCGACCGACCGCTCGCCGGCCGCCTCGCGCACGTAGACGGTGCCGTCCTCGTCCACCCGGCCGAACGCCTCCGCCGCGGCGGCCAGCGCCGCGTCGTGCGCGGGCGGGGCGACCGGGGCGGGGGCGGTGTCCGCTGGCGAGGCCGCAGCGGCCGCCGGCGTCGGGCGCCGCAGCGCGGACGGCTTGGGCGCAGGTGCGGGCTTCGGGATGGCGGACGGCTTCGGCGCAGCGGGAGCCGGGGCGGGGCTCGGCGCCGTCGGCTCGTCGGGCGTGGGCTCCGGCGCTGCGTCGGCCGGGGTCGCCTCGGTGGGCGTGGGCTCCGGCGTCGCCTCGGCGGCGGTTGCGTCGTCCTGCGGCGCTGCGGGTTCGGGCGTTGCCGCCTCGTCCTGCGTCGGCTGGGGGGGAGTCTCGGCCGTCTCCTGCTCGGTGCCGGCCGGAGTCTCCTCGGGGCCGGTCGAGCCGGGGGTGTTTTCGCTCACTTGGTCTCAACTCCTTCGATGATGACGGGGTTCACGGGCGGACCGTCTCCGGTTCCGCTCGTCTCACCCGCGTCAGCGACTGCCTGGACGGCGTCCAGGCCGGACGTGACGGTGCCGAGCACCGTGTACCCGCCCGCGGCGTCGGACGGGATGGTCGAATCCTGGTACACGATGAAGAACTGCGAGCCCATCGACTCGCCTTCGCCGCCGACGCGCGCCATGGCGATCGTGCCCTTCGGGTACACGTCGTCGGCGGGCGCGTTCTCGATCGGACCGTAGGAGTAGCCCGGGCTGCCTGAGCCGGTGCCCGTGGGGTCGCCGCACTGCAGCACGGAGATGCCGGAGGTCGTGAGGCGGTGGCACGACGTGCCGTCGTAGTACCCCTGGTCCGTGAGCGAGACGAAGCTGGCGACGGCCTGCGGGGCAGCGGCGCCGTCGAGCTCCAGCACGACCTGCGACTCCTCGCCCCCCGCGCACACGTCGAGCGTCGCGGTCCAGGCGCGGTCCTCGGCGACCGACGGGTCGGGGAGGTCGCCGCCGGAGCGGGTCGCCGTGGCCGCCTCCGGGCAGCCACCCGCCGCCGCGGACTGGCCGGCCGCGTTCCCGAGGTTCGCGACCACGAGACCGCCGCCGACCAGGGCGAGCACGGCGAAGATCGCCACGATCGCCCAGGTCCGCTGTCTCCGGGCGCGCGCCTGCACCCGCCGCTTCTCCCACTCCGCCTGCCGCTTGCGGGCGTTCTCACGCTCGCGCTTGGTGGCCGCCACCCTGGGGGCACCTCCTCGGTCGTCCCGGTCACCGCACGGGAACAACCGCGCGCGGAGCACAGTCTAGGCGGCGGGGCGCAGGTCACACCCTCGGTGCCGTCCGGGGGTGCGGACCGTGCCCTGCCCGCTAGCGTGGCCGCCGTGCAGATCCACCTCGTCGTCGCCCCCGTCTTCGCCACCAACTGCTGCGTCGTCGTGGCCGGCGACTCGCCGGACTGCGTGATCGTCGACGCCGGCGCGGGTACGGCCGAGGGCGTCACCGCCCTGGTCGCGGAGCACGGCCTGACGCCCCGCGCCGTCGTCGCCACCCACGGCCATGTGGACCACACGTGGGACGCGGCGATGCTCTGCGAGCGCTTCGGCGTGCCGATGCGCATCCACCCGGCCGACGCCTACCGGCTCGCCGACCCGTTCGGGACCCTCGGGCTCCACCAGTCGGCCGACCCTGCGGCCCCCGGCGTCAGCGGCGCCCTCGCGCAGGCGCTCGCGGCCACGGGCCGCCGCGTCGCGGACTATCGGGCGCCCGCCGCCGTCGAGCCCCTCGCGGCCCTGGACGACGACGAGGACGACGACGCGGACGGCGACGCCGAGCTCGTCGCGGGTGCGGTCCACCTGCGGGCCCTGCACGCCCCGGGGCACACCGAGGGCTCGACGCTCCTCGTCGCGGGCGACGTCCTCCTGGCCGGCGACGTGCTGTTCGCGGGCGGGGTCGGGCGCACCGACCTGCCGGGCGGCGACCCGGCGGCCATGGCGCGCACGCTGCGCGACGTCGTCGGCCGCCTCGACCCGGCGCTCGCCGTCGTGCCCGGGCACGGGCCCACGACCACCGTGGGCCGGGAGCTCGCGACCAACCCGTACCTGCGCTGAAAGGGTTCCCGGGCGTGTTCACCGGCGAGGACCGACGTCTGGGAAGATGTGCACCATGGCACGCCCCACCCCCCTCTCCGGCTTCCCCGAATGGCTCCCCGACGGTCGCGTCGTGGAGCAGCACGTCCTGGAGGTGCTGCGCCGCACCTTCGAGCTGCACGGGTTCGCCGGCATCGAGACCCGGGCGGTCGAGCCGCTCGACCAGCTGCTGCGCAAGGGTGAGACCTCCAAGGAGGTCTACGTGCTGCGGAGGCTGCAGGAGGACGCCGCGGCGGGCGACTCGCCGGGCGACCGGTCCGAGAAGCAGCTGGGCCTGCACTTCGACCTCACCGTCCCGTTCGCGCGCTACGTGCTGGAGAACGCCGGCCGGCTCGCGTTCCCGTTCAAGCGCTACCAGATCCAGAAGGTGTGGCGCGGCGAGCGCCCCCAGGACGGCCGCTTCCGCGAGTTCGTGCAGGCCGACATCGACGTCGTCGGCGCGGGCGAGCTGCCCTACCACTACGAGGTCGAGCTGCCGCTGGTGATGGCGGAGGCCCTGGGGGCCCTGCGCGACGTCGGCGTGCCCGAGGTCCGCATCCTGGTGAACAACCGCAAGGTCGCCGAGGGCTTCTACCGCGGGCTCGGGCTGGAGGACGTCGAGGGCGTGCTGCGCCAGGTCGACAAGCTCGACAAGGTCGGCCCGGACGCGGTCGCGGAGCTGCTGCGGGCCGAGCAGGGAGCCACGCCCGAGCAGGCGAAGGCCTGCCTCGAGCTGGCGGCGATCTCCGGCGCGGACGTGACCGTGATCGACCGCGTCCGGGCGCTCGCGGCCTCCTACGACGCCGGCACGGACCTGCTGGAGACCGGCCTGGGCGAGCTCGCCGCGCTGGTCGAGGCGGCGGCACGTCGCGCGCCAGGCGTCGTCGTGGCCGACCTGAAGATCGCGCGCGGGCTCGACTACTACACGGGTTCGGTCTACGAGACGGTGCTGGTGGGGCACGAGCAGCTCGGGTCGATCTGCTCGGGCGGCCGGTACGACACGCTCGCGTCCGACAGCAAGAACACCTACCCGGGCGTGGGCCTCTCGATCGGCGTCTCGCGGCTCGTGTCCCGGCTGCTGTCCGCTGGGCTCGTCACCGCGACGCGCGGTGTGCCCACGGCCGTTCTGGTGGCGGTGAGCGACGAGGAGCACCGCGCGCAGTCCGACGCGGTGGCCGGCGCGCTTCGCGGCCGCGGCATCGCGGCGGACGTCGCCCCCACGGCGGCCAAGTTCGGTAAGCAGATCAAGTTCGCCGACCGCCGCGGCATCCCGTTCGTGTGGTTCCCGGTCCAGCCGGGGGACGACGGCGCCGTCGTCCCCCCCGACGTGCTGGCCGGTGAGGTGAAGGACATCCGGTCCGGCGAGCAGGTGGACGCCGACGCCGCCACCTGGGAGCCCCCGGCCGCCGACCTGGTCCCGCGCGTCGTCCCGGCATCGGGGGAGTGACGCGCGGGGCGGGTCACGCCTGGATCAGCGCGACGACGTTGTGTGCTGGGTCGCGGAACCAGCCGATCGTCGGACCCTGGCGCGGGTCGTCGCTGCGCACCACCCCGTCGGCGTCCTGCGCGAACCCGGGGTAGCGCACCAGGTCGACGCCCACCCCGTGCAGGTCGGCCGCCGCCGCGGCGACGTCCGGCACGACGAGGTTGAGCACGGTGTGGCTCGCCGGCTCGTGCGCGTCGCCCTTGGGGTAGACGAAGACGGCCGACCCGTCGACGCCGAGCTCGAGCCCCATCGGGGTGCGCTCGACCGGGAGGCCTACGGTGTCGCGGTAGAACGCCTCGGCGGCGTCGAGGTCGTCGACGGAGAAGCTGCTGAACGCACGCTGCACGGTGATCACGGGGGTCTCCTTCGTTCGGCCGACGGCCCGCGGAGTACCGGGCCCAGGGGGTGGACGGCCGAGGGGCGCGGAACTGATCGGAGGGCTCCAGGAGGGGGTTATCCCCCGAACACCCTGACGCATCCCTGAATCTGCCCCTGATTTGCCCCATGAGCAGGCCGTATTGGGCCTTCAGGGGCGCTACGGTGACGCCGTGAGTATCTACGTCGTCCTGTCCCGCAGCAGCACCGTCCTGTCCCGGACGATCCGTCTGGCGACGCGGGACGAGTTCACCCACTCGGCGCTGGCCCTCGACGCGGACCTGGAGCTGATGTTCAGCTTCGGTCGTCGCCGCGCGTCGAACCCGTTCGTCGGGTGCTTCAAGCGGGAACGGCTGGACGACGACCTGTATCGCGGGATGGACCGGCTGCCGGGAGTGGTGCTGGAGGTGCCGGTGACGCCCGAGCAGCGCGACGCGGTGGGCGCCCGCGTGACGGAGTTCGTCCTCGACAGCCACACCTACGCGTACAACTCGTCGGGGATGTTGACCGGCCTGCTCGGGCGCGGCTCGGAGGACGACCGACGGTTCTTCTGCTCCGAGTTCGTCTACCACGTGCTGCGCGACGCGGGCGTGTGCGACCTCGGGATCCCGCGCTGGAAGGTGCGCCCGCAGACGCTCCTGCAGGTGCCGGGGAGCGTCGCGTACCGGGGCGACCTCAAGCGCTACCGGGCGTCGGCCCGCGCCGCGGCCCCGGTTCCCGCCCTCATGCTCCAGGGCTCGGGCGGGCTGTTCGCGGTGCCCGAGCCGAGGATGCCGGTCTCCTCCTGAGCCGCGAGCCGCCCGGACGTTGACGCGCGATCGAACGCATGTTCGAATGTCCGGGTGAGATGGGACGGGCAGGCGATCGCGGCCGACGACGGTGCGCTGCCGGGACTGGAGCGATCCGGCCTGGCGCGGCTCGGGCTCGTGCGCAGCGTGAAGACGCCCGAGTTCGCGGACGTCACCTTTCACGAGGTCATGTCCAAGAGCGCGCTGACCAAGGTGCCCGCAGCGTCGCGCATGCCCTTCGGGTGGACGGTCAACCCGTACCGGGGATGCAGCCATGCATGCCGGTACTGCTTCGCCCGGCCCACGCACGAGTACCTGGACCTCGACGCGGGCAAGGACTTCGACTCCCAGGTCGTGGTGAAGGTGAACGTCGACACCGTGCTGCGCGCGGAGCTCGCGAAGCCGTCGTGGCGGCGCGAGCCGGTGGCGCTGGGGACCAACACCGACCCGTACCAGCGGGCCGAGGGGCGCTACCGCCTCATGCCCGGCATCATCGGGGCGCTCGCGGACTCGGGCACGCCGTTCTCGATCCTCACCAAGGGCACGCTGCTGCGCCGGGACCTGCCGCTGATCGCGGAGGCCGCGCAACGGGTGGAGGTGGGGATCGGTGTCTCGCTCGCGTTCGCGGACGAGGAGCTGCAGCAATCGGTGGAGCCCGGCACGCCGACGCCGCGCGCCCGGCTCGACCTGGTCCGTGCGGTGCGGGCCGCGGGGCTGCCGTGCGGCGTCATGGTGGCCCCCGTACTGCCGTGGCTGACGGACTCCCGGGACCACCTGCGGCGGCTGCTCGACGCGATCGCCGACGCGGGGGCGACCGGGGTCACCGTGGTGCCGCTGCACCTCAAGCCCGGCACCCGCGAGTGGTACCTGCAGTGGCTGGAGCAGGAGCACCCGCACGCGGTCGCGGGGTACGGGCGGGTGTTTGCCCGCGGCACGTACGCGCTCGAGGCCTACCGGCAGTGGCTGTGGGACCGGGTGGAGCCGCTGCTCGACGAGCATGGCTTCGGCTCGTCGGGCCATCGCGCCCGGTCCGGCGCGACCGGACGCTTCCACGGCGAGCTGCGGCCGCACGACGAGGGCGACTACCCGGCCGGGTCGATCGTCGAGCCCCGAGACGGGGCCGGCGGGGCGCTCGCGGGCATGCCCGTCGACGGCGGAGGGCTCGAGGTCGCCGGGTCCGACGCCGAGTCCGTGCTGTTCTGAGGCTGTTCCGAGACTGTCCTGAGGCGCCGCCGGCCGGTGTCAGCGGACGAATGAGAACCAGAGCACGAAGACGCAGATGAGGAACATGCCCGTCGCGTTGAGGAAGAAGTTCCGGCCGAAGTCCCGGGCGCGCACGTGGAAGGTGAGCGCGACGACGAAGTAGGCGACCAGCGCGGCGGATGTCACCGCCCCGAGCACGGGCACCCAGATCCCGGCGACGAGGCCGACTGCCGCGGCGGCCTTGACCCACGGCGTCACCCACCACCAGCGCTCGGGGAAGTTCACGTCGCGGAAGCACTGCGCGATGAACGCCACGGGCCGCACGCACAGCGCCGCGTCGACGGCGGTGATCAGCGCGAGGACGACGACGGGCCACATGGGATCCGGGAGCCAGAGCATGCCGTCCACCGTACGGGTCAGCCCACCGGGCGGACCCGCAGGATCTCCGTCCGGGCGATCGCGCGGTCGCGGACGTCGACCCGTGCCGCGCGATCAGGATCCGCCAGGTAGGCCGCGAGCGCCTCCTCGTCGGGCATCTCGATGATCTGCACCTCCGTGGGCTGGACGGCGCCGTGCTCGGCGTCGTCCGTGTGCGCGACGTTCGTCACGCGCTGCAGCACCCGGCCGCCGTGTCGGGGGACCAGCGCCAGCACCTCGGTCTCGTAGTCCTCGAGCGTCAGTGCCTCGCCGTCCACTGCCCAGAGCAGCACGCACAGGGTGATTGCCATCGTTCGCCTCTCGCCGTCGGGAGACCGGACCGGTGGCCCGGAGGAGCCGATCCTGTCACGCTCGGCCGAATCACCCCTGCGCGAGTCGCGGGGGAAACCCGCCGGTGGCGACCGGTCCCCACCGCTCGATCGTGATCCGTACGACCGACTTGCCCTGGCGCACCATCGCCTCGCGGTACTCGTCCCAGTCGGGGTGCTCCTTGTCGGCGGCCGCGCGGTAGTACTCGACCAGCGGCTCCACGGAGTCCGGCGCATCGATCACCTCGGCGGTGCCGTCCACCTGCACCCACGCGTCGTCGAAGTCGTCGCCGAGCGCGAGGAACGACGCCTGCGGACGCCGCCGGAGGTTCACCGCCTTCGCCCGGTCCGGGTAGGTCGACACCACGATGCGTCCGGCGGCGTCGACGCCGAACGTCACGGGGCTGAGCTGCGGGCTACCGTCACCGCGCGTCGTGACGAGCACGCCGTGTCGCCGTGCCCGGAGGACGTCGAGCAGCTCCTCGCGTTCGACGCGGCTGGTGGTAGCGATCCTGGGGGCCATGGGTGTCTCCTGTCGTGCCGGTCAGTCCGATGGTCGGTCGCCGATGGTCAGTCGTCGGTCGACGTGGCGACGCCGGGTTCGCTCATGAGCCACTCGGTGGCGAAGAGGACCTTGTCGGTGAGCCCGAGCATCGCATCGCGGATCTCGACGTGCGGGGTGGAGAAGGCGAGGCGGGCGGCCGCCTGCGCCCCGGGCGCGGGCGCCCAGTAGTCGATCAGCAGCAGGGGGACGTCCTGGCCGCCGTGCTCCGGCGAGCCGTGGGCGACGCGGACGTGGCGCAGGAACGGTCCGGAGAGCGTCTCGGTGGTGGTGAGCTCGTCCTCGGCGGCGAGGCCCGGGTGCAGGCGGTCGTGGATGCGCTGCAGGTGGGGGATGCCGCCGGCCTCGGGGCCGAGGTCGTGCCAGTACAGCGTGAGGTTCAGCGCGAGCGCCGCCTCCTTGCCCGGCAGCACCAGGTAGGCCATGACCTGCCCGCCGGCGGCGGCGGCCCTGGCGGCGACGTCGGTGAGCTGGTCGCGCAGGTCGCGTCGCAACGTGGCGCCGCGGTCGCCGAGAGCCGCCCCCTGCTGCTTGACGACGGCACGGATCTGCTGGTCGCGCTGGGCTTCGTCCACGAGGTCGATCAACGCCCAGTGGTCCGGCAGGTTGAGCTCGATGCCGATGCCGCGCGACCCGCCGGGCTCGTCCAGGGTGGCCATCGCGTGCAGGCCCTCGATGCTGATGCCGGCACCCGTGTCGTCGGCCATGCCGGTCGGGTCGGCGTCCGACCCCGGACCCAGCGCCGCCACGACGTCGTCGACGCCGAAGGCCATCGTGTGCGGGCCGGCCGGGTCGAGGACGACCTGGTCGAGCACGGCGCCGTGGCGGTGGAGGAAGGGGAGCAACGAGTCGCGACGGCGGAGGCTGAAGGCGCGCGAGGGGTCACCCGCGAGGAACGGCTCCAGGGTGTGGGGCGACGAGAACACGCACAGCGCGTAGGGGCGCTTCGCGTCCTCCGGCGCGGGGAAGACCCGCACCTGCGGCGTGCCGTCCTCGCGCTGGAGGATCGGCACGACGACGGCGTCGTCCCGCAGGGCGCGGCCGACGGCGGCGCGGTCCGCTGCGGCGAGCGCGGTCGCGAGGAGGGCCGAGCCCGTGCCGGACCGCGTGACCGGGGTTCCGCCCGCGGCGGGTGGTGAGGACGGTGCGACGTGGGTGGCGTCCGTCATGGTCGATCAGGTCTCCTGGGTGAATGGATGGGTGCGGTGCGTGTCAGACGCTCGGATACGGCCGGTAGACCTGGTCGACACGCACGAAGGTGTCGGAGAAGGACTCGGGGACGATGTCGCCGGTCATGATTCCTTCGAGGAAGGCGGTCGCGCTCAGGTCGAACCTCTCCCAGCTCTCGCCGTCCGCGTCCTCGACGTACACGACGTAGGCGGCCGGGTCCGCCCCGGGATCGACACGCCAGAACACCGTCTCCCCGTTCCCGGTGTTCGCCCAGGCGATGAGCCGGCTCTCCTGCGGCAGGTCGTCCGGCCGCGTCTCCGGGTCGTCCTCCCACAGGACGAGGAGGTCGCGGAACACCCCGGCCGACTCCCGGAGGTCCTGGCTCGGTAGCTCGTGCCCGGGGGCGAAGAGGCGGACGTAGCCGAACCACTGCCCCGCGCCACCGGCGTCGAGGAGCTGCCGGAAGTCCTCGGGGACGGTGATCTCGAGCTGCTGCTCCACGCCTGCCCAGTCGTACGGCTCGCTCGGCGGGACCAGGTTGCCCGCGTCGATCAGGTCCTGAACGCTCATGTGCTCGCTCCTAGCTTCTCGTGCCGAACCGGAAATCGTCCGCGTTCTTCGGAAGGTTGCCGGCGGCGACCTCCTCCGAGTACAGGGGCAGGTCCGCACGGTTGTCCAGCGTGTAGTCCAGCTTGTACCCGTCGGCGCCGTCGGCCTGGAAGTGGATCTGGCTCGGAACCTCGGCGGAGCCCTCGTACTTGGGTGTCACCCGGTAGTCGACGTCCTCGCCGCCGTTGACGACGCGCTTCACCTCGCGCTCGACCGCACGCTGCCACGGGCTGTTCGAGCGCGGGTGCTGGGCGACGAAGTTGGCCGCATGGTCGTTCGGTCCGCCGAGGTTGGCGCCGCGGAGGTGCCCACGCTGGTGCACGCCCTCGACGTACCCCAGCGGGTCGACCTTCGGGTCGGTGGTTCCGCCGATGTCCTTTTTGGTCAGCTTGGCCCTGATGCCTGCCGGGCGCCCGAGGTCGTCGACCTTGTACGTGCCGCCCTTGATCCGGTAGGTCTTCCCCGGCTTGAGGGCCTTCGCGTGGACGGCGTTGTGGACCAGGACGGGCAGGCTGCCGGCGAGGACGTAGTAGTTGTGGTGGGTCTCGACGTGGAAGTTGTAGACCGTGACCGCGTCGGTCTCGTCGCGCTCCTCGATCTCGATGCGGTCGAGGGTGACCGTGCCGTCGCCGGTGGTGTCGCTGGTGACGAGGATGTCGCCGGGCTGCAGGTCGCGGGCGAAGATCCAGCCCATGTTCGCGACCATGAACGGGTGCTCGTCGGTGGTCGTGACGACCGACCCGTCGATGGTCAGGTGATACAGGGTCGTGGTGGTGCGCACGAAGGTCTCGACCACGAGCTGCAGCTCGTCGAAACCGGTCTGCAGGTTGTGGGCGTAGACCTTGTCCCCGGCGCGGACGTCCTCGATCGCCTTGACCCCATCAGGGCCGTCAGGGGTGCGGATGAGGGTGCCCGCGGTGAAGCAGGTGCCGAACCCGACCTTGCACCAGGCCTTCTTCGCGCCGGTCTTGGCGCCCTGCTTCAGGGCGGCCTTGGACAGTCCGGTGGCGGCCTTCGCGGCGCCGCCGAGGCCGATCACACTCAGTGCGGCGCCGGCGATCGCGATCCCGGCCTCGGCCCAGGAGCGTTCCCCGGTCGCGGCGAGGGTGATGTTCGCGAGCGCGCTGACGATGGCTGCGATGGCGGCCACGACGATCAGGACTCCGGCGAGCGCGGTCCCGACGATGGGGATGAACGCGACCACGACCGCGAGGAGGCCCGCGATCATGGAGATCATGTCGGCGATGTCGGCGATCGCGGCGACGAGCTTGGATCCCCAGTTGTCCCACCAGCCGTCGTTGAGGTCGTCGCCGCCGGTGATGTCTTCGATGCGGGAGACCGCGTCTCCGGCGGCACGATCCCGGTCGGAGGTGGCGGTCTCGATCGTGGACCGCGCGGCGGCGAGCTGCCCGTTCGCGTCGTCCGCGTTCCCGCCGGCAGAGTCGGCCTGCTGCTGGTACTCCCGCTTTTCTTCCGGATCGGTCGCGGCGTCGGCGAGGTCCTGGTTGCGGTCGCGTGCCCCCGCGGCGGAGTCGGCCGCGTCCTTGGCCTGGCGGGCCTGCTCGAGGGCGGTCAGGGTCTCGGCTTGGACGCGTTCGAGCGCGGAGGCGTAGTCGACCAGGGCGTTGCCGGTGGCCTGGTAGCGCGAGTGCGCGCGGCGGATCTCGGAGACGGTGTCTTCCTTGGTCTCCATGAGGGCGTCCACGGCCTGGGAGATCGTGCCCGCGACGTCCAACCGGGACATCGCGCCGGCGGCGTCGTTGATCGAGTCGGCGACCTCGAGGTAGTCCTGCCCGCCGTGGAGCACGAGGACGGGGTCGCCCGGTGTCGGGTCGGAGTCCAGCCCGACCGGCGACCAGTCCGCCGGCCTCACAGCGTGTCTCCGGGCACCGCGAACGTCACGGCCACCATCCTCGATTTCGGTCCCGGTTCGGTCGCCGCATGCAGGTCCATGCGCAGGTCAGCCATCGATCTCTACCCCCTTGTGCCAGGTGAGAGAGTAGCCAGGGTCGTCGCTTGTACCCGCGCAACACACTCGGACGCCCGGCCCGGAATCACCAGGACGTGCCCCCGGGTACAGCGACTAAACTCGCCACGTCGCGCCGAGAGCGCGACCGCCTCCCGGCCGGGCACCGGGGACGGCGGCACCACCCGCCCACCCACTTTCACGAAAGGAACCCTCCGTGCTCCGCACCCACACGGCCGGCTCACTGCGGGCCGAGCACATCGGCCAGACCGTCACCCTCACCGGGTGGGTCGATCGCCGGCGGGATCACGGGGGAGTGGCCTTCATCGACCTGCGCGACGCGTCGGGCATCGCCCAGGTCGTGATCCGCGACGAGGCCGTGGCGCACCCGCTGCGCGCGGAGTTCGTCCTGCAGGTCACGGGCGAGGTCGGACGCCGGCCTGAGGGCAACGCGAACGCGAACCTCGCCACCGGCGAGATCGAGATCGTGGCCAAGGACGTCGTCGTGCTCAACGAGTCGGCCCCGCTGCCGTTCCAGGTCTCCACGGCCCTCGCCGACACCGAGACGATCGGCGAGGAGGCGCGGCTCAAGTACCGCTACCTCGACATTCGTCGCCCGTCGCAGGCCCACGCGCTGCGCCTGCGCTCGAAGGCCAACGCTGCCGCCCGCGGCGTCCTGGACGAGCACGACTTCGTCGAGGTCGAGACGCCCACGCTCACCCGTTCCACGCCGGAGGGCGCGCGCGACTTCCTGGTCCCGGCCCGACTGGCGCCCGGCTCCTGGTACGCGCTGCCGCAGAGCCCGCAGCTGTTCAAGCAGCTGCTCATGGTGGGCGGCCTCGAGCGCTACTACCAGATCGCCCGCTGCTACCGCGACGAGGACTTCCGCGCCGACCGGCAGCCCGAGTTCACGCAGCTGGACGTCGAGCTGAGCTTCGTCGAGCAGGACGACGTCATCGCCCTGGCGGAGCAGGTCCTCGTAGCGCTGTGGAAGCTCATCGACGTCGAGATCCAGACGCCGATCGCGCGCATGACCTTCGCCGAGGCGATGCGCCTGTACGGCACGGACAAGCCCGACCTGCGCTTCGGCAACCCGCTCGTCGAGCTCGCGGACTACTTCGCCGAGACCCCCTTCCGCGTGTTCCAGGCCGAGTACGTGGGCGCCGTCGTCATGACCGGGGGCGCCTCGCAGCCGCGCCGCCAGTTCGACGCCTGGCAGGAGTGGGCCAAGCAGCGCGGCGCCAAGGGTCTGGCCTACGTCACGTACGGCGAGGACGGCACGCTCGGCGGCCCGGTCGCCAAGAACCTGTCCGACGTCGAACGCGAGGGCCTCGCCGCGGCCACGGGGGCGCGGCCCGGCGACGCCGTGTTCTTCGCCGCGGGCAAGACCGCCGACGCGCGTGCACTGCTCGGCGCCGCCCGCCTCGAGATCGCGCACCGCACCGGCCAGATCGACGAGGACGCCTGGGCGTTCGTGTGGGTCGTGGACGCGCCGCTGTTCAAGCCCACCGGGGAGGCCGCCGACGAGGGTGACGTCGCGCTGGGGCACTCCGCCTGGACGGCGGTGCACCACGCGTTCACGTCGCCCAAGCCCGAGTGGATCGACAGCTTCGAGCAGGACCCGGGCAACGCGCTGGCGTACGCCTACGACATCGTGTGCAACGGCAACGAGATCGGCGGCGGCTCGATCCGTATCCACCGCCGCGACGTGCAGGAGCGGGTCTTCGACGTCATGGGGATCGGGCCAGCGGAGGCGCAGGAGAAGTTCGGCTTCCTGCTCGACGCCTTCAAGTTCGGCGCCCCGCCGCACGGCGGCATCGCCTTCGGCTGGGACCGCATCGTCGCGCTGCTGACGAAGTCCCCGTCGATCCGCGACGTCATCGCGTTCCCGAAGTCCGGCGGCGGCTACGACCCGCTGACCGACGCGCCCGCGCCGATCACGCCGGAGCAGCGCAAGGAGGCCGGGGTGGACGTCGACCCCCGGGCCCCTCAGGAGTGACGCTCGCCCTCGGCGGTCTGGCGCTCGCCCCGGTCACCGCTGCCGCGAGATATCCGTCGGGGCGTACCAGGAGGGTGCTGCCGTTGTGGTCGGCGCGGCGCACGACCACCCGTGCGCCGAGGCCCGCTTCCGCGGGCTCCGGCGCCACCGGGGCCGCCGCGCCGGAGTTGGGCTGCACCAGCACGAAGCGGCCGGCCCGCAGCGCCTCCGCGAGCCGCGTCCCGTGCGGCCCGGGCGCCAGCGGCAGGTCGGGCACGCGGTGGCCGACGAGGCGGTGCGCCCCGCGCGGGCGGGTATAGCGGACGCCGAGGGCGGAGATCAGCAGCGCGGCGCGGCGGCGCACGGCCGGCAGGCGGGCGACGACGCTCGCCACGACCTCGCGGGCCGTCGCCACCGCGCGGCCGGGCCGCACGGCGAGGCGCAGGATCGTGCCGCTCGCGCGCAGCACCTGCGCCCCGACGGGGTGCCGGTCGGCCTCGTACCCGTCGAGGACCGCCGGGTCAGCGCCGCCGACTACCGCCGCCAGCCGCCAGGAGAGGTTGGCGGCGTCCTGCAGCCCGGTGTTCATGCCGAGCCCGCCGGCAGGGCTGTGCGAGTGGGCGGCGTCCCCGGCGAGCAGGACGCGCCCCGATCGGTAGGTGGGGGCCTGCCGCTCGTCCGCGGAGAATCGGGTGGCGAACCGCAGGTCGTGCATCCCGTGGTCGTCGCCGAGGGTCGTCCGGGCGACCGCCCGCACCTCGTCGAGGGTGACCGGCTCGTCGAGGTCGCGCTCGCCGTCCCAGCCGATGAAGCGGTACCAGTCACCGCCGAAGGGGGCGAGGAAGCCCAGCACGTCGTTCGCGGCGGCCACTGACAGCACGTTCGCGGGCGGCCTGGCCAGCCGGACGTCGGCCAGGATCATCGCGCGGATGACGGTCTCGCCGGGGAACGGGATGCCGACGGCGTCGCGCACCGTCGACCGCACGCCGTCCGTGCCGACCAGCCAGGGGGCGCGCAGCCGCACTGCGGCCCGCGGGTCGCCGTCGTCCGGCTCGGCGGTGACGGTCACGCCGTCGGCGTCCTGGGCCACCGCGGTCACGCGGATGCCGTGCCGGAACGTCACCCCGGCTGCCTCGGCGCGCCGTCGCAGGAGCCGCTCGACCTCGTACTGCGGGGTGACCAGCACGAACGGGAAGCGACCGGGCAGCGAGTCCAGGGGGACGGCGACCCGCTGGAACAGCTGCACCCGGGGCACCGGCTGTCCCGTGGTCAGGAGCTCGTCGGCGAGGCCGCGCGCGTCCAGGGTCTCGAGGGTGCGGGCGTGCACCGCGAACGCGCGGGTCAGGTTGCTCAGGCCGGGCGGCCGCTTCTCGAGCACCGTGACCCGCGCCCCGGCCGTGGCCAGGTCGCCGGCGAGCAGCAGCCCGGTCGGGCCGGCCCCGACGACCATCACGTCCGCGTGCGTCTCCGCGTTCATCGTGTCCCTCCGTCCTTGATGCCAACAACTGTTGGCAATTCGACGATAGGCGGGTCGTGGCGGCGGGTCAACAGATGTTGGCCTACAGTCGTTGGCATGGCTGAGAACCACCGGCCGCGACGGTCGGACACCACCCGCGCCGCGATCCTCGCCGCCGCCCGCGAGCGATTCGCCGAGGACGGCTACGAGCGCGCCACGGTGCGCGCCGTCGCCGCGCAGGCGGGGATCGACCCGTCGATGGTGATGCGGTACTTCGGGTCCAAGGAGGAGCTCTTCACCCGCGTCGTCGACGTGGAGCTCGGCATCCCGGACGCGGCCGCGATCGCCCCGGACGCCCTCGGTGCCACGATCGTGGAGCACTTCCTGGACCTGTGGGAGCGGGACACGGTCCTCGTGACCCTCCTGCGCGTGGGCATCACCCATCCCGCCGGTGCTGAACGGATGCGCGACGTCTTCCGGGCCCAGCTCGTGCCCGCCGTCGAGCGATTCGGTCCGGACCCCGCGGACGCACCCCGCCGCGCCACGCTGGTGGCCTCCCAGATCCTCGGCATGGCACTCCTGCGGTATGTGCTGCGGTTCGGCCCGGCCGCCGAGATGTCCCGCGAGGAGCTCGTGGCCTGGCTCGGGCCGACGGTCGAGCGCTACGTCACAGCCCCCCGGCCCTGAGCCGGGCCGCCGCGTGGGCGGCGCTCCGTAGGCTGGGGCGCATGGACCTGTTCGACTCCGCGCTCACCGGCGCCCGCGGCACGCCGGCGAGCGCCCGCTCCGGCCCGAGCGCCCCCCTGGCGGTGCGGATGCGGCCGGCGACGCTCGACGAGGTCGCCGGCCAGGGCCACCTCCTCGTGCCAGGGTCGCCCCTGCGCCGGCTCGTGGAGCCCGACGACGAGTCGGCGCGCCGCGCGGCTCCCGGCTCGGTGATCCTGTGGGGGCCGCCCGGCGTCGGCAAGACCACCCTCGCGTATCTGGTCGCCACGGTCTCGGGGCGCCGTTTCGTCGAGCTCTCCGCGGTGACGGCGGGGGTCAAGGACGTCCGGCAGGTGATCGAGGATGCCCGCCGGCGGCTCGTCGCCGGCGGCGAGGAGACGGTCCTGTTCATCGACGAGGTGCACCGGTTCTCCAAGACGCAGCAGGACGCGCTGTTGCCCAGCGTCGAGAACCGATGGGTCACGCTGGTCGCGGCCACCACGGAGAACCCGTCGTTCTCCGTCAACTCCCCGCTGCTGAGCCGGTCGTTGCTGCTCACCCTCAAGCCACTCACGGCCGACGACGTGCGCACCCTCGTGCGCCGCGCCGTCGAGGACGAGCGCGGCCTCGGCGGCGCGGTCGTGCTCGCCGACGACGCCGAGGACCAGCTCGTACGGATGGCCGGCGGCGACGCCCGCAAGGCGCTGACCATCCTCGAGGCCGCCGCGGGCGCGGCGCTCGCGGACGCCGGCAACGGGAAGGCGGCGGAAGCGGCCGTCCCCGTGGACCTGGAGACCGTCGAGCGCGCCGTGGACGTCGCCGCCGTGCGGTACGACCGCGACGGCGACCAGCACTACGACGTCATCTCCGCGTTCATCAAGTCGATCCGCGGGTCGGACGTCGACGCCTCGCTGCACTACCTGGCCCGCATGGTGGCCGCGGGGGAGGACCCGCGGTTCATCGCGCGGCGCCTGGTCATCTCCGCCGCCGAGGACGTCGGCATGGCCGACCCGTCCGCGCTGCAGACGGCCGTCGCCGCGGCCCAGGCCGTCCAGCTCATCGGCATGCCCGAGGGGCGGATCGTCCTCGCGGAGGCGGTGGTGCACCTCGCGACCGCCCCGAAGTCGAACCGTGCTTACGCGGGCATCGACGCGGCGCTCGCGGACGTGCGCGCCGGGAAGGTCGGCGTGGTCCCGGCCCACCTGCGCGACTCGCACTACGCGGGGGCCGAGCCGCTCGGGCACGGCGCGGGCTATCGCTACGCCCACGACGCCCCGCACGCCGTCGCCGCGCAGCAGTACCTGCCCGACGAGCTCGAGGGCCGGCGCTACTACGAGCCGAGCGACCGGGGCTTCGAGAAGCAGGTGACCGACCGCCTCGCCCGCATCCGGGAGATCCTGGGCGGCACCTGAGGCCCTCGAGGCCGGTCCGGTGGCGCCCGAGGGGTCAGCGGGCCTCGAGCTCGACGAGGGTGCTCGCCATCGTCCGGTAGACCTCGTCCCACGCCGCGGCGACCTCGGGCGTCACGGCGTCGCCGAGCACCTCGACGATCGCCGCGAAGAGGTGCTCGTGCACCACGTCGTACTGCGCCGGCGTCACGCCGAGGACACGGTGTCGGCGTGCCGCGGGGGCGAGGACCTCGCGCGGGTCCTCCTGCGTGTCCGCGACGAGCAGCGCGGCACAGGCGACGATCGCCGCGGCCAGCGCCCGCTGTTGTGTGCCGTCCTCCAGCCGTGCGGGGGCGAACATCGGCCCCCGCAGCTCCGGGTGCGCGTCGAGCAGCGTCCGGTAGAAGATCGTCGTGATGTCGTCGATGGTTGCCTCGACCGCCGGGAGGGTGGCGCGGACGACCTCGGCCGAGCGGGGCGAGAGTGTGGTAGACGCAGACATCGTGCGGGACTCCTTCGTCGCAACGCGTGAGCGCCGGCAGCGCCGGCCCGCCCAGTCAACCGCCGGGAGGTGCAGCGGGGCAAGGGGTGCGCGGTGGCGGGCGGCCGTCTGACGCCCCGGGGATGCGATAGGATGCTGCGGTTGCCGTCTCGGCGACCGCCTGGGACCTCGGCCCCGTGAGCACCCCGTCACTCCGGTGCGGGAAGCTCCATCGGCTGGTCCCGCACCCGACCTCCCTCCGGGGTGGGAACCGGGTGTGACCTCATCCATCACCACAGGACAGGAAGTACATTGAGCTCCGTCACCAAGTCGCGCCGCCAGGTCCGCCTGAGCCGCAAGCTCGGCCTCGCGCTGACCCCCAAGGCCGTCCGCCACTTCGAGAAGCGTCCGTACCCCCCGGGTGAGCACGGCCGCGCCCGCCGTCGCACCGAGTCGGACTACGCGGTCCGCCTCCGCGAGAAGCAGCGGCTGCGCGCCCAGTACATGCTGCGCGAGAAGCAGCTCCTCAAGATCTACGAGGACGCCCGTAAGCACCCGGGCCTGACCGGTGAGGTCATGGTCGAGGACCTCGAGACCCGCCTGGACGCGCTCGTGCTGCGCGCCGGGTTCGGTCGCACCATCCTGCAGGCCCGCCAGGCCGTGACCCACCGTCACATCCTCGTGGACGGCAAGATCGTCGACCGCCCCTCCTTCCGCGTGAAGCCGGGACAGACGGTCCAGGTCAAGGCGAAGTCGCAGGCCACCACGCCGTTCCAGGTCGCCGCAGCCGGTGCGCACCGCGACGTCCTGCCGGCCGTGCCGGGCTACCTCGAGGTCAACCACGAGAAGCTGTCGGCCACGCTGACCCGCAAGCCGAAGCGCGCCGAGGTCCCCGTGACCTGTGAGGTGCAGCTCGTGGTCGAGTTCTACGCGCGCTGACCCGCGTACGCAGTACCGGACGCCCCGTCACCCGCTCTGCGGGGGGCGGGGCGTCCGGCCGTTCCATGGCAGCCCCCGGCAGCGTCCCGAAGAGGCGTCCCGGGATAGGGTGACGACCGACCGTCTGACGCCTGTGCGAGGAGAGATCTGATGTCGATGGGTGACGTGGCCGGGCTCATCGCGGCCGTCGCGTTCGTGCTGCTCGTGGGCCTGCTCGCGATTCCGCTCGTGAAGCTCGGCCGGGTGCTCGACGAGGCGACGCGGTCCATCCGCGAGGTCACGGAGCACTCTGTGCCGATCCTCGACGAAGCGGCCACCACGGTGGCGTCCACCAACGACCAGCTGGTCAAGGTCGACACCATCACCACGTCCGTCGCCCAGGTGAGCGAGAACGTGTCCGCCCTCGCGGGCCTCTACGCCTCGACGCTCGGGCGCCCGCTGGTGAAGGTCGCCGCGTTCTCCTACGGGGTGCGCCAGGCGTTCACGCGAGCCTCGCGCTCCGCCGGCCGGGACGGTGCTCAGTCGTCGAAGGCGGCCCGCTGATGCGCCGGCTGTTCTGGGTCGGAGTGGGCGTCGCGGTGACGGTGGTCGTGATCCGGCAGGGGCGCAAGCTCGTGGCGCAGTACGCGCCCGCGGCCGTGGTGGACCGGGCCGAGCGCGCGGCGCAGGACGCCGGCCGGCGTGCCGAGAGCTTCATGGGCACGTTCCGGCGCGAGTTCACTGAGGCACGGACGGCCCGGGAAGCCGAGCTCACGGCGGCGTTGCTCGCGGAGGGCCAGCCCGATCCCGAGGACGTGCGGGCGAGCGGGCTGGGCCCGCGCGACCTGCGCCGCGGCCCGGGCCACGCCCGGCACGCGGCCGAGGCGGCCGACCCGGAGGCCGAGATCGCCGCCGACGAGGCCGAGCTCGGCTACTCGTTCTGAGAAATCCCGTTCCGACCATCGCCCGACCGGCGGGAGAATAGGGGCCGGCCCACCGCCCCGGTGGCCGGCCGCCGCTCTTGTCATCCGCCACGACGGCTCGACACCATCGAAGGACATCATGCGTACCGCCGAGATCCGTAAGCGTTGGCTCGACTACTTCGAGTCCAAGGGACACGCGATCGTGCCGAGCGCCCCCCTGGTCTCGCCGGACCCGTCGATCCTCTTCACGATCGCCGGCATGGTGCCCTTCATCCCGTACATCCTCGGCACCGAGCCGGCCCCGTGGCCGCGGGCGACGAGCGTGCAGAAGTGCCTCCGCACCAACGACATCGAGAACGTGGGTCGCACCACGCGCCACGGCACGTTCTTCCAGATGAACGGCAACTTCTCGTTCGGCGACTACTTCAAGCGCGAGGCGATCGACTTCGCGTGGGAGCTGCTGACGTCGGCGCAGGACAAGGGCGGCTACGGGCTTGACGGCGACCGCCTGTGGGTCACCATCTGGGAGCAGGACACCGAGGCGTACGAGGCGCTGACCCGAGGCGTCGGCCTGGACCCGAAGCACATCGTGCGCCTGCCGCGCGAGGAGAACTTCTGGGACACCGGCCAGCCGGGCCCCGCCGGGCCGTGCGCGGAGTGGCACTACGACCGTGGCCCCGCCTACGGCCCCGACGCCGTCGGCGGCGACGTCGACCCGGGCGGCGACCGCTACCTGGAGATCTGGAACCTCGTCTTCGACGAGTTCGTTCGGGGCGAGGGGCCGGGCAAGAGCTACCCGCTTCTGGGCGAGCTCGAGCACAAGAGCATCGACACCGGCGCGGGCCTCGAGCGCATCGCCTACCTGCTGCAGGGCAAGGAGAACCTCTTCGAGATCGACGAGGTCTACCCCGTCATCGCCCGCGTGGAGGAGATGACCGGCAAGCGCTACGGCGCCGGCGGTGTCGACTCGGCCGAGGACGACGTGCGCATGCGCGTCGTCGCCGACCACGTCCGGTCGGCGCTCATGGTCATCGGCGACGGGGTCAAGCCGTCGAACGAGGGGCGTGGCTACGTGCTGCGCCGCCTGATCCGTCGCGGGGTGCGCTCCATGCGCCTGCTCGGCGTCGACGACGTCGCGCTGCCGTCCCTGCTGCCCGCGTCGAAGGACGCGATGAAGGCCTCCTACCCGGAGCTCGAGGCCGAGTTCGGGCGCATCAGCGAGGTCGCGTACGCGGAGGAGGACGCCTTCCGGCGCACCCTCGCGCAGGGCACGACGATCCTGGACACCGCGGTGAACCGCGCCAAGAAGGCGACGGACGGCAGCACCCCGGTGCTCGGCGGGGCCGAGGCCTTCCAGCTGCACGACACCTACGGCTTCCCGATCGACCTCACGCTCGAGATGGCGGCCGAGCAGGGCGTGCAGGTGGACGAGAAGGCGTTCCGCGACCTCATGGCGGAGCAGAAGCAGCGGGCGCGTGCCGACGCGCTGGCCAAGAAGACCGGACACGCCGACCTGCGCTCCTACGAGACCCTGTCCAAGGAGCTCGCCGCGCCGGTGAAGTTCCTCGGGTACACGGACACGGAGTCCGCGGTGACCGTGGCCGGGCTGCTCGTCGACGGCGTGCCCGCGCCCGCCGCCACCGCGCCCGCGGACGTGGAGATCGTGCTGGACCGCACCCCGTTCTACGCCGAGGCGGGCGGCCAGCTCGCCGACCAGGGCACGATCGTGCTCGACGGCGGCGCGACCATCGAGGTGGACGACGTGCAGCGGCCCGTCAAGGGCCTGTCGGTGCACCGGGGCCGCCTGGTGGAGGGCACGGTGGCGCTCGGCGACCCGGGCAGCGCCACGATCGACGTCGTGCGCCGCGTCGCGATCAGCCGCGCGCACTCGGCCACGCACATGATCCACAAGGCGCTGCACGAGATGGTCGGGCCCGACCGCACGCAGGCCGGGTCGGAGAACGCGCCGAGCCGGGTGCGCTTCGACTTCCGGTCCCCGACCCCCGTGCCGTCGGACGCGCTCAGCGAGATCGAGGAGCGCGTGAACTCGCGGCTCACCGAGAACCTCGAGGTCACCGACGCCACGATGTCGCTCGATCGGGCCCGCGAGCTGGGTGCGATGGCGCTGTTCGGCGAGAAGTACGGCAACACGGTCCGCGTGGTGTCGATCGGCGGCGACTGGTCGCGCGAGCTGTGCGGCGGCACGCACGTGCGGGCCACCGGCGAGGTAGGGCGTGTCGCCCTGCTCGGCGAGGCGTCGATCGGCTCGGGCGTGCGGCGCGTGGACGCCCTCGTGGGCGACGGCGCATACGGCTTCCAGGCCAAGGAGCACGCGCTGGTGGGCCAGCTCACCGGGCTCCTGGGCGCGCGGCCGGACGAGCTGACCGACCGGGTGGGCTCGCTGCTGGCCCGCCTCAAGGAGTCGGAGAAGGAGCTGGCCGGGCTGCGTCAGGACAGGATCCTCGCCTCCGCCGGGAAGCTCGCGGCCGAGGCGCCGCGCGTGGGCGACGCGCGTGTCGTGGCGCACGACGCGGGCGAGGTGGCGTCGGCGGACGACCTGCGCGCCCTCGCGCTGGATGTGCGCGGCCGCCTCGGCGACGCGGAGCCGGTGGTCGTCGCGGTCGGGGGCGTCGCGGGCGGTCGCCCGTTGGTCGTCGTCGCGACCAACGCGGGCGCTCGCGACCGTGGCCTGCGGGCCGGCGACTTCGTGAAGGCCGCGGCCAAGACCCTCGGTGGCGGTGGCGGCGGCAAGCCCGACCTTGCCCAGGGCGGCGGCACGGACGCGGGCGCGCTTGCCGGTGCGCTGGCGGGCGTGGCAGAGGGTGTCCGCGCGGTCGTGGCGGGCGCGTGACGCACGAGCAGGGCGCGCCCCGCGGGGTGCCGCGGGGCGCGCGGCTCGGCGTCGACGTGGGCAAGGCCCGCGTCGGACTCGCCGGTTCGGACCCGGACGGCCTGGTCGCGACGCCCGTCGAGACCGTGCCGCGCGTCCTGGAGGTGCCGAAGGGCACGGGGTCGGGTGGAGGCGGCGCCCCGGCCGTGACGGCTGACGTCGCGCGGATCGCGGCCGAGGTCGAGGACCGGCTCGCGGCGGTCGTCTACGTGGGGCTGCCGCGGCATCTGTCCGGGGCGGAGGGCGCCGCGACGGCCGATGCGCGCGAGTTCGCCGTGCGTCTGGCGGCGGCGATCGCGCCCGTCGAGGTGCGTATGGTCGACGAACGGATGACGACGGTGACGGCGCACGCGCAGCTCCGGTCGGCCGGACGACCCACCAAGACACACCGGTCTGTCATCGACCAGGCTGCAGCCGTTATCATTCTGCAATCTGCACTCGACGTGGAGCGATCGGCGGGGGAGCGCGCCGGCGAGCTCGTCGAGACGCGGCCGCCGGGCGCCTGACCCGCCCGGACAGCAGTACCCGACCAACGTGCCCACCACAGGCCCTGTCAGAAAGAAGTACCCGGCGTGACGGACCTCTTCGAGCATCCCGCCCTGCAGGAGGCGCCCGCGGCACCCTCGCGGCGCCGCTCGGCCGCCAGCAGGCGGGCCGCGGCCAAACGCAAGCGTCGTCGCAGGCAGCGCACCGCGGTGGTCCTGGTCGTGGTGCTCGGCATCGTCGGGGCCGGCGGCTACCTGTTGTACGGGCAGATGAGCGAGACCATCGGCGGGTTCTCGATCTTCGGCTCGAGCTCGGAGGACTACCCCGGCCCGGGCGGCGACCCCGTCGACGTCGTGATCCCCGAGGGCGCGACCGGCGCCCAGATGGGCTCGGCGCTGCACGATGCCGGCGTGGTGGCCAGCGTCGGTGCCTTCAACGACGCCTTCGGCGCGAACCCCGCCGCGGCGGGCATCCAGCCGGGCACCTACCAGCTCCTGTCGGAGATGAAGGCGTCTGATGCCGTGGCCGCGCTCGTGAAGAACGAGAAGCTCCAGACCGACGTGACCATCCCCGAGGGGTACACCGTCGACCAGATCGTGGATCGGGTGGCGTCCGTGACGACCATCACCGCGAAGGAGCTGCAGGCGGCTCTGAAGAAGCCGGACTCGATCGGGCTGCCCAAGCAGGCCGACGGCAACGCCGAGGGGTGGCTGTTCCCCAAGACGTACAGCGTGCAGCCGGACGACGACGCCACGTCGTTGCTGTCGGGCATGGTCGCGCAGACCTCGAAGGAGCTCGAGTCGACGGGGGTCGCCAAGGAGGACTGGGAGTCCACGCTGATCAAGGCGTCGCTCGTCGAGCGCGAGGCGAAGCATGACGAGGATCGCCCGAAGATGGCGCGGGCCATCGAGAACCGCCTCGATCAGGAGGTCCCGCTCGGCATCGACGCGTCGACCGCCTACGGGTTGGGGAAGCCCGGCACCGAGCTGACCCGGGACGACAACTACGACCTCGACAACCCTTACTCCCTCTACGCCCGCACCGGGCTGCCGCCGGCACCGATCTCGAGCCCGGGCGCGGCGTCGATCGAGGCCGTGGCGCACCCGGCCGCCGGGGACTGGCTCTTCTGGGTGACGGTCAACCTCGACACCGGCGAGACGAAGTTCTCGGAGACCAACCAGGAGCACGAGAAGTACGTGGCGCAGCTGCGCAAGTGGGAGAAGGAGAACGGCTACTGAGATGACCGTCTCCCGACGCGCGGCGGTGCTCGGACACCCCGTCGCGCACTCGCTCTCGCCCGTGCTGCACACCGCGGCCTATGAGGCCCTCGGGCTGGATGGCTGGGAGTACTCGTCGATCGACACGACGATCGACGACCTGCCCGCCCTGGTGCGCGGCCTCGACCTCGGCTGGGCGGGGCTCAGCGTGACGATGCCGCTGAAGCAGGCGATCGTCCCGCTGGTCGACCACGTCGACCCGCTCGCGGTCGCCGTCGGCGCCGTCAACACGGTGCTGGTCGCGCCCGCGCAGCGCGGGGTGACCCTGATGGGCACGAACACCGACGTCCCCGGCCTGGTCGCCGCGCTGCGCGAGGGCCTCGCCGCGCAGGGCCGGGGTGGCGACGCCCGCGCGCAGGCCGCCGTCGTCCTCGGCGGGGGCGCCACCGCGGCGTCCACGCTCGCGGCGCTCGGTGAGCTCGGCTGCACGACGCCGTGCGTGCTCGTGCGCTCGCTGGGCCGCGCCGCCGGGCCGCAGGAGGCGGCCGCCCGCATGGGGATCGCCCCGCGCTTCGAGGTGCTCGACGCCCGGGCGTCCCTCGGCGCCCTGCTCGACGCGGACGTCGTCGTGTCCACGATGCCGGCCTTCGCTGCCGACCCGGTGGCGGCCGCCATCTCCGCGCACGGTGCCGCTCCCGCGGGCGTGCTGCTCGACGTCGTCTACGACCCGCGGCCCACGGCACTCACGTCCGCCTGGGCCGCCGCGGGCGGCACCGTCGTCGGGGGCGAGCGGTTGCTGCTGCACCAGGCGGCGGAGCAGGTGCGCCTCATGACGGGGCGCACGGCCCCGGTGGGCGCGATGGATGCCGCCCTGGGCGCGGCCCTGTCGGCGCCCGCGTCACCGGCCGCGACCTGACGGAGGCGCCGTCCGTACCGTGACCACCGGACCGGCGCGCCGCGCGGCCGTGGAAGAATCGGGGTCATGCTGCGCTGGATGACGTCGGGGGAGTCGCACGGTCCGTCGCTGGTCGGGGTGATGGAGGGGCTGCCCGCGGGGGTCGAGCTCGTCACCGCGGACATCCGGGCGGCGCTGGCGCGCCGGCGGCTGGGATACGGCCGCGGCGCCCGCATGACGTTCGAGCGGGACGACGTGCGCGTGCTCGCCGGGCTGCGGCACGGCGTGACGCAGGGCGGACCGCTGGCGTTCGAGATCGGCAACACCGAGTGGCCCAAGTGGATCGACGTGATGTCGCCGGACCCGGTCGAGCGCGACGCGCTCCTGGTGGACGCCGGCACGGGCGACGAGCGCGAGATCGCGCGCAACCGCCCGCTGACGCGGCCCCGCCCGGGTCACGCTGACCTGGTCGGGATGCGCAAGTACGGCTTCGACGACGCCCGCCCGGTGCTCGAGCGGGCGTCGGCCCGTGAGACGGCCACGCGCGTCGCGCTCGGCGTGGCGGCCGCCAGGTTCCTCGAGCAGGCGGTCGGGGTGCGGCTCGTGTCGCACGTCGTGGCGATCGGGCCGGTCGAGGTGCCCGAGGGCGCCGACCTCCCCACCCCGGACGACGCCGCGGCGCTGGACGCCGATCCGGTGCGCTGCTTCGACGCCGCCGCGAGCGCGGCGATGGTCGCGGAGATCGACGAGTGCCGCAAGGACGGCGACACCCTCGGCGGCGTCGTCGAGGTGCTCGCCTACGACGTGCCCACCGGCCTCGGGTCGTACGTGCAGGGCGACCGGCGCCTCGACGGCCGGCTCGCCGCCGCGCTCATGGGCATCCAGGCGATCAAGGGCGTCGAGGTCGGGGACGGCTTCCGCACCGCGCGTCGCCGCGGCTCGGCCGCGCACGACGAGATCGACCGCGGCGACGACGGCCACATCCACCGGCGCTCCAACCGGGCCGGCGGCATCGAGGGCGGCATGTCGAACGGCGAGGTCCTCCGGGTGCGCGCCGCCATGAAGCCCATCTCCACGGTCCCGCGCGCGCTGGCCACCGTCGACGTCGCCACGGGCGAGTCGGTCACCGCGCACCACCAGCGCTCCGACGTCTGCGCCGTGCCGCCCGCCGCCGTCGTGGCCGAGGCGATGGTCGCGCTCGAGCTGGCACAGGCCGTCGTGGAGAAGTTCGGCGGGGACTCGGTGGCCGAGGTGCGGCGCAATGCCGAGGCCTACCTCGCGGCCATCCCGGAGCTGCTGCGATGACGGCCGACGTGCACGGAGCGGGTCCGGCCGCGGTCCTCATCGGCCCGCCCGGGAGCGGCAAGACCACGGTCGGCCGGATCCTCGCGCAGCGGCTCTCGGTGGAGTTCCGCGACACGGACGCGGACGTCGAGATCGTGGCAGGCAAGGCCGTGGCGGAGATCTTCGTCGACGACGGGGAGCCGCGCTTCCGGGAGCTGGAGTACGAGGCCGTCACGACGGCGCTGGCCTCCCACCCGGGCGTGCTCGCCCTCGGCGGCGGGGCCGTGATGGACGCGCACATCCAGCGGGCCCTCGAGGGGTATGTCGCGGGCGGCGGGGTCGTCGTCTTCCTCGACGTGGCCCTCGCGCACGCCGCGCCCCGGGTCGGCTTCAACCAGGCGCGGCCGCTCCTGGTCGGCAACCCCCGCGCGCGGTGGGTGGAGCTGATGGAGCAGCGCCGCCCCACGTACGAGCGGCTGGCTACGGTGCACGTCCTCTCGGACGACCGTCCTCCGCACGAGGTCGCCGCCCAGGTGCACGCGCGCGTCACCGAGGGATTCCCACCAGCACAGGAGGTCCAGGTATGACGGTCCGGGTGACCGTACGGGGCGAGCAGCCCTACGACGTCGTCGTCGGGCGACACCTGCTCGGCGAGCTGTCGAGCATGCTCGGGGGCGGCGTGCGCCGCGTGCTCGTCATGCACCCGGCGTCGCTGCAGGCCACGGGCGACGCGGTGCGCGAGGACCTCGTAGCCCAGGGCTACGAGGCGTTCGCCGTCGAGCTGCCCGACGCCGAGGAGCAGAAGACGGCCCAGGTCGCCGCCTTCTGCTGGCAGGTGCTCGGCCAGGCCGACTTCACGCGGTCGGACGCGATCGTCTCCGTGGGGGGCGGCGCGACGACGGACCTCGCGGGCTTCGTCGCCGCCACGTGGCTGCGCGGCATCAAGGTGGTGCACCTGCCCACCACGCTGCTGGCCATGGTCGACGCGGCCGTGGGCGGCAAGACCGGCATCAACACCGCCGAGGGCAAGAACCTCGTGGGCGCGTTCCATCCGCCGGCCGGGGTGCTGTGCGACCTGGCCGCGCTGGAGTCGCTCGACCGCTGGGACCTCGTCGCCGGCATGGCCGAGGTGGTCAAGACCGGCTTCATCGCCGACCCGCGGATCCTCGAGCTGGTGGAGGCGCACGCCGACGAGCTGCGGGAGTGGAAGGGCGCGGACGCTTCCGAGGAGACCTGGGCCGTGCTGGCTGAGCTCATCGAGCGGTCGGTGCGCGTCAAGGCCCGCGTGGTGGGGGAGGACCTCACGGAGCAGGGCCTGCGCGAGATCCTCAACTACGGGCACACCCTCGGCCACGCCGTCGAGCTCACCGAGCGCTACCAGTGGCGCCACGGTGCGGCCGTGGCCGTCGGCATGGTCTTCGCGGCTGAGCTGGCCCGCCTGGGCGGCAAGCTCGACGACGCCGTCGTGGACCGCCACCGCGCGATCCTCGAGTCCCTCGGCCTGCCCACCACCTACCGCGGCGACCGCTGGGACAAGCTGCTCGCCGCCATGCAGCGGGACAAGAAGACGCGGGGCAACCTGCTGCGCTTCGTCGTGCTGGACGACGTGGCGAAGCCGACCCGGCTCGAGGGTCCCGACCCGACGCTGCTCGCGGCCGCCTACGCCGAGGTGTCGAAGGAGCCGCCCACGGGGAACCCCGGGGTCACGGTCTCCCTCACGCCGAGATAGAGAACCAGGTTCTCTACCTCGGCTCGCCGGGCCAGTCCCCGCGCTCGGTCAGGACGTCGCGCAGCAGGTCGGCGCGGTCGGTGACGAGGCCGTCGACGCCGAGGTCGAGCAGGCGGCGCATCTCGTCGGGGTCGTTGATCGTCCACACGTGCACCTGACGGCCGGCGCGGTGGGCGGCGGCGACGGTGACGGCGTCGACCACGTGGAGCCGGCCCTCCGTGACGGGGACCTGCAGCGCGTCGACGTCGCGCAGGGCGCGACGGGCCAGCGCGTCCGCGCGCAGGCGCGCCCCCGCGAGGAACCCCACCACCTCGCGCTGGGCGGCCGACGACGCGACGGGGCGGGACAGGCGGGCCAGGGTGTCGCGCCGCCGCCGGACGTCGAACGACGTCACGCACACGCGGTCGTGCGCCGCGGTCCGTTCGATCGCCGCGGCCGTCGCCGCCACGCCAGAGGCCTCCTTGACGTCGATGTTGACCCGCAGGTCCGGCCACGTGCCGAGCACGTCGTCCAGCCGCGGCACGGGCTCCGTGCCGCCGATGCGGGCGCGGCGCACCACCGACCAGGGCAGGTCGGCGACGAGTCCCGAGGCGTCGGTGGTGCGGTCGAGGGACACGTCGTGCAGGGCGACCGCGACCCCGTCCGCCGTGCCGTGCGCGTCCGTCTCCACGTAGCGGAACCCCAGGTCGACGGCCGCCGCGAACGCCGCCAGCGAGTTCTCCAGGTTCTCGTGGCCGTGGGAGAAGCCGCGGTGCGCGAGGGCGACCACCCGGCGCGCTCCGAGGGGGGCGCCGTCGGGCCCGCGCGGGTCGAGGTAGGGATGCGGGGGAGCCGGCCTCATGCGGGCACCTTCCCGCCCACGCCCGGGAGGCGCTCGTCGAGCCAGCGCCGTACGCCGTCGAGGTAGGCGGTGCGCGGCCCGTCGGCGGACAGCACCAGGTCGTGCACCCCGCCGGGCACGACGAGTGCGCTCACGTCCCGCCCGACCCGGGGCGTCAGCGCGGCGATCCGCACGACGTCGAGCACGGTGTCCTGGGCGTCGAGCCGGGGGTTGGCCGGGCTGTCGGGCCCGGAGGCGTCGCTGCGCGCTACCAGCACCGGGCACGGGACCGCCAGCCCGCGCGCCAGCCGCAGCTGGGCCTGGCGGACCGCGTGGAGCCAGCCCGCCCGGACGGGCAGACCCTCCGGTCGCTTCAGAGAGGTGTCGAAGGACCACCGGCCTCCGTGCGAGCGATGCTGGTACGTGGCGTACACCGACGGGTTCGCGCTCACGACGGCGAGCGGGCGCAGCCGGCCCAGCACCTGCAGCGCCGCCGTCCTGGCGGCCTGCTGCAGCCAGGACCCGTCGAGGGAGAAGAACGGGGAGTCGAGCACGAGCAGGTCGGGCCCGTCCGTCGGGTCGTCGCGCACGGCGTGTGCCCAGAGGGTCGCGGCGAGGCCGCCCGTCGAGTGGGCGTGCACCACCAGCGGCAGCCCCGGCTCCAGCGCCCGCACCGCGCGCGCCGCCGCCGTGAGGTCGGCGCCCTGCTCGCGCAGGCTCGCCACGTAGTGCGGGGGTAGCGGGTCCGCTCCGACGTCCGGGACAGCGCCCAGGAGCGAGCGACCGGCACGGCGCAGGTCGACGGCGTAGAACGCGTCGCCGGCCGCGACGACCGCGGCGGCGAGATGGTCCTGGAAGAAGTAGTCGTTGTAGCCGTGCACGTGCATCACCGCGCACCGGGCCGACGACGGCCGGGTACCCGAACGGACCAGCGTCGCCGGGCCGAGCGGGGCCTCCTCGAAGGGCGGGCCGAGCAGGCGGTCCGGTCGCCACTGGGCGGGCCCCGTCGTGCCCGGGAGGGAGAGGTTCCGGGAGGGGTTCGGCGTAGCGTCGTGCACAGGCGCGATCGTAGCCGCGCGGCGACGGCCGGGCGCGCCGTCGCGACCGGACACCCGCGTCCGGCAGACTGCACGCTCATGAGCGACCAACCCGCCGCGCCGGAGCCGGCGGCCACCACCGATGGCATCGCCGACACGCACGCCACCGCAGGAACCGCGCGACCGGTGCCGCGCCGACAGGTCCGTGCCTGGGCCCTGTGGGACTGGGCGACGCAGCCTTTCAACACGGTGATCGTCACATTCGTCTTCACCGCGCTGTACCTGACGAGCGACGCGTTCCTCGACCCCGCCGTCGCCGCGCTCCCCGCGAACGACCCGGTCCACGAGCGGGCGCTCGCGGGCCTGACGAGCGGCCTCGGCGCGTGGATCGCGGTGGGCGGCATCCTGGTCGCGCTGCTCGCCCCGGTGCTCGGTCAGCGTGCGGACGTGGACGGGCGCCGCAAGGCGTGGCTGGGCGGCGCGACCCTCGTGCTCGTCGCCAGCATGCTCGGCCTCTTCGCCGTCCGCGCCGACCCGGCCTGGTTCGTGCTCGGGGCCGCCCTCGTCTCGCTCGGCAGCGTCGCGAGCGAGATCGCGGGCGTGAACTACAACGCGATGCTCGTGCAGGTCTCGACGCCGCGCACGATCGGCAAGGTCTCCGGCCTCGGCTGGGGGCTCGGCTACCTCGGTGGGATCGTCGCCCTCGTCCTGGTCGTCGTGGCCACCACGTACGACTGGTGGGGCATGCCCACCGACGACGGCCTCGCCTACCGGGTGATCGCCGTCGGCTGCGCGCTGTGGGCGCTCGCGTTCGCCTGGCCGCTGTTCCGCTACGTGCCCGAGGCGCCGCCCGCGGCCGACCGCCCGCGCGTGGGGTTCTTCGCCGGGTACGTCGTGCTGGTGCGCGACATCATCGCCCTCTACCGCACGGAACGACCGACCTTCTGGTTCCTGCTCGCGAGCGCCGTCTACCGCGACGGCCTGGCCGCCGTGTTCACCTTCGGCGCTGTGATCGCCGCCGTGTCCTTCGGGTTCGATGCCCAGGCGGTCATGATCTTCGGGATCTCCGCGAACCTGCTGGCCGGCGTGAGCACCATCCTGGCGGGGCGGCTGGACGACCGGTTCGGCCCGCGGGCCGTGATCGTGTGGTCGCTCGGCGGGCTCGTCGTGTGCGGGCTCCTGGTGGTGGCGCTGCACCAGCTGGGCCCCTTGGTGTTCTGGGGGGCAGGCCTGGCACTCACCTGCTTCGTCGGCCCCGCCCAGGCCGCCTCCCGGTCGCTGCTCGCCCGCGTCGCCCCCGTCGGGCGAGAGTCGGAGATCTTCGGCCTCTACGCCACCACGGGTCGCGCCGTGTCGTTCCTCGCGCCGTCGCTCTGGACGCTGGTCATCGCGCTCACCGGCGCGACGATCTGGGGCACGCTCGGCATCGTCGCGGTGGTCCTGGCGGGCCTGATCCTCATGCTCAGGGTGACCGTCGGCGTCAGGCCTGCTCTCGCCGACGACGCGCCGACGCCCTGATCGCCTCCGCCACGGCCTCCAGGTCGGCCAGCGGTGCCAGGTGCTGCAGCTTGTCGGGGTTGATCACCCCGTCGATCCGTGCGATCTGGCCGTCCGACACCTGCAGCGCGTACGTGCCGAGCACCCCGCCGCCGAGGACATCGTCGGCGTAGGCGATCATCCCCGGCCCGCCGTTGACGATGGCGACCTCGAGCCGCGCCGGCGCGCCGCGCTTGGCGAACCCCGACAGCAGGCGTGCCACCGCCTCGCGGCCGGAGACCCTGCGCGACACCGACATCCCGGCCGGCACCTTGCCGCCGCCGTCCCCTGTGAGGGCCACGTCGTCGGCGAGCAGCGCCATCAGCGCCTCCACGTCGCCATCCTCCGTGGCGGCGATGAACCGCTCCACCAGCTCCGCCGCGTGCGGATCGGCACGGGCGTCCTTCTGGGCACGGTCAGCCGGTGCCCCCTGCCGCGCAGCGACCCGGCGCCGCGCGCGGGACGCGAGCTGGCGCGCCGCCAGCTCGGTGGTGCCGATCACCTGAGCCGACTCACGGTGCGGGTAGCCGAAGACGTCGTGCAGCAGGAACGCCGCACGCTCGGACGGCGTCAGGGTCTCGAGCAGCACGAGGAACGCCGTCGACAGGTCGTCGGCGAGCTCCGCGTGCGCGGCGGCCTCCCGTCCGGGCGAGCCCGCGGCGACCAGCTCGCCCACGAGGGGCTCCGGCACCCACTCGCCCACGTACGACTCCCGCCGTACCCGCGCCGAGCGCAGCACGTCGAGCGCGATCCGGGTCGCCACCGTGGTCGTGTACGCCTGCGCGTTCAGCACCTCCGCGCTCACCGTGCCCGTGGGAGCCACCCGGAGCATGGCCTCCTGTGCCACGTCCTCGGACTCCGTCACGCTGCCCAGCATCCGGTACGCGGCGCCGAAGGCGACCCGCCGCAGGTCGGCGAGGACTGCAGGGTCGGGGACGTCGACCGTGCCGGCGACATTTCCGGCGACCCGTCCGGCGACCTGTCCGGCAAGGGTGCGGCGTTGGTGGCGATCCGTGCGTGGCATGCTGCCCATCCTTCCGCGAACCGGACGATCCGGCCCTGTCCCTCCGACGAATCGGCGCGCCGCGACGTGACACCCCCCGCTTGCCAAGCGCCCGTGGCGCAGGAGCATGGGGCCCATGGGAGACGTCGAGGACTACCTGGCCACCCTGTCCGCGCCGGAGCGGGACGCGGTGGCACGCGTGTATGAGCGTGCCCACGCCCTCGTCCCGAACCTCGAGGAGGGACGCGGCTACGGCATGCCCGCCCTGCGCTACGGGGGCAGCCCGCTGCTGAGCGTGATGGTCACGCGTACGCACCTCGGCCTCTACCCGTTCAGCCCCGAGGTGATCGCGGCGCTCGCGGACGACCTGCAGGGGTTTCGGACCACCAAGGGCTCGGTCTCCTTCCAGCCCGACGCGCCCTTGCCCGACGACGTCGTGGACCGGCTCGTGCTCGCACGGCGCGACGAGATCGACGCCCGGGCGCGCTGAGCACGGCGCCACGGCGAGCGCCGGGTCATGCCGGCGGCACGTTGACGTTCGCGCGGAACAGGTTCTGGGGGTCGTAGCGCCGCTTCACGTCCCGCAGGCGGTCCCAGTGGCCGTTCGGGTACGCCGCGCGGGCGGTGTCGCCCCTGCCGTCGAGGGCGAAGTTCACGTATGCGCCCTCGGCCCCGCGGAGACGGTCGGCGAGCGCGTCGACCCACGGCGCGTACCCGCGGGCCGTCGCCGCGTCCGGGCCCACGGCAGCCACGTTGCCGAGCACGCGCGCGGCGCGGTGCGCGTACGCGGTCGCGTCGGCGGGGACCTCGGCGACCGCGCCGCCGACCACGCGCAGCTGCACGGCGCGCATCATCGCGTCGGAGCTCTCGAGCTGCTCCAGCAGGTGCGCGGCGGCGGGCTCGTCCACGCCGTCGGTGAAGAAGGTGCGTCCGGTCGCCACGGCGGTCCCGCTGGGAGGCCCGCCCTCGAACAGGCTCGCGTACGCAGTCGGGTGCAGCCCGTCGAGGAGGGCGCCGCCGGCGCGGGCCGCGACCTCGCGCAGCGGCGCGAGGGCCGAGTCCGCGGCGTCCGGCGGCCCGGACCAGCACGCGTTGGCCATCACGATCATGCGCCCGTGCCACTCGGCGGGGATCATCGGCATCGGCGGCGCCGTCATGACCATCGTGATCACGGTGAGCCCGGCCGGGGCCGCGTCGGCGGCGGCGACCACGCCGGCCACGCTCTCGGGGGTGGCCGGCATCATGAGGACACCGCCCACCACCTGCGACACCTCGTGGAGCGCGAACCGGAACCGGGTCACGACGCCGAAGTTGCCGCCGCCCCCGCGCAGGGCCCAGAACAGGTCGGGGTCGTGCTCGGCGTCCGTCAGCACGACCTCGCCGTCGGCGGTGACCACCTCGGCGCCGAGCAGGCTGTCGATCGTCATGCCGTGGGAGCGGGCGAGGAGCCCGACGCCGCCACCGAGCGTGATCCCGCCGATGCCCACGCCGCCCGTGTCGCCGAACGGGGTGGCAAGCCCGTGGGCGCCCGCGGCTCTCGAGTATGCCCCGGCGGTGAGCCCGCCGCCGGCCCACGCGGTGCGGCCGTCGACGTCGAGGTCGAGGGAGTCGAGCCCGCGCAGGTCGAGGGTGAGGGCGCCGTCGGCGGAGCCGAGGCCGAAGACGGAGTGCCCGCCGGCGCGGACGGAGACCTCGGTCCCCGCGTCGCGGGCGTAACGCACGGTGCGGGCCACGGCGTCGGCGTCGGTGGGCCGGACGATCGCTGCGGGGCGATGCTCGACCCCGCCCGGCTCGATCGTGCGCGCGGCCTCGTAGCCGTCGTCGTCGGGCGCGACCACGGACGCGGCGGCCCCGAGGGTGGTGCGCAGCGACGCGGCCGCGTCCTCGGACGTCGGGGTCGTCGGGGACGAGGGGAGAGCGGGGGGTATGGAGGGTGTGGTCATCGATGCTCCTGGGACGAGTGGTGCTGGGACGGACGGTGCAAGGACAGTGCTGCCGGGCGGACGCCCGGCGGTGCGGCGGTGCGTGCTGTCATGCAGACGGCGTGGAGACGGCGTTCTCATCGACAGCCTCCCGCACCGACGACGGGACGGCGAGGGAATTCGTGACCGAGCGGGAGGTGTGACCCGTGGGCCGGATGCGGCCCGCGAGGAAGAGCCCGATGCCTGCCCACAGGGGCGGCGTCGGGCCGCGCCGGTCCGTCCAGCGCTGCGCCCGCGCGTCGAGCACGCCGGTCCCGCCGGCCGTCGGGCCGGACGTCATCCGAGCACGACCTTGCCCACGGTGCGCCGCTCCTCGAGCTCGCGGTGCGCCCGCGCCGCCTCGGCGAACGGCACGCGGTGCGTCAGCACGCGCCAGGCGCCGGCGGCGGCGAGGTCCAGCGCACGCCGCTGGTACGTGCGGACGTCGCCGAAGGCGGGGGCGCCGGGGCCGACGACGTTCAGCACCTGGATGTCGGGCACCTGGATGTCGGGCACCTGGATGTCGGGCACCTGGATGTCGGGCGACGTCGAGCGGGGGTTCGGGTGCCCGGAGGACCAGCCGTGCACCACGAGGCGGCCGCGGGAGCCGAGCAGGTCCGTCGCGGCCCCGCCGAGGTCGCCCCCGACGCCGTCGAGGACGACGGTCGCGTGTTCCGACCCGAGCCGCCGGAGGGCGGCGCGCGCGTCCGACGCCCAGTCCGGGCCGCGGTAGTCGAGGACGGCGAGCCGCTGGCCCGCGTCGGGAACGATGCCGCGGACGACGCGGACCTTGGGCGGGCCGCCCGCCAGCGCCAGCACGCGTGCGCCGGCGTCGAGCGCCGACTGCACGAACAGGGAGCCGAGCCCGCCCGCGGCCGCGGTGACCACGACCACGTCGTCGGCCCCGATCCGCGCGACCTCGAGCGTCATGAGCGCCATCCGGCCGGTGCCGATCATGGCGATGGCGTCCGCCAGGTCGAGGCCGTCGGGCAGCCGGTGCAGCGCCTGCTCGCCGACGACGGCCATCCGGGCGTAGCCGCCGCCGGCCGGGGTGGCGCCGAGGTGGGCGGCAACGCGCACGCCGACCCAGGAGCGGTCCACGCCCGGTCCCACGTCGGCGACCGTCCCCGCGACCTCACGGCCCGGGATCGCCGGGAGCGTGGGCGCCGGCAGGGGGCCGGAGGCCTCACCGCGCCGGAGCCCGGTGTCCATGAGGTGCACGCCGTGCGCCCTGGCGGCGACGAGGACCTGGCCGGCGCCGGGAGCGGGGTCGGGGACCTGCTCGAGGGCGAGGGTCTCGGGCGGGCCGAAGGAGTGGTGGCGGATCGCATCCATGGCTCCATGCTTGGACCTGAACTACGGTTCAGGTCAATGCCCGGGACGAAAGAGGTGGTCGAGGTGCCCGAGCAGGGACCCGAGACGGTGCCGTGGGACCACGTCGAGCTCACGGTCGGGGAGGTGGCGGCCCGGAGCGGGGTGGCCGTCTCGGCCCTGCACTTCTACGAGCGGCGCGGGCTGATCGCCAGCCGGCGCACCGCGGGCAACCAGCGTCGCTACCGGCGCGACGTGCTGCGCCGGGTGGCGTTCGTGCGGGTGTCGCAGCGGGTGGGGATCCCCCTCGCGCGCATCGCGGAGGCGCTGGCGACCCTCCCCGAGGACCGTGCCCCGAACGTCCGGGACTGGGAGCGGCTCTCGCGCGCGTGGCGCACCGACCTCGATGCCCGCATCGAGCAGCTGGAGCGGCTGCGGGACGACCTCACGGACTGCATCGGGTGCGGTTGCCTCTCCCTGAGCCGATGCGTGCTCGCGAACCCGCACGACGCGCTCGGCGACGCCGGCCCCGGCCCGCGCCGGCTGCTCGTGGACGCGCCGGAGTGACCGTACCCTCGGGGCCATGACACACGTCCTCGTCCTCAACGGTCCCAACCTCGGTCGGCTCGGCGTGCGCGAGCCGGAGATCTACGGCCATGCGTCCATGGCCGATCTCGATCGGGAGGCCGCCGTCTGGGGGAGCGACCTCGGCGTGACGGTCGACGTACGCCAGACCGACGACGAGTCCGAGATCGTGGGCTGGCTGCACGAGGCGGTCGACGCCCGGTCGCACGTGGTGCTCAACCCCGCGGCGTTCACGCACTACAGCTACGCGCTGCGCGACGCCGCCGCCCAGGTCACGTCGTCGGGGCTGCTCCTGGTGGAGGTGCACCTGTCCAACCCGGCGTCGCGCGAGTCGTTCCGGCACTACTCGGTGGTCGCCGGGATCGCGACCGGCACCGTCGCAGGCTTCGGGTTCGATTCCTATCGCCTCGCGTTGTCCGCGCTCGTGCACAAGCTCGAGGGCTAGAGAAACTCCTGTCAGGGCGTCAGGGTTGAGTGTTGCTCAAGTGGTTAGCCTTGTGAGTGACGCGACAAGGACATAGCCTTTATCCATGATCGTGCTGACGGCGGACCAACGAGGCAGCACCCGCGGCCCGGACCGCGTGCCCGAGGTGCTCGCGATGATCGGGGCTCGGGCAGAGGGCGCGCCCGGCACGGTGCTCCCGTTCGACCGCACCGTCGGTGACGAGGTCCAGGGGGTGCTCGCGGCAGACGACGACGGCTCCGCCCTGGCCGTGGACCTCGTCCTCGACCTCGTGCGCGACGGCGGATGGTCCGTCGGCATCGGCCTCGGTGCGGTCGACCTCCCGCTGCCGGAGGTGTCCCGGGCCGCATCCGGGCCCGCGTTCGTGCGGGCGCGTGCGGCGGTGGAGCGTGCGAAACGGCGAGGGCGGGGGAGCGTGCCCCTCGCGGTCGCGGGCCCGGAGCACGAGCCGCACGCCACGATCGCCGCGGACGCGCAGGCCCTGCTGCACCTGCTGGGCGCCGTCGTCGCACGTCGTTCCGCCGCCGGGTGGGAGGCCGTCGATACGCTCGTCCCGCACTCGGGGACCGCGGCTCCGCAGCGTGCGGCCGCGAAGGCGCTCGGCGTGAGCGAGCAGGCGGTCAGCCAGCGGTTGCGGACCGCCCTGTGGGCCGAGGACGCCGCGGCCCGTCCGCTCGCGGCACGGCTGCTGCGGGCCGCGGGCGCGGACGACGGGCCCGGTGCCGACGGGGCCGACGGGGCCGACGACGACGAGGGGGAGGAGCACGACCGATGAGCTTCGCAGTGGTGGCGACGGATGTCCTGGTGTGGGTCGCCGGCCTGGCGCTGAGCGTGGGCGCAGGGGCCTGGCTCGTGCCGTGGGTGCTGCGGCACGCGGAGCGCGAGTCGCAGCTCGCGGCGGAGGCGGTGGCCGTGCTCCGCGGCGGCACCTGGATCGGGCTGCTGGAGCGGCTGTGCGTGACCGGCACGCTGCTCGCGGGCTACCCGGAGGGCGTGGCGATCGTGGTAGCGGTGAAGGGCCTCGGCCGGTTCCCCGAGCTGCGGGAGCACCCGGTGGCGAGCGAACGCTTCGTCGTGGGCACGCTGGCTTCGCTCGCGTGGTCCGCCGCCCTCGGTCTGGTGGGGCACGAGCTCCTCGTCGCGCTGTAGGATGTCTCGGGCTCTCTGCGGTCCCAGAACCTCGCGGCCCAGAACGTCGACTCCCCGCCCCGACCCCGACCCCGAGGACGAACAAGAACGTGGCTACCACCAACGACATCAAGAACGGCACCGTGCTCCGTATCGACGGTCAGCTGTGGTCGATCATCGAGTTCCAGCACGTCAAGCCGGGCAAGGGTGGCGCGTTCGTCCGCACGAAGATGAAGAACGTGCTCTCGGGCAAGGTGGTCGACAAGACCTTCAACGCCGGCCTCAAGATCGAGACGGCGAACGTGGACCGCCGCGACTACCAGTACCTGTACATGGACGGCGCGGACTACGTGTTCATGGACAACGACACGTACGACCAGATCATGATCCCGGCGGCCACGGTCGGCGACGCCAAGGACTACATGCTCGAGGGCATGACCATCATGGTGGCCTCCAACGACGGCACCCCGCTGTACGTCGAGCTGCCGTCGTCGGTGGTCCTCGAGATCACGTACACGGAGCCCGGCCTGCAGGGCGACCGGTCCACCGGCGGCACCAAGCCCGCCACCCTCGAGACCGGCGCGGAGATCCAGGTCCCGCTGTTCCTCGAGCAGGGCACCAAGGTCAAGGTCGACACGCGTGACGGGTCGTACCTGGGCCGAGTGAACGACTGACGGGCGTCTGCTGACATGGGCGCACGCACCAAGGCGCGCAAGCGCGCCGTCGACATCCTCTTCGAGGCGGAGCAGCGCGGGATCGACCCGCAGGTGCTCGTCGCCGACCGGGTGATCGAGCCGCACACCGAGGCGGCGGTACCGCAGTACACGGTCGACCTCGTCGAGGGCGTTGTCGCGCACAGCGAGCGCATCGACGAGCTCCTCGCCACGTACTCGCAGGGTTGGACCGTGGAGCGCATGCCCGCGGTCGACCGGGCGCTGCTGCGCATCGGCACCTGGGAGCTGCTCTACAACGACGACGTCCCCGACGCCGTCGCCGTGGACGAGGCGGTCGACCTCGCCGGCCAGCTCTCGACCGACGACTCGCCGTCGTTCGTCAACGGGCTGCTGGGCCGGCTCGTGGAGATCAAGCCGACGCTCCTGATCTGACCGACCCCGGTCTGACCGACCCCGGTCTGACCGACCCTGACGCCGAACAGGCGGTTGGTCCCGCGATGGCGCCGCGAGGCGCCCGAATCCGGGACCAACCGCCTGTTCGGCATTCTCGGGGGTGTGACGCACGCCGCGGCCGCATCGTGGGCGGTGCCCCGGCTCGACGCGGCCGACGGGTTAGGCTGGGCGCCGACATCGACAGAAGTCGACACCCTTTAAGCCC
Organism: Isoptericola sp. Y541; assembly: GCF_059445465.1. Lineage (NCBI taxonomy): Bacteria > Bacillati > Actinomycetota > Actinomycetes > Micrococcales > Promicromonosporaceae > Isoptericola > Isoptericola sp. Y541. The sequence continues at coordinate 254,278 of NZ_JCAIUJ010000003.1, read as the reverse complement.
GTCCCGTGAGGCGGAGAAGGAGGTCGCCAGTGGATGCTGGCACCGGTATGCCCGGAACCCCCGAACAGCCGACCGTCCCCGAAGGGACCGTCGTGCTCGGCGCGAGCGACGTCGCCCGCGCCCTGACCCGGATCGCGCACGAGATCGTGGAGCGCGCCAAGGGAGCCCAGGACGTGGTCCTGCTGGGCATCCCCACCCGCGGGGTCACCCTCGCTACGCGGCTCGGCCAGCGACTCGCGAGCATCGACCCGGCGTTCGACCCCGAGCGGGACCTCGGCGAGCTCGACGTCACCATGTACCGCGACGACCTGCGTCGTCAGCCCACCCGCGCCGTCGGCGTCACGCGCCTGCCCGCCGCGGGGATCGAGGGCAAGACGGTCGTGCTCGTCGACGACGTCCTGTTCTCCGGCCGCACCATCCGCGCGGCCCTCGACGCGATCGGCGACCTCGGCCGGCCGAAGGCGGTGCGCCTGGCCTGCCTGGTGGACCGCGGGCACCGGGAGCTGCCGATCCGTCCCGACTTCGTGGGCAAGAACCTCCCCACCGCGCAGTCCGAGCGCGTGGGCGTGCTGCTGGCCGAGGTCGACGGCACTGATGCCGTGGTGATCAGCGGGCGCGAGCCCGGCGCCGGCGTCCCGACCACCCCGGGAGGCGACCGATGAGGCACCTGCTCTCCACCGCCGACCTCGGCAAGGACGAGGCGATCGAGCTGCTGGACACCGCCGCCCAGATGGCGGTGACGCAGTCCCGCGAGATCAAGAAGCTCCCGACGCTGCGGGGGCGCACGGTGGTGAACCTCTTCTTCGAGGACTCCACCCGCACCCGCATCTCCTTCGAGACGGCCGCCAAGCGCCTGTCCGCCGACGTCATCAACTTCTCGGCGAAGGGCTCCAGCGTCTCCAAGGGCGAGTCGCTCAAGGACACGGCGCTGACCCTGCACGCGATGGGGGCGGACGCCGTGGTGGTGCGCCACTGGGCGTCGGGCGCCCCGTACCAGCTCGCGCACGCGGGCTGGCTCGACGCCGCCGTGCTGAACGCCGGCGACGGTACCCACATGCACCCCACGCAAGCGCTGCTGGACGCGTACACGATCCGCCGGCATCTGGCGGGCAGAGGTGGCGGGCTGCGCCGCGGTGGCGGCGACAGCGTCGGCGCCGACCTCGCCGACCTCAAGGTCGCGATCGTCGGGGACGTGCTGCACTCGCGGGTCGCGCGGGCGAACGTGCGCCTGCTGCACACGCTCGGGGCGCAGGTCACGCTCGTCGCGCCGCCCACGCTGCTGCCCGTCGGGGTCGAGGCCTGGCCCTGCCGAACGTCGTACGACCTGGACGCGACGCTCGCCGACTGGCAGCCGGACGCCGTGATGACGCTGCGGGTGCAGCGGGAGCGGATGTCCGGCGGCGCGGGCTCGTTCTTCCCCAGCACGCTGGAGTACACGCGCTACTTCGGGCTCGACGCCCGGCGCCTCGCCATGCTGCCTGCGCACTCGATCGTCATGCACCCCGGCCCGATGAACCGCGGCCTCGAGATCTCCGCCGAGGCGGCGGACTCCGACCGGGCGGTGATCGTCGAGCAGGTCGCCAACGGCGTCGCCGTGCGCATGGCCGCGCTCTACCTGCTGCTGTCCGGCACCACCGAAGGGACCACTCTGTGACCACCACCTACGTGCTGCGCGGGGCGCGTCCCCTCGGCGGCGACCCGGCGGACGTCGTCCTCGCGGACGGCGTCGTGCGCGAGATCCGGGGAGTCGGCGAGACGACCCTTCGCGACGACGGGGCAGACGTGGTCGTGCTCGACGCCGCGGGCCAGGTGTTGCTGCCCGGGCTGGTCGACCTGCACACCCACCTGCGCGAGCCGGGCCGCGAGGATGCCGAGACCGTGGCGTCCGGTACCCGCGCCGCGGCCGTCGGGGGCTTCACCGCGGTGCACGCCATGGCCAACACGTCGCCGGTCGCGGACACCGCGGGCGTCGTCGAGCAGGTGTGGCGCCTGGGCCACGAGGCGGGCTGGGTGGATGTGCACCCCGTCGGCGCCGTGACCGTCGGCCTGGGCGGCGAGCGCCTCGCGGAGCTCGGCGCGATGGCCCACTCCGCCGCCCGCGTCCGGGTCTTCTCCGACGACGGCAAGTGCGTGCACGACCCGATCCTCATGCGCCGCGCGCTGGAGTACGTCAAGGCGTTCGACGGCGTCGTCGCGCAGCACGCCCAGGAGCCGCGGCTGACCGAGGGCGCGCAGATGAACGAGGGCGTCGTCTCCGCCGAGATCGGCCTGGCAGGCTGGCCCGCCGTCGCGGAGGAGGCGATCATCGCCCGCGACGTGCTGCTCGCCGGGCACGTCGGCTCGCGCCTGCACGTGTGCCACCTGTCCACGGCGGGCTCGGTCGAGATCGTGCGCTGGGCCAAGGGGCGCGGCATCGACGTCACCGCGGAGGTGACCCCGCACCACCTGATCCTCACCGACGAGCTGGCGCGCACCTACGACGCGGCGTACAAGGTGAACCCGCCGCTGCGCACGGCCGCCGACGTCGAGGCGGTGCGCGCGGGCCTGGCCGACGGCACGATCGACATCGTCGCCACCGATCACGCCCCGCACACCCGGGAGGACAAGGACTGCGAGTGGGGCGCGGCCGCGTTCGGCATGACGGGCCTGGAGACCGCGCTCAGCGTGGTGCAGGCCACGATGGTCGACACGGGCCGCCTCACCTGGGCCGACGTCGCAAGGGTGCTGTCGACGAACCCGGCCCGCATCGGCCGCGTCGACTCCGGGCCGACGGCGCAGGGCCGGCCGATCGCCGTCGGCGAGCCGGCCAACCTCACGCTGGTGGACCCGGCCGCGACCCGCACCGTCGACGGCGCCGCCCAGGCCACCTCGAGCGGCAACACGCCGTTCGCGGGCCGCGAGCTGCCGGGCCGCGTCGTGGCGACGTTCCTGCGCGGGCGCGCCACCGTGCTCGACGGCGCGCCGGTGGTCTCGACCCTTCGACAGGCTCAGGACGGCGCACGCTCGACCGGCGTCCGGGGAGGCGCGCGATGAACCTGCCGATGCCTGTCGCGGTCGGGATCTGGGTCGTCCTCGGCGTGGCGCTGCTGCTGGTCGTCCTCGGCGGACGACGCCGGCTCGCCGCCCGCACCCGGCACACGGTCCCCGTGCCGCCCACCGTCCCCGAGGACCTCGGCGCGCTGCGCCTCGGCCCCCTGGAGGCGACGTACGTCTCCTCGACCCTCGCGGGGGACTGGCTCGCCCGCGTCGGCGCGCACGGCCTCGGCGACCGCTCCACCGCGCGCGTCTCCGTGCACGACGCGGGCGTGCTGGTCGAGCGCGACGGCGCCCCGGACGTCTTCGCGCCCGTCGCCGCCCTGCGCGGCGTCGGCCTGGCCCCGGGCATGGCCGGCAAGTACGTCGGCGCCGACGGCCTGGTCGTCGTGACCTGGGAGGACCCGGCAACGGGCGACGTGCCCGCCGCCGACCTCGCCACCGGGCTGCGCACCCGGTTCGCGCTCGACCGCTCCCGGCTCGTGGACGCCGTGCGCCACCTCATGACCTCCGCTCCCGCACCGAAGGACGAGCAGTGACCAACCGCCCCCTCACCAGCCCCGCTCCCTCGCCGAGCCCGCACGCCGCGCCCGCGGCCCACGTCACCGTTGCGGCACTTCTCGTCCTCGAGGACGGCACGGTCGCCCGCGGCCGCGCGTACGGCGCCCGCGGCGTCACCTTCGGCGAGATCGTCTTCTCCACCGGTATGACCGGCTACCAGGAGACGCTGACCGACCCGTCGTACCACCGGCAGATCGTCGTGATGACCGCCCCGCACGTCGGGAACACGGGCGTCAACGACGAGGACCGGGAGTCCGGCAAGATCTGGGTGTCCGGCTACGTGCTGCGCGACCCGGCCCGCCGGGTGTCCTCCTGGCGCGCGGACCGCTCGCTCGAGGACGAGCTCGCCGCCCAGGGCGTGGTCGGCATCAGCGAGGTCGACACCCGCGCCCTGACGCGCCACCTGCGCGAGCTCGGTGTCATGCGCGCCGGGATCTTCTCCGGGGACGCGCTGGTGGCGGGCGGGCTCGAGCGCCCGCTGCCCGAGCTCGTCGCCGAGGTGCAGGCCTCCCCGGCCATGGCCGGGGCGAACCTCTCGCCCGAGGTCACGACCACCGAGCCGTACGTCGTCGAGCCGGCCGGCGAGTTCGCCGGGCGGGAGCCCGTCGCGACCGTCGTCGCCGTCGACCTCGGCATCAAGGCCATGACCCCGGCGCGCCTCGCCGAGCGCGGCGTGCGGGTGCACGTGGTGCCCCAGTCCGCGTCGGTCGAGGACGTCGAGGCCCTGCTGCCCGCCGACGGCTCGCCCGCCGGGGTGTTCTTCTCCAACGGCCCCGGGGACCCGTCTTCGGCCACGCACGAGATCGAGCTGCTGCGGGGCGTGCTGGACCGCGGGATCCCGTTCTTCGGCATCTGCTTCGGCAACCAGCTGTTCGGCCGGGCACTCGGCTACGGCACCTACAAGCTCGGCTACGGCCACCGCGGCATCAACCAGCCGGTGATGGACCGCACCACGAGCAAGGTCGAGGTCACGGCGCACAACCACGGGTTCGCCGTCGACGCCCCCACCGACGCGGTGAGCACCGCGCCGTACGACGACGAGCGCTCCGACGGGCGACGCTACGGCCGCGTGATCGTCTCGCACGTCGGCCTCAACGACCAGGTGGTCGAGGGCCTGACGGCGCTCGACGTGCCCGCCTTCTCCGTGCAGTACCACCCCGAGGCTGCCGCCGGCCCGCACGACAGCGCCTACCTGTTCGACCGCTTCGTCGAGCTCATGACCACCCGCGAGCCCGTCACCGTGCCGGAGTCCGCGCTGGCCGCCCTGAAGGAGAACTGATGCCCCGCCGTTCCGACCTCTCCTCCGTCCTGGTCATCGGCTCCGGCCCGATCGTCATCGGCCAGGCCTGCGAGTTCGACTACTCCGGCACGCAGGCCTGCCGCGTGCTCAAGGAGGAGGGCCTGCGCGTCGTCCTGGTGAACTCCAACCCGGCGACGATCATGACCGACCCGGAGTTCGCCGACGCCACCTACGTCGAGCCGATCACCACCGAGGTGCTCACCACGATCATCGCCAAGGAGCGCCCCGACGCGCTGCTGCCCACCCTGGGCGGGCAGACGGCGCTCAACGCCGCCATCGCCCTGGACGAGGCCGGCGTGCTCGCGAAGTACGACGTCGAGCTCATCGGCGCCAACATCCCCGCCATCCAGAAGGGCGAGGACCGCCAGCAGTTCAAGGACGTCGTGGCCAAGTGCGGCGGGGAGTCCGCCCGCTCCGTCGTCGTGCACGCCGTCGAGGAGGCCGTCGCGGCGGCCGCCGACCTCGGCTACCCGATGGTCGTGCGCCCGTCGTTCACCATGGGCGGCCTCGGCTCCGGCATCGCCTACGACGAGGCGGGCCTGCGCCGCATCGTCGGGCAGGGCCTGCACTACTCGCCCACCACCGAGGTGCTCCTGGAGGAGTCCATCCTCGGCTGGAAGGAGTACGAGCTCGAGCTGATGCGCGACAAGGACGACAACGTCGTGGTCGTGTGCTCGATCGAGAACGTCGACCCCGTGGGCGTGCACACCGGCGACTCGGTGACCGTCGCCCCGGCGATGACCCTCACCGACCGCGAGTACCAGCGGCTGCGCGACATCGGCATCGCCGTCATCCGCGAGGTGGGCGTCGACACCGGCGGCTGCAACATCCAGTTCGCCGTCGACCCGGAGACCGGGCGCATCATCGTCATCGAGATGAACCCGCGCGTCTCGCGCTCCTCCGCGCTGGCGTCGAAGGCAACCGGCTTCCCGATCGCGAAGATCGCGGCCAAGCTCGCCGTCGGCTACACGCTCGACGAGATCCCGAACGACATCACGCGCGTCACGCCGGCCAGCTTCGAGCCGACGCTCGACTACGTCGTGGTCAAGGTGCCCCGGTTCGCGTTCGAGAAGTTCCCGGCCGCCGACCCGACGCTCACCACCACCATGAAGTCCGTGGGCGAGGCGATGGCACTGGGCCGCAACTTCACCGAGGCGCTCGGCAAGGCGCTGCGGTCGGTCGACAAGGGCGGCGTCGCCTTCCACTGGGACGGGGAGGCGCCCTCGGGCGCGGCCCTGGACCAGCTGCTCGCCGAGATCGAGCGGCCCACCGAGCACCGCATGGTCGGGGTGCAGCAGGCGCTGCGCGCCGTCGCCGCGGGCCGCACCACGCTCGAGGCCGTCTTCGACGCCACCAAGATCGACCCGTGGTTCCTCGACCAGATCCTGCTGATGAACGAGGTCGCCGCCGAGGTCGCCGCCTCGCCGACGCTCACCGAGGACGTGCTGCGCCGCGCCAAGCGCCACGGCCTGTCGGACGTGCAGGTCGCGCGCCTGCGGGGCATGGGCCGGGGCGGGGAGTCCACGGTCCGCGAGGTGCGCCACGCCCTCGGCGTGCGCCCGGTCTACAAGACGGTCGACACCTGCGCGGCCGAGTTCGCGGCCCGCACGCCCTACCACTACTCGTCGTACGACGACGAGACCGAGGTCGCGCCGCGCGAGCGCGAGGCCGTCATCATCCTCGGCTCCGGGCCCAACCGCATCGGCCAGGGGATCGAGTTCGACTACTCCTGCGTGCACGCGGCGCTGACCCTCTCCGAGCGCTACGAGACCATCATGGTCAACTGCAACCCGGAGACGGTCTCGACCGACTACGACACCTCCGACCGCCTGTACTTCGAGCCGCTGACCTTCGAGGACGTCCTCGAGGTCTACGCCGCGGAGCTCGCGGCCGGGCCGATCAAGGGCGTCATCGTGCAGCTCGGCGGCCAGACTCCGCTCGCGCTCGCGCAGCGCCTCGCCGACGCGGGCGTGCCGATCCTCGGCACCTCCCCGGAGGCCATCGATGCCGCGGAGGACCGCGGCATCTTCGGTCAGGTCCTGCTCGACGCCGGCCTGCCCGCGCCCGCCTTCGGCACGGCCCGCTCCCTCGGCCAGGCCCGCGATGTCGCCGAGACGATCGGCTACCCCGTCCTGGTACGGCCGTCCTACGTGCTCGGCGGCCGCGGCATGGAGATCGTGTACTCCGTCGAGCAGCTCACCGAGTACGTCGAGCGGGCGCTCGACGAGAGCGCAGCCGCCGCCGCAGGCGCGGGACAGCTGCTGCCCGCGCCGCTGCTCATCGACCGGTTCCTCGACGACGCGATGGAGATCGACGTCGACGCCCTGTACGACGGCACCGAGCTGTTCCTCGGTGGCGTCATGGAGCACATCGAGGAGGCCGGCATCCACTCCGGTGACTCGGCGTGCGTCCTGCCGCCCGTATCGCTGTCCGAGGCCGAGATCGAGCTCATCCGCCGGTCCACCGAGGCGATCGCCGAGGGTGTGGGGGTGCGCGGCCTGCTCAACGTGCAGTACGCGCTCGTCTCCGACGTCCTCTACGTCCTCGAGGCCAACCCGCGCGCGTCCCGCACGGTGCCGTTCGTCTCCAAGGCGACGGGTACCTCGCTCGCGAAGGCCGCCGCCCGCGTCATGGTGGGGGAGTCGATCGCGGACCTGCGCGCCGCGGGCGTCCTGCCCGCCGAGGGTGACGGCGGCACGCTCGACCTGGGCGCGCCGCTGGCCGTGAAGGAGGCCGTGCTGCCGTTCAAGCGGTTCCGCACCGCCGAGGGGCAGGTCGTCGACACGGTGCTCGGCCCGGAGATGCGCTCCACGGGCGAGGTCATGGGCTTCGACAAGGACTTCCCGCACGCGTTCGCGAAGTCGCAGGCCGCCGCGTTCGGTGGGCTGCCCACCGCGGGCCGGGTGTTCGTGTCGGTGGCCGACCGCGACAAGCGCTCCATCGTGTTCCCGGTCAAGCGCCTCGCGGAGCTCGGCTTCGAGGTGCTCGCGACGTCCGGCACCGCGCAGGTGCTGCGCCGCAACGGCATCGGCAGCACCGTGGTGCGCAAGTTCTCGCAGGGGCGGGGCGCCGACGGCGAGCCCACGATCGTCGACCTCATCACCGACGGCGCGGTGGACCTGGTGGTCAACTCCCCGTCGGGCCAGGGCGCGCGCGCCGACGGCTACGAGATCCGGGCGGCCACGACCGCGGCGGACAAGCCGATGATCACCACGGTCGACCAGCTCGCCGCGGCGGTGCAGGGCATCGAGGCGGTGCGCGGGGGACCGTTCGACGTCGCGAGCCTGCAGGAGCACATGGCTGCGACGCGGGCCCGGCTCGCGGGCGAGGACGTGCCAGGTGCAGGTGCCGGTGTCACGGCGGGGGCGGGCGCGTGAGCGCTGGGCCGGGCTCCGCCGGACCGGCGACGCGTCCCGTGCCGTTCGGCGCACGCCTGGCGGCGGCGATGGACGCCCACGGCCCGCTGTGCGTGGGCATCGACCCGCACGCGTCGCTGCTGGACGCGTGGGGGCTGTCCGACGACGCCGCCGGCGTGCGCGAGTTCGGCCTCCGCGTGGTGGACGCGCTCGGCGGCCGCGTGGCGGCGTTCAAGCCGCAGGCCGCGTTCTTCGAGCGGCACGGCTCGGCGGGTGTCGCGGCGCTGGAGGACGTGATCGCCGCCTCGCGCGCGGTGGGCACGCTGACGGTGGTGGACGCCAAGCGCGGCGACATCGGCTCGACCATGGGCGCGTACGCCGACGCCTTCCTCTCCGACGGCTCTCCGCTCGCGGGCGACTCCGTGACGGTCTCGCCGTACCTCGGCTTCGGCTCGCTCGCCCCCGCGGCCGAGCTCGCCGCACGCACCGGGCGGGGCATCTTCGTGCTGTGCCTCACGTCCAACAAGGAGGGCCACGAGGTGCAGCACGCCGTCGGGCCCGACGGCGTGAGCGTGGCGGCCTCGGTGGCCGCGCAGGCGGCGGTGCTCAACGCGGGCGCCGTGTCCGAGGGGCTGCCGATGGGCTCGGTCGGCCTGGTGGTGGGCGCCACGGTGGGCGACGCCGCGCGGGAGACCGGCACGAACCTCACGGCGGTCCACGGCCCGCTGCTCGCCCCGGGCGTGGGCGCGCAGGGGGCGGGCAAGCGAGAGCTCGCGACCGCCTTCGGCGCCGCACGGCGTCAGGTGCTCGCGTCGTCCTCCCGGGGCGTCCTCGCCGCGGGGCCGGACGCCGGGGCGCTGCGCGCCGCCGCGGCGGCCGCCGTCGCGGACGCCCGCGCGGCGCTGCGTAGCTGAGGATCCGCGCGCGAGCCCGCCCGTCGGAGGGGTCGTCCGGCGCCGTCGGGCGGGAGGAGACGGAAGTCACCGGGCGCCACCTGCGAGGATGTCATGACCTGAATGCCGCATTCCTCCCGGTCGGAATCCGGATAAGATTGCGGCCGGGGGGCCTAGCGATTGCCGCCCTCGCAGGTCGTGGCTACTTTCGAGTGAGCAGTTCCCCATTTCAAGCGGCTCGACAGAGTAGGTGACTTGCGTGGCACTCCCCCCTCTCACCCCGGAACAGCGTGCAGCGGCCCTTGAAAAGGCTGCCGAGGCAAGACGTGTGCGTGCGGAGATCAAGAACCGTCTCAAGTACTCCCAGGGCTCTCTCAAGGATGTGATCGAGCGAGGGAAGAAGGACGACGTCGTGGGCAAGCTCAAGGTCGTCTCGCTGCTGGAGTCGCTCCCCGGTGTCGGTAAGGTGAAGGCCAGGGCGATCATGGAGGAGATCGGGATCGCCGAGACACGCCGGATCCGTGGCCTCGGGCCGCACCAGGCTTCGGCGCTCATCGAGAGGTTTGGCTGACATTTCCGCACCGCCCGCCGGCAGTCCGGCACAGCACGACGTTCCCGGTCCTGCCACCGCGGACGGGGGTACGGCGCCGCAGGCCTGTCTGACTGTGCTCGCCGGGCCCACGGCCGTGGGCAAGGGCACGGTCTCCGCCGACATCCGTGGGCGCTACCCCCAGGTGTGGCTGTCCGTGTCCGCGACGACGCGGCCGCCGCGCCCCGGGGAGGTGAACGGCGTGCACTACCTGTTCGTCTCGCCCGAGGAGTTCGACCGGATGGTCGCCACGGGCGAGATGCTCGAGTGGGCGGTGGTGCACGGCCGCCACCGGTACGGGACCCCGCGGGGGCCTGTCGAGGAGCACCTCGCGGCCCGCACCCCGACGCTGCTGGAGATCGACCTCCAGGGCGCACGGCAGGTGCGCGACGCGGTGCGCGAGTCGGGCCTGGCCGCCCGGTTCGTCTTCCTGTCCCCGCCCAGCTTCGACGAGCTCGTGCGGCGCCTCGTCGGGCGGGGCACCGAGGACGCCGAGGAGCGGGAGCGGCGGCTCGCCACGGCGCGCACCGAGCTCGCGGCCGAGGCGGAGTTCGACCTGACGATCGTCAACGACGACGTCACGCGCGCCACCGACGAGCTAGCCCGCGTGATGGGTGTGACGTCGGCGGCGCCACAGGTCATGGGGTGACCACGGGTAGGATGGACTGCTGAACCCCGACTTCCCCCCGCGAATCTTTGGAGTGTGACCCATGGCCGGAACCGTGGCCCAGCCCATCGGCATCACCGACCCGCCCATCGACGAGCTGCTGCAGCGCACCGACTCGAAGTACGGCCTCGTGCTGTACGCGTCCCAGCGCGCGCGCCAGATCAACGCCTACTACTCCCAGCTCAACGAGGGCCTGCTGGAGAACGTGGGCCCGCTGGTCGAGACCCGCAACCAGGAGAAGCCCCTCTCCATCGCGATGCGCGAGATCAACGAGGGCCTCCTCGTCTCCACGCCCGTCGAGGAGAAGCCGGACGCCTCGGCGGAGCCGGTCGTCGAGCCCGGCGACGAGCTCTCCCTCTGATCGTCCCCGCCTGACGCACCGTTCGATCGGCGTCCCCGCCGATCGGCGCACCGCAGCCCGACGATCCCACGACGAGGTGGCCTGACCATGAGGATCCTGCTGGGCGTCAGCGGGGGCATCGCCGCGTACAAGGCCGTTCTCCTGCTTCGCCTCCTGCGCGAGGCGGGGCACGCGGTCCGCGTGGTCCCCACGGCGTCCGCGCTGCGCTTCGTCGGCGCGCCGACGTTCGAGGCGCTCTCCGGCGAGCCCGTGACGAGCGAGGTCTTCGAGGACGTCGAGCACGTGCCGCACGTCGCACTGGGGCAGGGAGCGGACCTCGTCGTGGTGGCGCCGGCGACGGCGGACCTGCTCGCGCGGGCCGCCGCCGGCCGCGCCGACGACCTGCTCACCTCCACGCTGCTCACCGCGCGCTGCCCCGTCGTCATGGCTCCCGCGATGCACACAGAGATGTGGGAGCACCCCGCCACGCGCGCCAACGTGGCGACGCTGCGCGACCGCGGCGTGACCGTGATCGAGCCCGCCAGCGGCCGGCTCACGGGCGCCGACACCGGCGCGGGGCGCCTGCCGGAGCCGGAGGAGATCGCCCGCGTGGCGCTCGACGTCGCGCACGGCGCTGCAGCCGACCCGGCGGTCGGCCCTGCGTCCGGCCCCGCACTCTCCGTCGCGACCGGCGACCTGGCCGGCCGCGACGTCGTCGTCTCGGCGGGCGGCACCCGCGAGCCGATCGACCCGGTGCGCTTCATCGGGAACCGCTCTACCGGGCGGCAGGGGACCGCGCTCGCCGAGGCGGCCCGGGCCCGTGGCGCGCGCGTGATCCTCGTCGCGGCGAACCTCGACGACGCCGTGTCGGCCGAGGCCCGCGGGTCGGGCGTCGACGTCGTGCCGGTCGAGACCACGGCCCAGCTGCGCGACGCGGTGCGCCGCGCGGCCGGCACGGCGGACGTCGTGGTGATGGCGGCCGCGGTGGCGGACTTCCGGCCGACCGACGTGCCGGACGCCAAGATCAAGAAGGTGCCGGGCACCGGGCCCGCACCCATCGTCCTGGTGGAGAACCCCGACGTGCTTGCCGAGCTCGCCCACGACCGGCTGCGCGCCGGGCAGATCGTCGTCGGCTTCGCCGCCGAGACCGGCGACGCGACCGGGTCCGTGCTGGACCACGGCCGGCAGAAGGCCCGCCGCAAGGGCGCGGACCTCCTGGCGGTGAACGCCGTGGGCGGCGGCCGGGGGTTCGGTGCGTCGACCAACGCCGTCACGATCCTCGACGGGCAGGGTGACGTCGTGTCCGAGGCATCCGGCTCGAAGCGCGAGGTCGCGGACGCGATCTGGGACGCCGTGGCGAAGACTCTGCCCAGCATCTGAGATTCACCCGGGATGTGAGACGATCTCGGGCCTTCAAGCCTGGCGCTGAGCGCTCCTGGCCGTAGGCTGTGCGCCATGAGCGAAGCCCTGCGCCTCTTCACGTCCGAGTCCGTGACCGAGGGTCACCCGGACAAGGTGTGCGATCAGATCTCCGACGCGATCCTCGATGCGTTGCTCGCCCAGGACCCGCGCTCGCGCGTCGCCGTGGAGACGATGGTCACCACCGGGCTGGTGCACGTGGCGGGCGAGGTCACGACGGACGCGTATGTCGAGATCCCTCAGATCGTGCGCGAGGTGGTGCGGCGCATCGGCTACACGTCCTCGGCGATCGGGTTCGACGGCGACTCCTGCGGCGTGTCCGTGTCGATCGGGCAGCAGTCGCCCGACATCGCGCAGGGCGTGGACAAGAGCGTGGAGGAGCGCGACGACGCGTCCGGGCCCGGCATCGAGCGCGACCCCCTCGACGCCCAGGGCGCGGGCGACCAGGGCCTGATGTTCGGCTACGCCACGGACGAGACCCCGTCCCTCATGCCGGTGCCCGTCTGGACGGCGCACCGCCTCGCCGAGCGGCTCGCCTCCGTGCGGCGCAGCGGCGAGCTGCCGGGCCTGCGGCCGGACGGCAAGACGCAGGTCACGATCGGCTACGACGGCGACCGCCCGGTGCGGGTCGACACCGTGGTGCTCTCGACGCAGCACGATGCCGACCTCGTGCAGGAGAAGCTGCAGCGGGAGGTCGCGGACCAGGTGATCGCGCCGGTGCTGGCGCAGGTCGCCGACGAGACCGGGATCGAGACGTCGGGCGCCCGCCTCATCGTCAACCCCACCGGGAAGTTCGTGGTGGGCGGCCCGCAGGGGGACGCAGGCCTTACGGGCCGCAAGATCATCGTCGACACGTACGGCGGCATGGCGCGCCACGGCGGCGGGGCGTTCTCCGGCAAGGACCCGTCGAAGGTCGACCGGTCCGCCGCGTACGCCATGCGGTGGGTCGCGAAGAACGTGGTCGCGGCGGGCCTGGCGCGCCGCTGCGAGGTCCAGGTGGCTTACGCGATCGGCAAGGCGCACCCCGTGGGCCTGTACGTCGAGACGTTCGGCACCGAGACCGTCCCCACCGAGCGGATCTCGGCCGCGATCGGGGCGGTCTTCGACCTTCGACCGGCGGCCATCATCCGGGACCTGGACCTGCTGCGCCCCGTGTACGCCGCGACGGCCGCGTACGGCCACTTCGGCCGCGACCTGCCCGGGTTCACCTGGGAGGGCACGGACCGCGTGGATGCGCTGCGGGCGGCGGTCTGACCTCCTGCGTCGCCGGCCCGGGTGCCTGGGGAAGGACTCGGGCCGTGGGCGGGGCGTGATGAGATAGGTCCGTGAACGACACCCTCGAGCCCGAGCAGCCGGCGCTGCTCGGGCTCGACGACGTCCCGGCGCCCCGTTCCGGGGGCGGCAAGGCGAAGGGCCGCGCGTCGCGGCGCGCCCCCGCGCTCGGCGCCGCGCCGATCGCCGAGGAGCTCCCGGTCGCCCGGGTGGTGCTCGACCTCCAGCCCGCGCACCTGGACCGCGTGTACGACTACCTCGTGCCGGAGGCCATGTCCGACGACGCGCAGCCGGGCGTGCGGGTGCGGGCCCGCTTCGGGCCGCAGGAGGTTGCCGGGTACGTCGTGGAGCGCGTCGAGGCGTCGGACCACGAGGGGCGGCTCGTGCCGCTACGCCGCGTGGTCTCGCCGGACCCGGTCCTTTCGGCCCCCGCGCTGCGCCTGGCGCGGGCCGTGGCCGACCGTTACGCCGGCACCCTCGCGGACGTGCTGCGCCTGGCCGTGCCGCCGCGGCACGCGCGCGTGGAGAAGGAGGTCCTCGCGGCCCTGGCGACGCCTGAGGAGAAGGACGCCGGTACGGGCGCCGAGACGGCGGCCCCTGAGGCTCCCGAGGCCACGGCGGCCGCCGACGCCCCGGCCGCTGCGGGGGAGGACGGCGAGGCCCCGGCGAGAGAGCCCGCCCCGTCGGCATGGGCGCCGTACGCGGGCGGAGAGGCGTTCTGCCGCCACCTGCTCGCCGGGCAGGCCCCGCGCGCGGTGTGGACGCCCCTGCCCGGCCTGGCGCCGCCCGACGGGGACGAGCCGGCGTCCGTCCCGCACTGGGCGGCCGCCGTCGCGCAGGCGGTGCGCGCCACGGCGGCCGGGGGCCGGCGCGCGCTGGTGGTCGTGCCGGACGCCCGGGACGCGGAGCGCGCGAGCGCCGCCCTCCAGACCGCGGGCGTGGACGACGTGGTGCGTCTCCTCGCCGACGACGGGCCCGCCCCGCGGTACCGGGCGTTCTTACGCGCGCGCCACGGGCTGGGCACCGTCGTCGTCGGCACGCGCGCCGCGATGTTCGCCCCGGTGCCCGACCTCGGGCTGATCGTGCTGTGGGGGGACGGCGAGGACACCCTCGCGGAGCCGCACGCGCCCTACCCGCACGCCCGCGAGGTGCTCGCGCTGCGGAGCGACCTCGAGGGCGCGGCCTACCTGCTGGCCTCCCCGGGACGCACCGTGCAGGCCCAGGCGCTCCTCACCTCGGGGTGGGCGCGGGAGATCGCCGCCCCGCGGGACGTCCTGCGCGCCCGCGCGCCCCGCGTGCGCGCGCTCACCTCGGTCGAGCTCGCCGCCGAGGGGCCGGGCGCGGCCGCGCGCCTGCCCACCGCCGCGTGGCGGGCGGCCCGCGACGGCCTGGCGCGGGGGCCGGTGCTCGTGCAGGTGCCGCGCACCGGCTACCTGCCCGTCGTCGCGTGCGCTCGCTGCCGCACCGCCGCCCGCTGTGCCGAGTGCCACGGCCCGCTGGGCATGACCGGCAGGGGGTCCGCACCCCAGTGCGCCTGGTGCGGGCGCCTGGCCGCCGGGTGGCGGTGCGAGGAGTGCGGCGACACGCACCTGCGGGCCGTGCGCGTGGGGTCGGACCGGACGGCGGAGGAGCTCGGCCGGGCGTTCCCCGGCACGCCGGTGCGCGTGTCCGCCTCGTCGGCCCCCGGGGGCGTGCTCGACCGGGTCGGGCACGAGGCCGCGCTCGTCGTGGCGACCCCCGGGGCTGAGCCCGTCGCGGACGGCGGGTACGCCGCCGCCCTGCTCCTGGACGCCGCGGTCTCGACGGCGGGCACCGGCCTCGCCACCGCCACCGAGGCGCTGCACCGCTGGTTGGCCGCCGCCGCCCTCGTCCTGCCCGCCCGGGCGGGCGGCCAGGTGCTGCTCGTGGGGGACGCCGCCCCCGCGCCGACGGGCGCGCTCGTGCGCTACGACCCCGGCGGGTTCGCCGACCGTGAGCTCGCGGAGCGGCGCGAGCTCGGCCTCCCGCCGGCGGTGCGGGTCGCGGCCGTCACCGGCGACCGGGGCGCCGTGGACGCCCTCGTGGGCCGGGTCGCCCTCGCCACCGGGGACGCCGTCCTGGGGCCGGTCGAGCTGCCCGACGGGGCCGACGGCCGCCGCGGCGCGGCGACGGCCCTCGAGCCGCAGGTGCGGACCGTGCTGCGCGTGCCCCTCGCGCGGGGCGCCGAGCTCGCCGCACAGCTGCGTGCCTCGCTGGCGGTGCGCTCCGCCCGGCGCGAGGGCGGCAGCGTGCGCGTCCAGGTCGACCCCAGGGAGATGCTCTAGATGCCTGTCGCCGTGCCTGTCGACCTGCCGATCGACACCGTCGTCTACGACTTCGGGAACGTCCTGGTCGAGTGGGACCCGTACGGCGCGTTCCCCGGGCGCACCCGCGGGGAGGTGGACGCCTGGATGGCGGAGATCGACTTCCCGGCCTTCAACCACACCCAGGACGCCGGCCGCAGCTGGGCCGACGCCCGCGCGGCGCTCGCGGACCGGCCGCACCTGCGGCCCCTGCTGGACGCGTACGTGGCGAACTTCCGCGGCACCCTCACCGGGCCCGTCCCCGGGTCGGCCGCCCTCGTCGACGAGCTGCGGGCGGCGGGCCTGCGCCTCGTCGGGCTCACCAACTGGTCGGCGGAGCTGTTCGAGCACGCGGCGCCCGCGGCGCCGGCCACGGCGCTCATGGACCAGGTCGTCGTGTCCGGGCGGGTGGGGCTCGCCAAGCCCGACCCGGCGATCTTCCGCCACCTGGCCGTCACGCACGGCGTCGACCCCGCCCGGGCCGTCTTCGTCGACGACAACCCGGACAACGTCGCGGCCGCCCGCGCCCTGGGTTTCCGAGCGGTGCGCTTCGTCTCGACGCTCCGGCTGCGGGCGGGCCTGCGCGTGCTCGGGCTCAAGGTCGCTCCGGAGTAGCCGCAGCACCCCGTCGGCCCTCCTCCTCGGAACTCGATCTAATAAGTTGCCTCGCACATTAGTTGCACGTGTCACCTGACGTGGCTAGCGTCCCCGGGACGCCCCCACCCAGCGCGGTGGTGGGGCGTGCCGCACGGTTTCGATGACGCGACCGAGAGGACAGACAGATGCGCAAGCACGTCCGAGCATGGGCGGCGCTGTGCGCCGCAGCCCTGGGCGCCACCGGCATGGTGGCGGCCACAGGCCCCGCGGCGACCGCCGTCCCGAGCACCATCCCCCTGACCGTCACCAACGACGCCGACCGGGGTCCGGTGTACCTGTACGTGATCGGCGAGAACCTGGAGACCGGTGAGATGGGGTACGCCGACGCCGCCGGCGGGTTCCACCCGTGGCCCGACGCCGGGGAGGTCCCGGAGCCCGCACCCGACGCCTCGATCCCCGGACCCGCCGCGGGCGAGGTCGCCACCATCGAGCTGCCGAAGCTCTCCGGGCGGGTGTACTTCTCCTACGGCGAGAAGCTCACGTTCCAGATCGTGAACGACGGGCGGCTCGTGCAGCCGGCCGTGCAGAACCCCACCGACCCCAACCGGGACATCCTGTTCAGCTGGACGGAGTACACCCTCAACGACGCCGGCCTGTGGATCAACAGCACCCAGGTCGACTTCTTCTCCGCCCCCTACCAGGTCGGGGTCCGCGGCGGCGACGGCGGCGCGGCCAGCACCGGCATGCTCCGCCCCGACGGCTTCACCGAGTTCTTCGACCGGCTCGAGCAGGCCCCGGGCGACTGGGGCAACCTCGTCCAGCGCGCCCCCGACGGCAGCGTCCTGCGCGCGCTCAACCCGAGTCACGGCCTGGGGATCGGCGCCGTGCCGGAGGACCTCATGGCCGACTACGTCGACCGGGTCTGGGAGCAGTACCGCGACCAGGACCTCACCGTCGCGCCGTTCACCGAGGACCCGAGCATCCGGTACACCGGCCGGGTCGTGGGGGAGGAGATGCAGTTCACCGACGGGACCGGCCAGGTGGTCGCCACCTTCCCCCGCCCCTCCACGGACAGCATCTTCGGCTGCCACAAGGACCTGCTCGCACCCAACGACCAGGTCGTCGGCCCGATCGCCCGGACCTTGTGCGCCGGGTTCAACCGCACCACGCTCCTGACGAACCCGGAGCAGCCCGAAGCGGACGACTCCGGCTTCTACGCCGACGCGGTCACCAACGAGTACGCCAAGCTCGTGCACGCGCAGATGGCCGACGGCCGCGCGTACGCCTTCGCGTTCGACGACGTCGGCGCCCACGAGTCCCTCGTGCACGACGGCGACCCGGTGGAGGCGTACATCTCCCTCGACCCGTTCAGCGGGGCCGCCACCCCCATCGCGGGCTGACCCTCGCCTGAGCCGGACCTGGCGTGTCCCCGCCCGCGCACCGCGGGCGGGGGCCGCCCGGCTCAGGAGGGCCGGACCGGCGAGTGGCGGTCGAGCCTTCGAGGGCGTGCTTCAGAGTTCGGACCTGCCCGATCCCCTCGGACGATCACCCAGGCCGACGACCAGGAGTGGGAGGCCTAGCCACAACGCCAGGATGACGAGCGCTGGGTGGGCTCCCACAGAAAAGAGCACGATGGCGAGGGTGAGGAGCGCAGCTCCAGTGGCGGCCACGTCGTGAGCCTATGAGCCTCCACAGCAGACCGTCCAGGATTTCAGTCCCTACGGCCTGATTCAGGTGTCGTCCCCCGCCGTCGCGCTCATCAGTGACCGGGAGGAGTTGATGATGCGCCAGGCGCGCCCAGGTCACTGCGGCGGCGCGTTCGTGGGCGCCAGCGGTCGAACGCAGCGCACGCACGGACGTGTCCAGGCCTAGGCCCCGGGCACCCGGGAGCTCGTCGAGGACACCAGCCAGGTAGGTGCCCGTGTCGCATCCGACATCGCCCTCGGGGCCGTTCCGTCACAGGAAGCAGCAGAGCGGGTGCTCATGAATGCCACGCGACGAGTGCACGAGTTGATCGAGCCTCGATGAGGAGACACGGCCTGGTCGGATGTCATGGGTGACATCGAGCAGGCGGACTGACGTGAACGCCCTCCCTCATGCGGCCGCGTACCGCTTGCTCGTCGGTGGCTCCCCGTCGGTGGCTCCATGCGTCATCCTCGCGCGACGTCGCGCAACGGCGCGCGGAAGATGGCGAGCCGACTGCCGTCAGTGCAGGTGAGGTCGCCCTCGTACCGCGCAGCCAGCCGGTTCACGACCGCGAGCGACGGCCCGTTGCCCGGCTCGACGCGGACAAGGAGGGTGGCCCCCAGGCCGCACCTATCGGCGATCTCGGCTGCCCGGCGCACGGCCTGCGTCGCGACGCCGCGGCCCCGTGCCCAGGGATGGACGGCGTAGGAGACGTTGACGTCCCCAGGCCCTGAGCCCTCCACCGGCTCCGGGTTCATCGCCACCATCCCGGCCAGGCGCCCGTCGAGCTCCACCGCGTACGCCCGCTCCCCGGGTTCCGCGCCGGTATGCACGCGTCGACATCGCATGATCCAGCGGGCGGTGCTTTCCGGGGTCGATGCCACTCCCTCGGTGAGCCAGCGAACCGTCTCGTCGTCCTCGCCCGCGTTGTGGGCCTCGACGTCGTCCAGCGTGAACTCGCGGAGGCGAACCATGGCCACAGTGTTCACCCCCGGGTCGCACCGGCCGACCGGCGCATCGCTGCCACAGGCCCTAGGCGTCCGGGTCGCGCAGACCCACGCAGTCCAGCTGCCAGAACGGGTCCGCGTACACCAGGGCGCCCGTCATCCACGGCTCGTGGCGCTCGCGGACCAGCACCTGGAACGCGGCGGCCGGGATCCGCTCGGAGGGCGGACGGAACTCCAGCCCGCCCGCGGGCACGAACCCGAACCGTGGGTAGAAGCCCGGGTGCCCCTCCAGGAAGACCAGCGGCTCGGGCCGCCCCGCCGTCGCGTCCAGCGCGTACCGGAGCAGTGCCGACCCGACGCCCGCACCCTGCTCCTGGGGCGCGACCGCGAGGGGGCTGAGCACCAGCACGTCCACCAGGCGCCGGGGAGCGTCCAGCCACGACCCGGTCAGCAGCACGTGTCCGACCACGCGGCCGTCCCGCACCGCGACGAAGGACAGGTCGCGCCAGGCGTGCGAGCCGCGCAGCGCCGTCACGAGCCGCGCCACGGTGTCGCCCTCGTCCCCGAAGGCCGCGCGGACCACCTCCAGCACCGCCGGCACGTCCTCGGGTCGCTCACGGCGGACGACGATGCCCGGCACCTCCGCGGGCGGGAGGCTCGTCGGTTCGTCGGGCAGGGGGTCCGGCTGGTCGGTGGGCATGCCCCGCAGGCTAGGGCCGCGGCGCTCGCGGCCACAGCACTTATTCGCCCGACTACGATCGGGTGGTGCGTCTGCTCTTCGCCGGAACCCCCGAACCCGCCGTCCCCTCCCTGCGCGCCCTGCTCGGCTCCCGGCACGAGGTCGTCGCCGTCCTCACCCGGGCCGACGCGCCCGCGGGCCGAGGGCGCCGTCTCGTGCCGAGCCCCGTGCGGGTCGCCGCCGAGGAGGCCGGCATCCCCGTCCTCACCGACCGCCCCCGGGGGGAGGAGTTCCTCGCCCGGCTGCTCGACCTCGACGTCGACGCCGCCCCCGTCGTCGCCTACGGCCACCTCCTGCGCCCCGACGTGCTCGCGGTGCCCCGACTCGGTTGGATCAACCTGCACTTCTCCGTGCTGCCTGCCTGGCGGGGGGCCGCGCCCGTGCAGCGCGCCGTCCTGGCCGGCGACACGGTCACCGGCGCGACGACGTTCCTCCTGGACGAGGGCATGGACACGGGTCCCGTGCTCGGCACCGCCACCGAGACGATCCGTCCCCGCGACACGTCCGGCGACCTGCTGGGCCGGCTGGCCACCAGCGGCGCCGAGCTCCTCGTCGCGACCCTCGACGCGCTCGAGGACGGCACGCTCGCCCCTCAGCCGCAGCCCTCGGACGGCGTGTCGGTCGCCCCCAAGATCACCACGGACGACGCCCGGGTCCGCTGGGACGACCCCGCGCTGGCCGTCGACCGCCGCATCCGTGCCGTGACCCCCGCCCCCGGGGCGTGGACCGCCCTGCCGCCGACGCCGGGCTTCGACGCGGCTCCCGGCGCCCGGCTCGGCCTCGGCCCCGTCGCCCCGCGCCCCGAGGTCACCGACCTCCCGCCAGGCCAGGTGCGGGCGGGCAAGAAGGAGGTGCTCGTCGGCACCGCCACCCACGCCGTGGCGCTCGGCCAGGTGCAGCCCGTGGGCAAGAAGCCCATGGCCGCGGCCGACTGGGCCCGTGGCGCCCGCGGGCTCTTCACCGCCGCAGGCGACATCGTGCTCGGAGGGGAGGCGCGATGAACGACGAGCGACGTGACGACCGCGGCCGTCAGCGCGGCGCCGCCCGGCCCCGCGGCGAGGCGCAGCGCAGCGCCCAGGCGCCCGGCGAGCGCCGGCGCCGCACCGACCCCGCCCGCAACGCGGCCTACGACGTCCTGCGTCAGGTGGACGGCTCCGACGCGTACGCCAACCTCGTGCTGCCGCCCCTGCTGAGCCAGCGCCGCATCGCCGGCCGGGACGCGGCCTTCGCCACCGAGCTCGCCTATGGGACCCTGCGCCTGCGTGGCCGGTACGACGCGGTCCTCGCCCTGTGCGTCAGCCGTCCGCTCGACCAGCTCGACGCCGAGGTCCTCGACGTGCTGCGGCTGGGCGCCCACCAGCTCCTCGGCATGCGCGTGCCGCCGCACGCGGCGGTCTCGGAGACGGTCGCCCTCGCCCGGGACCGGGTCGGGGCCGGGCCCGCGCAGATGGTCAACGCCGTCCTGCGCGCCGTCGGCCGCACCCCGCTCGACGAGTGGCTCGAGCGGCTGACGCACGAGGCTCCCGACGCTGTCACCGCGCTCGCCACGGTGGGCTCGCACCCGGTGTGGATCACCCGGGCGCTGCGCGAGGCCCTCGCCGGCCACGGCCGCAGCCCCGACGAGATCGGCGACCTGCTCGACGCCGACAACGCCGCCCCCCGCGTCACCCTGGTCGCCCGCCCGGGGCTCGCGGGCCCCGACGTGCTGCGGCAGGAGGCGCAGGAGGCCGACGTCCGCCTCGAGCCGGGCCGCTGGGCGCCCACCGCGCTCGTCCTCGCCGGCGGCAGCGACCCTGCCGCCCTCCCGGCCGTCGCGGACGCCCGCGCAGGGGTGCAGGACGAGGGGTCCCAGCTCGTCACCCTCGCGCTCGCCGGGGCCCCGGTCGAGGGGGACGCCGCGGCGGGGAGCAAAGCAACGGGGGAGCGCTGGCTCGACCTGTGCGCCGGCCCGGGCGGCAAGGCCGCGCTCCTCGCGGCGCTGGCGGCCGAGCGCGGCGCGACCCTGGTCGCGAACGAGGTGCAGCCGCACCGCACGCGGCTGGTGGAGCGGGCGCTGCGGGCGGTTCCCGAGGGCGTCGTCGAGCAGGTGCGCACGGGCGACGGGCGGGAGATCGGCGCCGAGGAGGCGGCCGGTTTCGACCGCGTGCTCGTCGACGCGCCGTGCACCGGACTGGGCGCCCTGCGGCGCCGGCCGGAGTCGCGCTGGCGGCGCACGCCCGCCGACCTCGGCACGCTGACCGTGCTGCAGCGCGAGCTGCTCGCCTCGGCGCTCGACGCCGTCCGCCCCGGGGGAGTGGTCGCCTACGTGACCTGCTCGCCGCACCTCGCGGAGACGCGGCTCGTCGTCGACGACGTCCTGCGCCGCCGGGACGACGCCGAGCGGATCGACGCCCGCAGCGCGCTGCGCGACGTCCTCGTGCCGGGGGCCGACGTCGACCTCGGGGCGGTGGACGGGGGAGCGGCGGGCCTGGACGTGCAGCTGTGGCCGCACGTGCACGGCACGGACGCGATGCACCTCACGCTGCTGCGCCGCACCGGCTGAGCGGCCCTCAGCCGAGCGTGAGCTGCAGCAGCGTCGTGCTCACGCTGCGGCCGTGCTTGACGCCCACGTCGCGCAGCACCCCGACCACCTCGAAGCCGAAGCGCCGGTGCAGGGGGAGCGAAGCCACCGCAGCCGGGTCGTCGGCGACGACCGCGACCACCTGGCGCACGCCGGCGAGCGCGCACGCGTCGACGAGGGCCGCCATCAGCCGGGTGCCCAGGCCGCGGCCCTGCGCCGCGGGCGCGAGGTAGATCGAGTTCTCCACCGTGTAGCGGTAGGCGGCTTTGGGCCGCCACGGCGAGGCATAGGCGTACCCGACGACCTCGCCCTCGACCTCCGCGACGAGAAAGGGCAGCCCGCGGGCGTCGAGGTCGGCGAGGTGCTGCCGCCAGACGACGGTGTCCGGTGGCAGCTCGTCGAAGGTGACGGCGGTGCCGGTCACGTAGGGCTCGAGGATCGCCGCGACGGCGGGCAGGTCCGCGGCGGTGGCGGCGCGCACGACGGGGGCCGCCGCGGACGGCGTGTCGGCGGACCCGGCGGGGGAGGGGAGCGGTGGCACGGGGCGAGCGTAGTGGCTCCCGCGCCTAGGCTGGGCCGTATGCCTGCGCTGATCAACCCAAGCATCCTGTCGGCCGACTTCGCGAACCTCGAACGCGACCTGGGCGCGATCGCCACCGCGGACTACGCCCACGTGGACGTCATGGACAACCACTTCGTGCCGAACCTCACCCTCGGGCTGCCCGTGTTCGAGCGGCTCGCGCAGATCTCTCCCGTGCCGCTCGACGCGCACCTCATGATCGACGACCCGGACCGGTGGGCGCCCGCGTACGCGGAGGCGGGCGCGGCGTCGGTGACGTTCCACGCGGAGGCGGCCGCGGCGCCGGTACGGCTCGCCCGGGAGCTGCGCCGGCTCGGCGCCCGTGCCGGTGTGGCACTGCGCCCGGCCACGCCCGTGGAGCCGTTCCTCGACCTGCTGGCCGAGATCGACATGATCCTCGTGATGACGGTGGAGCCGGGCTTCGGCGGGCAGCCCTTCATCGAGGGCACGCTCCCGAAGATCCGCCGCGCGCGCCAGGCGGTCGGGGAGTCCGGCCTGGACGTGTGGATCCAGGTCGACGGGGGAGTATCGCGCTCGACGATCGAGCGGGCCGCGGACGCCGGGGCGAACGTCTTCGTCGCGGGCTCCGCCGTGTACGGGGCGGAGGACGTGGCTGAGGAGATCGCGACCCTGCGCTCTCTCGCCGGGCGGCACGCGCACTGACGCGCTGCCGGAAGGCGGCGTCGGACACCCCACGGAATCGATCGACTCGACGACCCATCGGACTCTCCAGGAGAAAATAGTGTGCCAAGCGTAGGGATAGCACCAGCTCACCATCCCGGAACCCGGAACCCAGCCCAGGGGCCGGGGTCCGGCCTCTAGGCTGAGCGGGTGAAGACCTTCGAGTCCCTGTTCGCCGAGCTGTCCGAGAAGGCCGCGACCCGTCCCGCAGGGTCGGGGACGGTCGCCGAGCTGGACGCCGGCGTGCATGCGATCGGCAAGAAGATCGTGGAGGAGGCGGCCGAGGTGTGGATGGCTGCCGAGCACGAGACGCACGAGGCCGCGGCGGAGGAGATCTCGCAGCTGCTCTACCACCTGCAGGTGCTCATGCTGGCCAAGGGGCTGACGCTCGAGGACGTGTACACGCATCTGTGAGCGCCCGGCCCCGGGGAACCGCACCACCTGGTGCGGTCCCGCGGCCTTCCGCGCGCGCCCTGCCGTCCGTCGCGTCCCGACCTGATCAGAACGAGGTACCTGCTGTGCTCCGCATCGCCGTCCCCAACAAGGGCTCCTTGTCCGTCCCGGCCTCCGACATGCTGCGGGAGGCCGGCTACCGCCAGCGCCGCGACTCCCGCGAGCTCGTGCTCGCCGACCCCGACAACGACGTGGAGTTCTTCTTCCTCCGCCCTCGTGACGTCGCGGTGTACGTGGGCTCCGGCACCGTCGACGTCGGCATCACGGGGCGTGATCTCCTGCTCGACTCCGGCGCGGACGCCGTCGAGCAGCTGCCGCTCGGGTTCGCCGGCTCGACGTTCCGCTTCGCCGCCCCCGCCGGGGCGATGACCGAGGTGGAGCAGATCGCGGGACAGCGGGTGGCGTCGTCGTACACCACGCTGGTGCGCTCGTACCTCGAGGAGCGGGGGATCGAGCCCGCGGCGGTCGTGCACCTCGACGGCGCGGTGGAGAGCTCGGTGCGCCTCGGGGTGGCGGACCTCATCGCCGACGTCGTGGAGACCGGCACCACGCTGCGCGCCGCCGGCCTCGAGGTCTTCGGCGAGCCGATCCTGCGCTCCGAGGCGGTGCTGATCCGCCGTACCGAGGTCGCCGAGCCGGCGGGTCTCGAGGTGCTGACCCGCCGCCTGCAGGGCGTGATCACCGCCCACGAGTACGTGCTCATGGACTACGACGTCCCGATCGAGCTGGTCGACGCCGCCGTGGCGGTCACGCCCGGCTTCGAGTCGCCCACGGTGTCGCCGCTGCACAACGGCGAGTCGGCGGCGGTGCGGTCGATGGTGAAGCGGGCCGAGACCAACCGGGTGATGGACGCGCTCTACGAGGTCGGGGCGCGCGGGATCATCGTGACGTCGATCCACGCCAGCCGGCTGTGACACCTGGGGGCACCGCGGCGGGTGCTGCTGCGGTGTCGTACGGGTGCTGACGGTGGCAGCGTGGTGCGCATGACCCCCACCGACGCGCCGCACGACGCGGCGCGGTTCCGGACGTTCCGGCCGCTGTGGGGCAGGGTGTCGGCCTGGGTCGTGTGGGTCTTCACCGCCGTCGGCAGCGTCGTCGTGGGCCTGGCCGCGAGCGGACCTCTCGGTGCGCCCGCGGTCAACAAGGCGTCGTTCGTCGTCTTCGCACTGGCCGTGACGTGGCTGCTGTGGCGCCTCGGCGGCGTGCACGCCGTCCCGACCCGCGAGGGTCTGCGGGTGCGCAACCTCATCTACTCGCGGCGCCTGGCGTGGCCCGAGATCGTCGAGGTGCGGCTCGGGCCGAACGACCCATGGGTCCGCCTGGACCTGGCCGACGGCGGCACGCTGGCCGTGATGGGGATCCAGCGGGCCGACGGCGAGCGAGGGATGGCCGAGGCGCGACGCCTGCGCGCCCTGGTGACCAGCTTCGGGGAGACGCCCGACCCTGCGGGCTCCTGACCCGACCCGCACACGACGACGCCCCACGGCCGGATGGCCGCGGGGCGTCGTCGTGTGTCAGGCGTGTCGATCAGATCGAGTGGGCCGGCCGACGGTCGCGGTCCGTGCGGGGCCGCTCGGTGCGCGGGGCATGACGCTCGGGAGCGCCCTGGTCCAGCGAGATCCGCAGCGGCTTGCCCGCGACGTGCGCGCGACCGATCCGGTTCATGGTCGCGTCGTCGAGCGGACGGGTGATGTCGACCAGCGAGAAGTTGCCGAAGATGTCGATCTTGCCGATGTCACCGCCGGACAGGCCGCCCTCGTTCGTGAGCGCCCCGACGATGCCGCGCGGCTGGGCGCCGTGCGTGTGCCCGACGGAGATCCGGTAGCGCGTGCCGGCGGCCGGACGGCGGATGCCGCGGCCACGGTCGTCGCGGTCGGACCGGGGGTGACGCCCGGTCCGGTCGCCGTCCCGCTCCGTGCGCTCGGCCCGGTGGGTCTCGCGGGTGCGGCCACCCTTCGCCTCGGCGCGCTCACGCTCGTGCTCCTCCTGCGCGGCGCGCTGCTGGGGGCCGTCGTCCCCGACCGCGAGCGCCAGGAGGGCGGCCGCGACCTGGAGGACGTCGTTCTGGCCGATCGCAGGGTCGGTCGCCGGGGCGGGGGTCGTCTCGGCGTCCCCGTCCCCGTCCGTGTCCGTGTCCGTGTCGGTGGTCGCGACCTGGGACTTGGCGTGCTCGCGCAGGAGCCCGCTGTACAGGTCGAGGCGGCCGCCCTCGATGCGGGCGGCGACGGCGTCGAGGAGGCGGCGCGCCCGGTGCTCGGAGACGTCGCGCGGCGAGGGGATCTCCACCTCGGTGAGGGTGGCCCGGATGGTGCGCTCGATGTGCTTGAGCTTGCCGCGCTCGTGCGGGGTGACGAAAGAGAGCGCGCGGCCGGTGCGGCCGGCGCGGCCGGTGCGGCCGACGCGGTGCACGTAGGCCTCGGCCTCGCGGGGGATGTCGTAGTTGACGACGAGGCCGACGCGCTCGACGTCGAGCCCGCGGGCGGCGACGTCGGTGGCGACGAGGACGTCGAGGGCGCCGGAGCGGAGGCGCTCCACGATCTTCTCGCGCTCCTTCTGGGCGACGTCGCCGGAGATGGTGGCTGCCGAGGTGCCGCGCTCCACCAGGGCGGCGCCCACCTCCTCGGCGTCCTTGCGGGTGCGGGTGAAGACGATGGTCGCGTCGGCCTCGGAGGTCGCGAGGACCCGGACGAGGGAGCCGATCTTGTGCCGGAACGGCACGACGGCGAAGGTCTGCTCGACGGTCGACACGGTGGAGGACTGGCGAGAGACGGCGATCGCGACGGGGTTCGTCAGGTGCTTCTCGGCGACGGAGCGGATCGCGGGCGGCATGGTCGCGGAGAACAGCGCGACCTGGCGCTTGGCGGGTGCCTGGCCGAAGATCGTCTCGACGTCCTCGGCGAAGCCCATGCGCAGCATCTCGTCGGCCTCGTCGAGCACGAGGAAGCGGACGCCGTCGAGGGACATCGAGCCACGCTCGAGGTGGTCCATGATGCGGCCGGGGGTGCCGACGACCACGTGCACGCCCTCGCGGAGGGCGCGCTGCTGCGGCTGGTAGGGGGAGCCGCCGTACACGGAGGTGACCCGCACCCCGGGGAGGTGGGTGGCGAAGGACTCGACGGCCTCGGCCACCTGCATCGCGAGCTCGCGGGTGGGGGCGAGCACGAGGGCCTGGATGTGCCCGCCGGCGACGGAGGAGTTCGGGTCGAGCGCGGCGAGCAGGGGGATCCCGAAGGCCGCGGTCTTGCCGGTACCCGTCTGGGCGACGCCGGTGATGTCGCGGCCGGCGAGCAGCTCGGGGATGGCGCGGGACTGGATCGGCGACGGCGTGGTGAAGCCGAGGTCGTCGACGGCAGCCTGCAGCGCGGGCGGCAGGGCGAGGTCGCTGAACGTGGGCCCGGTCGGGGCAGGCGCCTCGGTGGGCTGCTCGGTGGGCTGCTCGATGGGCAGGGTGGAGTCAGGGTTGCTCAAGGCAATAACCGTTTCGTCGGTGGGGGAGGAGTCCTGCGTCGCCGACGAGGGCGAGGCGGTCGCTCGGTCCCGGACACACACCTGCCCCGGCTCTCTGACCGGGGTCGCACGAAAACGCGGGAGGCACGACGAACTCCGAAGGTTTTCCCATCCTACGGGGTGGGGCGCGGGCCGCGTGGCCCGGAGCCGGTGAGTTCGGCCACTGCGTAAGATGTGCGCGTGCACGAGGGCCAGGAGATCAGCAGCCGGGTCTTCACGATCCCGAACCTGGTGAGTCTGCTGCGCCTGGCCCTGGTGCCGGTCTTCGCGGTGCTGATCGTGGTGGGCGAGGACGTGTGGGCCCTGGCCGTGCTGGCGTTCTCCGGTTTCACGGACTGGCTCGACGGCGTGCTGGCGCGCCGCCTGCGCCAGGTGACCCGCCTCGGGCAGATGCTCGACCCGGCGGCGGACCGGCTCTTCATCTTCGTCACCCTGATCTGCCTGGCCTGGCGCGAGATCGTCCCGCTCTGGCTCCTCGTGGTGATCGTGGCGCGGGACCTCATGCTGGTGAGCCTGATGCCGGTGCTCGCTCGGCACCGGTACGGCACCCTGCCCGTGACGTTCGTGGGCAAGGCCGGCACGTTCGCCCTGCTGTACGCGTTCCCGCTGCTCCTCCTCGCGATGGTGCCGGGCGGGATCGGGGCGGTCGCGCACGTCGTGGGGTGGGCGTTCACCTGGTGGGGCGTGGGGCTCTACTGGGTCGCGGGCGTCCAGTACGTCCGCCAGACGCGCGCCCTCGTGG
The DNA here is from genome assembly GCF_059445465.1 of Isoptericola sp. Y541. Lineage (NCBI taxonomy): Bacteria > Bacillati > Actinomycetota > Actinomycetes > Micrococcales > Promicromonosporaceae > Isoptericola > Isoptericola sp. Y541. The sequence goes on along the minus strand of NZ_JCAIUJ010000003.1, from coordinate 226,035 downwards.
GGGCCGCGAGCGCCGACAGGGCGGCGGACGACTCTCAGGAGGGTCAGGCATGACGGCGCCGGAGCGACCGCCGGGCGGGCGGCGGCCGGACGCGTCCATGACGCTGCTGGTCGAGGTGATGGAGAAGCCGCTCGACCCCGGGTACGCCGAGGCCGCGGAGCGGCGTGCGGCGGCCGAGCAGGCCGGGGTGCCGTCCCGTCGCGGCACGACGGGCGTGGTGCTCCTGGTGCTGCTCGCCGTCGCGCTCGGCCTGCTGACGGTGTCCGCGGCACGTCAGCTCCGCGCCCCGCAGTCGGAGGTCGCGGCGGCGCGGGAGGTGCTGGAGAACCAGATCGTGGACCGCCGCGGGACGGTCGAGTCGTTGCAGCGCGAGTCGGTGGACCTCAGCGCGCAGGTCGAGTCCCTGCAGCACTCCGCGCTGGCGAGCGAGGACCCGGAGCTGCTGCAGACCCTGCAGCTGGACGGTCTGCTCAGCGGATCGTCCGCGGTGACGGGCCCGGGGATCGTCGTGACCCTGTCGGACGGGGACGGCGCGCAGTCGGAGTCCGACCCCGACCCGAGCGCGCGCGTGCGCGACGCCGACGTGCAGACGGTGGTCAACGCCCTGTGGGCGTCGGGTGCGGAGGCGATCTCGGTCGACGACCAGCGCCTCACGTCGCTCTCCGCGATCCGCAACGCCGGCGACGCGATCCTGGTCGACCTGGTGCCCCTGCCCGGGCCCTCGTACGTGATCCGTGCGATCGGTGACAGCGACGACATGCAGACCGCGTACGCTCGGTCCGGCGCTCCTGCCTACCTGCAGCTGCTGGGGTCGCGCTACGGGATCCAGTCGAGCCTGGTCCCGCAGAGCGACCTCTCGCTCCCGGGCGTGGGGAACCAGACCTTGAGGTACGCAGCACCGTCCGGTACGGGGTCCCAGGACTCCCCGCAGCAGGGCTCCCCATCGCCGGACACTTCGTCGTCGGACAACGAGGAGGAACGCTCATGATCGCTGCGATCGGGCTCGTGATCGGCGTGATAGTAGGCCTGGTGCTGCAGCCGACGGTGCCGGTGGCGCTGCAGCCCTACCTGCCGATCGCGGTGGTCGCCGCACTGGACGCGTTGTTCGGCGGCCTGCGCGCCAGGCTCGACGGGTTGTTCGACGACAAGGTGTTCCTGGTGTCGTTCCTGTCGAACGTGGTGGTCGCGGCATTCATCGTCTTCCTCGGCGACCAGCTGGGCGTGGGCGCGCAGCTGTCGACGGCCGTGGTCGTGGTGCTGGGCATCCGCATCTTCTCCAACGCGGCCGCGATCCGCCGGCACCTCTTCAAGGCGTGAGCACCCGATGAGCACACAGCCGGGAGCCGGTCCGGGTGCGTCGGACGACGACGGTCGGGACGTCCCTGACGACACCGGCCACGCGGAGCCCGACGTCGACGTCGGGCTGGATGCCGAGGCGGACGACGAAGATCCCGCCCCCGGCGCCAAGCCTGACGACGTCACGCCCGACGACGAGGACCCGGGGGAGGAGCCCGAGTCGGACGCCCCCGACGACGAGGACGCCCCGGCAGCGGACACCGACACCGAAGAGCCTGAAGCCCCCGCCCAGGAGGCGCCCGCCGACCTGCCGGACGGCGTCTGCGGTGACGAGCGCGCCGACGAGGCCACGGAGACCACGGCTGATCTCGACGAGGTCCCCGGCACGGAGACCACCAGTACCGAGACCACCACCGACGCGGAGGAGCTCGCCGAGCCGGGGGAGGTGCCCGCCCCCGAAAAGGTTGCCGCCCCTGAGGAGGTCCCAGACGACCGGGCGGCCGCCCCTGCCGGTCCCGCAGACCCGGAGCCGCTGCCCGCCGACGCGCCGAGCGGATGGCGACGCCTGGGGGCGGCGCTGCGGCCCCGGATGACCCGCTCGCAGGTGCTGGCAGGGGTGCTGTGCGCCGCGCTGGGCTTCGCGCTCGTGGTGCAGGTGCAGCAGTCCGCGTCGGACCAGCTCTCCTCGGCGCGCCAGGAGGACCTGGTACGGCTGCTGGACGAGGTGACGGACCGCGCGGAGCAGCTCGGCGACGAGGTGGCGGGCCTGGAGTCCACCCGCGACGAGCTGCTGTCCGGCTCGGGCCAGGCGCAGTCGGCGCTCGAGCTGGCGCAGCAGCGGGCGGAGTCCGAGGGCATCCTCTCGGGACGGCTCCCGGCGCAGGGGCCCGGTGTGGTCGTCACCATCGAGGACGCGTCCGGCGGGCTCAAGGCGTCGCAGCTGTTCAACGTGCTCGAGGAGCTGCGCAACGCCGGGGCGGAGGTCGTCCAGGTCAACGAGGTTCGCCTCGTGACGTCCACCTGGTTCCGGGACGAGGACTCGGGCATCGTCGTGGACGGGACGCCGCTGGAGTCCCCGTACGAGTGGACGGTGATTGGCGACCCGGAGACGGTGGACCGCGCCCTGGAGATCCCCGGCGGCGCGCTCGCCACCGTGCGGACGGCGGGGGCGGACGCGACGACGGAGCGGCGCGACGAGGTGACCATCACCGCGGTGACCGATCCGCAGGAGCCGGAGTACGCGAAGCCGGAACGGTCGCAGGAATGACGTGTCCGGGCATGCCCGCCGTGCCGTTACCGGGCTTCCCGGTCCTGCCATGCACGGGGTAGGTTTGTCGGACCACGGCGCACGTCGGACGCACTGCCGGCCATCCGTGGGCACCGAACATCGGGTCCGCGTCGGTGACAGCGTCGCTCGACTCACCCGGCCCGACCTCACAGGAGGACTGATGACGGACCCCCGCGCTCTTCCGCCGCACCAGGCGGGTGTGGACACCACCGCGCACCTGGGGCGCGTGGGCGCGCCCGCGGAGGAGCAGTCGTTCCGGATCCCGCTGACGGCGGAGGAAGCGGCCGCCGTGGCGGCGCTCCCGCGTCACTCGGCGCTCCTCGTGGTGCAGTACGGGTCGGGAGCGGTGGGCGAGCGGTTCCTCCTCGACTCCGACCGTGCCGTGGCCGGTCGCAGCGAGCACGCGGACATCTTCCTCGACGACGTGACGGTGTCGCGCAAGCACGTCGAGTTCGCGCGCGAGGGCGACCGGTTCGTGGTGCGGGACATCGGCTCCCTCAACGGGACGTACGTCAACCGCGAGCGCATCGACTCGGTCCCGTTGGCCACGGGCGACGAGGTCCAGATCGGCAAGTTCCGCATGTCGTTCCACGCCAGCCCGCAGGCGCCGCGGGACCCGCAGGCGCCCGCTTCGTGACGGCGGCGCAGGCCGCGCACGGCGAGGAGCCGGCGGGCCAGCAGGCGCCCGAGCCCTGGCCGCAGGGGATCTCCCGCAGGGCGACGATGCGGATCTCCGACGTCCTGGCACAGCTCGGCCCGCAGTTCCCGTCGGTGTCGCACTCCAAGCTGCGCTTCCTCGAGGACCAGGGGCTCATCGACCCGGTGCGCACCCCGTCCGGTTACCGCCAGTACAGCCCGGCGGACGTCGAGCGGCTCCGCTTCGTCCTGACGGAGCAGCGGGACTCATACCTGCCGCTGAAGGTCATCAAGGAGCGCCTCGCCGAGATGGACGCGGGGGAGCCCGCGCCCGGCCCGGTGCCCCGCCTCGCCGAGGAGGGAGCTGCCCCGGAGGTCGCGCGGCGTCGTTGGACCGCAGAGACGGTCGCCGAGGCGACGGACACCACGGTGGAGTTCGTGCGGCAGCTCGTGTCGTCGGGCGTGCTGCAGGCTCGGGCGGGGAACCAGCTGGACGCCGGGGCACCCGACGTCGTGCGCATCGCGGCGCGCCTCGCCGAGCACGGCATCGAGCCGCGGCACCTGCGGTCGTTGCGGGCGTCGGCCGATCGGCACGTCGGGCTCGTGGACCAGCTCGTGGCGCCGTACCGCAGCCAGCAGACTCCTTCGGCGCGCGCACAGGGCGCCGAGCTGGCCGTGGAGGTCGGCGAGCTGCTCGCCCGGCTGCACACGACCTGGGTCCGACAGGGCTCCGGCGACCTGGTCTGAGATCGGCCGGCCTCCCGGGCGACGTGCGGAGCACCACCGTCGTACCGTGGATCGGTGGACCCCAACGAGGCGAGCGACGCACCGATGGTCCCGGTCGAGGTCCTCGGTGTGCGCCAGCAGCAGCACGATCAAGAGATCGTCGTGCTGCTTCTCGATGCCGCCGCCAACCTCGCCGTCCCGATCGTGATCGGGGCACGTGAGGCGTCGGCCATCGCGATGGCTCAGGCCGGCCTGGTGACCCCGCGCCCGATGACGCACGACCTGCTGCGCGACCTGCTGCGCGCCGTCGGGGTGGAGCTCGAGCAGGTCGAGATCGTCGCTCTGGACGGTGGGGTGTTCTTCGCCGAGCTGATCCTGTCCAACGGCACACGGCTCGACTCGAGGGCGTCCGACGCGATCGCCCTGGCCGTCCGGACCGACAGCCCTGTGCTGTGCTCGGCGGAGGTGGTGGCCGTCGCCGGCGTGGAGGTCGTCGACGTCGAGCAGCAGCAGGAGGTCGAACGGTTCCGGGACTTTCTCGACCACGTCACCGCCAACGACTTCACCGCGCCTGGCGGTCCGCACGAGCCCGGGACGCCGCCGAACGGGGGGCGGCCGGACGATGCACCCCCTTGACTCCCGGGGGCGTCGCTCCCGCGTCCGCGCCACGCCGACGACAACCCTCGACCTCAGGTCGAGGTCCGACTCGGTGACCGTGTGCGGAGAACCTTCAAGTCAAGGTCGACAGTTGAGTTGAGCGCGAGGGTGGGCTGGAGCGGCCTCGGACGGCGCGACACGCGGTCCCGTTCGGAGCCGACGTCGTTGACGACCCCCTGAGGGCGACCTAGCGTGGACTCGACATACCAGGAGGCACAGTGAACAGCAGTGGTGAGGCCAGCGTCCCCACAGGTGCCGTCGTGCCGCACGGCGCTCAAGGGCTCCTCTTCGGCGAGGACCTCACGGAACAGGACGCTGCGACCGGATACCGTGGCACCACCGCGTGCCGGGTCGCCGGCATCACGTACCGGCAGCTCGACTACTGGGCGCGTACGGGGCTGGTTGAGCCTTCCATCCGCCCTGCGACCGGTTCCGGGACGCACCGCCTCTACAGCTTCCGCGACATCCTCGTGCTCAAGGTCGTCAAGCGACTCCTCGACACGGGCGTCTCGCTGCACCAGATCCGCAGCGCCGTCACGCACCTCCGCGAACGGGGCGTGGACGACCTCGCGCAGATCACGCTCATGAGCGACGGAGCGTCGGTGTACGAGTGCACGTCTCCGGACGAGGTCGTCGACCTCGTGCAGGGCGGGCAGGGCGTGTTCGGCATCGCCGTCGGCCGCGTGTGGCGCGACATCGAGGGCACGCTGTCGTCGATGCCCACGGAGTCGCTGGAGGACGAGGAGCCGGCCTCGACGGAGGGTGACGAGCTCGCCGCTCGACGCGCCGCGCGCAACGCCGGCTGACCGACCGGAGCCGCCAGGTCAGAGGAGTGGGCGCAGCGGGGACATCAGCCGCTCGGCCACCTTGGACAGCGGGTGGCGGCGCCGCCACTCGGAGAGCGTGAGCTCACGGGAGTTGGACTCGTCCATCCGGAATGCGGCCTCGAGCTGGGCAGCGAGCCCCTCGTCGACCACCTCGAGGTTGATCTCATAGTTCCCGGTGAGGCTCAGCCGGTCGATGTTGGCCGTGCCGACCGTGCTCCACCGGCCGTCGATCGTGGCCGTCTTCGCGTGGATCATCGCGCCCTGGTAGAGGAAGATCCGCACCCCGCCGCGCAGCAGCGTGGAGTAGTGCCCGCGCGCGAGCCAGTCCGCGACCACGTGGTTGGACCGCTCCGGCACCAGCACGCGCACGTCGACGCCACGGGTCGCGGCGGCCAGGAGGGCCGCCTGGATGTCCTCGTCGGGGATGAAGTAGGCCTGCGTGATGTAGGCGTGCGAGCACGCTCGGTCGATCGCGTCGAGATAGATGCCGCGGATGGGGAAGACCAGCTCCGAGGGCGCGTTGCGGGCCGCCCGCAGACCGGGGAGCCACAGCACCGAGCCGACGTCCTGGAGCACGGGCAGGCGCGGGCCGCGCCAGCGGTTCCAGAAGTCGACGAACGCGTTGCGCAGCTCCCAGGCGGACGGGCCGGAGAGGCGCAGGTGCGTGTCGCGCCACTGCGTGGCGTACAGGGAGCCGATGTTGTACCCGCCCACGAACGCGACCTCGTCGTCGACCACGAGGATCTTGCGGTGGTCCCGGCCCGAGCGGCGTACGTCGAGCATGAGGAGCCCGGGTCGCATCGCGGGGAAGCGCAGCACGTGCACCCCGGCGGGCATGTCGTAGAAGCGCCGGGGGATCACCAGGTTCGCGAAGCCGTCGAAGACGACGTACACGGAGACGCCGCGTGCCGACGCCTCGGCGAGCGCCTGCTTGAACTCCTGGCCGACCTCGTCGTTCTTCCAGATGTACGTCTCGAGGAAGATCTCGCGCTCCGCCCCGCGGATGGCATCGAGCATCGCGGCGTACAGATCGGCGCCGTAGGTGTAGACCGTCGCGGTCGTGTCCCCGATCTGGGTGGACGCCGGAGGAGCCGTGGGGAACGCCGCGTCCAGGGGGTACTGGTGGCGGCGGAACCGCTCGAGCGCCATCACGGTCGCGGCCGCGGCCACCGGCACGGCGGCCGCGAGCACCGCTCCGCGGGTGGCGTAGCGGCGCAGGGCCGGCCAGTCGATCTGGAGTCGGACAGGGTTGCGGAGACGGGTGAGGCGTGACGGCACGAGGCTCACGGTATCCAGCGGCCTGGGGCAGCGCGCGCCGAACTGTCGGGCTCGTCACTGATGTCACCCGCGCCGATGAACCGCGCTGGGCGGGGATAGCCTCTCCGTGCAGCCCATACGATCACGAGGAGCACGTGGTGTCCACGATCCACTGGACCGAGACGAACACCCTCCGTTCCGCCCGCTGGCACTCCGAGAGCGAGATGCCGCCACCCCGCCAGGTCGTCGACGCGGACGACGAGATGAGAGCCGATGCTGCCTACCGTCTGGCCTGCGAAGGAACCGCCCTGCTGTGGCGGGGCGACTTCCACAACGCACGTCAGCTGCTGCAAGCGCTGGGCCGCCGCATCGACCGGAAGGCGTCCCGGCCAGGCGACAACCCGGCAGAGTCCTTCCACCTGCACCGCAGGGCACGCAGCCACCGTGCCCGCGTGCTCGGGATGCTCCTCGTCCGGTTGGAAGACGACTACAGCCTGAACCTGCGCAGAGCCCCGGATGTGCGCCAGGCGTGCACCGAGGCGTACGGAGCTTCGTCCGAGCCGATGGCGATCTCGCTCACAGAGCTGTTGGGCGTGATCGGAGCCCATCAGTGGCGCACGAAGGGCGTGGAGGTTCCCTTCCTCGACGCTCGCATCTACCCGCACTACGGCGTGTTCTCCCCGGTCAGGGGCGAGTACATCGACCTCGTCGCCCGGGCAGCGCTCCCGGCGCCGGCGGCCCGTGGGGGTCGCCGTGCCGCGTTCGACCTCGGGACGGGGACAGGAGTGCTCGCCGCCGTTCTGGCCCGGCGGGGCTTCGACCCCGTCGTTGCCACCGACATCAGCCCGCGTGCCCTGGCCTGCGCACGAGAGAATGTCCGCCGACTGCAGTACACCGGGCGCATCGATGTCGTGGGCCCCGACCTCTTTCCCGAAGGGCGCGCGGACCTCATCGTCTGCAACCCGCCCTGGCTTCCTGCCCGGCCCACCTCGGCTGTCGAGCAAGGTGTCTACGACCCGGGCAGCAGCATGCTCCGCAACTTCCTGGACGGGCTTACCGCGCACCTCGAACCGGGAGGTGAAGGATGGCTCGTCCTGTCGGACCTGGCCGAGCACCTCGGACTCAGGACGCGCGGCGAGCTGCTGGACGGCATCGAGGCAGCGGGCCTGCGGGTGGTGGACAAGTCCGACACCCGGCCGCGGCATCCGCGAGCGAGCGACACCACCGACCCCCTTCACGCTGCCCGCGCCGCGGAGGTCACCTCGCTCTGGCGTCTCGCCAGATCATAGGATTCAGCGGTCCTCGACGCTCGTGCCCGCGGCGAGCCCGGCCGAGAGCGGGTGGGACCGGATCGCGGCGGCGAGCTCGCCCTCGATGCGGTCCAGGTAGACCCCGGTGGTGGCGATGGAGCGGTGGCCGAGCAGCTCGGCGACCACCTTGACGTCCCAGCCCTCGGCCACGAGCAGGGTGGCGGTCGTGTGGCGCAGGGCGTGCGGCGTGGCCGGGCGGCGGTATGTGACGGGCATCCGGTCGACGGCGCGCGCCAGGAGGGCACGGATCGTCTGGGTGTCGACACGGCGGCCCCGCCAGGTGAGCAGGAGGGCGCGCTGCGCGTCGGGGTCGTCGGGCCGGCGTGCCGCGAGGCGGGGCCTGAGGTCGCGGAGGTAGTCCTCCAGGGACGCCGCCAGGGGCGGTGAGAGCGCCACCGTGCGGGTAGCGCCGCCCTTGCCGACGATGCGCCACCGCGTCTCCTCGGGCTCGCGGGTGAAGTCCGCGACATCGGCGCGGGCGAGCTCGGAGACCCTGGGCCCGAGGACGAGGAGGAGAGCGATCACGAGCCGGTCGCGCTGGGCCAGCGCCTGGTCGGCCCGCTGTCCGCGACGCGGCACACCGGACGACGCTCCGCCGGCCCCGATGGACGGCGCCGTCGTGGTCGCCTGCAGCAGAGCGCCGGCCGCGGACGCCGACAGCGCCGTGCGCTCGACGCGCAGGCGGTCCCGCGACCGGGCCGGCGGCGCCGCCCACTGCATCGGGTCGGCCTGCACCCAGCACTGACGGGCGGCGTGCGCGAAGAACCGGCTGACCGACTGCCGGAAGCGGTTGACCGTAGCGACCGACCGGCCCGGCGCGCCCTTCCGAGCGGGGTCGGCGAAGCGCAGGTCAGGACTGGACTGGTACCGCACGAGGGCGTCATCGACGTCGTCGCCCGTGATGTCGTCGAGGACGCGACCGCCCCCGACGAGGCGGGCGAGCTCGGCGATGTCGCGCTCGTAGCTGCGGGCGGTGGCGGGGGAGAGGACCCCCCGGATGCTCTCCACGCGGACCGTGGCGAGGTAGCGATCGACCGCCATGTCGACGCCGATGCGATCCAGCCGGGGCGGGGCAACCATCTCGTCCTCCTGCGCGCATGATCCTCCGCCGCTCCGCCATGTCCGCGCGCGCCGGTGACCTGCGGCGACGCTCGCCGCACGGCCCGGGACCAGGGTAGGCGCGGGTACCGACACGCCCTGTGCCCGTCAGAGGTCGAACAGCGTGGGCTGCTCGAGATGGACGCCCTCGATCTCGAGCATCCGCAGCTTGGTGCGGCGGCCGCCGCGGGCGGAGAACCCGCCCACCTGCCGGCCCGCCGCGAGCACCCGGTGGCACGGCACGACCGGCGGGAACGGGTTGCGCCCCATCGCCTGACCCACCGCCTGCGCCGCTCCGGGCGAGCCGAGGCGCGCCGCGACCTCGCCGTAGGTGAGGGTCGATCCGGGCGGGATGGTGCGGACCACCTCGTAGACGTGCCGGTCGAACTCGGGCACGCCGCTCATGTCCACCTCGAGCTCCGCCAGATCGCGGGTGCCGCCGTCGAGCAGCTCGACCACGGCGGCGACGCCCTGCGCGCCCGGGCCTGCGGGGGCGATCTCCTGGGCCTCGGGATGCCACCGGGCGACGGCGCGTCGCGCGTCGGCGGGCGAGCCCTGGGGGAGTGCCGACCCGACGACGACGGACGGCTCGCGCCAGACGAGGGCGCAGTGGCCGATCGAGGTGGGGAACACGCTGAACGTGAGCCCGGCGCGGGTGGTGGACATGTCGTCACGCTATGGCGGGGGACCGACACGCGGTGCCGGCAGCAGGGGTGCCTCGCAGTCGTGGTAGGCCGCGACGTCCGCGGGGCCGTTCGCGTGACCTCGGAGCACTGTCGTGAGACCACTGTGTTGTGCCATACACAATGGTTTGCGAGCAATGTCCGATTCAGCGTAGCGCAACCGGGCGGCCGATGCGAAGGCCCGCTGCACGCCGGCACTGCCACACCGGTCCGAGAGCTATCGGTTCGCGGAGCCATCGGTTCCCGAGCTATCGGCGGCGTGACGTCGACCGTCACGTCGATGTATATCCATCCGGCGGGGGACGCGCGGGCGACGTCGAGCGCCATCCAGCGCGCCGGGCGCCGGAGCGGCGTGAGCAGGACGTGACGACAGCTGTCGGCGGCAGCGCGTGCTGAGGTGTGAGCCGACGTGCGAGCCGGCGTCGTCAGCGATGCGTCGCCGTCCGTGACATCGGGCGACGCACGCCGGGCTGCGCAAGGCGTCGTCCCAAGGCGAAACGCGCGAGCCGCGAACTATGTGTGAGGGCGTCGCGACGGTGTGGTCGTGCGTCGGCGAGGGTGCACGATGGGCGATCACGAGGGGCCGCCCGGAGGAGGGCTACACGGCCGATCCTTTCGCCGTAATGACATAATGTGCATTATCGGCTGATAACTAGTGCGAGTCGCTCGTGTGAGAGCATTCGTCCCTACCGCCGTTAGCGCGCCTTCGCCCAGGTGACGAACTCTCCCTCAACCTCGTCGAAGAACAGACTCTTCGCGCGCGTGTAGTCGTCGTAATCGTCCTTGCCGGCGTTCTGCGCGGCGAGCCGCCTCTTGATCCCCTCGTACCGAGCACGAGCAGCGACATCCTCACGAAGCCAGTCTCGGAACCAGACCGTGTACAGGCCCCACGGCGAATCTGCGCGTCGCACGTGCAGGATCAGGTTCTGCTCGGGATGGACGTAGAGACGCTTCTCCCACACCTCCAGAGGAAGCCGATCGTCGTCACCGCGCGGCACGTCGGTGTACACCCCCGGCGAGTCGGGCCGCGCGCCATGTGCACGCACGAGGCCCAACGGTTGAAGCCGCTCCCTGAGCGACTCTTCCCCCGGTAGCGGATCGATCCGCACCTGGAGGTCCACGAAGGGCTTGGCCGCAAGGCCGGCGACTGACGTCGAGCCGATATGGTCAAGAGCTGCCGCGCCACCACCAGGCAGGTCACTCAACGCGTACGCGATCCGATCCAGCCAGCTCTCCGCTTGGGACGCCCACCGAGGATTATGTGGACGTAGTGCAGCAGGGTTTGCGTCGGTCACGAGCCGACCCTAGCGAGCCCACACTCGCACCTCATGAGCACGCACCTCTACCAGCTCACGCCAGTGCCTAGAGAGCGCGCTCAGGGCGCTAGGGCGCTAGGGCGCTACCGAGTGCAGGAACCGTCGTAGCTCGCGGGTGACGTCGTCCGGCGCCTCTACGGTGCTGGCATGCCCCGGTCCCGTCAGCACGACGAGCTCGGACCGCGGCACCTGCTCGTGGATCGCCTCGCCGACGGAGACCGGTGCCCGGACGTCGCCGGTGGCGTACAGGAGCAACGTCGGCACGTCGATCTCCGGCAGCACGTGGCGCTGGTCGTCATGGCTGGCACGCGCCATCGCCCGGAACCCGGCGGGGCGTGTCGCGCGGACGCTGTCGAGGAAGGCGGTCACCCGCTCCCCCGTCGCCGACGGCGAGAACATGGACGGCCCCAGTGCGGCCACGAGCTCGTCGGGCGGGAGCCGCGACGCCTCCAGCGAGCGAGCGAGCCTCCGGTCGGCCTCCTCGGCCCCGAGCGAGCCGACCCAGCCTGCGTACCCGCTCACCAGCGCGAGCGACGACGCGAGCTCGCGACGCCGGTGGAACACTGCCAGCACCAGGGCCGCACCGAACGACAGACCGACGAGATGCGCCCGTCCCACGCGGAGCTCCCGCAGCAGGCCGGCGAGACAGTCGGCGTAGGCGGCCATGTCGAATTCCTCTGGGACGTCCGACGACGCTCCCCCGCCCGGCGCGTCCCACGCGATCACGGTGAACTCGTCGCTGAGCGCGTCGATCTGCGCGCCCCACGTCGACCGTGCGTTCCCGACGAAGCCGTGGGTCAGCACCACCGCGGGGCCCGCCCCGGCGCGCTCGACAGCGATGCTCAGGCCACCGACGTCGACACGCATCCCCTCACCGTAGGTGCGACTCCCTGGACACACGTGTCGATGGTCCTGCGTATGGTCGGTTCGCGGCAGCTCTCTGCGATGGACGCAGCGCGGGGCCCGTGACCGGTACTACCTCAGTATGCCCGGGCTGAGTCACACCATCACCGTCGCCGCCCCGCCCGAGCGGGTCTGGGCGGTGGTGATCGACGTCGAGCGCGTCACGAACACCGCCACGTACCTGATCGAGCCGCAACCGACGGGAGCCGGCTCACTCTCGCCCTGACCATGTCCGGTCCACTGTCCGGGATCGTCTGGCGGCTGACGCGGACGCTGATGAACAGTGATGTCGGGACGGAGGCCGCCTCGATCAAGCGAGCTGCCGAGGCCCCGAGCGCCTAGCGATCGTCACGTCATCGCCCGGGCCTGGCGCGCCAGTGACCGGCGACCGGCCGGCCGTCACGGGTGTGCGCGGGGACCCAGGTGCCCCCGCCTGAGGCTGCCGCCCCGTCGGCTCGGTCAGCAGGTACCCCCTCGGGCCCCGGGGCACGCAAGGTGCGCGCGACGTCCTCGGCCCGGCGTGCCGTGCGGTCGACGAACTCGGCCGCGACGGCGTCGTCGATGAGGTCCCGCTCCCCCGCGACGGCGACTCGCCGCCGAGCTTCATCGCGAGGCGACCCTTGTACCTGATCTCGTCGGGCGGCCACAGGAGGCTCGCGCCGACCAGGTCGTACAGGGGTGCCAGGACGGTGCGTGCCCCGACGTGCAGGAGCGCCACGTTCTTCGCGTGCGCGTCGGTGCCGGCCGCCACCCAGTTGAAGACGACGGCCCGGGCGAAGTCGTCGCGCGAGCGGATGAGGTCGCGGCGGTCGACCGTCCGCGCGAGCAGGGCCGCGATCTCGCGGACGCCGGGGCCGCCGTCCGCCTCATACTTGGCGGAGCGCCACAGGCCGAGGGCCTGGCACAGGTCCTCCTGGTGCAGCCGCCGCACCTGGCCGTCCGCCGTCGGCAGCCGGTCGAACCGCTCCACGACGACCGCGGCCTGGTCCTCGAACCAGGCCGACTCCACGTGCGCGACCGGGAGGCCGAGGGCCCGCGCGGCGCGCATCGTGACGAGCTCCGCGGCGTCCGAGTGCGCGACGCCGTCGATCCCGATCTTGAAGATGTGCGTGCTCGCGGCGCGGCCGGTGGGCTGGTGCCACGCGCCGTCGGGGCCGCGGGTGAGGGCGAACTTGCCCTGCTGCCCACCGAGCGAGAATCGGCCGCCGTGCTGCTCGAACGCCCACGAGCTGTCGTCCGCGCGCAGCTCGCGCAGGTGTGCCGCGACCTCCGCCTCCCCCAGCCGCCGGCTGCCCGCGCCGTCGGCGGGCGCGTCGCCCTCGGGCAGCACCTGCACGGCGCCCGCGCAGTCGGCGCCCATGTGCCGGAGCAGGTTGAACGCGGTCGGGCGGCGCTCGTCGAACTGCGCGGCCCACCGAGCCCGCACGCCGTCGTTGTCCGGCAGGAGGTTGTCGATCCAGGGCATGACGACGTCGGGCCCGTGATGGGTCACGTGCCGCGGCATGCTGACTGACAGCGACGCCGCGGCGCGCAGGCCCTGGTACGCGGCCGCGTACTCGAGGGCGACGTCGCCGCCCCGTCGGCGCTCGAGCGTCCCGGCGCGGTGCCCGTCGAGCCAGACGTCGAGGCGGTCAGCGGTGCGATCAGTCACGCGCACGCCCCAGCACCGTCTCCAGCGCGTCGTCGGGCTCGTCCGGGACGACGTCGACGGCGAGGTCGACGGCCCGCAGCGCGTCCAGCATCAGGTCGAGCCTGGCGGTCGGCGCGCCCGCCTCCGCGGCGATGACCCACTGGCGCGAGACGTCGACGGCGGCCGCGAGCGCCGCCTGCGTCATCCCCTTGTCCCTGCGGGCGCGGCGCAGCAGCGCGCCGAGCTGCTCGGCGTTCGTGACGATCACGGCTCTCCCCTCCCCCGGGTTCCTGGCGCCTCCGGTGTGGCGTGCGCGGCGGATGTCAACGCCAGGCGACATTCCGTGCGATGTCAACGCTAAGTAACATCCCGCAAGATGTCAACGATCAGTGACATCTTCGTCCGTGGGCGGCAGGTCGCGCCTGCTTCCGCCCAGCCCTTCGAAGCTCGCGAGCGGGCCAGCCAGGACCCCGCCGTCCACCGGGAGGGTGGTGCCGGTGATCCAGGACGCGTCGTCGGAGGCGAGGAAGGCGATCGCGGCCGCGACGTCCTCGGGCTCCCCCACCCGGCCGAGCGGGTACAGCACCGCGAGCCGGTCCGGGCCGCCCTGCGGCTCCCAGACCCGGGTGCGGATGGTGCCCGGCGCGACCACGTTGATCCGCACCCCGCGCGGCCCCAGGCGCACCGCGAGGTTCTGCGCCAGCGATACCAGGCCCGCCTTCGCGGCGGAGTAGTCCTCGTCGCCGAAGGCCTGCAGCCCGTTCACCGAGCCGACCAGCACGATGGATCCGCCCCGCGGCAGGTGCGGGGCCGCGGCCCGGACGCAACGGGCCGGGCCGGCGAGGTTGAGGTCCACCCCGGCCGCCCAGTCCTCGTCGCTCATCCCCTCGAGGAGGCTGGGGTGGGGCCCGGTCCCACCGGCGACGCCGACCAGAACGTCGAGCCGGCCATGCCGGCGCACCGTCGTCGCGACGGCGGCCTCCACCGACGCGGTGTCCGTGATGTCGCACGCGACGGCCGAGACGCGGTCGTCGGGGCCGCCGGCGTCGGTCGACAACCCGGCTGCGACGCGCTGCGCCGCCTCGGTGTCGACGTCGGCCAGGACCACCGTGGCCCCCTCGGCGTGCAGCCGGCGCGCGGCGGCTGCCCCGATCCCGTGCCCGCCGCCGGTGATCAGCGCGACGCGCCCCTCGAACCGTCCCGTCATCGTTCTCCTCCTTGAGTGGGCCCAGGCTGCCCCGGCCGGTGCCGGCGACGCGTCGGAGCGTGCGATGGCGGCAACCTACCGAAGCCCCGGACGGCGGCGTCGCGCGCCGCGCTCACAGCCCGGACGCGAGGTCCCGCACCACGACGGCGGCCGGGCCCTCGACGGCGTGGCGGAACCCCGCGCCCGCCCACAGGTGCAGCCGGTCCGCGTCCCCCGCGGCGGCGGCGCGACGGCGCAGCTCGCGCGTCAGGTGGTGCACCTGGGGGTACCCGACGGGCGCCTCGTCGCCGTGCCGGGCGGCGAAGCCGTTGCGCAGCGACCGGGCCGGCCGGCCGGTGAAGGCGCGGGTGACGACGGTGCGGTCGTACCGGGGGTCGGCGAGGGCGGCGCGGTGCGTCGCCGAGGCGCCGGACTCGTCGGTGCGCAGCAGCAGCGTCCCGACGGCGACGGCCTGCGCGCCGGCCCGCAGCAGCCGGGCGACCGCCCCGGACCCGTCGACTCCCCCGGCGGCGACCACCGGCAGCGTCGTGCGCGCCAGGACGGCGGACACGACGTCGTGAGTCGCGTCGTCGCGCACGACCCGAGCGGGGTCCCAGGTACCGCTGTGCCCGCCCGCGTGCGGGCCCTGGACCACGAGGCCGTCGGCGCCGACCTCCTGCGCGGCGGCCACCTCCGCCGGCGTCGTCACCGTGACCAGGACGACGGAGCCCGCGGCCCGCAGCGCGGCGACCTCGGCCGCCGGCGGGAGCCCGAACGTGAACGAGACCACCGGCACGGGGTCGGCGCGCAGCAGGTCGAGCTTGGCCGCCCACGCGTCGTCGTCGTGGATCGGGGTCGGGTCGAGCGTGACGCCGTGCGCCGCGGCCTCGGGCGCGATCCGCCGGGCGTAGGCCGCGAGCGCCGCGGGGTCGGGGGTGGCGCGGTCGGGGACGAAGAGGTTGACGCCGAACGGGCGCCCGGTGGCCCGCGCGTGCTCGATGTGTGCGGCGAGCGCCTCGGGGGCCTGGTAGCCGCCGGCGAGGAAGGCGAAGGCCCCGGCGTCGGTGACGGCGTCCACGAGGTCGTCGGTGGTGGCGCCGCCGGCCATGGGTGCGGCGACGAGGGGCAGGTCGGCGTCGAGCAGCCGGACGGGGGTGGTGGGGGCCATGCACGGCATGGTGCCACCCGGGCTGGGCGGAGCGTCTCATCGGGCCCTCATGTGTGCCTGGCAGCCTGGGCGCGGTGACTGGTACACGGACACGGAGGGATGAGCGAAGCGGATGACGACGACGGTCACGACCCGGGTGCCACCGCGGACGGGGCGTGCCAAGTTCGTGCTGGTGGGCGGCGTCCCCGGCGCGGGCAAGAGCACGGCCCTGGTCCGGGTGGCCGCACGACGGCCGCAGGTCCGGTTGCTGGACAGCGAGACGGTGCGGCACGACCTGGCCTGTCGGCTGCCGCGGGGGGTGCCGTACGCCCTCTACCGGCCGCTGGTGCACGGGCGTCACCTGGTGCGGGTGGTGCGGGAGGTGGCGGCGGGTCCCCCGCGCAACGGCGGCGCTCGCGGCGTCGTGGTGGTGCACGACCCGGCGACGTCGCCGCTGCGGCGGTGGCTGTGGGCGCGTCTGGCGCGGCGGTGCGGGTGGCGGCCGGTGCTGGTGATGGTCGGTGCTGGTGATGGTCGGTGCTGGTGATGGTCGACGCGGGCCGGTCCGAGGCACTGTCGGGGCAGTCGGCGCGGGGCAGGGTGGTGCGGGCCCGGTCGTTCGCCCGGCACTGGGGCCGCTGGGAGTCGCAGCGCGGCCGGTTCGTCGCGGCGTCGGGCGGACCCGCGGAGGGGTGGGACGGGGTGCACGTGGTGGACCGGGGGTCGGCGGTGCGGGTCCTGGTGGCCCTGCTGGACCGGTGGCACGGCGGCGGGGCGGGCGACGTGCCCCGCTAGGGTCCGACCATGACGTCCTCGGATCGTCCTGGCGGGCAGCAGGGACCGGAGCGGGGCCTGGACCTGGCGCGGGTGGTCGCGCACGTGCGTGAGCGGGGGGACGGCGTGGTCTGCACGCTGGGGCCCGCGGGCGCGCCGCAGGCGGCGTACCTCGCCCTGGCGGTCACGGAGCGGGGCGAGCTCGTGTTCGACGCGCGGGCGTCGTCGCGGAAGGTGGCGAACCTGGCGCGGGACGCGCGCGTCGCGGTGGTGGTCGGCGGCGCGGACGGCACGACGCTGCAGGCCGAGGGGGTGGCGGACGTGCCGGACGGCGCGGAGCGTGCCCGCTGCGCCGACGCCTACCGGGCGGCCTTCCCGCAGTTCGCAGCCTCGCTGGCAGACCCGGGGATCGTCGTGGTGCGGGTAGTGCCGTCGTGGGCGCGGTGGGGCGACTTCCGGGCCTCTCCCCCGGTGCTGCTCGAGACGTCCGGTGCCGCGCTGTCCTGAGGCGGTTCAGCGCCAGCCGAGGGCGGGCGCCACGTGCTGCACGACGTTCTCCATCACGTGCGCGTTGTACTCGACGCCCAGCTGGTTGGGCACGGTGAGCAGCAGGGTGTCGGCGGCGGCGACGGCCTCGTCGCCGGCGAGGTCGGCCACGACGTCGTCCACCTCGTCGGCGTAGGTCTTGCCGAACCGGGCGCGCACCCCCTCGAGCACGCCGACCTGGTCGGTGCTGGCGGCCTCCATGCCGAAGTAGGCGCGGTCGCGGTCGTCGGTGATGGGGAAGATGCTCCGCGACACGGACACGCGCGGTTCCCACCCGTGGCCCGCGGCCGCCCAGGCGTCCCGGAAGCGTTGGATCTGCTCAGCCTGGAGCTGGTGGAACGGCACGCCGGTGTCCTCGGTGAGCAGGGTGGAGCTCATGAGGTTCATGCCCTGGGCGGCCGTCCACTCCGCGGTGGCGCGGCTGCCGGCGCCCCACCAGATCCGCTCGCGCAGCCCCTCGGAGTGCGGCTCGACCCGCAGCAGCCCGGGCGGGTTGGGAAACATGGGCCGGGGGCTGGGTTCGGCGAACCTCTCGCCATCGAGCAGCTCGAGGAACCGGGCGGTGTGCCGGCGCGCCATGTCGGCGTCGGTCTCCCCCGGCGCCGGCTCGTGGCCGAAGTGACGGAAGCCGTCGACCACCTGCTCGGGCGACCCGCGGCTGATGCCGAGCTGCAGACGCCCGCCGGCGATGAGGTCGGCGGCGCCGGCGTCCTCCGCCATGTACAGCGGGTTCTCGTAGCGCATGTCGATCACGGCCGTGCCGATCTCGATGCGGTGAGTGCGCGCGCCGACGGCGGCGAGCAGCGGGAACGGGGACGCGAGCTGGCGGGCGAAGTGGTGCACCCGGAAGTACGCGCCGTCGGCGCCGAGCTCCTCGGCCGCGACAGCGAGGTCGATCGACTGCAGCAGCGCGTCCGACGCGGAGCGGGTGGCCGACTGCGGGTGCGGCGTCCAGTGGCCGAAGGACAGGAATCCGAGGTGCTTCACGCCCTCAGTCAAGCCCACGGGGCACGGGCACGCGCGGCGGTCGAGGCTCCGGGCCGCCGAGGTCGGCCCAGAGATCGCACTGGTGGTCGGCCGCGAACGACGTCGGGCCGATCCCCGTCGTCGAGAGCCCGATCACCGTCTGCTCGGGGCCGAAGCGGGGCCAGCGCGGACGGTCGGGCCCGTTGACGTCGCCGGTGCGCGCGAACGCCGCCCAGTAGTCGATCATCGTCGCGGACAGCCTCTGTTGCGCGGGGCCGAGCGGCGGATATTGGTGTTCCCCGATGAGGGCCCACAGGTACGGCAGCTCGAGGCCGTGAAAGGCCCCCCGGGGGAACCCGTCCTCGGGCGCCGGGCCGGCGTCCTCGGCGAACTCGTACACGTGGACGGGCTGGTGGGGTGCGGCGGCCTGGGCCGTGCGCAGCACCGGGCACGCCCCGATCTGCGCGCCCCAGTCGCCGAGCACGGCCGCGAGCGCCAACGTGGGGCTGTCGTGGTCGGTGAGCGGGTAGCCGTCCAGGACGGCCCGGGCGTCGGTGCCGAAGGCGTCCGCCAGGAGGGCTCGGTAGCGCTCGGCGGTGAGGCCGGGCTCCCGGCCGTGGACGAAGACGCGCATCTCGTCGCGCGTGCCGCCCACGAGGAGCGGGACCCGGGCGGCGGCGCCCCGGCGGAGCGCGTCGAGGGGTTGCTGCGGGAGGAACGGCGTGCCCGCGACGGGGTTCCACGGGCGGTCGCCGGAGGCCTCGGTGAGCCCGTACCCGACGCCCGCGAGCGCCGTGACGAGGCCGGGCAGGCTGGTGCGGCGCAGGCACGCGGCGACGTCGTCCGCGGCGGCGCACCCGAGGTGCGCGACGGCGCGGTCGCCGAACTCGCGGGCGCGGGCGCGGTCCGGGACCGGGTTGGCGCAGGCGCCGCTCTGCACGATCGCCCGGTCGAAGAGCGACTTCGACGTCGGGGCGGCGAGCTGCGCGCAGACGGACCGTGCGCCGCCCGACTGCCCCGCGAGGGTGACGTTGCGGGGGTCGCCGCCGAAGCTCGCGGCGTTGTGCCGTACCCATCGCAGCGCGGCGGCCTGGTCCATGAGGCCGTAGTTGCCGCGGAGCGGGCCCAGCGCCTTCGTCGACAGGAACCCGAGCGCGCCGAGGCGGTAGTTCACGGTCACCACGACCAGGCCACCCTCGGTCGCGAGCCGTGCCCCGTCGAAGCGGGCCGCTCCGCCGGAGTCCAGGCCGCCGCCGTGCAGCCACACGAGCACGGGCAGGCGCTCGCCGTGGCGGGCGTGGGCGGGCGCGGTGACGTCGAGCACCAGGCAGTCCTCCTGCCCGAGGACGTCGCCCGGACCGCCCTCACCACGCTGGGGGCACAGCGGGCTCGGGGCGGTCGCGTCCCGCACGCCCGCCCAGTCCCGCGGTGGTGCCGGCGGCCGCCAGCGGCGCTCGCCGACGGGCGGGGCGGCGTACGGGACGCCCGAGTAGGTGACGTGGTCGCCGTCCGCGTGCCCGCGCAGCCACCCGGAGTCGACCCGCACGACGGCGGGGCTCGAGGGCGGTGCGGGCACGGTCTCGGAGGTGGACGGGGACGCGGGCTGGGACGCCGCGGTGACGATCAGGGCGAGGGCCGCGGCCAGGGCGTGCGAGGTCACCGCCTGCGCGCTCACGGTGGGGCTCATCGGCGCGCCCGCCGGTGGATGGTGACCAGCACCCCGTCCCCGTACGTGGTGGCCTCGACGAGGCGCCACGCGGTCTTGTCCGGGGTCGGCGGCCACAGGGTGCGCCCGTGCCCCAGGACGACGGGGAACGTCATCAGGTGGATCTCGTCGACGAGGTCGTGCGCCAGCAGGCCCTGCACGAGCCGGATGCTGCCGGGCACGGAGATCTCGCCGTCGACGTCCTGCCGCAGGTGGGTGACGGCGTCGACGAGGCCGCCCGACAGCACGGACGTCCCGGACCAGCGGGGATCGGTGAGGGTGCTCGAGACGACGTACTTCGGCATGCCGTTGTACTTGTCGGCGAGCTCGCCCTCGTACTGCGGCCAGGCCTCGGCGAACCCTTCGTAGGTGCGGCGCCCCAGCAGGAGGGCGGCGGCCCCCAGCGCCTCGGTCTCCTTGAAGCGTTCGCCGTCGGGCCCGCGGTCGGCCTCGAAGCTCCAGTCCGGGTACCGGAAGTCCTCGCCGCCCGGCGCCTCGACCACGCCGTCCAGCGAGATGAACTCGGTGACCACGACGCTGCCCATGTCAGGCCTCCTCGTGTCGGTGCTGGTCGTACCGGTGCTGGGTGGCGAAGGCGCGCAGCGCGGCGGCGAGCACCTCGGGCGTCGTGGTGTGGTCCTCGCCCGGCACGGGGCGCAGGGTCGCGGTGGGCAGGTGCGCGCTGATGGCGCGGGCGGCGGACGCGAGGAACGGCCAGGTGCCGGTGCCGTGCATGACCAGCACGGGCACCTCGACCCGGTCCCACAGGTCCGGGCGCAGCGGCCGGCCCGACATCACATCGGCGACGTGGCGGCCGTCGTAGGCGATGGTGGGTGCGACCGCTTCCAGCCCGGACCACGTCCCGGCGTCCTGCCGCACCTCGGCGACGGCCTCCGGCGGCAGGCCCACGGCCGCGGTCAGGAACAGCGCGACTGCGTCCCCGGGCCGTCCGGCGGCGACGGCGTCGTCCAGTCGCTCGACGTAGTCCGCGGGCAGCGGCGGCCGGTCGGCGTCGACCACGGCGTTCGGCTCGAACAGCGCGAGGCGCGCCACGGGGACGCCCGCCTGGGCGGCGTTGAGCGCGAGGTTGCCGCCGGAGGACCAGCCGAACACCGTGGTCGCCGGGCTGCCACCGGCGGCCTGGTCGATGACCGCCGCGAGGTCCTCGAGCTCCCGCTCGACGGCGTAGGGCCGCGCGTCACCGCTCTGCCCGCGACCGCGGCGGTCGTAGTTGATCACGAGGAACTCGTCGGCCAGCAGCTCGGCCGTCGCGGCGTTCTCGGGGGTGGTGGCGCGATGGGCGGTCGCGCCGTCGACGATGACGATCGGGTCGCCGGAGCCCCAGGTCGAACAGGCGATCGGGGTGCCGTCGGGCGACGTGACGGTGCTGGTGGTCATGCTGGTGGTCACGACAGTGCCTCCCGGGTAGGGCGCTCGCGGCGGGAACCGCGACGCGTCCACGCTAGGAAGACGTCGGCCGCTCCGGCTTGTACAGGAGCGACATGGCGTGGGGCACGCCGCGGGCGAGGTCCACCGCCGTGGCGCGAGGCCGCACGAGCTGCGTCGCGGTGCGGCCGATGAAGCGCCGCAGGGACCGCGCGAGGTGCGGTTGGTCGAAATACCCGAGCCGATGCACGACGTCCAGCGGCTCGGCTCCCTCCCGGAGCAGCACCGCGGCGGCGCGGGCTCGGTCGATCTGCCGGATCATGCCCTGCGTGAGCCCGGTCGTCGCGGCGACGCGGCGCTGGACGGACCGCGAGCCCACCCTTGCGACCCCGCCCCACACGACCTCGTCGACCAGCGGGTCCCGCACGAGCACGCCGGCCCGCACCAGCCGGTCGACGAACAGCTCGGCGTCGTCGGCCCGTGGGATCGGCCATTCCTCGCCCCGCAGGACGAAGCTGCCGGCCGTGACGTGCGGGCTCTCCAGCTCGCCGTCGACGAGGCCGGCGGCCGGCAGGTGCGGCATCGTCGTGCCGTGCGCGAACGTGATGCCGAACGAGTCCGACTCGCCCGAGATCCGCGCCGTCGTCGCCACGGTCTCGGGGCCACGGACCGCGGCGTGCATCGCCGGGCCGTCCCGCCAGAAGACCAGCTCCCACTGCGACGTCGCGACCGACGTCATGGTCCCGGCGCCCGACGTGCGCCCGCGCCAGACCCGCGCGACGTAGCGCGAGTCCGAACCGCGGTGAACGCTCTCGACCGGCATGTCGCTCCTTCGGCGAGCCCGACCCCAATGTAGCGACGCCCGCGAGCACCTGCCGCTCGCGGCGTGCGTCATTCTGGCACCGGCGGTGCTCCGGGGCGGCGACCTGCAAGAATCGCCCGGTGGACATCACCCCGCTGCCGAGCCTGGCCCACGACGTCGCCGGCGACGCCGGCGCCCCCGCCGTCCTGCTGGTGCACGCCGGCGTCGCCGACCGTCGCATGTGGGACGCCGTCGCGCCGTCCCTCGCCCACGCGTTCCACGTGATCCGCCCCGACCTGCGCGGCTACGGCGACTCGCCGCTCGCCCCCGGCACGTACACGAACGCCGGCGACCTGGCGGCCCTGCTGGACGCGCTCGACGTGCCCGATGCCGTCGTCGTGGGCGCGTCGTTCGGCGGCAAGGTCGCGCTCGAGCTCGCCACCGCGCACCCGGAGCGGGTGCGCGAGCTGGTGCTGCTGTGCCCTGCCGCCCCGGGCGTGCCGGACACGGCGGACTCCGACGCCTTCGACGCCGAGGAGGACCGGCTCCTGACGGTCGGCGACGTGGAGGGGGCGGTGCGGCTCAACGTGGACACGTGGCTCGGGCCGGACGCCGACGACGCGGCACGGGAGGCGCTCGCGGCCATGCAGCGCCGCGCGTTCGAGGTGCAGCTGGCGGCCGACGCGGCCGCGAGCGCCGACGGCCTGCCGGAGCCAGGACCGGATCCGGTCGAGGTCGGCGACGCCGAGCTCGTCGCGATCCACGTGCCGACGCTCGTCGTCGAGGGCGCGCACGACATGGACTTCCTGCGCGCGTGCGCCCGGCACGTCGCCGAGGCCGTGCCGGGGGCGGAGCTCACCCTGCTGGACTGGGCGGGGCACCTGCCGGTGCTCGAGCGCCCCGACGCCATCCTGGCGCTGCTGCTCGACGTCCTGCGCGACGACCCGACCGTGCACTCCCCCTGACCTGCCGCTGCCCGGTCAGTTCGCCAGTCAGCCCGCCAGCCACTGGTCGTACACGAGCTTGACGACGAGCGTCAGGACCACGAGGAGCAGCACGACGCGCACGAACCCGGCGCCGCGGGCCAGGGCGGTGCGCGCGCCCACGATGCCGCCGGCCACGTTCGCCACCGCCATCCCCGCACCGAGCAGCCACAGCACGTGCCCGAGGGCGCCGAACAGCGCGAGGGCCCCGAGGTCGCTGCCCAGGCTCACGACCTTCGCCATCGCCGAGCCGCGCAGGAAGTCGGTGCCGAGCGCCGTGACGAACAGGGCCACCAGCAGCACCCCGGTGCCGGAGCCCACCACCCCGCTGTAGAAGCCGACGGCCGACGCGCCGACGGCGAGCACGAGCGTCGCCCGCCACGCGGGGGCGGGCGCGCCGTGCCGGGCCCGGTGCCCCGACCTGCGCCCTGAACCGCGCGGGCTCTGGTCGCCCGCCCGGGTCACGACGGCCCACACCCCCACGGCGACGAGGGTGACGGCGACGACCAGCACGATGACGTCGCGGGGCAGGTGGGACGCGGTGGCGGCACCGACCAGGGCGGTCGGCAGCCCCAGGGCGGCCGCGGCCAACGCCCGGCGCCGGTCCAGGCCGACGCGGGAGACGTACGTGAGGGCGGCGCCCGAGGTGCCGGTGATCGCGACGAGCTTGTTGGTGCCGAGCACCGTGGCGACCGGGGCGGTAGGCAGCGCCAGCAGGAGCGCGGGCACCTGCACGAGACCACCTCCCCCGACGACGGCGTCGAGCCACCCGGCCCCGAAGGCGACGGCGATCAGCAGGCACACGGAGGCCGGGTCGACGTGCAGGCCCATGGAAGCTCCTCGTCCGGGGGCGGCATCAGGAGGCTCCGGCCGCCGTACACCGAACGAGAGGGTGAGAAGGACGGCGACGACACCGGCGGCCGCGAGATTCGACGAGGGCGCAAACACGGGTGAGTGATGCCGCGGGCGACTAGCGTGGGCGGTCGAGACGGGGGTGGTGGCGCCATGCTCACGATCGACCTCACGGCCGAGGACCTGACCCGGTTGCGTGCGCCCGCGCACCCGGACCCGATGTGGGACACGGTGCTGAGCCTCCACCTGCTGCAGAACCGGCAGAGCGCGCTGGCGTTCGACCCGTGGCGGCGTCGGGTGCGGGCGCAGCTCGCGGCGTCGGGCCTGACGAGGACGGTGGCGGCCCTGGCGCGGCTCGCGCCCTGGGCGTCGTACTTCCCGGACTTCCTCACCCCGCTCCCGATGGACGGGGACGACGACGGCCTCGAGGGGGCCGTCGAACGGGTGGCGAGCACGCCGAGGCGGCGCCTGACGCGGGAGCTGGCGCTCACGTTCCCGGCGGGTGCTCCGCCGTGGGTGCGCCGCATCGCGAGCGGCGAGGTGGAGGCGATGCGGTGGCTCGCGGGCGCGCTGCGCCGCTACCACGAGGTGGCGGTGGCCCCGTATGCGCGGGTGACGGGCGCCGCGGTGGCGGCGGACCAGCAGGCGCGCGATGCCGCGCTACGCCGGGGTGGCATGCATGGCCTCATGGGCACCTTCGACCCGATGCTGCGCCGCGACGACGAGGCGTGGGTGGGCTGGTACCCGGTGACGCGATCCATCTGCCTGGACGACCGGCCGCTCACGGTGCTGCCGTCGTTCTTCTGCGTGCTGGCGCCGGTGGTGCTGGCCGACGACGCCCTGGACCCCGTCCTGGTGTACCCGATCGACCCGGCGCCGGGGTGGCTGGCTTCGGCCAGGCTCGACCGGCTCGACCCGGTCGACCCGGTCGACCCGCACGAACGGCCGCCCGTGGCGCAGCTCATCGGCCCGACGCGCGCCCGGGTGCTGGAGGTGCTGGACCGCCGCCGTACCACGACCGAGCTCGCGACCGCGCTGGGAGTCACCCCGGCCACGGCGAGCCGGCACGCCACCGTGCTGCGCGAGTCGGGCCTGGTCTCCTCCCGGCGAGAGGGCAACCGGATGCTGCACGCCCGCACCCGGCTCGGGGACGCCCTGCTCACCGGCCAGCTGGGCTGACCCGGCCGTCGCATGCCCGGCGCCCGTACGCGCGGTCCGCCGCCTAGCATCGCCGACATGATCGACGCCGCAGCCCCCGGGACGCTCCTCGACCAGCGCTTCACGTGGCGGGGGCGCGACGTGGCCTGGACCTCGTTCGGCTCGGGCCCGCCCCTGGTCTTCTGCCACGGCACTCCCTGGTCGTCGTGGCTCTGGGAGCCCTACGCGCGCGCCCTCGCCGCCGAGCACACCGTGCACCTGTGGGACATGCCCGGCTACGGGGCGTCGTCCAAGCGCCCGGAGCACGCCGTCGACCTGGGGGTGCAGGGCGAGCTTTTCGCGGCGCTGCTGGAGCACTGGGGCCGGTCGTGGTCGATTCCGTCCGGTGCCTCGGACCCGACCGAGGAGCCGTCCCGCCCGCACGTCGTCGCGCACGACTACGGCGGGGCGGTGAGCCTGCGCGCGGCGCTGCTGCACGGCGCGCGGTACGCGTCGCTGTGCCTGGTGGACGTGGTGGCGCTGCGCCCGTGGGGATCGCCTTTCTTCACGCTGGTGCGCGAGCACCCCGACGTCCTCGCGCGGCTGCCGGCCGCGGTACACCGCGGCGCCCTGGAGGCGTACGTACGCTCCGCGGCGTACCGCGACCTGCGACCGGAGCACCTCGAGGCCCTCGTCACGCCCTGGACCGGCGAGGAGGGGCAGACGGCCTTCTACCGGCAGATCGCGCAGGCCGACGAGCGGTACACGGCCCAGGTCGAGCCCCTGCTCGGTGGCCTGGACGTGCCCACCCGCATCCTGTGGGGCGAGCAGGACACCTGGATCCCCGCGGACCGGGCGCAGCGGCTGGCCGACGCCCTGCCGCACGCGGAAGCGCGCCTGCTGCCCGGCGCCGGACACCTGGTGCAGCTCGACGCACCGGTCGCCCTCGCCGTCGAGCTGCAGCGCTGGCTGGGCGAGGTCCGCGAGCGCCGGGATGCCCGACACGGCTGAACCCGCCGGCAGATCGGAGGACGGTCTGAGCGCGTCAGTACCAGCTGGCGCGGGCGTGCTGGAAGATCAGGTTGGTCTCGGTCAGCGCCACGTCCGGGTCGGTGGACAGGTGCTCGATGACGAACTCGTTGAGGGCGTCGGAGTCGGCGGCGGCCACGTGCACGAAGAAATCGTGCGCCCCGCCCAGCAGGAAGACGTTCAGCACCCCGGGCAGCTCCGTGAGGCGCTGCAGGTAGGTGCTCAGCCGGGTGCGCGCGGCCCCGCGCATCTGCACCGCGATCATGGCCTGCAGCGGGTGGCCGGCGCGCGCCGGGTCGACGTCGGCGTGGAACCCCCGGATCACGCCCCGCTCGCGCAGTTGGCGTACCCGGGTCAGGCAGGTGGACGGGGCGATGCCTGCCTTCGCGGCCAGGGCGTTGTTCGGGATGCGCGCGTCCTCGGCGAGCGCCGCCAGGAGTCGTTGGTCGACGTCGTCGAGCCGATCGGCCAGCTCGCTCCGCCGGTCCAGCCCCCACGACCCGGCAGGGCGAACATCCTTCGGCCGCGGCTGGCCCGCACCGGGGTTTGCTGAGCCTCGTGTCGACATTCGTTCAATCTACCGAAGGATCTTCGAGATTGTGGCGTGGTGCCGAATCGCTGCCTCAAACTGATGGGGTGAGCGGGATCACACCCACGATCCCGTCGTCACGCATCCGGCTCCCGGCCCACGAGCCGCGAGCCACGGTCACGACCTACGGTCATGAGCTACGAAGGCGGACTTTTCCCATGCGCATCGGCGTCCCGACGGAAGTCAAGAACCACGAGTACCGGGTGGCGATCACGCCTGCCGGGGTGCACGAGCTCGCCGTGCGCGGGCACGAGGTCACCGTGCAGGCGGGCGCCGGCCTCGGGTCCGCGGTGACCGACGACGAGTACCGCGCCGCGGGCGCGAGCATCGTGGCGGACCCCGACGCGGTATGGGCGGGCGCGGACACCGTCCTCAAGGTGAAGGAGCCCGTCGCCGGGGAGTACCACCGGCTGCGCGCCGGGCTGGTGCTGTTCACGTACCTGCACCTCGCGGCCGACAAGGCGCTCACGGAGGAGCTGCTCGCCCGTGACGTCACCGCCGTCGCCTACGAGACCGTGCAGACCGCCGACGGACACCTGCCGCTCCTCGCCCCCATGTCGGAGGTCGCGGGCCGGCTCGCCCCGCAGGTGGGCGCCGCCACCCTGCTGCGGGCGGCCGGGGGCCGCGGCGTGCTGCTCGGCGGGGTTCCGGGTGTCCCGGCGGGGCACGTCGTGATCGTCGGTGCCGGCGTGTCCGGGATGAACGCCGCCCGGATCGCCGTCGGGCTGGGCGCCCGCGTCACCCTCCTGGACACCAGCGCGGACGCCCTCAAGGCCGCCGACCGCGAGCTCGGCGGGCGCGTGCAGACCCTCGCGTCGAACACGCTCACGCTCACCGAGGCCGTGCTGGAGGCCGACCTGGTGATCGGCGCCGTGCTCGTGCCCGGCGCCAAGGCACCCGTGCTCGTGCCCAACGACGTCGTGGCCCGCATGCGCCGGGGCGCCGTCCTCGTGGACATCGCGATCGACCAGGGCGGCTGCTTCGAGGACTCGCGCCCCACCACGCACGCCGAACCCACGTTCCGCGTGCACGACACGGTGTTCTACTGCGTGGCGAACATGCCCGGGGCCGTGCCCCGCACCTCCACCTACGCCCTGACCAACGCCACGCTCCCCTACGTCGTGGCGCTCGCGGACCTCGGCTGGCACGAGGCCCTGCGCCGCGACCCCGCGCTGGCGCGCGGGCTCAACGTCCACGCGGGGCACGTGACCAACTCAGCCGTCGCCGAGGCGCACTCTCTCGAGCCCGCGGACGCGGCCGCGCTGCTGTGACGACGCCGTCGGTCGAGCTCGTCGAGACCGCGTCCAGTGGGTTTCGACAGGCTCAACCGACGGGACGGCGGCGGGGCGGCAACGGGATCCGGTCGAGGTCGGCGGCGACCGTGACGTCGCCGCCGAACACCTCGCGGGCCTCGCGCTCGAAGGCCTCCGGCAGCTCCTCGGGTACGCGGTAGCGCTGGGAGAAGTGCGTCAGCACCAGGTGCCGCACGCCCGCCCGTGCGGCCACGATCGCGGCCTGCCGGCAGGTGAGGTGCGCCCAGCGGGTCGCGAGGTCGGCGTCCCGGTGCAAGAAGGTGGACTCGATCACGAGCAGGTCGACGCCGTCGGCCAGGGCCTCCACGGCATCGCACAGGCGGGTGTCCATGACGAAGGCGACCGACTGGCCGGCACGGGGCACGGATACGTCCTCGACGCGTACCGTGCGACCGTCGTCGAGCACGAGCGATCCCTCGCGCTGCAGGCGGCCCACCGCCGGCCCGGTCGGCACGCCCGCGGCCGCGAGCGCCCCGGGGTCCAGGGAGACGCCGTCGGGCTCGTCGAGCCGGTAGCCGACCGCGTCGACGCGGTGCTCCAGCGGGCGGGCCGTGAGCACGGGCGCGCCGGGTCCCGCGCCGCGCTCGCCGTCCACCCGGGGCAGGACGGCGGCCTCGGTGCCTCGCGAGTCGCCGGGGAAGGCGACCGGTTGGAGCGTCACGCGCTCGCGGTGGTCGTAGGCGCTGGCGTCCAGCAGGTGGCGCACCCACGGCTCGCCCGAGGCCGGGAACGAGATCGGCACCGTGTGGCGCACCTGGTCGCCGGACAGCCGCTGCGCCACCCCCGCGAGCCCGAGGGAGTGGTCGCCGTGCAGGTGCGTGATCGCGATGCGGGTGAGGTCGGTGGCGGACACGCCCGCCAGGGTCATCTGCCGCTGCGTGCCCTCGCCCGGGTCGAACAGGATCGCCGTCTCGCCGAAGAACAGCACGTACCCGTTGTGGTTGCGCGTGCGGGTGGGAACCATGCTCGCCGTGCCGAGCACGACGAGCTCGCGGCGGGACACCCGGGCGCCCGGATCAGCGGCCCAGGGCGCGGCCGACCGCCCGCACCAGCCCCGTGGTGACGTGCTGCGCGGGGCGCCACAGGTCGCGCTCGAAGACGGCGATGCGGCGGGCGGGCCCCCGGCGCAGGCGACCGGACAGGCGAGGGGCGGCCACGACGTCCGCGCCGCGCAGGCCCCCGCCGTGCGGGCCCGGCATGCCCGCGAGCGCGGACGGGCGGTACCGGGCGCCGGGGTTCCAGCGCTGGTCAGGTCGCACGCGCGGGTCGTCTGGCATGACGACATCGTGACGCCGACAGTGGGCGGGCGCAAGAGGGTGCGTCAGGCCCCGGGGAAGCCGTGCGGGTTGGCGGTCTGCCAGCGCCAGGTGTCGGCGCACATGTCGTCGATGGTCTTGGTGGCGCGCCACCCGAGCTCGGTCTGCGCGCGGGTCGGGTCGGCCCAGAAGGCGGCGAGGTCGCCGGCGCGCCGGGGGCCGATCTCGTAGGGCAGCTCGCGGCCGACGGCGCGCTCGAAGGCGTGCAGCATCTGAAGCACGGACGTACCGGTGCCCGTGCCGAGATTGAAGGCGCGCACCGGCTCGGTCATCGCGTCCAGGTGCTCCAGGGCGGCGACGTGGCCGGCGGCGAGGTCTTCGACGTGCAGGTAGTCGCGCTCGCAGGTGCCGTCCGCCGTCGGGTAGTCGTCGCCGAACACCGTGAGCTTCTCGCGCTTGCCGACGGCGACCTGGGCGAGGAACGGCATGAGGTTGTTCGGGATGCCCTGCGGGTCCTCGCCGATCTGCCCCGACGGGTGCGCGCCCACGGGGTTGAAGTACCGCAGCAGCGCGACCTTCCAGCCCTCGCTGATGTGCGCGACGTCGGACAGGATGCGCTCCACCATGACCTTGGTCTGCCCGTACGGGGAGGACGAGGAGAGGAACTCGTAGTCCTCCCGGTACGGCACCGGCGCCTTCTCGCCGTACACCGTGGCGGAGGAGGAGAACACGAACTTCGTCACCCCGTACCTGTTCATGGCGTCGACCAGGGCGAACGTCGTGTCCAGGTTGTTGCGGTAGTACTCCAGCGGCTTGGCGACGGACTCCCCCACCGCCTTGAAGCCGGCGAAGTGGATCACGGCGTCGATCTGCTCGTGCGCGAACAGGCGCTCGGTCTTGTCGACGTCGGTGAGGTCGAACGAGTGCACCGGGATGTGCGCGCCGGACAGCGACTCCAGGCGCCCGATCACGGTGGGCTTGCTGTTGGAGAAGTCGTCCACCACGACGACGTCGTGACCGGCGGCGACCAGGGCGAGGACCGTGTGCGAGCCGATGTAGCCGGCCCCACCGGAGACGAGAACGCGCATGGGCCCAGCCTAGGGCGTCGGCCGCCGTGCCCCGGCGGCGTCCCGAGCTCTGACCGAGCCCCCGTCGGGCACTCCGGAGGAACGGCGGAACGGTCAGCTGCCGCCGAGCAGCTCGGTGAAGCTGGGCGTGGCAGCGAACGGGTCCGCCGGGCCGTCGTTCTCCCGGCGTGCCACGCGCTGCGCCAGCTCGCGCCCGGCGCGCGCGATGCGGCGCGGCAGCCCGCCGTCGGCGCCCCGTCCTGAGCCTGCCGAAGGGTCGGCGCTCGCGGCCCAGTCGTCGGTGGCGGCGAACACGCTGGTGGGCACGACGTCGGTGCGCAGGTAGGTGAACAGGGGCCGCATCGCGTACTCGAGGGCCAGCGAGTGGCGGGCGGTGCCGCCGGTGGCGCCCAGCAGTACGGGCATACCTGTCAGGGAGTCGGGCTCGAGCACGTCGACGAACGACTTGAACAGCCCCGAGTACGCGGTGGTGAACACCGGGGAGACGGCGATGAGGCCGTCCGCCCCGGTCACGGCTTCGAGGGCGCGCGCGAGGTCGCCGGTCGGGAACCGGGTGAGCATCGCGTCGACGATCGCGTGGGCGACCTCGCGCAGCTCGACGGTCTCGACCCGCACCGTGTGCCCGGCGTCCTCGAGCTCCCGGACCGTGGCGTCCGCCAGCCGGTCGGCGAGCAACCGCGTCGAGGACGGCTGCGACAGCCCGGCCGAGACGACGGCGAGGGTGCGCTCGCCGCCGGTCCCTGCGGGGGTGAACGGGGTGGTCATGCGCGTGCCTCCTGCTGGGTGGTGCGTGCCGTGCTTGTAGTGGAGGGTCGGGTGCCCTCGGCAACGGTACCGGTATAGGGGTCGGCGGTGTCGCCGACGTGCGTCGCCCCGGCCTCGCCGGCGGTCCGCGCCGCGGCGACCCGCTCGGCGTGCGTCGGCGGGTTCAGCGGGACGTCGTCGGAGGGCCGCTTGGCCTCGACGATCTTGCGCAGCTCGGGCACGACCTCCTCGCCGAGGAGGTCGATCTGCTCGAGCACCGTCTTGAGCGGCAGGCCGGCGTGGTCCAGGAGGAACAGCTGGCGCTGGTAGTAGCCCACCTCGTCGACGAACGACGCGTACCGGTCGATGACCTGCTGCGGGGAGCCCACCGTGAGCGGGGTCTCGCGCGTGAAGTCCTCCATCGACGGGCCGTGCCCGTACACCGGGGCCTCGTCGAAGTACGGCCGGAACTCGTTCCAGGCGTCCTGGGACCGCTTGCGCATGAACACCTGGCCGCCGAGGCCCACGATCGCCTGGTCGGCCCGCCCGTGGCCGTAGTGCTCGAAGCGCTGGCGGTAGTAGCGCACCATCTGCCGGGTGTGGTGCATGGGCCAGAAGATGTTGTTGTGCAGGAACCCGTCGCCGTAGTAGGCGGCCTGGTCGGCGATCTCGGGGCTGCGGATCGAGCCGTGCCACACGAACGGGGGCACGCCGTCGAGCGGGCGCGGGGTGGAGGTGAAGCCCTGGAGCGGCGTGCGGAACTTGCCCTCCCAGTCCACGACCTCCTCGGTCCACAGGCGGCGTAGCAGCGCGTAGTTCTCGACCGCGAGCGGGATGCCCTGGCGGATGTCCTTGCCGAACCAGGGGTAGACGGGGCCGGTGTTGCCGCGGCCCATCATGAGGTCCATGCGGCCGTCCGAGATCACCTGGAGCATCGCGTACTCCTCGGCCAGGCGCACCGGGTCGTTGGTGGTGATGAGCGTGGTCGCCGTCGACAGGGTGATGTGCTTCGTGACGCCGGCGAGGTAGCCGAGCATCGTGGTGGGGCTCGAGGCGACGAACGGCGGGTTGTGGTGCTCCCCCGTGGCGAACACGTCGAGACCGGCCTCGTCGGCGTGCCGGGCGATGGTGAGCATGTTGCGCACCCGCTCGGTGTCGTCCGGCGTGTGGCCCGTGGTCGGGTCGGTGGTGACGTCGCTGACGGAGAAGATTCCGAACTGCACGGCTGCGCTCCCTGCTCGCTGAGGCTCGCGTCGACCTGGGACGCGCGGTCCATGCGCATGCATGTACATGCGGGTGAACGGCGCTACCCTCTATGTTGTTCCCGCTTGCTCCCCGGCGACCCGGCGGCGGGCGTGACGTCGCGCACAAAGGGCGCCCGCACGGGGTCTCAAGTTGCGCGCGGCGCGCCGACTGGCCAGCCTGAGGGGCAACTGACACGTCCACCGCTACCGCGCCGCCTCGCCCGGCGCCGGTGTGATCGTGCTTCACGGGACCTTCACGGTCCGCCGGAACAACGACCGACGGGTCCGCGTTGGACCCTCAGGCCCCTTCCCACCGACCCCCAGGAGGACGACATGCCCGACCGGTCCCTGCGCGGCATGAGCATCGGCAGCAAGAGCATGGAGTCTGACGAGGGCGTGGACTTCGCCCCGCGCTTCCAGGCTCACTACGACTGCCCCAACGGTCACACCATCATCCTGCCCTTCTCCACCGAGGCCGAGGTGCCCCCGGTGTGGGAGTGCCGGTGCGGCGAGGAGGCGCTCCTGCGCGACGCGGAGAAGCCCGAGCCGAAGGCCACCAAGCCGCAGCGCACCCACTGGGACATGCTGCTCGAGCGGCGCACCGTCTCCGAGCTCGAGGAGCTCCTCGACGAGCGTCTCGAGCTGCTGCGCGCCGGAAAGCTGCGCCGCAGCGCCTGACGCACTCCCCCAGCACGACGAAGGGCGGGTACCCCACCGGGTGCCCGCCCTTCGTGCGTCCTGCCGTCGTCCTGCCGTCATGCGTCCTGAGTGCCCGCGTCGGTCAGGCGGCCGAGCGACGGGAGCGGCGCTCCCGCACGCTCGCGACCACGCCGCCCGCCACGCCGCCCACGACGAGGACCACGGCCGCTGCGCCCACCGCCCAGCCCGGCCAGTACCCGGCCCGCACCGCCGGCGTGAGCTCCGTGCGCAGCGGCAGGTCCGCGACCAGGCGGTCCGGCGTGAACAGCTGGGTGCGGGCCACCAGCGTGCCGTCCGGCGCCACCACGCCGCTCACCCCCACCGTGGAGACCTGCACCGCCGCACGCCCGGTCGTGATCGCCTGCAGCCGCGTCATCGCGAGCTGCTGCGTCGACTCCGCCGTGTACCCGAACGAGGCGTTGTTGGTCGGCACCACCAGCACCTGCGCACCCCGCTGCACCGCGTCCCGCATGATCTCGTCGTACGCCACCTCGAAGCAGATCACCGTGCCCATCGGCACGGTGGTGGCGCCCGGCTCGCGGCCGATGTCCGCGCCGTCCACGGGCAGGTCGATCAGCGCCGGCTCGGTGCCGGCGATCATGTCCGTCGAGACCCGGTCCACCTGGGCGCTGAACAGCCGCACGAAGCCGCGGATCGGGATGTACTCGCCGAACGGCGCCGGGTGCTGCTTGGCGTAGCGTTCGGTCACGCCAAGCCCCGGCTCCCACAGCAGCGCCACGTTGTACCGGCCACCCGAGTCGGGGAACTCCTGCGCCCCCACCAGGACGGGCGCGCCCACCGAGCCGGCGGCCTCGTCGATCGCCGCCCCCACCTCGGGGTTGGTCTGGGGGTCCAGGTCGGAGCCGTTCTCCGGCCACAGCACGACGTCGACGCCGTCGTCCTCGCCGTCCCCGTACGTGCCGGCGGCCTGCTCGTCCGCGATCGCGAAGGTGCCCTGCAGGTGGTTGTTCAGCACCTCGGCACGGTTCGCGAACGCGCCGTCGCCCGGCTCCGACACGTTGCCCTGCACGGCCCCGGCACGCAGCACCCCTGCCTCCGCGGTGGCCGTCCCCGCGTCCACGACGGTGCCTACGTGCCCCGGGTCCTGCGCGTCGGTCACCTCGCGCGCCGCCGGGTCGTGCGCCAGCGGCAGCATCCCCGGCCCGGCCGCGAGCACGTACGCGGCCGCGACGAGCGCCACGGCGCTCGCGGCCCTGCGCGCCCGGGCGCCGTCGGGCCGGCGCGCGCCGAGCAGCCTGCCCAGGGCCAGGGCGAGCAGCACGCCGGTCACCGCGATGAGCAGCGAGACGAGCGTGGTGCCGCCCAGCCAGGCCGCGCGCCCGGTCGGGGCGCCGGCCACCGTCCAGGCGAGCCGCCCCCACGGGAAGCCGCCGAACGGGAACTCCGAGCGCCACTGCTCGACGGCGGCGAACAGGACGCCGAACACGACCGCCTGCGTCGCCGCGTTCCGCCGCACCCAGCGCCAGCGCCGCGCCCACGTCCACAGGGCGCCGAAGCCGGCGAGGAACGCGGCCTCGAGCGCTGCGAGCACGATCCACGGGAGCGTGTCCGTGGCGAAGTTGGCCCACCAGATGTGCGGCAGCCAGAACGTCAGCCCGGCGACCAGGCCCACGAGCGCGTTCCACCCGGCCGCACGACGGCCGTCGCGGCGCAGCGCCGCGAACAGCAGGCCGACGCCCACGAACGCGAGCGGCCAGGCGCCGACGTCGGGGAACGACGCCCACAGCGCGACCCCCGCGGCGACGGCGAGGAGCAGGGTCGCGGGTCGGCTCGCCCAGCGGCCGACACCCGGGCTCGCCACCCGTACGGAGGCATCGGGGCCCTGGTCGGAAGATCCCTCGAGGGGAGTCGAGCTCACGTGCAACACCCCCGCAGGGTACGTGACCCCCGGCCCCTACAGCATCGGGGGTACGGTCGCGATCAGGCGAGCGCGTCGTGCAGCACGACGCCGTCACGCACGGTCTGCAGGCACTCCGGCTCGGCCTCGCCGGGCGACAGGTCGGGCAGCAGGGGCTGCCCGGCGCGCGCCTCGGGGTTCCACTGGGACAGGCGCCCTGCGGCGGCCTGGACGGCGAGCCGGTCCGCGCGCCACACGGCGAGGTGCGCCGGGGCCCCGATCCGCAGCTCCCCCGCGCCCGTGTGGTCGAGGCCGGCCAGCCGCCAGCCGCCGCGGGTGTGCGCGCGGAAGGCGGCGCGGGCGCCGATGCGCTGCGTGGCGTCCTCGTGCGTGAGGGTGGCGCGCACGGCCTGCCACGGGTCGAACGGGGTGACGGGCGTGTCCGAGCCGAACGCCAGCGGGACCCCGGCGCCGGCCAGGTCCGCGAACGGCGACAGCGTCGAGGCGCGGCCAGGGCCGAGGCGGGCCGCGTACATGCCGTGGCTGCCGCCGAACGCGGAGTCGAACGCCGGCTGCACCGACAGCGCCACCCCGTACAGCAGCAGCGCGGCCAGGGCCGAGGCGTCGACGAACAGGGCGTGCTCGATGCGGTGGTGACCCGAGCGCAGCAGGCTCGGCCCGTGCGCCTCGGCGGCCAGCTCGAGGCCGCGCACCACCTCGTCCATCGCGCGGTCCCCGATGACGTGGAACCCGCCCTGGGTGCCGGCCGCGGAGCACGCGGCGAGGTGGTCGGCGATCTCCTCGCCGCCCAGGAACAGCCGGCCGGCGGGGTCGGCCCCGGTGGGGCCGGCGAGGACGTCCGCGTACGGGTGGCGCAGGGCGGCCGTCCGCGAGCCGATCGACCCGTCGGCGCACAGGTCGCCCCCGATGCCGGTGAGGAAGGGCAGCTCGGCCAGCATCTGGCGGGCGTCGTCCGCGGTGGCGCACAGCTCGCCGCGGTACGCGACCACGTGCGGCAGGCCCCCGGAAGCCTGTGCGGTGAGCTCCACGAGCTCGCGCAGGCCCTCGCGGGTGTCCATGTTGGGCTCGCTCATCTCGTGCACGCCGACGATCCCGCGCGCGGCGGCGTCCGCCAGGGCGCGCCGGTAGGCGCGGGTGCGGCGGGCCGGCGAGACCTGCCGCACGACGGCCGTAGCCGTGTGGTGTGCGTCGGCCATGACCGTGCCCGAGGGGTCCCAGCCGGGCGCACGGTCGATGCCGGCGGAGCGGGCAAAGGATCCGGACACGACGGCCGAGTGGCCGTCCACCCGCGCGGCGTAGACCGGGCGCCCGCCGCAGGCGGCGTCGAGCTCGTCAGCCGTGGGGGCGCGGCGCTCCGGCCAGGACTGCTCGTCCCACCCGAACGCCAGCAGCACCTCCTCGCCGCCGGGGTCCGCGGCGGCCAGCTCCCGTGCCCCGCGGGCCAGGGCGCCGAGCGCGGCGGCCAGGGACGTCACGCCCGCTGCAGCCGTGAGGTCCACGGACTCGGCCGCAAGCCCGGTCTCGAGCAGGTGGACGTGCGCGTCGACGAAACCGGGGGCTACCAGGGCGCCGTCGAGGTCGATCACGCGGTCGGCACGCGCGGCGAGCCCCGCGGCCGTGTCCTCCGCGCCGAGCCAGGTCACGACCCCGTCGTCGATCAGCAGGGCCTCGGCGAACGGGTCGGCGGGCGAGTGGACGACTCCGTTGCGATACAGGGTGGACGTCACGGCCTGCACTCTATGGCACCGCGTGTGCCCCGGGCCGCCACGGGACCGTCACGTCTTCGTCACACCTTCCGCGCAGACGGCTCAGACGCTCGAGTAGGCGACGACGCCGCGCAGCACCGCCGCCTGCGCCTTGCGGGCCGTGGCACGCAGGGCCGGGCGCGGGGCGGCCTTGGCCAGCTGGTCCAGCACGTCGAGCACCTGCTTGCACCAGCGCACGAAGTCGCCTGCCGCGACGTCGGTGCCGCGCAGCACCGCGTCCAGGCCCTTGCCCGACGCCCACCGGTGCACCGGTGCCACCAGACCCAGGTCGAGCGGGCCCGTCACGTTCAGCTGGTGCTCCGCCTCGAGGTTCGTCACCTGCGACCAGACCCGCGTCGTGGCGGCCAGGGCCTGGGCGAGGCGTCCGTGCGGTCCGCCGGGCACCAGCGGCTCCGCGGCCTCCTCGCGGCGCCCCGAGTACACGACGGTCGACACCGCCGCGGCCAGGCCTGGCGCGTCCAGCTCGTCCCACGTGCCGCGGCGGAGGCACTCCGCCAGCAGCAGGTCGTCCTCGGCGTACAGGCGGCGCAGCCACCGCCCGTCGGGCGTGACGCGCAGCCCCCCGGGCAGCCCGTCCGACCCTTCTGATGCCTCCTCCGCCGCCTCCTCGACCGCCGGCTGGTCGCTCAGGTAGCCCAGCCGGGTCAGCAGGTCGCACGTGCGGTCGAACGTGCGGGCGATCGAGCCCGTGCGCCCCTCCACCCGGAGCACCAGCCGCTCGTGCTCCGCCCGCACCCGCTCCCACCGCTCGGCCCACCGCGCGTGGTCGTCGCGCTCCGGGCAGCCGTGGCACGGGTGCGCCCGCAGCGCGGACCGCAGCCGCTGCAGCTCGGCGTCCGACGCGGCGTCGGACCGTTGCCCCGCCCGGCCGCCGCCAGACCCTGCACCTGCCCCGCCCCGCTGGCGGCCCGGACCGCGCCCCGTGCCGGTGGGCCGTCCTGAGCCTGTCGAGGGGTCGTCGCGAAACACGCCGAGCGCGTTGCGCAGGCTCGACGCCAGGTCGCGCCGCTGGTCCGGCCGCCGCGGGTTGAAACCCTTCGGGATGCGGACCGTCGTGACCACCTGCACGCCATCGGGCGCGTCAGCGAGGGTCAGCTTCTTGACCTGCTTCTCCTGGGTGAGGATCGTCGGGCGCGGCCCGTCGAAGCCGCGGTCGTCGAGGCCCGGGTCCAGCACCACGACGTAGCCGCGCCGGCGCCCGCTGGGGACCTCGACGACGTCCCCACGCCGCAGCCGCTCGAACGACGCGACTGCGTCGGCCCGGCGCGCCCCGGACGACGCGCGGGACAGCTCCTTCTCCCGTTCCTTGATCTGCTGACGCAGCCCCATGTACTCGGCGAAGTCGCCCCGGTCGCAGGCCATCGCCTTCGCGTACCCGGCCATCGCCTCGACGTGGCCCTGTGCCTGCTTGGCCAGGCCCACCACGCCCCGGTCGGCCTGGAACTGGGCGAAGCTCGTCTCCAGCACGTCGCGGGCCCGCTCCCGGCCCACCTGACCCACGAGGTTGACCGCCATGTTGTACGTGGGGCGGAAGCTGGAACGCAGCGGGTACAGGCGCTTGGACGCCAGGCCCGCCAGCGCCACCGGGTCGAGGCCGGTGTGGTCGACGACGACCGCGTGCCCCTCGACGTCGATGCCGCGGCGTCCGGCACGACCGGTGAGCTGCGTGTACTCCCCCGGCGTCACCGGCTGGTGCGCCGTGCCGTCCCACTTGACCAGCTTCTCCAGCACCACCGACCGCGCGGGCATGTTGATCCCCAGCGCCAGCGTCTCGGTCGCGAAAACCACCTTCACCAGGCCCCGGGAGAACAGCTCCTCCACGGTCTCCTTGAACACCGGCAGCATGCCCGCGTGGTGCGCGGCCACGCCGCGGGCCAGGGCCTGCGACCACTCCCAGTACTTCAGCACCTCCAGGTCCTCGGTCGGGATGGTGGCCGTGCGCTCCTCCACGATCCGCCGGATCTCGGCCTCCTCGGCGGCGTCCGTGAGCCGGAGGCCGGCGCGCAGGCACTGCTCCACGGCCCCGTCGCACCCGGCGCGGGAGAAGATGAAGTAGATCGCGGGCAGCAGCGCGTCGGCGTCGAGGGAGTCCACGACGGCGAATCGCGGCGGCGTCCGGCGGTGCGGCACCAGGTCGCCGCCGCCGGGGCGGTGCCCGCCCCGGCCCCGGTACCCGCGGTCGCCCCGCCCGCGGTGCCCGCGGTGCTGGTCGCCGCCGCCGGAGCGCGCCGAGGCGCGGAACATCGCCTGCAGGTCCGGGTTGATCGGCGGGTTCGTCCCCGGGTCCGTGGGGTCGACGTGCCCGGGGTACAGGTCCACGAGGCGCGGCGCCCCGCGCGGCTCCGGCGCCGAGACCACGACGTGCTGCCACAGCGGCACGGGCCGGCGCTCGCTGACCACCACCGCCGTGTCGCCGCGCACGGTGGCGAGCCAGTCGCCGAACTCCTCGGCGTTGGACACCGTCGCCGAGAGGGAGACGAGCTGCACGTGGTCGGGCAGGTGGATGATCACCTCCTCCCACACCGGGCCGCGGAACCGGTCGGCGAGGTAGTGCACCTCGTCCATGACGACGTACGCGAGGCCGTCGAGCGCGGACGACCCGGCGTACAGCATGTTGCGCAGCACCTCGGTGGTCATCACCACCACCGGGGCGCCCGCGTTGATCGACGTGTCCCCGGTGAGGAGCCCGACGTTCGCCACGCCGTGCCGGGCGACGAGGTCGGTGTACTTCTGGTTGCTCAGCGCCTTGATCGGGGTCGTGTAGAAGGCCTTGCCGCCCTGGGCGAGGGCGAGGTGGACGGCGAACTCCCCCACCACCGTCTTGCCCGCGCCGGTGGGCGCGGCGACGAGCACGCCGCGGCCCTCCTCCAGCGCCACGCAGGAGTCCACCTGGAACGGGTCGAGCTCGAAGCCGACGACCTCGCGGAACCGGCGCAGCTCGCCCTGGGTGTCGGCGCGGTCACGCGTGCTGCGCGCCCGCGAGGCGGCGTACCGCTCGGCCGGGCTCAGTGCCTCCGATCCGGCATCATGGTTCGCGTCGGAGCGTGCGTCGGCGGTCATGCGGCCAGCCTAGGCTCCCGGTTCCACCTGCCGCGCCGCGCCGCCGTGCTGGTCCGGCGGGACCAGGACCTGCACCGCGCGGGCGCGGACCTCGACCCGCAGCGGGAGCGGCCCGAGGCGCTCACCGTCGCCGTACGCGACCGGCAGGGGGCGCTCGCCGGCGATCCAGGCCTCCGGTCCGGGCTCGATCGTCACGGCGCGGGCCCGCACCATGTGCACCTTGCGCCGGCGCACGTGCCGGCCGGTGAACATGGCGGGGTAGACGGCGAGGGCGCCCGCCCGCGACAGGTCGGTGGCGACGAGCACGTCGAGCAGGCCGTCCTCCAGCGAGGCGGACGGTGCCACCCGGACGCCGCCGCCGATCTGCGGGCCGTTCGCCGCCGTGACGAGCGCGCCCCGGCCCGACCAGGTCGACGTGCCCGCCGGGCCCGGGCGCAGGCGCAGCTCGGCGCTGCGGCCCCGCGACGGGTCGCCCGACGGGTCCGCGGCCTCGACGACCCCGTCGAACGTGAGCCGGTACGACCAGGGTCGGTAGCCCACGAGCTCGAGGGCGGCGGCCACCGTGTACCGGGCGCTGCCCCGCGGGTGGCGCAGCAGGTTGGCGCGCGCGTTCACCGCGGCGTCGAGCCCCGCCGACACCGCGCCCGCGACCCATCGGCCGCCCTGGGCCGGGCCCGAGGCACCGTCGGAACCGGCGGCCAGCCCGGGACCGGTGACGTGGGCGGCGTCGAGGGCGCGCCGCCCCGCGGACCCGGCGTCCAGGGCCTGGCACAGCGCGGACCCCGCCGCGGCGGGGTCCCGCACGGGAAGGCCGAGCGTAGCGGCGAAGTCGTTGCCGGTGCCGACGGGGATGATGCCGAGCGGCACGGCGGTGGCCGCCACCGCCTGCAGGCCCAGGTGCACCATGCCGTCGCCGCCCACGACGACGAGCGCGTCGATGCCGTCGAGGTGATCGGTGCCACCGGTGCCCGACGTCGCGGCGTCGACGGCCGCGCGGGCGTGCCCCAGCGCGGTCGCGGCGTCCGGGCCGGAGAGGTCGACGACGTGGTGCCCGGCACGCCGCAGGCCGGCGAGGACGCCCGTCCCGGCGTACGCGGCCCGCCCCTTGCCCGCCGTGGGGTTGACGACGACGCCCAGGCGCCGCGGCCCGGTCGGCCCTGTCGACTCAGACAGTGGGCGCGACCCTGCGCTTGTCGACGCGGCGGTCGTGCAGGATGCACAGCCCCAGGGCGCCGAAGTACAGCACGCAGATGGGCAGCGCCACGAAGATCATCGTCAGCGCGTCCGGCGTCGGCGTCATCACCGCGGCGAACACGAACGCGACCAGCACCGCCCAGCGCCACCCCTTGGCGAGGGCCTCGTGCCGCAGCAGGCCGGCCATGTTCAGGCCGACGAGGAACACGGGCGACACGAAGGCGATGCCGAACGCCAGCACCAGCCGCATGACGAAGCTCAGGTAGCCCTGGGCGTCCGTGAAGTTCACCGCGCCATCTGGCACGAAGCCGGCGAGGATGTCGACGGCGTGCGGCAGCACCCACCAGGCCAGGGCCGCGCCGCCCAGGAACAGGGGCACGGCCGCGGCCAGGAAGCCGTAGGCGTACCCCTTCTCGCGCCTCGTGAGGCCGGGAGTGATGAATGCCCACAGCTGGTACAGCCACCAGGGGCAGGACACGATGACACCGAGGAAGAGCGCGACCTTGATCTTCATGTCGAGCGCCGACGCCATGCCGGTGAAGTTCAGGGCGATCGTCTTGCCCTGCTCCTGCGCGGCGACCTCGAGCGGCGCCTGCAGCGCGGCCAGCAGCGGTTCGTAGAGGACCCAGCCCGCGATCGCACCCACGACGAGCCCGCACGCGGCGAGGAAGAGCCGCTTGCGCAGCTCCAGCAGGTGCTCGCGGAGGGGCATGCGCCCCTCAGAGTCCCGGGAGATTCCGGGCACCGCCTACGCCCGGGGCTGCTTCGGATCGGTAAGACCCGGGGTCTGCTCCGTGCCGGTACTCGTCCCTGCCTGTGCCGGTGGGGACGCCGGTGGGGGTGTTGTCGGTACGGGGCCCGGTGCGGCACTCGTCGGGGCGGAGCCGTACGACGTGCCGGTCGACGTCGTCGTCGTGTCCTCCGGCGGCTCGTTCGAGTCGTTGAACTTGCCGTCGTCGGTGAGGTCCTTGACCTCCTTCTTGAAGATCTTCAGCGACTGGCCGACGCTGCGGGCCAGGTCGGGGAGCCGGCGCGCCCCGAACAGCAGCAGGATCACGACCACCAGCACGATGACGTGCCAGGGCTTGAGCATGCCCATGAGAATGGCTCCTCGGTCTCGACCGCCTCGCGGGGCGGGGTCTCGTCGTCGTCGACTCTCGTCGTGGTCAACCCTAAGGGGTCCGCGAACCAGGGAGGTGACGTTCCGGTGACGACTGGTCAGTCGGAGTACCGCAGCCCCGAGACTAGACCGCGCGCCT
The DNA here is from genome assembly GCF_059445465.1 of Isoptericola sp. Y541. NCBI lineage: Bacteria > Bacillati > Actinomycetota > Actinomycetes > Micrococcales > Promicromonosporaceae > Isoptericola > Isoptericola sp. Y541. The sequence continues at coordinate 183,804 of NZ_JCAIUJ010000003.1, read as the reverse complement.
CGTGCCCGCGCGGGCCGCCTTCTCGGCCGTGCGGCGCACGAGCCAGCTCTCCTCGTCCCACCGGCGCCACGTCGACGCCCGGCGCTCGCGGCGCGCGGCCGCGCGCTCGGACCTGCGACGACGCTGCGCGGCCGCGCGCTCGCGCAGCACGGTCGGATCGTCGAAGAGCGTCGGGGACGTGTCGGCCCGGTGCGTTTCGGCCTCGGCCACCGCCTCCGAGATACGGTCGCCCGCCGACCCGAGGGTCTCGCCGGCGCGGGAGGCCTCGCGCAGCAGCCGCATTCCGGCCCGCCACAGGTGGCGGCCCAGGAAGAACGCGCCGACGAGCATGCCGACGACGAGAAGAGTCCACACCCAGGCCCACATGACGGTCAGCCTACGGGGCCGTCGCTCGGGCCCTCGCCCGGGACAGTGCTGCCGGCCGGGGACGTGCCGGCCGTGCCCGCATAGGCGTCCAGCGCCGCGCGGGCGGCCTGTGCCACGTCGTGCGCCACGTCCGGCGGGTCCGCCGACACCACGTCGGGGGCGTTCGCAAGCAGGAGGCGCCGCAGCCACGCCGGGTTCGTCACGCGCAGCCGCACCTCGACCGTCCCGTCCGGCAGGTCCCGCACGGACTCGGCCGGCACCTCCTCCGCGACCCACCGGGCGGCGGAGGCGAGCACCAGCGTGGCCGCGGGGGCGCTGCGGTGCGCGACCGACGCCCACACGTCCGCTCCCAGGTCCCCGTCGGCGTCGACGGCATGGTCCGCCACCGGCGCGTCCAGCACGTGGGCATCCAGGATCCGGTCGACCCGGAAGGTGCGCCGGCCGTCCACGCGCAGGCACCAACCCACGAGGTACATGGCTCCGTCCTGCGTGAGCAGACGCAGCGGGTCGACGTCGCGCTCGGTCGTGACGTCCGCGGCGTTGACGTACCGCAGGTGCAGCCGCCGCCCCTCGGTCAGTGCCGACGTGACCGCCGCCACGACCTGCGGGTCGCCGTCGCCCGCGAGTTGCACGTCCACGGCGCCCGCGGCCTCGCCCGTCGCCGCGGTGAGCTTGTCCAGCGCCGACGCCACGACGGCCGCGCGGCGCCGGTCCGCCTGCACGGCCGGCGACGCGTGCATCGCGCGCAGTGCCGCGACCAGCGCCACGGCCTCCCGGGTGCCGAGCCGCAGCGGTCGGGTCATGCCGCGCGCCTGGATGAGGGACACGACGCCGTCCTCCAGGGAGAACGCGTCGAAGTCGATGAGGTCGTCCGGCATGTAGCCGGGGGTGCCGGACACCCACAGTGCGTCCACGTCCTCGCGCACCTGGCCCGGCGTGACGCCGAACCGCTCCGCGAGCTCCTCCACGCGCACGGGCCCCGCGCCGTCGAGGAACGCGACGAGTCCCAGCAGCCGCACCAGCCGGTCGTCGGCCCGCTCAGCCATCCGTGCCCCCCTCGTCGCTCTGCTCCTCGACCTGCTCGTCGGACTGGTGTGCCGTGCGTACCCGCGCGTCCAGCCCGGCCGCCGCCGTCAGCCGCCGCAGGACGTCGGCTCGCAGCTCCGGTGGCGCCAGCACCACGACCGCCGCCCCGTAGCCCGACACCTCGTCCGCGAACGCGGAGAGGCTGCGGAACTCCACCTCGACCAGGTCCCGCCCGTCGTCGCCGGTCGAGCCGGTCGAGACCCGGGTTTCGACAGGATCAACCGCCGGTGGTTCGACCACCGCGCGCGCCCGCAGCGCCTGCGCCCGCTCGGGCACGACGGCCAGCCGCGCTCGCTGCAGCGCCCCGACCCGCTCCCCCAGCATCGCGTCCACGTCCACGGTGTCCGGCACGTCGAACGCCCTCGCTTGCGGCCCGACACGCACCTTCCCGGTGATGCGCGAGAGGCGGAACACCCGCGCCGCGCCCCGCGCCCGGTCGAAGCCCACGAGGTACCAACCGCTGCCTCGTGCCGCGATCCGCCACGGCTCCACGTGCCGCGTCAGCTCCTGCCCCGTGCTCGCCGCCCGGTACCGGAACGACACGTCGCGCCGCTCCGAGACCGCCTCCAGCAGCGGCACGTACGCGTCGCCGGCCGCCCGCACGCGCGGCGCGAGGCCGGCCACCGCGTCCCACGCGATCTCCCCCGCCCCCGCCGCGCGCAGCTTCGTCATCGCCCGCGACATGTCCGTGCGCAGCGTCTTGTCCGACCACAGCTGCGCCGCCAGAGCGACCACGCCCAGCTCCGCCGGGGTCAGGTCCACCGCGCCCAGCGCGTACGCGTCGTTGTCGATCCGGTACCCGACCTCGTCGCTGTGCCCGCCCGCGTCCACCGTGACGATCGGGATGCCCAGCGCCCGCAGCGTGTCCTTGTCGCGCTCGAACATCCGCTCGAAGGCTTCCGTGGACGGTGCGTCGCCGTACCCGGCCACCCCGGCGCGCACCTGCTGCTTCGTCATGGAAGCGCTCGTGTTCACGAGGGCGATGACGAGGTTCAGGAGGCGCTCGGCGGGAGCGGTACCCCGCGCGGACGGCACGAGGTCCAGAGGGTTCGCAGGCATCAGGTCCACGGTAGTCGCCGGTAGCCTCGGGCGGGTGACGACAGCGCCGAACGACCCCCAGCACACCGACAGGAACGAAGGCGGGAACCCAGGCGGGAACCGGGCCAGGAGTTCGGCCAGGAACGACGCCGGTCATGTCACCTGGCGCACCGGCACGGTCCTCACCCGCGGCCGGACCTGGACCGGCGCGCGCGAGATCACCGTGCGGCTCGACACCCCCCTGCCCGCCCGCGACCTCACGACCGCCCCCTGGGAGGCCCGCGGCCTCGCGTACACCGCCCTCGTCGGCGACCCCGACGCCGGGGACCGCCTGCTGCTCAACGTCTCCGCCCTCGCCCGCGGGCTCGGCACCGGCGGCTACGCCCTCGTCGTCGGTCCCGCCGGTGAGGCCGGCGCCACCCTGCCCGCCGACCCGCCCCCCGGGCCCGGCCACCTCGTCAAGGCCCGCTACACCCCCCTGCAGGCCATGGTCCTCGGCGTCGACGAGCAGGAGTCCGTCCACCACGACACCCTCCGCGAGGCCGACGACCTCGACGGCTTGCCCGTCGTCGTCGCAGACCTGCACTCCGCGCTGCCCGCCGTCGTCGCCGGCGCCCGGCACGCCGCGGCGCTCGCGGGCCGCACCGCCCCCCGCGTGGCCTACGTGATGACCGACGGCGGCGCCCTGCCCGTCGCGTTCTCCCGCACCGTCGCCACCCTGCGCGAGGCCGGGTGGCTCGCCGCCACCATCACCGTCGGCCAGGCGTTCGGCGGCGACCTCGAGGCCGTCACCGTGCACACCGGCCTGCTCGCCGCCCGTCACGTCACAGGCGCCGACCTCGTCGTCGTCGCCCAGGGGCCCGGCAACCTCGGCACCGGCACCCGCTGGGGGTTCTCCGGCGTCGCCGCCGGCGAGGCCCTCAACGCCGCCGCCGTCCTGCGGGGCCGGCCCGTCGCCTCCCTGCGGGTCTCCGGCGCCGACCCCCGCGACCGCCACCGCGGCGTCTCCCACCACAGCCTCACCGCCTACGGCCGCGTGGCGCTCGCGGGCGCCGACGTCGTCGTCCCCCGACCCACCCCCGACGTCGAGGCCCTGCGCGGTTGGGGCCCCGACCTCACCCGGCAGGTGCACGACCAGGCCGCCGCGCTCGCAGGCACCCCCGCAGGGCACCGGATCGTCGACGTCGTCGCCGACACGCCCCTGCTCGACGCCCTGCGCGGCTCCCCCGCCCGCCTGTCGACCATGGGGCGCGGCCTCGACGCCGACCCCGCGTCGTTCGCCGCCGCCGCCGTCGCCGGAGTTCACGCCGCGACCCGATAGCGTCAGCGCATGGCAGCAGGTCGGACAGTACGTCGAGCGACGGCACGCGGCACGGGCGCCGCGCTGCTCGCCGTCGCGGCGCTCGCGGTCCTCGTCGTCCTCGGCGCCGCCACTGCCACCCCCTGGCGGCTGCGCGTACCGGGCGTCAACCTCCCCGAACCCGCCGCCGGCGACCCCGTCCAGCTGCAGCCGCCGGACCCCGTCGTCCCGGGAGACCGGCCGGGACCCTCGTACGACGCCGTCACCTGGGTCGTCGTCGCCCTCAGCATCGCCGGCGCCATCCTCGTCGTGGTCCTGCTCGTCCTCCTCGGGCGCCGCATCATGCGCGCCCTCGCCCCCCTCGACGACGAGGACGACGCCGACGATCTCCCTGGCGGTACCGCCACCGGGAACGCCCCCACCACCATCTCCCTGCCCGAGCTGCAGGACGCCGTCGCCACCGCCCTGGCCCGCATCGACCACGCCACCACCCCGCACGACGCCGTCGTCGCCGCGTGGGTCGCGCTCGAGGACGCCGCCGCCCGCCACGGCACCGTGCGCGACCCGGCCCAGACCTCTACCGAGTTCACCGCGGCGCTCCTCACCGGGCACCGCGCCGAGGGGAACGCCGTCCCCGCGGACGACGTCGACACCCTGCGCCGCCTGTACCAGCGCGCACGCTTCACCGACCGGCCCGTCGGCCCCGACGCCGTCGCACGCTCCCGCGCCGCGCTCGAGCACATCGCCCGTGCGCTCGGCCCCATGGACGGCCCCGCGCTCGGCCCCGTGGTCGCGGACCGCGACGCATGACCCGCCGCCCGCTGCTACGAGCAGCGCTCACCACCGCCCTCCCGGCGCTCGCGGCCGGGGTGGTCCTCGTGGCGACGGGCGTGCTCGACCCGGTGCACGCGGGGCTGCTCGTGGTAGTCGTCGCCACGACGACGCACCTGTGGCGGACGCTCGACGACGGCGCCGAGTCCCTGTGGCCGGACCCGCCGGAGGACCGCCGGGACGGCGCCCGCAGCGACGTCAGCGAGCTCGGCTGGGCCACGTTCACCCGCAGCGGGCAGGTCGGCGACCGCATGCTGCGGCGCGTGCGCGAGCTGGCCGCGGCGCGTCTCGCCGAGCACGGTATCGACCTCGCTGCCATGGGGAACGGCGAAGCTGACGGAGGTGCCGACAGGGGCGACGCGGACGCCGCGAGGCTGCTCGGCGCCGACGTCGTCGCCGGGCTCACCGCCCGCCGTCCCGTCGGGCGCGCCGAGGTGCACCGCTGGTTGGACGCGATCGAGGCGCTGGCCCCGCCCACGACCGGGCGGCCCGCGGCGGCCGGGCCACCGCCGCCGACGGCGCCCGTGCATGCGACCACGACGAACCCGACCCCGCCCGTACCGCACACCGCCGGGAGGCACCGCCCATGACGACCGATCCGCCCACCGTCCCGACCACCGCACTGCCGGCCCACCCCCTCCCCGTCCCCGAGGTGGCCGCGCTCGGCCGGCGCGTGCTCGAGGAGGTCGGCACGGCCGTCGTGGGGATGCGCGACGCGCTCGAGCTCGCGCTGGCCACGGTGCTCGCGGGCGGGCACGTGCTGTTCGAGGACGTCCCCGGGCTGGGCAAGACCCTCGCGGCCCGCTCGCTGGCCACTGCGCTGGGCCTCGACTTCGCCCGGCTCCAGTGCACCCCCGACCTGCTGCCCAGCGACATCACCGGGTCCTCGGTCTTCGACCCGGCCTCGCGCGAGTTCGTGTTCCGCCCCGGACCCGTGTTCACGGGCCTGTTCCTCGCGGACGAGATCAACCGCACCCCGCCCAAGACACAGTCCGCGCTGCTGGAGGCGATGGCCGAGCGGCAGGTGTCGGTCGACGGCGCCAGCCGGCCGCTGCCCACCCCGTTCCACGTCATGGCCACGTCCAACCCCGTGGAGTACGAGGGCACGTACCCGCTGCCGGAGGCCCAGCTCGACCGGTTCATGGTGCGGCTCGCGGTGGGCTACCCGGACCGGTCGCAGGAGCAGGAGGTGCTGCTGCGGCGCGTGGCACGGCGCCGGGAGGCCGCGCCGGTGTCGGCCGTGGTCGACGCCGCGACGGTGCTCGCGATGCAGGCGGGCGTCGAGACCACGGAGGTGGACCCGGACGTCGCGGGCTACTGCGTCGACCTCGCCGCCGCGACGCGCGCCCACGCGGCGCTGGAGGTGGGCGCCTCCCCGCGCGGATCGCAGAACCTGCTCCTGCTCGCCCGTGCGGTTGCCGTGCTCGACGGGCGCGACTTCGTGCTGCCCGAGGACGTCAAGCGGGTCGCCGTCCCGGTGCTGGCCCACCGCCTCACCCTCACGCCCACCGCGTGGGCGTCGGCCGTGCGGGCGGAGGACGTGGTGGCGGAGCTGCTCGCCTCGGTGCCCGGCCCTGCCACGGTGGGTCGCGAGGGGTGAGGCCCCCCGTGTGGCGGCGGACCCCGCAGGCGGCCGCGGGCGTCGGGGCGGGGGTGCTCGTCCTCGGGCTCGGGCTGCTCGTCGGGCGGGCCGACGTCGCGCTGCTGGGCCTGGCCCCCCTGCTTGGCGCCGCATGGTCGGGACGCCCGGGCGCGTGGGGTGCCGGCACGCCCTCGCGGCCGACGTCCGCCGTGATCGAGCCGACCGTGGGCACCGCGCCGGGCGAGGTCTCGGCCACCCTCGGCCTGGACCCGCCGCGCGGCGCCGAGCTGGTCCGGACGCGTATCGCCGCGCCGGGGCACCGCCCCACCGCCGTCGTGGTCGCCGCGACCGCCCGGGAGCTCCCGCTGACGCTCCGCACGGTGCGCACCGGGCCGCAGCGAACCTTCCACGCGGACGTGCGCGGATTCGGGGCCGGGGGCACCGCCGCCGAGGACCCGGTCCCGGTCACCGCGCCCGACCGTCTGATCCTGCCGACGGCCATGCCGCTGGGCCGGGTGCCGGTGCCGCGCCGCCTGCGGGGCCTCACCGGGCCGCACACGTCGCGACGGCTCGGCGACGGGAGCGAGCTGCGCGACGTGCACCCGTTCACCCCGGGCGACCGGCTGCGCCGCATCGACTGGCGCACCACCGCCCGCCGGTCGCCCGACCTCAGCACGCTCTACGTGCGGCGCACCTATGCCGTGGCGGAGGCGACCGCGGTGCTCGTGGTCGACTCGCGCGACGACGTCGGGTCGGACCTGCGCACGTGGCGCGGCACCGGCCCGCAGCGCGTCGACGAGCCCACGTCCCTGGACCTCGCCCGGCACGCCGCCGCGTCCGTGGCGGGCGCCCTGATCGCAGGCGGGGACCGGGTGGGCGTCGAGGACCTCGGGCGGCGCCGCCGACCCCTGCCGCCGGCCGCGGGCCGACGGCACCTGCGGCGCGTGCTCCACGCCCTCGCCCTGAGCCGGCCCGTCGGGGCGCCCGAGCGCCGGCTGCGGGCACCGCGGGTCCCCGCCGACGCGATCGTCTACCTGTTCAGCACGGTGCTCGACGACGAGCCGCTGGACCTCGTGCGCGCCTGGCGCGCGGCGGGGCACGCGGTGGTGGTCGTGGACACCCTGCCCGATGTGCGCCCCGTGCGGGAGGAGCACATGCGCCTCGCCTGGCGGGTCGGCCGGCTCGAGCGCGAGGACCGGTTGCGCCACATGACCGCGGAGGGCGTGCCCGTCGTGCGGTGGGCGGGCGGCGCCCGGCGGGAGGCGCCGCTGGAGCTCGAGGCACTGGTGCGGGCCGCCGAGCGCCACCACGGTGCGGCGGGGCCGCGATGATCGCCACCCCGGTCGCGGCCGTCCGGTCGTGGTGGCGACGCCGGCACGCCACGGGCCGCCCTCTGCCGGCCGTCCGCGTCGGCCTCGGCCGGACCGTGCCCGGCTGGCTGCTCCGCGCCGCGTTCGTCGTGGCCGTACCCGCCCTTCTGCTCGCCGCCGCCTCCCGCACGACCCTGGCGCCCGAGCTCAGCGTGACCCTCGCCGTCGTCATCGCCGTCTGGGCGGCGCTGCGGCCGGGTGCCGCCCCGGCCCACGTCGCGCTCGTGACCGCCGCCGTGCTGCTGCTCGGGTCGACCGCGGCTCCCTTCGACCCGGCGGCGCTGTGGCTCGCCCCGCTGGCGCACGTCACGACCCGTCTGGGCTGGTGGGCCGCGCACGTGAGCGCGCGCGACCGGGTCGAGCTCGCGGCCCTGGCACGGGCGGGTGGGCGCGACGCCCTCCTCGTGGCCGCGGCGGTGGCGGTCGGTGCGGCAGCCTGGGCGATCGCCGGCCGGCCGCTCGAGTGGCTGGTCGGAATCGGGGTCGCGGCGCTGGCTGCGCTCGCGTGGACGGTCGTGCGGCGTGACGATGGCGGGGCGCGCTGATATCGCTCGTGGACCGCGCGCCGATCCGACGAGACGGAGAAACCCGATGGCCGATCGCAAGACGCCCCGCTACACCGTTCCCTCGTTGACGCCTACCCAGGGCGGCAAGGTGTCCGTCATCCTGCAGGAGCGTCTCAACGCCCTGACCGACCTCCATCTCACCCTCAAGCATGTGCACTGGAACGTCGTCGGCCCCCACTTCATCTCCGTGCACGAGATGATCGATCCGCAGGTCGACGTCGTGCGGGACATGACGGACGCCATCGCCGAGCGCATCGCGACGCTCGGGGTCGCACCCGTCGGCACCCCGGGCGCACTCGTCAAGGCGCGCACGTGGAACGACTACGCGCTGGGCCGCGCCTTGGCCATCGAGCACCTCGGCGCGCTGGACGAGGTCTACCAGGGAGTGATCCTCGCCCATCGGAAGGCGGCGAAGGACACCGAGGCGCTCGACGACGTCACCAACGACCTCCTCATCGGCCACCTCCACGACCTGGAGCTGTTCCACTGGTTCGTCCGTGCCCACCTCGAGAGCGTCGGCGGCGAGCTGTCGACGGCCGGCGCCACGACCGAGAAGGGCGCCGCGCGCAAGGCCGCGGGCACCAAGCGATCGACGACGACGCGGGCGACGACCAGGAAGAAGGCCAGCTGACCGGCCGGCATCCGGCCCGCTCGCGAGGGGCGCAGCACGCGACCGGCGTGCTGCGCCCCTTCGGCGTGTTGGGCCCGTGATCCGCCCGTCCGTCCGATCGGGCCGTGGTACACCGAGGTCCGGTCGGCGGGCCCACGCGACGTCGCGTGGCCCCCCTCGTTCTGTGCTGGCCCGTGAGGTGTGAGCGACAGCACCTGGGGATTCTTGGAGCGCTTGGCACACTATTTTGCTTCGGAAGGAGCATCTGGCGAAGGAGCCAAGGCCTCCGCCGTCGGCACGTCCCTCCCGAGGTCCGGTGTCCCCGCGTCGATCCAGGCCCGGCGCACCTGCTCGAACCGGGTCGGCAGCGGCGAACGCACGGCCCCGTACCGCGCATTCGTCCGATGGGTGAAGCGTCGCCACGACAGCACCAGCCCCTGCCGCGTGATCGGGAGGCCGCTCGCCACGGTGGTGCCGTGGTCGTGCGTGTGGTGCACCGTGAGCAGCAGGGCGCGGGGCACCGAGCCCTCGAGCTCCGCGGCGAGCTCGGTCCGCACCACCATCCAGTGCCGCAGGAGCAGCACCACCTCGGGCGGCAGCCGGTGCTCCCGGACGGCGCGGTGCTTGCCGTGCCGCAGCACGACCCTCCCCTCCCCCGGTTCCCGCGCTCCCCCGACCCGGCCCCGCCGGCTGGCCGCGTCGGGCTCCGGCCCCAGGTCCAGGTCCTCGGCCCGCGCGCGCAGCAGGTCCCCGTAGCGCGCCCCGGTCGCCCGGGTGAGCCCCGCGATCACCGCGAGGCGCACCACCTCCGGCTTGCCGCCCGGCCGCAGGGCCTCCACCGATAGCTCCCGCCAGACCCACTCGGCCTCCTCCAGCGTCACCGGCGGGCGTGGGTAGCGGCCCGGCGTCCCACCCGGCGGGCTCCCCTCGCCGGAGGGATCGTTGCGGGTTTCGGGTGCTGGGATGCCCTCGACGTCGGCTGCCATGGGTCCATCTTGGTGCTTGGCACACTTTTTTCGGGGAGGAGATCGGCGTGTCGCCCGACGACGTAGCCTCGTCCGGTGAGCCGCTCAGACAGACCCGCCGCCGGTCGCCCCCGGCCGCCCCTGCTGCCGGGGACGCTCGCCTCCCGGGTCGACCACGAGCTGGTGATCAAGAAGTCGCGCTTCCTGGCGCACGTCGCGCCGGCCCGCAGCGTCGCGGAGGCCGAGGCCGTCGTCGCCCGGGTGCGCAAAGAGCTCTGGGACGCCCGTCACCACTGCGTCGCCCTCGTGGTCGGCACGCACGCCGACCAGCAGCGCTCCTCCGACGACGGCGAGCCCTCCGGCACGGCGGGCGTGCCCATGCTGGAGGTGCTGCGCCGGCGCGGGCTGACGGACGTCGTGGCGGTGGTGAGCCGGTACTTCGGCGGGGTGCTGCTCGGCGCGGGCGGCCTGGTGCGCGCCTACTCCGGCGCCATCGCCCAGGCCCTCGACGTAGCGGCCGACGCGGGGCTCCTGCGCCGCCGCGAGACGCTCACGGAGGTCACCGTCGACGTCCCGCACGCCGACGCGGGCCGCGTCGACCACCTGCTGCGAGACTGGTCCGCCACCTACGGCGCGGTGCTCGAGGAGCCGTCGTACGCCGCCGCCGCGCGGCTGGCCCTGCTGGTGCCTCCCGCCGAGCTCCCCCGGCTCCGCGCCGACCTGGCCGCCGCGTCGGCGGGCACCCTCACGCCCGTGCTGGGCGCCGACCGCGTCGTCGACCTCCCCGGTTGACACATTCGCTGGTTGAGCTGGTCGAAGCCGCTGCCGGGTTTCGACGAGCTCAACCAGCGGGTTGCCGGGTTTCGACGAGCTCAACCAGCGGGTTGCCGGGTTTCGACGAGCTCAACCAGCGGATCAGGGCTGGACACCGGCCGCGGTGATCGTGGCGCCGTCGGGCACGGTCGCGGGCTCGCCGGCGTCGGGCAGCGCGGCCTCGCCCTGGGCACGGACGCCAGCGCCGAAGGCCCAGTCGCCCTCGACGGTCAGCGACGACGCGCCACGCAGGGACGGGGCGCCGGCGGCGAAGCGCTCGTCGAACGCCGAGATCGCCTTATAGGTCTTCGAGAGCTTCACCAACGGGGCCTCGACCTGCGCGACGAGCCGGTAGTCCGCCGTGAGCTCGTAGACGTCGGAGCGCATGAGCAGCAGGTCGCCGGTGGTCTTCACCGGGAGGAAGCGCTCGCGCCCCACCTCGATCGCCGTGGCGCCCTCGAATACCGCCACCGCCGCGCCCATCGCCGACTCGATCTGCACGACCGGCGTCGACGACGGGTCCGTCGGGTCCACCGTCTTCTCGTTGCGGATCAGGGGCAGCTCCAGCACTCCCCCGGTGCGGTCGAGCTCGGCCGCCAGCGCCTCGAGGTCGAACCAGAGGTTGTTGGTGTGGAAGTACGGGTGCACCGACGGGTCGAGGGACACGTCCACGTCGTCCGGGTGCGTCTGGGCCGTCTCACGCTGCACGATGCGCCCGTCGCTCTGACGGACCACGAGCTGTCCGCCCTTGACGTCGGCGGGGGTCTTGCGGCACATCTCCGCGGCGTACGGGGCGCCGGACGCGGCGAACCAGGCGGCGATGGCGGCGTCGGGCGCGGCGCCGAGGTTGTCGGAGTTGGAGACGCTGGCGTAGCGGAAGCCGGCATCGAGCAGGGCGCACACGACCCCGGAGGCGTGCAGCGCGGGGTAGAGGTCGCCGTGGCCGGGCGGGCACCACTCGAGGGACGGGTCCGCGGGCCACTCGACGGGTTCGAGGTCGTCGGCGCGCAGCTTGGGCTCGCGGTTCTGCAGGAAGTCGACCGGAAGGTCGTCCACGGCCAGGTCGTCGTAGGGCGCGAGGGCCTCGAGGGTGTCGGCGCGGGTGCGGAACGAGTCCATCAGCACCAGCGGCAGGCGCGCACCCGTGGCGGCGCGGGCCGCCCGAACCTGGCGGACGATGACGTCGAGGAACGTCAGCGCGGTGCCGGCACCGTCGGGGCCGGCACCGCCCTCGGGGGCGTCGTCGCGCACCGTGAGCAGGGACTTGGCCTTGTCCATGCCCATCGACGTGCCGAGGCCGCCGTTGAGCTTGATGATCGCGGTCTGCGCGAGGGCGGTCTGCGCGTCCTCGGCGGAGACGTCGAGGTCGGCATGCCGCAGGAGGTCGGTGAGGGGCTCGACGTCGGCCTCGCGCACGAAGCCCGACTCGCCGGACTCCAGCAGGTGGTAGAAGCGGGTGAAGGTCTCGATCGCGGCGGGGGCTACGCCGTCCGCCGACATCTTCTCTCGGGCCAGGGCCAGTCCGCGGTCGCTCATGACCAGCACCCTAACCGCGCCGGACTCGCGGTGGCCCGCCCGCGGCCCGAGCGGGCGTGTGGCTCACTCGAAGCGGGACGGGTCGCCCGCCCCGACGCGGACGACGTCAGGGTAGCCCTCGGACCAGTCGACGACGGTGGTGGGCGACGCCAGGACCTCGCCGCCGTCGACGACGGCGTCGACCGCGTGGTCGAGCTCCTCCTTGACCTGCCAGCCGTCCGTGAGCGGCTGCTCCGACCCGGGCAGGATCAGCGTGGAGGACAGCAGCGGCTCGCCGAGCTCGCGCAGGATCGCCTGCACCACCCGCGAGTCGGGGATGCGCACCCCGATCGTCTTCTTCTTCGGGTGGGCCAGGCGACGCGGCACCTCGGCGGTGGCGGGCAGGATGAAGGTGTACGGGCCGGGCGTGGACGCCTTGATGGCCCGAAACGCGCTGTTGTCGAGCCGCACCAGCTGGCCGAGCTGAGCGAAGTCCGCGCACACGAGCGTGAAGTGGTGGTGCGCGTCGAGGTGGCGGATCTGGCGGATCCGCTCGGTGCCGTCGTGCTGCCCGGCCCGACACCCGAGCGCGTAGCCGGAGTCCGTCGGGTAGGCGATGAGAGCGCCGTCGGTGAGCATCCCGACGATCTGCCCGATCAGCCGGGGCTGGGGGTCGACCGGGTGCACGTCGAAGTAGCGGGCCATGCCCGGCAGCGTATCCCCGGGCGACGCCCCCGCACCCGCCGACGCCTCAGCCGGCGAGCGCCCTGCGCAGCTCGGCCTCGCTCGCGTTGCCCCCCGAGCACACGACTCCGACGCGTGCGCCGGCGAACGCCTCGGGACAGGTGAGCACCGCCGCGAGGGCCGCGGCGCCGGCGCCCTCGGCCACGGTGCGGGCGCCGGTGAGATAGGCGCGCTGCGCGGCCGCGATGGCGTCGTCGTCCACGAGGAGGAAGTCGGCGAGGTGCTCGCGCAGCACGGCCTGGGTGAGCGCGAAGCCGCACCCGACGGCAAGCCCCTCCGCGCGGGTGGTGTTGGCCGCGGTGCGCAGGTCGCCCGCACGCCAGGAGTCGTGGGCCGCCGGGGAGGCGCCGGCCTGCACGGCGATCACCCGCAGGCCGGGGGCGAGCGCCGAGGCGACCAGACAGGCGGCGGCGGCGCCGGAGCCGCCGCCCACGGGCACGACGAGGACGTCGAGGTCCGGAGCCTGCTGCAGCAGCTCGAGGGTGGCCGTCGCGACGCCCGCGACGAGCAGGGGCTCGTTGGCGGCGCCCACGAGCCGGGCACCGGTGTCCTCGGCGACCTGTGCGGCGTGCGTGCGGGCGTCGTCGAAGGTCTCGCCCCGCAGCACGACGTCGGCCCCGAGCTCGCGCACCGCGCGCTCCTTGAGGGGGTTCGGGTGGTAGGGCATGACGATGGTGCAGCCGGTGCCCGTGCGCCGGGCCGCGTGGGCGAGGGCCTGCGCGTGGTTCCCCGTCGAGTACGCGACGATGCCGCGGCGCCGTTCGTCGTCGTCGAACCCGAGGAGCAGGTTGAGGGCGCCGCGCACCTTGAAGGCCCCCGTGTGCTGGAGGTTCTCGTGCTTGACGACGAGGGTCGTCCCCCGCGCCCCGGCGTCCGCGGCGGCGCGGTCGAGCTCGGGATGGCGCTCGGCGGGAGTGCGCACCACCAGGCCGTCGATCCGGCGCGCCGCGGCGAGCACGTCGCGCATGGTCGGGGCCGCCGCCACGTCGTTCGCCACGTCGCTCGCGCGGGGGGAGTTCGTCATCTCAGCAGGATGACCGCCCCAGGATCGATAGGTCCAATGCCAGTTCCCGCCGCCGAGCATCGATCGCGTCGATGAGTGGCCGTAGGCTGGCGGCATGTCCGTCGAGCCCGCTCCCCCGCCCCACTTGGACCTCACCCGGCTGCGCGTGCTCGCCGCCGTCGCCCGCACCGGATCGGTGACGGCGGCCGCCCGCGAGCTGCACTACGCACAGCCGTCCGTGAGCCATCACCTCGCCCGACTGGAGGCCGAGGCCGGCATCGCGCTGCTGCAGCGCGCGGGCCGCGGGGTGCGCCTCACGGAGGCCGGCCGCCTGCTGGCCGCCCGGGCGGAGGAGATCCTCGGGCGCGTCGAGGGCGCGCAGCGCGAGCTGGACGCCCTGGCAGGCTTGCGGGCAGGGCGTGCCCGGCTGGCCGCGTTCCCCTCCGCGCTGGCGACCCTCGTGCCCGCTGCGGTGGCCAGCCTCCGCACCGACCACCCCGGCGTCCGCGTCGGCCTCGTCGAGGCCGAGCCGCCCGAGGCGATCACAGCCCTGCGGGCCGGGGACGTGGACGTGGCGCTGGTCTTCCAGCACGCCGACTCCCGCCATGCCCGCCCCGGCACGGACCTGTCGCGCTTCGAGGTCACCCTCGTGCACGAGGAGCCGATCGCACTGGTACGCCGGGCGGAGCAGGCTCTCGAGGGCGACGCGCCGGGCGACGGGCCTCCGGACCTGGCCGAGCTCCGGGACGCCGCGTGGATCGCGGGGTGCGAGCGGTGCCGGGCCGACCTCGTCGCACGGTGCGCGGCCGCGGGCTTCGCGCCCCGCATCGCGTTCGAGACCGACGACTACGTGGCCGTGCAGGCCCTGGTCGCCTCCGGCGCGGGCGTCAGCCTGCTGCCCTCCCTCGCGCTGCGCGCCCACCGGCACCCCGACGTCGTCGTCCAGGACCTGCCGGGCGCCACCCGCCAGGTGCTGGCCCTCACGGTGGGCGCCCCCACCCCGCCGGCGCGCGCGCTCGTCGAGCGGCTCGTCGAGGCCGGCGGGCACCACACGCTGACGGGCACCGCGGACGAAGGGCCCGACGCGGGTCCCGAGGGCACGCCCGACGGCGCGGCGGGCGGTTCGCCCCGCGGCTAGCGTGAGGTCGTGCCTCTCCAGCTGCGGGCCTGGCTGCCACCATGGCTCGACGGGTGGCTCGACGGGTGGCTCGACGGATGGTGGGCCACAGGCGACTACGACGTCGCGCGCGAGGTGCTGCAGCGCGGCGTCGGTGCACTGCTCTGCCTCGCGTTCGTCCAGGCGCTGGGCCAGTTCCGCCCGCTCCTCGGGGAGCGCGGGCTGCTGCCCGTGCCGCGCTACATCGCACGTGTGGCCTTCCGCGACGCGCCGTCGGTCTTCCACGTGCACTACTCCGACCGATTCCTCGCGGCCGTCGCGGGCACCGGGGCCGTCGGCGCCGCCGCGGTGGTCGCGGGGCTCCCGCAGGCGGGCCCCTGGTGGGTGACGACGCTCGTCCTGCTGGTGCTGTGGGCCGCGTACCTGTCGATCGTGACCGTGGGCCAGCGGTTCTACGCCTTCGGCTGGGAGACGCTGCTGTGCGAGCTGGCGTTCCTCGCCGCCTGGTTCGGCTCCCCCGCCGTGCCCGTGCCGTTCCTGCTCGTCCTCGCCGCGCGGTGGCTGCTGTTCCGGCTGGAGCTGGGCGCGGGGCTCATCAAGTGGCGCGGCGACCCGGCGTGGCGCCACCTCACCGCCCTCGACTACCACCACGAGACGCAGCCGATGCCCGGGCCGTTCAGCTGGCACGCCCACCACCTGCCGCGGTGGTGGCACCGCACCGAGGTGGTGGGCAACCACGTCACACAGCTCCTGGTGCCGTGGCTGCTGTGGCTCCCGCAGCCGTTGCCCAGCGTCGCGGGGGGCGTCGTCGTGCTCACGCAGGGCTGGCTCGTGCTCACCGGCAACTTCGCCTGGCTCAACTGGGCCACGATCGTGCTCGGCGCGGCGATGGTCTCCGACGGCGTGTGGCGCGCCCTCCTGGGGTGGGTCCCCGGCGTCCCGTCCGGCGCCGACGCCGGTGCCGCAGCGGCGCCCGGCGCCGTGCCGACGGGCTATCTCGTGGCCGCGTCCGCCGTCGCGCTGGTCCTGGCCGTGCTGTCCGTGCGCCCGGCGCTCAACCTGGCGTCGCGCCACCAGCGGATGAACGCGAGCTTCGAGCCGCTGCGGCTGGTCAACGCCTACGGGGCCTTCGGCAGCGTCACACGGCGCCGGGACGAGGTGATCGTCGAGGGCACCGCCGCCACCCGCCCCGGCCCCGGTGACTGGCGCGAGTACGGGTTCCGCGGCAAGCCGGGCGACGTGCGTCGCCGCCCGCCGCAGGTGGCGCCGTACCACCTGCGGCTCGACTGGGTGCTGT
Organism: Isoptericola sp. Y541; assembly: GCF_059445465.1. Taxonomy (NCBI): domain Bacteria; kingdom Bacillati; phylum Actinomycetota; class Actinomycetes; order Micrococcales; family Promicromonosporaceae; genus Isoptericola; species Isoptericola sp. Y541. The sequence continues at coordinate 167,601 of NZ_JCAIUJ010000003.1, read as the reverse complement.
GGTTCATCCCGCTCGGCGCCTCGGGCCCGTGGATCCCGCGGCTCTGCCTGCGGCTGCTGGAGGCCGACCCCGCCACCCTGCGGCTGCTACGGCTCGACCCGTTCGACGGCGCACGGCCCCACTGGGTGCGCGTGCGGCTGTTCCGCTACCGGTTCACCACGCGCGACGAGCGGCGCCGCTCCGGCGACTGGTGGGTGCGCCGCGAGCTCGAGACGATCGTTGACCCCGTCCGGCTCACCGACCTTCCCGCCGGCCCGGTCCTCCCGCGGTAGGGCCGGGGCCCGGCGCCGATCAGGCCCGGCGTGCCAGCCGCAGGTATCGCAGGCCGACGGCGAGGCCGCTGACGAGCAGGGTGCCGCCGATCGCGACCATCACGGCGACGGTCGGCCACCCGAGGCCGGGTGGCACGTGCAGGGCGAGGAACCACGACGGCGAGACCTCGTGCGGCCCCACGCCGGCCGTGAGCAGGATCGCCGGGACCACGCCCTGGGCGGCCAGAGGTACCCAGCACACCGTGAGGCTCACGAGCACGTAGGCGCGCCACCGCGCCGGCGCACGGTCGAGCCCGAGGCGGACGAGCTGGTCCGCGGCGGCCTGCGCCGGATGCCGCGGCGCCGCCCGCGGGGAGAGCAGGGCGCTCCCCGCGGGACGAGACGGCGGCGCCATCCCGGGTCGCGGCCGGGGCTCGCGTGCCCCGGTGCGCAGCGCGAGCAGGATGCGGCTCCCGGTGGCCTCGAGACGTGTCGCAGCGAGGCCGCCGAGCGCCCACGCGAGGAACGTCCCGCTCGCGACGCCCGCCACGGCCCCGGCCCACGAAGGGCCGTACGCCACGACCAGCGCCGCGGGGACCGCCGTCGCGGCCGTCAGGACGAGGACGGCGAGCACCTGCGTGAAGTCGACCCCGTTCTGAAGCAGGTTGCCGCCGCGGCGGTGCGGGTCCGGCAGGCGCACGGGCCGCAGCACCGAGACCAGCACGACGACGCCGGCTCCGCCGCCCAGCACCGCGGGCATGAGCGCGGCCAGCCACGGCCACACCCCGGCCTGGCCGGACGCCGCCGCCCCGGCGACGCTCAGCACCAGGGTCGGCGGCGCGGCGACCACCAGCCACGCGAGCTGGCGACCCCGCACGTCGTGCGCGAGCCCACCTGGCACGACCAGCTTGAGCCACAGCTCCGTGCCGTCGTCCCCGTACAGGTTGGCCGACACGGCGGCGAGCCAGGTCGCCAGCACCAGCCCCGCCCACGGGACGAACACCCACGCTCCCACCGTTACCGGCAGGAGGCACAGCACCAGGGCGTAGCACACGGCGAAGCAGGCGAGGTGCACGCGCAGCAGGTCGCGCGACCAGGTGCGCAGCTCGCGCGCCACGACCGCAGTCACGGGGCCGCGTGCGCGCCGCCCCGCGCCCCCGACCCGCCCCGACGCGCGACGGGCCGGCGGCGCGGTCAGCCGCCGTCCCACCAGGAACGACCATCCCCACCAGGACCCGACCGCGAGTGCCCCGAGCCCGCCGACCGCCGCAGCGGCGCCGAGCAGGTCGCCGCGACCCGCCGCCTCGACCGCGGCGAGCCCCCAGCCGGACGCCGGGCAGGTCGCTGGCGGCGCGGACCTCGAGCTCGCGATGGCCACCCTCTCCGGACCGCTCTACTACCGCTTCCTCGTGACGCAGGAGTCGGTGACTCACGACGTCGTCGATCGCATCGTCGACGCCTTGTTCGAGGGCCTGCGTCCGCGGTCGTGACACGCACGGGACGGACGAGCGACCGCGGACGTCAGACGAGCGACTTCTGCCAGGCGTCGTTGAGGGCGGCGTAGTGCCCGTCCCCGGCGGCCAGGTCCGCGGGCGTCCCGTCCTCGATCACCCGGCCGTGCTCCATGACGAGCACCCGGTCCGCGATCGCGACGGTCGACAGGCGGTGCGCGATGATGATCGCCGTCCGGTCGGCCAGCAGCGTCTGGAGCCCGTGCTGCACGAGCCGCTCCCCCGGGATGTCGAGGGACGACGTGGCCTCGTCGAGCACCAGCACCGCCGGGTTCGCGAGGAACGCCCGTGCGAACGACAGCAGCTGCCGCTGGCCGGACGACACCCGCCCTCCGCGCTTGTTGACTTCGGTGCCGTACCCCTCGGGCATGTCCATGATGAACTCGTGGGCCCCGACAGCGCGGGCCGCGGCTTCGATGTCCTCCTGCGGGGCCCCGGGCCGCCCGAGGGCGATGTTCTCCCGCACCGACCCGCTGAACAAGTACGCCTCCTGCGTCACCATCACCACGGCCCGGCGCAGGTCGGTCGTCGACAGGTCGCGCACGTCGACGCCGTCGAGCAGGACCCTCCCCTCGCTCGCGTCGTAGAAGCGGGTGACGAGCTTGGCCAGGGTGGACTTGCCCGCGCCCGTGGTGCCGACCAGCGCGATCGTCTGCCCCGCCGGGACCGACAGGTCCAGGTCGGGCAGCACCACGGGGCCGTCCCCGTAGCGGAACGTCACGTCCTGCAGCCGCAGGGCGCCGCGCGCGTGCGGCAGCTCGACCGGCCGCCGCGGCTCGGTGACGGTGGGTTCCTCGGACAGCAGCCCGGACACCTTCTCCAGCGCCGCCGTGGCGGACTGGAGCGAGTTGTAGAACATGCCCAGCTGCTGGATCGGCTGGAAGAACCGCTTCACGTACAGCAGCGCGGCCACGAGCACGCCGACGTCGAGCGACCCCTGCACCACGCGCCACCCGCCGACCGCGAGCGCCGCCGCGACCGCGACGTTGCCGATCAGCACCAGGCCAGGCTGGTACTTGCCGTTGACGCTGAAGATGCTCAGGTTCGCGTCCCGGTACTCCTCGCCGAGCTTCTCGTACTCCGCCTCGGTCGTGGACTCGCGGCGGAACGCCTGCACCGCGCGCATGCCCGTCATCGTCTCGACGAACTTCACGATCAGCCGCGCGGAGGTGGTGCGCTGCTGGCGGTAGAACAGCTGCGAGTGCTTCTGGAACCAGCGCGTGAGGAGCCAGGCCGGGATCAGGGCGGCGGTGAGCACCAGACCCGACTGCCAGTCGAGCAGGAACAGGACCAGCCCGGTGAAGATCATGAGCATCAGGGACGAGACGACGCCGGTGAGACCGCCGTCGAGCAGCTCGCGCAGCGCCTCGAGGTCCGACGTCTGGCGGCTGATGATGCGTCCGGACGTGTACGACTCGTGGAACTCGAGCGAGAGCAGCTGGGTGTGCCGGAAGACGCGCCTGCGCAGGTCGAGCAGCACCCCCTGCGCGATGCGCGCGGCCTGGCGCACGTAGGCCCCGGCGCACACGCCGCCGATGATGGCGGCGACCAGGTATGCGGAGCCGACGACCACGAGTGTCGTGACGTCCCCGTCCATGAGGTCGGGCACCGCGGAGTCGATGGCGACGGACACCAGCCACGGGCCGGCGACCTGGCCGAGCGTGGAGAGGACGACCAGCACGCCCGCGACGGCGAGCGCGCGCCGGCGTGGCCGCAGCATCTCGCCGAGCAGACGCATCGACCGCGACCGGACGGCGCGCGACGTCGCCTTGTCGAGGCGGGTGGCGTCGTCGGAGTTCGCGTCGGTGGGGCGCCGGCGCTCGCCGTCGGCCGACGACGCAGGTGACGGGGTGGACGGGGTGGACGGGGTGGGCGTGTTCGGGCGGCTCACCGCTCGACCTCCTCGGTCTCGACCTGCTCGGGACGGTCGGCGTTCTCCCAGTCCTGCTCGAGGCTGGAGATGACGTGCCGGTAGTGCGCATCGGTCGCGAGCAGGTCGCGGTGCGTGCCGATGGCGGTGATCCGCCCGTCCTGCAGCACGGCGACCCGGTCCGCGAGGGCCACCGTGGAGGGGCGGTGCGCGATGACGAGGCTGGTGGTGCCGGAGAGCACGGAGCGCAGGCGCGTGGTCACGGCCTCCTCGGTGGTGACGTCGAGCGCGGAGAGCGGGTCGTCGAGCACGAGCACCGCGGGCCGGGCGGCGATCGCCCGGGCGAGGGCGAGGCGCTGGCGCTGCCCGCCGGACAGGGACAGGCCCTCCTCGCCGATCCGGGTCTCGATGCCGTCGGGCAGGTCGGCGACGAACCCGGCCTGCGCGACCTCGATCGCCTCGTGCAGCCGGCGCTCCCGCTCGGCCTCCGGCACGGCGTCGGGCCCGGACTCGGGGACCCCGAGCAGGACGTTGTCGCGCACCGAGGCCGAGAAGAGGGTCGGGTCCTCGAACGCGACCGCGACGGCGCGCCGCACGTCGTGGCGGCGCATGCGGCGCACGTCCACGCCGTCCAGGAGCATCTCGCCGCCCGTGACGTCGAAGATCCTCGGCACGATCATCGCCAGGGTGGACTTGCCGGAGCCGGTCAGGCCGACCAGCGCCGTCGTGGTGCCGACCGGCAGCTCGAGGTTCACGTGCTCCAGCACCGGGTTCGCGGAATCCTCGTACCGGAAGCTCACGTCGCGCAGCTCGACCTCGCCGCGGGGCTCGCCCACCTCGACGGGATCCGCGGGGTCGGCAAGCGGGTTGGGCGTCTCCATGACCTCGCAGAAGCGGTCGACGGCGGTGCGGGCGTTGAGCGTCATCGACAGGGTCATGCCGAGGTCGACCACCGGGCCGTTGATCACCGCGGCCGTGAGGAAGAAGGCGACGAGGTCGCCGAGGGAGATGTCGCCGCGGGCGGCCAGGACGGAGCCGAGCACGAGGCACACTGCCAGCGTGACCTCGGGGATGAGCTGCAGCGACGTCGTGACGGTCGCCTGGTTACCCGCCTTGCGGATCTCGGTCTGGCGCAGCTCCTCGGCCTGCCCGGTGAACGAGGCGAGGGCGTCGCGCCCCCGGCCGAACGCCTTGAGGACGCGGATCCCGTGCACGGACTCCTCGACGGTGGTGGCGAGGTCGCCCGACTGGTCCTGCGAGAGCCGCGCGATCACGCGGTAGCGGCGCGAGAAGCGGAAGGCGATCACCGTGACGGGGATCGCGCCCGCGAGGTAGACGAGGCCGAGCCAGCCCGCCGTGCTGAGCAGTATCCCGACGCCGACCACGATCGTCACTGCGCTCACGACGAGCTGCAGCAGGCCGAAGATCAGCCAGCGCCGCAGCAGCCCGAGGTCGCCCATGATGCGGCTGAGGAGCTGGCCGCCCGGCCACCGGTCGTGGAACGCGACGGGCAGGTCCTGCAGGTGACGGAACAGCGCCATCCGCATCTCCGCCTCGATCCTCGTGCCCGGGTACATCACGAGGTTGCGGCGCAGCAGGACGAAGCCGGCCTCCGCGACGCCCAGCAGCAGGACGGCGACCAGCGGGACGACGAGGGAGCCCATGTCGTGGGCCGCCGCGCCGTCCGCGAGCGGGCCCTCCACCAATGCCTGGAGAACGCGCGGGATCGCCAGCGCCGCGAGGCTCGCGCCCAGCGCGGACAGCAGGCCACCGATCAGGCGGGGCACCGCGGGACGAACGTACGGGTACAGCCTGCGCACGGACGCGATCGTCGAGAGCTCCGAGCCCGCCGGGGGTGGGGGCCCGGCGGCGTCGCCCGGGGGCGTGCCGGGGGCGTGTGTCGGTGGGGACTCGGAGGAGCCGGAGCTCCTCCGGGGGCTGTCGGAGGGTTCGGCGCTGTTGGCGCCTTTGCTGCTGCGCGTGGCGCTGGTCGTGTCGGGCATCACACCCATTCTGTCACCGACCACCGACACACTTGCCTTGGTCATCGACATGTGGGCAAGCGCTCACCGAGACCCGGGTTTCGACCGGCTCAACCGGCGGAACTGGATTCGACCGGCTCACCCGGCGAACGCGTCGTCGGCGTAGGTGCCCAGCCATGCGGAGTACGGGTGTCCCGGCCGGTCGCGGGCCGCGAGCCGCTCCCCCACGTCCTGGTAGATCCAGTAGCAGGGCAGGACGGCGGCCACGAGGGTCGCGTAGTCGCCCCCGGCCGCGCGCAGGTGGTCGAGGTAGGCCGTCGTGGCCGGGCTCGCCGCCACGTCCGGGCGGCTCGTCGCCGGGCCGCCCGCCCCCGAGCACCCCGCCCCCGAGCCACCGCGTGTGCAGGTCGAGCTCGGTGACCAGGGCGCCGTGCGCGCCGCCGGCCCAGAACGCCTGCTCCGCCCGCGTGGGTGCGAGCTGGCTCGCGCGGGCCAGCGCCCGGGGCGACGTCGGCGCGACTCCCGCGGCGAGGTCGGCGGTGTGGACGGCGGTGTGGTTCGCGTCGTCGTCGAGCCGTGCGCGCACGCTCATGTCGACATCCCTTCGCTAGTGCGAGCTAGATCAGGTTCGACGGGTGTGATCTCAGCGTCCCGGTACCGGCGGTAGCCGGGCCGGGACGCACCCCGTGTCTCGGCGCCACCGTAGACCAGGCCCCGCCGCGGCGGATCGACGATCCGGGCCGTGACCCGACTGCTGAACCCGGGCGATAAGGTGGCCGGGTGCCCGTGGTCGTCCGTCGTGTGCGCGAGCTCCTCGTCGCCGGCACGACGCTCAGCATCGCGGCCGCCGCGCACCTCCTGGCCGGCGGCGCGCTTCCCGGGGCACCCCTCGGCTGGCTGGTCGTCGCGGCGCTCACGGCGCCGTTCGCCGTGTGGACGTCACGCCGCCGGCTGACCCTCCGCCGCCTCCTGCCCGCCATGGTCGCGATGCAGGTGGTGCAGCACTCCACCCTGTCGTTCATGGCCGCCGCGGACTCCGGCCGCTCGCTCTCCGCTGCCGGCCAGGTCGGCCAGGCTGGCCAGGCTGGCCAGGTCGGGCACACGCTGCACGAGCTGGGCCCCGGTGCTCTGCCCCCGGCCCAGGCGGGCCTGACGCACCTGCACGGCGACGGGGCGGGCACCTCGGCATGGATGCTCGCCGCGCACGCCGCCGCCGTCCTCGCCACGGCGCTCCTGCTCGCGGCGGGCGACCGGGCGGCGACCGACGTCGTGGAGCACCTGCGAGGCGTGGGGGTGCTGGTCCAGGGCCCGCCCCCGCTGCCCGTGGTCCGGCGGCGCGGGCACGTCGTCACCGGCCGCGCCTGGCGGCCACACCCCTGGCACGGGCTGGGTCGCCCCCGGCCGCGCGGCCCGCCGCTGCTCCCGGGCGCCATCGTGCGCCCCGCCTGAGCCTGCCCGGTCCGACGTCGGACGAGGGCGGGTCCCTCGTCGTCCACGACAGTCGAACCACGACGCGAACCAGCAGGAGCAGACAGCCATGCCCACGACCCACCACACGACCCACCACGACCCGACCGACCACGACCCGACTCCGACGAACCGCCCCGCCCGCGGCTCCCGCCGGGCGCGCACCCTCGCCGGCGCCGCGGCGCTCGCCATCCCCGCCCTCGTGCTCGGCGCGGGCGCCGCATCGGCACACGTCACCGTGACGCCGGAGTCCGCCGCGGCCGGCAGCTACGCCACCCTGATCGTCAAGGTTCCCAACGAGTCGGACACGGCGTCCACGACCGGCGTCAAGGTCATCCTGCCCGCGGACACGCCGTTCACCAGCGTGTCCGTCGAGCCGGTGCCCGGGTGGACGGCCGAGGTCACCGACGCGCCCCTGCCCGAGCCGGTCGACGTGCGCGGCACCCAGGTGACCGAGGCTCCGGCCACCGTCGAGTGGACGGCTGACGACCCCGACGCCGCGATCGCCCCCGGCGAGTTCCTCCGCTTCACCGTCTCCGCAGGCGCCGTGCCCGAGGGTGCCGAGCAGCTCGCCCTGCCCGCCACCCAGACCTACTCCGACGGCGAGGTCGTCGCGTGGGACGAGGAGGCCACCGACGGCGCGGAGCTGGAGCACCCGGCCCCCGTGCTGCAGGTGACCCCCGCCGAGACGGACTGGCACGACGCGGACGGGCACGACGCGGCCGCGTCCGGCGGCTCCGGCGACGGGCCGGCCGGCGGCACGACCGAGGCCACCGGTTCCGACGGCAGCGACACCCTGCCGCTCGCGCTCGGCGCCGCCGGCCTGGGCCTCGGCCTGGTCGGGGCCGTGACGGGCGTCGTCGCGCTCGTCCGCGCCCGTTCGGGGCAGGCGTGACGCGCCGGCCGGGCCGCCGCCGCGCGAGGACGCGGCGCGCCGGGGCGGGCGTGCTCGTCGCCGGGATCGCCGGGATGGCCGGGCTGGCCGGCCTCGCGGGGACGGCCGGCACCATGGTCGCCGCTGCCCCCGCGAGCGCGCACAACGTCGTCGTGGACACCTCCCCGGCGGCAGACTCGTCCGTGTCCGAGGCGCCCGAGACCGTCGACATCACGTTCGACGACGTGGTGCTGAACCTGTCGGCCGACGGCACGAGCACCGTGGTCACGGTGACGGACGCGGACGGGGCGGAGCACGCCACCGGCTGCGCCACCACGCAGGACCGCACCGCGTCCGTGCCGGTGGCGCTGGGCGCGGCCGGCGTATACACCGTCGACTGGCGGATCGTCTCCGCCGACGGGCACCCCACCAGCGGCCGGTACTCGTTCACGTACTCCCCCGCGGCAGGCGCGCCGAGCGAGTCGGCACCGCCCGCGGAGGCCGCCGGCTGCGAGGCGGCCTCGAGCACGTCCGACGGGTACGCGGGGTCGGAGGCTGGGTCGGAGGCTGGGTCGGAATCTCACGCCGGTGCGGCGTCCGGCACCGAAGCCGGGGGTGACGACCCGCTCGTCGTGCTCGGCATCGCCGGCGGCGTGGTCGTCCTCGCCGGGGCGTCCGTGCTGATCGCCCTGCGCGTGGCGCGCCGCCGAGGCTGAGCGGGTGCACGGGCGGTGTCGTCGGGCCGCGGGCCCGGCGACACCGCCCCGCAGCATCGCCGCGCCGGCCGGTGCGTCACCGGCAGATGCCCGGAACAGCGCCGGCGCCGCCTACGATGCCCACCATGGATGCGGGGCAGATCGTCGGGATCGTGACGGGCCTGGTCGTCGTGCTGGTGCTGGTGGCGGCGGTCGCCGTCTGGGTGACGCGCCGCCGTCGCGCCGCCCGGGAGCACACGCGGACGCACGCGGCGGAGCTGGAGCGGCTCGGGATCGAGGCCGGCTCGGCGTTGGTGCGCGCCGACGAGCGCGCACGGCTCGCCGAGGACGAGCTCGCATTCGCCGTGGCGGAGCTGGGCGACCGCGAGACGCAGGACCTCGCGCCGACGCTGCGCCGGGCGCGCGAGCGTCTCGCCGAGGCCTTCCACCTCAACCAGCTCCTCTACGATCACGTGCCGGACACGGACCAGCAGCGGCGCGAGTGGTCGGCCCGCATCGTCGACCTGTGCCGCTCGGCCGGCGGATCCCTCGACGAGCTCGACAGCGGCCTCGCCGCCCTGCGCCGGACCGTGCGCGCCACGCCGGACGCCGTCGCCCGGGTCGACGACGAGCTCGGGCGGGTGCGCGCCGCCATTCCCGGGGCGCGCGCCGACCTGGACCGCCTGCGCAGCCAGTACGCCGAGCGGGCGCTGCTCTCGGTGGCAGACAACCCCGACCAGGCGGAGCGGCTGCTCGAGTTCGCGGGGCGCAGCGCCGCCGCCGCGCGCAAGCGGCTCACGACGCAGCAGGTCGCCGAGGCCGGCGCCGCCGCACGGGCCGCGGAGGAGGCGGTGCGCCGCGCCGAGGGGCTGCTGCGCGCCGTCGACGACTACGAGGCGGAGGCGCTGCGCGCCGAGGCCGCCCTCGGCGCGATCGTCGCGGAGTCGCGCACCGAGCTGGCCGCGGCGCGGGCCCTGCCCGCCGCCCAGCGCTCGGGTGCCGTGGACGGCGCGGTCACCTCGCTCGAGGAGGCCCTCGCCGCCCTGCCCGCCGCGGGCGAGCCGGGCGACCCGGTGAACGCCCTGACCCGGGTGCGGGAGGCGAACACGGCGCTGGACGACGCGGTCGCGGAGCGCGCGGAGCAGGACGAGCGCACCCGCAGGGCCACCTCTCGCCTCGGCCCGGCCCTCGACGACGCCGAGCGTCAGCTCGCGGCCGCCCGGTCGGTGGTGGACGACTACCGCGCCCCCGTGGGCCCGGACGCCCGCACGCGGCTGGCCGAGGCGGAGCGCGAGGTGGCGCAGGCGCGGGCCGCCGAGGACCCCGAGCGCGGGGTCGCCGCCGCGCGACGGGGCGCCGCCCTCGCCGCCGAAGCCGCGACGCTCGCCCACCGCGACCTCGCCCGCGGGGGCCACGGCCAGCGCTGGGACGGTGGCTACAACGACGGTGGCTACAACGACGGTGGCTACGACGGCGGCTGGCAGGGCGGCCGCGGGCGTCGGCCCGGTCGCGGTGGTGGTTCCGGCTCGGACGTCTTCGGCGCCGTGCTCGGCGGCATGGTGCTGGGCGGGCTCCTCGACGACATGGGTGACATCGGCGACCTGTTCGACTGACGCGACGGGTTCACGGCTGTGTGGGAGGGCGGATGAGCGGGACGGTGCGGCGGCGGGTCGTGGTGCACGGCCGCGTCCAGGGCGTGGGGTTCCGCTGGGCGGCCGCCGACGCGGCCGCGCGGCTCGGCGTCGGGGGCCAGGTGCGGAACCTGGCGGACGGCACCGTGGAGGCCGAGGTCGAAGGCACCCCGGCCGCGGTGGACGCGATGCTCGCGTTCCTGCGCGAAGGGCCCGCGGCGGCGGTGGTCAGCGGGATCGACGTCGAGGAGGTGTCCCCGCGCGGGGACACCGACAGCTTCGTGACCCGCTGACCCCCTGAACCGCCCGACCCCTGAAGCGCCGGGCCCCTGAAGCGCCGGGCCCCTTGACCGCCCGACCCCCGACGTCGGACCGAGCGGTCAGCCCGCCCGCGCCACCACCCGCTCGACGACGCCCGCCCGGGTGCGCTCGTGCTCCTCGACGACGAGGCCGTGCTCGCGCACCCACACCAGCGGGCGGCGGCGGAAGTGCTCGCCCGCCAGCGGCACGCTCACCAGGTCCGCGACCGCCTGCAGCACCCGCAGCGGCCACGAGCTCGACACCACGTGGTCGGCCAGCAGCAGGCGCCCGCCGGGGCGCAGCACCCGCACCATCTCGGCGAGCGCCGCGCGGTCGTCGGGGATGGCGCACAGGGAGAAGGTGCACACCACGGTGTCGAAGGCGTCGTCCGGCAGGTCCAGGGCCTGCGCGTCGCCAAGCCGTAGGTCCGTGTCCGGGTCCAGGCCTAGCCCCAGGCGGGCGGCCCTCCGCCGTGCCACGTCGAGCATGCCCGGGCTCCACTCGACGCCCGTGAAGCCGCCGCTCACCACCTCGCGCGGGTAGTGCTCGAGGTTGAGCCCGGTCCCGACGGCGACCTCGAGCGTGCGGCCCTCGGCGCGGGCGCACAGCCGCTGCCGCACGTCGGGGAACATCCGCCGTTCGGCCGCCGCGAACGCACGGTCGTACCCCGACGCCTCGCGGTCCCACCGCCGGCGCAGCCGCGCGGCGCGCCCCGATCCCACTCCGTCGTCGCTGGTCACCGCTCCAGCGTCCCACGTCCCGGCCGTGGGGCGCCCGCGCCGGACGCGACCGCGCCCGCGTGCCGCGGGGCCTGCGGAGACCACGTAGCATCGCGCACGTGACCAGTCCTGCCCACGCTCGCCCCGTCCGACGCCGAGGCACCGGCAGCGGCGTCGTGGGCGGCGTCGGCGAGGTGCTCATCACGCTCGGGGTGGTGCTCGGCCTGTTCGTCGTCTGGCAGCTGTTCTGGACGTCGGTGGAGGCAACCGCCCAGGCGGACAAGGTCATGTCGGAGTTCTACGACACACTCCCGGCTCCCAACCCTGCGCCCGCCGAGCTGCGCACCGACGAACCCCCGGTGCCGGATCAGACGCCCTACGGCGAGACGATCGGCACGCTCATCGTGCCGGCCTGGTACGGCCTGACGACCAACGCGATGCCCATCGCGGAGGGCACCGGCATGGACGTGCTCGACCAGGCGATGGCCGGGCGCTACGAGACGTCGCAGCAGGTGGGCGAGGTGGGGAACTTCGCCCTCGCCGGGCACCGGCGCACGCACGGCAACTCCTTCCGCCACGTCGACGTCCTGGAGAAGGGCGACCAGATCATCGTCGAGACGGCGAAGACCTGGTACGTCTACGAGGTCACGAGCGACGAGCTCGTGACGCCCGACCAGGTGGACGTGGTGGCCCCTGTGCCGCACCATCCGGACCAGGAGCCCACCGAGCGGCTGCTGACGCTCACGACCTGCCACTCGCTGACCCTGGGCGAGTACGGCAACGACCACCGCTGGATCACCTACGCGAAGTTCGTCGGGTGGATGGACCGCGCGGACGGCACCCCCGACCAGGTCCGCGAGGAGGGCGACTGATGTACGCGTGGATCTTCCGGCACCTGCCCGGCAACCTGTTCTGGCGCATCCTGGTGTCGCTCGTGCTCGTCACGGCCGTCGTGGCGGTGCTGTTCCTGTGGGTGTTCCCCGCGATCGCGCCGTACCTGACGCTGCTCGAGGGCGACCCGGCCGTCGGATGACGCCGCCTCACTGCACCCACCCTCACTGCCCCCACCCGTCGCGCTGCCCCCCGCGCTGACACTCCCGAGCACCGGTTCAGCTGCTGGACCGCACCACCAGCTCCGGGTCGAAGAGGACCTCCTCGCTCGGCGCGTCCGGCTGGGCGATCTCGCGCAGCAGGATCTCGGCCGCCGCGGTGCCGATCGCCCGGCTGGGCTGGCGCACGGTGGTGAGCGGCACGGCGCCCGTGGTCGCGAACGGGATGTCGTCGTACCCCACGAGCGCGACGTCCTCGGGCACCCGCACCCCGCCGTCGAGCAGGGCACGCACGAGGCCGAGCGCGTGCATGTCGTTGCCCGCCAGCACGGCGTCCGGCCGCTCGTCGGGCGCGGCGGCGGCGATCCGCCGCCCGACCTCCGCGCCCTCGGCGAGCCCGAGGTCGTCCGCGTGCGCCACCCGCAGCGTCGCGCCCGGCGTCCGGCCGACCACCTCCCGGACTCCGTCGAGGCGGCGCCTGATCTGCTGCACCCGGGGCGCACCCGTGGCCACGAGCAGGCGGCGCCGGCCGCGGTCCACCAGGTGCTGCGCGGCGACGCGCCCGCCCTCGTGGTGCCGCAACGACACGGTCGACAGGCGGCGGGTGGGGTCCTGCTGGTCCACCACGACCACGGGGGTGCCGCGCTCCTTGCGGGCCGCGAGCGCCGCCATCTGCGCGTCGGACGGCGCGACCACCATGCCGTCGAAGCGCAGCTGCTCGAACAGCGCGACGAGCCGCTCCTGCTGGTCGCCCGACTCGTGGGTGCTGCCCGTCACGAGCGTCAGGTCCGCCGCGGCCAGCACCTGCTCGACGGCGTTGACCACGTCGGCGAAGAACGGGTTGGATGCGTTGATCACCGAGACGCCGACGATCCCCGACCTGCGCCACCGCAGCTGGCGGGCGGACAGGCTCGGGACGAAGCCGAGCTGCTCGACGGCGTCCCGGATCCGCGCCGTCGTCGCGGGCGCCACCTTCTCGGGGCGGTTGAGGTAGTTCGACACCGTGGCCGCGGACACCCCGACGTGCCGTGCGACGTCGTGGATGGTCACCATGTGCGCTCCCCCGTGTCGGCCCCGGTCTCGTCGGCGTGGCCGCCTGCCGCCAGGATGGTCCCATGACATCTGGACCGACATCTGGACCGACATCTGGACCGACGCTCCGCTTCGGGATCAAGCTCACGCAGGACGCGCCGATCGGGACGTTCCGCCAGGTGTGGCAGGCCGCCGACGAGTCGGGGTTCGACCACGTCTGGGTGATGGATCATCTCGCCTCCCTCGGAGCGGACGACTCGCGTCCGATCTTCGACGCGTGGGCCATGCAGGCGGCGATGGCGGTGGCCACGTCGCGCGTGCGGATCGGCTGCATGGTCTCCGGCAACACCTACCGCCACCCGGTGATGCTCGCGAAGCTCGCCACCACGGTCGACCATCTCTCGGGCGGCCGCCTCGAGCTCGGCATCGGCGCCGGGTGGAACGAGCACGAGCACGCGATGTACGGGTTGGACCTCGGCACGGTCCGGTCCCGCATGGACCGGCTCGAGGAGTCGCTGCAGGTGCTCACGTCGCTCTGGACGCGGCCCCGCACCACGTTCGCCGGGGAGCACTACCGGCTCACGGACGCCGTGGCCGAGCCCGCGCCGGTGCAGCGCCCGCACCCGCCGATCTGGGTGGGCGGCTCCGGGCCGCGGCGCACCCTGCGCCTCGTGGCGCAGTACGCCGACGCGTGGAACGACACCTCGAGCACCCCGGAGCGGGTCGCCGCCCTCAGCGAGGTGCTCGAGCGGCACTGCGCGGACGTCGGCCGGGACCCGGCCGAGATCCGCCGCACCGTGCAGCTGCGCCTGCGCGAGCACGACGTCGCGGACCTGCCGGGGCTGGTCGGGCGCTACGCGGCCGTGGGCGTCACGGAGTTCGTGGTGGTGCTGAGCTCCGGGGACGCCGCGCTGCCCGAGCTCGACGAGGTCGTGCGCGCCCTCCCCCGGTTGCGCGCCGCAGCCTGACCCGGGCGCTGACACGGCGGCTGATCCGGGCACTACTCCGGGCACTGCTCCGGGCACCACGCCGCCCCCGCCTGCGCGGCGTGCAGCGCCGCGTACCGGGCGCCGCGCGCGAGCAGCTCGTCGTGGCTGCCGACCTCGATGACGCGCCCGTGCTCGAGCGCAACGATGCGGTCGGCCGCGCGGACGGTGGACAGCCGGTGGGCGACCATCAGGGTGGTCCGCGACGCCATGAGCCGGTCGAGCGCCTCGCGTACGGTCGCCTCAGCCTCGGGGTCGAGCGCGCTGGTGGCCTCGTCGAGGAAGAGGATGCGCGGGTCGCACACCAGCGCCCGGGCGATCGCCAGGCGCTGCCGCTGGCCGCCCGCACCTGCTCGTCGGACGCGTCGTCGAGCCCGTAGGCCACGTTCTCCCTGATCGAGCCCTCGAAGAGCACCGACTCCTGCGGCACCACCGAGACCGAGCGCCGCACCGTACGGAGGTCGAGCTCGGCCATGTCCGCGCCGTCGAGCAGGATCCGGCCCGCCGTGGGCCGCACGAAGCCGAGCACGAGGTTGAGCAGGGTGGACTTGCCGGAGCCGGACGACCCCACGAAGGCGACGGTCTCGCCCTCGCGCACCTCGAGGTCGACGTCGTGCCGCGAGTCCTCGGACGCGTCGGCGTAGCGGTGCGAGACATGCGCGAGGCGCAGGCTGCCCTGTACGTGGTCCACGTGGCGGCGTCCCTCGTTCTGCTCGAGGTCGAGCTCGGCGAGCACCTCCGCGATCGAGCGCACCGATTCGATCCCGCGCGCGGTGACGGGCACGAGGTTGAGCAGCGGATGGGTGACCTGCTGCAGCATCAGCTCGACGTTCTCGACGTCGCGCACCACCTTGCTCTGCACCACCCCCGAGCTGGCGCGCGAGTAGTACCCGATGGACAGCGCCTGCAGCCGCTCCACCAGCGCGTTGCGCAGCGTGGCGCCGCGCCGCGCACCACGGTCATGAAGTTGCGGGTGTACACGATGTGGTTCGGGTAGTGCGGCGCCAGGAGCACCACGGCGAGGGCGAACCACATCAGCACGGAGGTCACCGTGCCGGCGCATCGAGTACAGCCAGCCCGTCTTCTACAGCCATTTCCGCGGTAAGCGCGAGATCATCGGCGCCGTCGCACTCCAGGGCGCCACCGAGATGGCCTCGGCGGCGCGGGCCGCGACCGCCGCCGTGGACGGCCCGCACGAGGGGGTCGCGGCTCTCGCGCGCGCCTCCCTCGACTTCGCCGAACGCAGCACGGCGGTGTTCGACGCCATGTTCCAGCTCGACGGCGGCCTCGCGTACGCACAGGAGGGCACGCCGGAACCCCTCAAGGATGCCTTCGCCGCGCTGCTGGAGCGTCTCGGCGAGGTCGCCGGCGACGGCATCGACCCGGAGACGTTCACCGAGGTGTTCTGGGCGTCCTTGCACGGATTTTGGTGCAGGCTCGGGCCATGACCAACTATGCCCGCCTGTATCGGCTCGGCGTCCGTCCCTGGGAGGGGTACGCGGAGGCCGCGGCACCGAGCATCGCCGCCCTGCTCGATCGCGAGGAGGCCGACCGGCCGCATCCCCCCGGGCGGGTGCTCGACCTCGGCTGCGGCCGCGGCCAATTCACCCCGACCCTCGCGCGGCGAGGCTGGGACGCCGTGGGCGTCGACGTCGTACCGCAGGCGATCGAAGAGGCGCGCCGGCGCGACCGGGACGGGGTCACCTATGTGGTCGGCGACGTCACCGACCTGGAGGCCGGATCCGACGAGCTCGGCGCCTTCGACCTCTTCCTCGACGTCGGCTGCCTCCAGGGTCTCGACACCGAGCAACGCCGCGCCGAGGGCCGCGGAGTCACCGCCCTCGCCAACCCCGGCGCCACGCTGCTCGTGCTGGCGTTCCAGCCCACGCGGCTGCGCCGGCTCGTGGAGGGCGTCGCGCCCGAGGAGGTCGTGGCGGCCTTCGAGGGCTGGGAGCTGCTCGACGTCCGGGCCGCCGAGACCGCCGGACTGGGCTGGCCGATGAACCGCACCCGCCCGCAGTGGTACCGGCTGCGGGTGGACGCATGAGCGCCCCGGGGATCACCGCCGCGCCGCAGGCTCCGGCCTGGGTGCGCGACGCGGCCGCGGACGCCGGCGCCCGACAGGTGCCACCCGGGCCGGAGACCGAGGGCCTGCTGTGGTTCGGCGGCGCCGTGACCGACCTCCGGGAGGCCCTCGCGGCCGCCCCGCGCACCCGGTGGGTGCAGCTCCCCTCGGCGGGGGTCGACGCGTACGCGGACGCCGGTCTGTTCGCCGGCGACGGCATCACCTGGACGTCGGCCAAGGGGTCGTTCTCCCGCCCCGTGGCCGAGCACGCGCTCGCCCTCACGCTGGCGTCGCTGCGCCACCTGCCCGAGCGGGCCCGCGCCCGGTCGTGGGGCGAGCCGGCCGGCACCACACTGTTCGGAGCGAACGTGCTCGTCCTCGGCGCCGGCGGCATCGCCCGGACGTACCTCGACCTGCTCGCTCCGTTCGGCACGCGCAACGTCGTGGTGCGCCGGCGCCCCGAGCCGGTGCCGGGCGCCGACCGGACCGTCACCGCGGACGACCTGACCGCGGAGCTGGCCGAGGCGGACGTCGTCATGATCGCCGCCGCGCTCACCTCGCGGACGCGGGCCCTGATCGGCACGGCCGAGCTCGCCGCGGTAAAGCCCGGCGCCGTGCTGGTGAACATCGCGCGCGGCGGGCTCGTCGACACGGACGCCCTCGTGGACGCCCTGTCCTCGGGGCACCTGGGCGCCGCCGCGCTCGACGTCACCGACCCGGAACCCCTGCCCGACGGCCACCCGCTGTGGGACGCCCCGCGGGCTCTGATCACCCCCCACACCGCCGACACGGCCGAGATGGTGGCGCCGCTGCTGCGCGCGCGGATCGAGGAGAACCTCTCCCGGTTCGCCTCGGGACGGGAGCTCACGGGGGTCGTGGACCGGCACGCGGGGTACTGAGACCCGGCCCCCGTCGTGTGGTCCTCGCCGCAGTCGGGGCCCGGGCGTCGGGGAGGCCCTCCGGACGCGACTAACCTGAGACCGTGGCTACCTTCTCGAGCGTGACCCGTCAGCACATCCTTAAGGCGATCGAGGAGGCCGACGACCGAGGGGTCGACGCCTTCGTCGGCGTGTACGGCTTCACCCCCAACCCCGGGCACACGTTCGTGCACTCCGGCCAGACCTACGACTCCAAGGCCGTGCTGGGGGTCGCGCACAAGTACGCGACCGGCCAGCTCGCCACGACGGATGACCTTGTCGATGCCAAGTGCGACGACGCCGCCATCCTGACCAAGCACGGCTTCGTGGCCACCGCGCCGGCCTCCGCCGCCGCCCCGGCGGCCACGAAGAAGCCCGCCGCACGCCGCAAGGCCGCGAGCGCCGCCCCCGTCCGCAAGCCCGTCGCACCCGAGCCCGTCCTCGCCATCTGCCCGACGTGCAACACCGCGCTCCCCGCCACCGGCGTCTGCGACGAGTGCGGCTGAGTGTCCCGCGTCACCCTCCCGCGTGGTGCAGCCGCGCCGCCTGCTTCACCAGGTGCGTCCGCTCCGGGGAGCTGAGCGACGCCTCGGCCGCGGCGGCGTAGAGCCGGGCCGCCTCCGCGAGGTCGCCGGCGCGCTCGTGCAGGTAGGCGGCCGCAGCGTCGCGCCGCGGAAGGTCGGGAGCCAGGCCCTCCACCACGCGCAGGCCGGCGAGCGGACCGTCCACGTGCCCCACGGCGACCGCGCGGTTGAGCGCCACCACGGGGTTGCGTGGGTCGAGCGTCGCGAGCTCGTCGTACCACCCGAGGATCTGCGGCCAGTCCGTCTCCTCGGCCGACGCGGCGTCGTCGTGCAGTGCGGCGATCGCGGCCTGCGCCTGGTAGGCGCCGAGCCGGTCGCGGGCGAGCGCGCCCTGTAGCAGGGCGACGCCCTCGGCGATCGTCGCGGTGTCCCACAGCGCACGGTCCTGCTCCGCGAGCGGCACGAGCTCCCCCGACGGCGACGTGCGGGCGGGACGGCGGGCGTCGTGCAGCAGCATGAGGGCCAGCAGGCCCGCGGCCTCGGCGTCGTCGGGCACGGCGGCGACCAGCTGCCGGGCGAGGCGGATCGCCTCGTCCACGAGGTCCACGCCGTCGGTCGCGCCGTCGGTCGCGCGGGCGTTCGCGCGGGCGTTCGCGCGGGCGTTCGCGCGGTCGGTCGCGTGGTCGGTCGCGTGGTCGGTGAAGCCCTCGTTGAACATCAGGTACAGCACGCGCAGCACCGCGTACACGTCGCCCGGCTCCCGGAAGCGCTCCCCCGTCACCGTGCGCTTGGCCCGCGAGATGCGCTGGGCCATCGTCGCCTCCGGCACGAGGAACGCCCGGGCGATCTGCGCCGTCGTCAGGCCGCCCACGGCGCGCAGCGTGAGCGCGACGGACGACGCCGGCGTGAGGGCCGGGTGGCAGCAGCGGCTCAGGAGCAGCAGGGTGTCGTCGGCCTGTTCCGTAGGTCCGGACGCCGGTTCGAGGCTCACCTTGACCTCGCGCAGGGCGCGGGAGGACGCGGAGCGCCGGGCGTCCAGGAACTTGCGCCACGCCACCGTGACGAGCCAACCCTTTGGGTCGTCCGGCATCCCGCCGTTCACCGCGTCGCTCGGGCCGTCTGACCCCTGCCACCGGCGCACCGCCTCCAGGAGCGCCTCCTGGACGGCGTCCTCGGCGTCGCCGAAGGCCGCCCCGCGGCGGACGAGGACGCCGAGGACCTGGGGTGCCACGTCCCGCAGCACCTGGTCTCTGAGCACCTGGTCTCTCAGTACCGGGCCTCTCAGTACCGGGCCTCTCGACGCCTCGTCCCGCCGGGGGTCGTTCACCCCGTGACCTCGGCCGCGTCGGTGAGGAACGGGCGCACCTCGATCCACTCGTGGAGCGGGCGTCCGCCCGGGCCGGGCGCCGAGGACAGGTACGCGGCAGCCTCGTGCGCCCGCTCCTGCGAGTCCACGTCGATCACCATCCACCCGGCGATGAGGTCCTTCGTCTCCGCGAACGGGCCGTCCGTGACCGGGGGCTTCCCTTCGCCCCCGTACCGCACGAACTCGCCGCGCGGGGAGAGCGCCTGGGCATCGACGAACTCGCCCCGCTCGCGCAGGTCGTCGATCACCGAGTCCATGAAGGCGATGTGGTCGCTCACCTCGGCGGGCGTCCACCGGTCCATCGGCACGTCGGTGCCCGGCACCGGCTCCGGGATCCCGCGGTAGTGCTTGAGCAGCAGGTACTTGGCCATGGGTCCATCCTCCAATGCGGGGCGATGCGTGTCACCGCCTCTCGCCCCGGGGACGGAGCCGACCCGCGGTTCTCGACACGTTCTCGACATGAATCTCGACACGAATCTCGACGTCGAACTCCGAAGACCTCGCCCTCGACCGCCCGCCCTGCCGGATCCGGCATGCCGACCTACGCTGAAACCCACCTGCGAAAGGGGCGACATGCCCACGCACCAGCCCGCACACGCGGACGTCCACGTCGATCCCACGCTCGCCGACCTGTACAAGGACCTGCACCGCCATCCAGAGCTCGGGTTCGCCGAGCACCGCACCGCGGGGATCGTCGCGGACCGGCTCCGCGCGTCGGGCTTCGACGTGACGACCGGGATCGGGACTACCGGCGTGGTCGGCGTGCTGAAGAACGGGCCCGGCCCGGTCGCCCTGCTGCGCGCCGACATGGACGCCCTGCCCGTCAAGGAGGACACCGGGCTGGACTACGCCAGCACGGAGACGACCACCGACGCCGCCGGCAAGACCGTCCCCGTCGACCACGCGTGCGGCCACGACCTACACACGACGTGCCTCCTGGGCGCCGCCGACGTGCTGGCGAAGGACACGGCCAGCTGGTCCGGCACGCTGCTGGCGGTCTTCCAGCCCGCCGAGGAGCTCGGGGCGGGCGCGCAGGCGATGGTCGACGACGGCCTCTACGAGCGCTTCCCGAGGCCCGACGTCGTCCTCGGCCAGCACGTGGCGCCCCTGCCCGCCGGGAAGATCGCCGGGCATGCCGGTGCGTCCTACGCAGGCTCGGACTCGCTCCGTGTCCGGCTCGTCGGTCGCGGGGCCCACGGCTCCACGCCGCAGGCGTCGATCGACCCGATCGTCATGTCGGCGGCGACCGTACTGCGCCTGCAGACCGTCATCTCCCGGGAGATCCCGAGCACCGCGACGGCCGTCCTCACCGTGGGCTCGATCCACGCCGGCGACGCCGCGAACGTCATCCCCGGCGAGGCCGAGGTGCAGCTCAACATCCGCAGCTACGACGAGGCGACCCGGCAGCAGATCCTCGCCGCGGTCGACCGCATCGTCAAGGGCGAGGCGGCGACGGCGGGCGCCCCCGAGGAGCCCACCGTCACGCCGATCGAGCGGTTCCCCGTCGTCGTCAACGACCAGGCCGCGCTCTCGCGCACGCTCGACGCCTTCGCCGCCTGGCTGGGGCCCGACAAGATCATGGACCCGGGTGCCGGCGCCGGCAGCGAAGACGTGGGGATCCTCGCCACCGCGGCCGGGGCGCCCCTGTCCTACTGGCTGCTCGGCGGCACCGACCCGTCGCTGTTCACCACCGGCGACATGACCGACCCCGCGCTGCTGAAGGTGCCGTCCAACCACTCGCCCCACTACGCCCCGATCATCGAGCCGACCCTCACGAACGGCGTCACGGCCCTCGTCACGGCGGCCCGCACCTGGCTGCCGCCCGCGTGACGGACGCCGAACCGACGCCGGGCGGAGGGCGGCGGCAGATCGGTCGTAGCGTGCAGACGTGACGACCGACTCGTACGAGCCCTTCACCCCGCGCACCGACCCGGCGGTGGTCGACGACCTGCGTGCCCGGCTGCGGGCGACGCGCTTGCCGGACGCCCCGGCGGGCGCCGGCTGGTCGCTGGGGGCCGACGCGGGCTATCTCCGTGAGCTGGTCGAGTACTGGGCCGAGGATTTCGACTGGCCGGTCCAGGAGGTGGCCCTTCGAGGAGCCCGAGCTCTACGCCGCGGAGCTGCGGGACTTCTTCCGCCCGTACCGCGCGGCCGTCTGACCCCCGGCGCGCCCCTCCCCCTCGCGGCGCCGGTAGCGACTCGCTGACGCGCCGACGCGCCGTCCGCGAGCGCCGCCCAGTAGCGGGTGACTGCCTGGCCGCGGCGATCGGCCGGTTCGACGCCGACGTCGAGGTGATCGGGCCGCCCGAGCTCGCCGCGGCCTTAGGCCGCCTCGGCGTGCGGTTCACGGCGGCCGCCCGTCAGCAGCCGTCGGGGCCCTGAGCATCCTCGGCGTCGGTGGCAGCGTCCGTGGCCGACAGCGGCGTCGCGATGTCCTCCAGCGACTTCTGCTCGGCCCCGACGCCGAGGAACATCGCCACCACTCCCCCGCCGATCATCAGCGCCGCGCCGAGGTAGTAGCCCACCGCGATGCCCGTGATGTCGCCGGCCTGGCCCGCGGACTCGATGAGGCGCCCGAAGAGCAGCGGACCGGTGATACCGCCCACCGCCGTGCCGATCGCGTAGAAGAACGCGATGCACAGCGCCCGGGTCTCCATCGGGAACACCTCGCTCGCGGTGAGGTACGCCGAGCTCGCTCCGGCCGACGCGATGAAGAAGATCGCCATCCCGAGGAACGTCAGCGTCCACGCGGTGAGCCCGCCGAGCAGGAGACCCGCGACGGCGAGCAGGACGCCCGAGACGATGTACGTGCTGGAGATCATGCGCACGCGGCCGACCTTGTCGAACAGCGGCCCCAGCGCGAGCGCCCCGAGGAAGTTGCTCACCGCGAACAGGGCGATGTATGCACCGGTCTGGCCGACGCCGAGGAACGTCTGCAGCGTGTCGCCGAACGTGAAGAAGAACGCGTTGTAGAGGAACGCCTGGCCCACGAACAGCGAGAGGCACAGCACGGTGCGGCGTGGGTAGTCCGCGAAGACGGTGCGCGCCACCCGGGCGAGGCTCACGGTGTGGCGCTGCTTCACGGTGAGGGTGCCCTCGGGCTCGGGGAGCTCGACGCCGTCCTCCTGCGTCACGCGCTGCTCGATGCCGGAGACGATCCGCTCGCTTTCCTTCTCCCTGCCGTGGATGAAGAGCCAGCGCGGGCTCTCCGGCACGTTCCGGCGTACGAACAGCACGGCGAGCCCGAGCACCGCGCCGAGCGCGAAGCACAGCCGCCAGCCCAGCCACGCGGGGACGAGCTCCGGGTTCAGCAGCGGGATGGTCAGCAGCGCGCCGCCCGCGGCGCCGATCCAGTACGAGCCGTTGATCGCGATGTCGATGCGGCCGCGGAACTTCGCCGGGATCAGCTCGTCGATCGCGGAGTTCACGGCCGCGTACTCGCCGCCGATCCCGAGGCCGGTGACGAACCGCATCGCGAAGTAGTACAGCGGGTTCATCGAGAAGGCCGTCAGCACGGTGCCCGTGAGGTACACGAGCAGCGTGAGGATGAACAGCTTCCTGCGCCCGAACCTGTCGGTGAGCTGCCCGAACACGAGCGCCCCGAGGCACGAGCCCGTCACGTATACCGCGCCCGCGAGGCCGATGTCCGCGCTGGTGAGGCCGAGACCCGTCTCCCCCTTCAGCGCGTCGGACAGGTTGCCGACGATCGTCACCTCGAGGCCGTCGAGGATCCACACCGTGCCAAGGCCGATCACGATCAGCCAGTGCCAGCGCGCCCACGGCAGCCGGTCCAGCCGGGCCGGGATGTCGGTGGTGATGGTCCGCAGCGTCGCCGCTTCGCTCCCCGTCGAGGACATCTTCCGGTTGTACGCCCGGCGCGCCCGG
Source organism: Isoptericola sp. Y541 (assembly GCF_059445465.1). NCBI lineage: Bacteria > Bacillati > Actinomycetota > Actinomycetes > Micrococcales > Promicromonosporaceae > Isoptericola > Isoptericola sp. Y541. The sequence continues at coordinate 144,477 of NZ_JCAIUJ010000003.1, read as the reverse complement.
AGCGCAGCCTGACGGCGCTCCGCTCGGGGGCTTGTACATTCGGTCACATGGTTGATCACAGGAACAGTCCGGGCGACCGCGCCCGGACCCCGCACCGGGCGGCATACCTGGTCAGCGCCGCGGCGCTCGCCGCCCCGCTCGCCCTGGCGGGTGCCGCGGCGTCCGCCGCGGAGGCCAGCACCCCCTCCGGCCTCGCACCGCGCGCCTCCCCCGCCACGGCGTCGCACATCCATGGCCCCGACGCCACGGGTGGCATCGACGGCGAGGCCATGCGGCACCGGCTGGTGCACGAGGGGCCGGACCCGGACGCACCGGGGCTCCGCGCCGCAGACGACACCCCGCGCGTGCAGGAGAAGGGCTCCGGCGACAGTGTCGACGACGGCGGCGAGGGAGCCCAGCGCCTCCCCGCACCTCGGGCGGCGAGCGGCTGGGACCTGCGCGTCGAGGGCAGTCTGGGCACGACGACCATCACCGGGGAGAAGGTCGCGCCGAACGAGGAGGACGACGGCGCCATCCCGCTGGCTCGCGACCTGGACCTCGGCGCGGAGCGCCGCGGGGTCACGACCACCGGCGTCATCGGCGACGGGCCGCACGGGTCGGACGGCGGCCAGACCGGCGACTACGACTTCTACCGCGTCGACGCCGCGAAGGGCGAGACCCTCACCGTGGACCTCGCCCCGGAGGGCGAGCTGACGCCGAACGCGCTCCTGTACGACGCCGACGGGAACCTCCTGGTCGGCACCCAGGACATGACCGGCGACGGCGCCGTGCATCTCTCCCAGCGGATCGAGCAGCGGGGCACCTACTACGTGGCGGTCGGCAACCTCTTCCCCGAGGACCCCTTCGACCCGGCGTCCGGCCTGGCCGTCTTCACCGAGGGCCCGTACGAGCTCGACGTCACGCTGCACGCGCGGGGCACCGCCGACACGGACGTGTACGCCGTCCCGCTGCGCCAGGGCGACGTGCTGGGCGCCTCGGTGTCCGGCGCCGCCCGGCAGGTCGCGATCCACGAGCTGGACGGCGACCTGGTGCAGGCCTCCGCCTTCGACTCCGGCGTCGTCTACCCCGACGACTCGCCGCTGCCCCGTGGCGGCAACGCCACCGCCAACCATGTCGTCGACAAGACCGGGCTGTACCTCGTCTCGGTCGCCGACGGCGCCGGCGACTACGAGCTCACCGTGGGGTCGCACCGCGCGCCGTCGACCCAGGGCGAGACCACGCACACGGTACTGCTCGACTTCAGCGGCCCGTCGTTCGACAACCGGATCTTCAAGTCCTTGGCCCTCGAGCCCGGGGTGCGGGAGATCAGCCCCCTGCGCGACTTCCTGCCGCACTGGGGACTCACGGCGTCCGACGAGCGCGCCGTCATCGAGGCCACGACCGAGCGCGTCCGCGAGACGTTGCACGACGAGATCCCCGGGTCCGAGGTGCGCGTGACGAACGACCTCGAGGACCCCGACCTCTTCGGTGAGCCGGGGGTCAGCCGCGTGATCGTGGGCGGCACGATCGCAGAGACCGGCCTCCTGCCCGCGTTCGGGCTGTCGGAGTCCGTCGACCCGGGGAACTTCGCCCGCGAGGAGACGGCGGTCGTCATGCCGGAGCTCATGATCGGCGACGACAACCCGATTTCGCTCAGCCGGTTCCTCACCGACGACAGCGACCGGTTGCAGGCGGTCGGGCAGGCGCTGGGCAACACCACCGCCCACGAGATCGGGCACTTCCTGGGCAGCTTCCACACCGACGACCTCGACGACCCCACAAGCGTGATGAACACCGGCAACCGGCTGCACACCTACGCGATCGGCCCGGACCAGGTCGCCGGCACCGCCGACGACGACCACATCGCGATGCAGCCAGCGTTGTACGACCGGATGCAGGGCCTCGCCGGCATCGAGGACACGATCAGCCGCACGGCCGTCGCGCTCCGATGAGTTGAAGGCTGAGGTGACGGCGCAGGACGGCGGAGCCCGTGCGGGGTCCCGCCGTCCTCGTGCCTGCACCGAACCCGCATGGTCACGACATCGACACGATCCGTGTGGTCCGTTGACGCTGCGCCGACGGGGCGAATAGCGTGCAGTGGCATCGATCTTGAATCGTTTTAGGAATCGCTCACGACAACGACGTCGGAGGGAGAGAGCCTGTGGCGAGCCCGCCCCTGGCCCCCGTTCTCGAGCTGCTGGACGTCCGCAAGGCGTTCGGCCCCGTGGTCGCGCTGCGCTCCGGCGCGCTACGCGTCGACGCCGGGTCGATCCACGCGCTCGTCGGCGAGAACGGGGCCGGAAAGTCGACCCTGGTGAAGATCCTCTCGGGCCTGTATCGCCGCGACGGCGGGACGTTCCGGCTGCACGGCCAGGACGTCGACTTCACGACGACGTCCGAGGCGAAGGTTGCGGGCGTCGCGGTCATCTATCAGGAACCCACCCTGTTCCCGGACCTCAGCGTCATGGAGAACATCTTCATGGGCCGCCACCCGCTGAAGCCCGGGCGCCGCGTCGACCGCCGGGTGATGCGCGAGGAGTCGGCACGGCTGTTCGCCCGGCTGGGCGTGGGGATCGACCCGCTGCGGCCCGCGGAGGGCCTGTCGATCGCCGACCAGCAGATCATCGAGATCGCCAAGGCCATCTCGCTGGACGCGAGCGTGCTCGTCATGGACGAGCCCACCGCGGCGCTGTCCGGGCACGAGGTGCGCCGGCTGTTCCAGGTCGCGCGGAGCCTGCGCGACGAGGGCAAGGCCCTGGTGTTCATCTCGCACCGGCTCGACGAGGTCGTCGAGCTGTGCGACAACGTCACCGTCCTGCGCGACGGCGAGTACGTGTCCACCGCCGCCGTCTCCCACACCTCGATCTCACAGATCGTCACCGACATGGTCGGGCGGGCCGTCGACGACCTGTTCCCCAAGACGCCGGCCGCCGTCGGCGACGTCCGGCTCGAGGTCCGGGGCCTGCAGCGCGCCGGGGTGTTCCACGACGTGTCGTTCCGCGTGCGGTCCGGGGAGATCGTCGCGCTGGCCGGGCTCGTCGGGGCCGGCCGCAGCGAGATCGCCCGAGCCGTCTTCGGCGTCGACCCGTACGACGCCGGCGGCGTGCACCTCGACGGGCGGCCGGTGCCGCCGCACAGCCCGCGGGCTGCGGTCCGAGCGGGGATGGCCCTGATCCCCGAGGACCGGCGCCAGCAGGGCCTGGTCACCGACGCCTCGGTCGCCCGCAACGTCACCGCCGTCATCCGGTCCCGGATCTCCCGGCTCGGCCTGCTCACCACGCGGCGCGAGAGCGACGTCGCCGCGCCCTGGGCCTCGCGCCTCGAGGTGAAGACCAACGCCCTCGACATGACCGGCGCCACGATGAGCGGCGGCAACCAGCAGAAGGTGGTCATCGCCAAGTGGCTCGCCACGACCCCGACACTGCTGATCATCGACGAGCCCACGCGCGGCATCGACGTCGGCACGAAGGCCGAGGTGCACCGCCTGCTGTCGGAGCTCGCCGGCCAGGGCATGGCGATCCTCATGATCTCCTCCGAGCTGCCCGAGGTGCTCGGGATGGCCGACCGCGTCCTCGTCGTCGCGGAGGGCCGCATCACCGCCGACCTGCCGCGCGACGAGGCCACCGCCGAGGCCGTCATGCACGCCGCGACCGCGTCCCTGGAGCACCACCCGTGACCGAACAGCTCGTCGAGCCCAGCCGGCTCTCCCCCGCGCGGCGCGCCTGGCGCACGGTGCTGCGCTCGCGCGAGCTCGCCGTCGCGCTGGTGCTGCTCGTCGTCATCGCCGCCGCCACCGTCGCGACCGAGAGCTTCCTGTTCAGCCCGAACAGCTGGCGCGACCTGCTCCTGACGCCGTCGGTGCTCGTCGTGCTGGCCGTCGGCCAGGCCGTCGTGATCGTCACGCGCAACGTCGACCTGTCCGTCGGCTCGATCCTCGCCCTGACCGCGTACCTCAGCGGGCGGCTGTTCATCGCGAACCCCGGCCTCCCGATCCCGGTCGTGTTCCTCGTCGCCGTCGCCGCGGGCGCCGCGCTCGGCCTGCTCAACGGCGTCCTCGTCGGGTTCGGCAGGGTGCCCGCCCTCGTCATCACCCTCGGCACCCTGTACATCTACCGCGGCGTCGTCCTGTCGTGGGCCGGCAGCAACCGCGTGAACGCCTCCGACCTGCCGGGCGAGTTCCTGGCGCTCGGCACGAGGACCGTGCTCACGATCCCGGTGCTGACGATCCTCGCCGTCGCCGTGCTCGCCGTCGTCGGCTACTACCTCCACACCGCCCGAGGGGGTCGCGAGCTGTACGCGATCGGCTCCGACCCCGACGCCGCGGTCCTCTTCGGCCTGCCCGTGCGCCGCCGCGTGCTCGGCGCCTTCGCCCTCTCGGGCGCCCTGGCGGGGATGGCCGGCATCATGTTCGCCGCGCGTTACGGCACCATCAGCTCCGGCGCCGGGCTCGGCGTAGAGCTGCAGGCGGTCGCGGCCGCCGTCATCGGCGGGGTCGCCATCTTCGGCGGCAGCGGCACCGTGTGGGGCGCCGCCCTCGGCGCCGTCCTGCTGATCACCATCAACCGCGCCCTGCCGATCCTCGGCATCCCCGACTTCTGGCAGCAGGCCGTGGTCGGCGTCCTCATCATCGGCGCGATCGTCCTCGACCGCGTGCTCGCCGCACGCAACGCCCGCAGGCTCGTCGAAGCGAGGGATGCCCGATGACGAGCTCCGCCCGCACGTACGCCGCCCACGCCCGGCCGTGGTGGCGGCGCGTCCTGCTCACCCGCGAGGCGGGCACCATCGCCCTCCTCGTCGTGGTGGTCGTGGCGTCGCTGCAGTACGTCGACAACTTCCGCAGCCCGCTCACGCTGCCCTACCTGGTGCTCGACACCACGCCGATCCTGCTCATCGCGCTGCCGATGACGCTCGTGATCATCACCGGGGAGATCGACCTGTCGGTCGCCAGCGTCGTCGGACTCAGCAGCGTCACCCTCGGCGTGCTCGTGGAGGGGGGCTGGTCGGTGCCGGCCGCCGCGGGGGTCGCGCTGCTCGTCGGCGTGGTGTGCGGGCTGCTCAACGGCTTCCTCGTCGCCCGGGTCGGGCTGCCGTCGCTCGCCGTCACCATCGGCACGCTCGCCCTGTTCCGCGGCGTCGCGGTGGGATTGCTCGGCACGAAGGCCGTGACCGACTTCCCCGACCGCTGGACCGACCTCGCCACCGCACGCCTCGGGGAGACCCAGCTCCCCCTGGTCCTGGTCCCCATCGTCGTGCTCGCCGCCGCGTTCGTCGTGCTGCTGCACTTCACGCCGTTCGGCCGCGGCGTCTACGACATCGGCCTCAGCAAGGACACCGCGCACTTCAGCGGGGTGGGCGTCGCACGCACCAAGCTGCTCCTCTTCGTCCTCACGGGCACCGTGTCCGCGTTCGCCGGGGTCTACTTCACGCTCCGGTACGGCAGCGCGCGCGGCGACAACGCCAGCGGGTTGGAGCTCCAGGTCGTCGCCGCCGTGCTCCTCGGCGGGGTGTCGATCTTCGGCGGCCGCGGCGCCCTGCCCGGGGTGCTGGCCGGCGTCCTGCTCATCGGCGTCGTCTCCAGCGCGCTGCGCCTGGAGAGCGTCACGGTCAACGTCATCAACATCATCATCGGCGCGCTCCTCGTGCTGTCGGTGATCTCCCCGAGCGTTTTCGGCTGGTTCGTCCGACGCCGGCGCACCACCGTGCCCGACCCACCCGCGCGCGTCCGAAAGGAAGAACGATGAAGATGAAGTTCACGACCCGGCGGTCGGCTGCCCTGGCAGCCCTCGCGATGACCGCAGCACTGGCACTCGCAGGATGCTCCTCGGAAGACGACGGCGGATCCGGAGGCGACGACACCGGGGGCGGGGGCGGCGACGTCTCGGTGGTCATGCTGCCGAAGAACCTCGGCAACCCCTACTTCGACACCAGCACCAAGGGCGCGAAGTCCGCCACCGAGGAGTTCGGGGGCACCTTCTCCGAGGTCGGCCCCGACACCGCGTCGCCCGACGCCCAGGTGTCGTTCATCAACACCGCGGCGCAGCAGGGCACCAAGGCGCTCATCGTCTCGGCGAACGACCCGCAGGCGATCTGCGACGCGCTCGACGAGGCCCGGCAGGCCGGGACGAAGGTCGTCACCTTCGACTCCGACACCGACCCGGCGTGCCGCGACCTGTTCATCAACCAGGCGTCCCCCGAGGGCATCGCCAAGGTCCAGGTCGACATGATCGCCGAGCAGATCGGCGACGCCGGCGAGATCGCGATCCTGTCCGCGAGCGCCAACGCCACCAACCAGAACGCCTGGATCGAGCTCATGGAGCAGGACCTGGCCGACAACCACCCGGACATCACCCTGGTGGACACGGTCTACGGCAACGACGACGACCAGACGTCGTTCGACAAGACCGCCGCCCTCCTGCAGTCCCACCCGGACCTCAAGGGCATCGTCTCGCCGACCACCGTGGGCATCGCCGCGGCGGCCCGCTACGTCTCGACCTCCGACGCCAAGGGCGAGGTCGCCATCACCGGCCTCGGGACGCCGAACCAGATGCGGGAGTACATCGACGACGGCACCGTCACCGAGTTCGCGCTGTGGAACCCGGAGGACCTCGGCTACCTCGCAGCGTTCGCGGCCGACGCCCTGGTCGAGGGCACCATCACCGGAGAGGAGGGCGACACGTTCACCGCCGGCGACCTCGGCGACTTCACCGTCGACGCCGACACGACCGTCCTGCTCGGCGACCCGTTCCGGTTCACCAAGGACAACATCGGCGACTTCGACTTCTGAGGAGGTCGGTAGGTTGGCGGGGTGAGCGCACCGGAAGACGCACGGCACGACGAGGCGGCTCCCCGGCGCGGCTACGCCAAGGGGGCCGCCCGCCGAGCGCAGATCCTCGACCAGGTGATCCGGATGGTCGCAGAACAGGGCGTCGACGCGTCCTCGCTCCGGTCGATCGCCGAGGCGCTGGGGATCTCGCACGCCGCGCTGCGGCACTACTTCCCCACCCGCGACGACCTCCTCGTCGCCGTCTACCACGAGCACGAGGCGCAGCGCGGTGGCTCCGGCACGTCGCCCGCGTCGGCGGTCGGGGGCATGCGCGAGAGCGCGGTGCTGAACCGGGAGGTCCCCGGGCTGGTGCAGCTCTACACGACCCTCGCCGGGGACGCGGTGCAGGAGAGCCACCCGGTCACGCGGGAGTTCTTCCGGGCCCGTTTCGCGCGCCTGCGCGCGGACCTCGCGGAGCGCGTCCGGGCCGACCAGGAGGCCGGGCGGATCGACCCCGACGTCGACGTCGGCGAGCTCGCCGCGCTCGCCATCGCCGCGTCGGACGGCATCCAGGTGCAGTGGCTGCTCGACCCGGAGGCCGTCGACGGCGCGCGGGTGCTGCAGCTGCTCGAGCGGCTGGTGCCGCCCCCGGCTACGCCCGCTGATTGAGCCTGTCGAAACCCGCCCGCCGGTAGAGCCCGTCGAAACCCGCCCGCTGGTTGAGCCTCTCGAAACCCGCCCCGCTAATTGAGCCCGTCGAAACCCGCCCCGCCGGTTGAGCCTCTCGAAACCCGCCCCGCTAATTGAGCCCGTCGAAACCCGCCCCGCCGGTTGAGCCCGTCGAAACCCGGTTCGTGGTTTCGACAGGCTCAACCGGCGAAACCCGGTTCGTGGTTTCGACAGGCTCAACCGGCGAGCGCTCAGACGGACGCCGACGCCGGGTCGAAGTCCTCCGGCAGCGGCGGGATCGGGTCGACCCTCGAGGCGATCTCGACGGCCGTCCCGGACTCGGCCGCGTCGCGGATCCCGAGGAGCACGTCGAGGACGTGCAGCGCGACGGCGCCGGAGGCGCGCTCGGGGCGGCCGTCGCGGATCGCGCGGGCCAGCTCGACGACGCCGGTACCGCGGCCCCAGGTGGAGCCGGTGGCCTCGAGCGTCGTGGGCTCGTCGCTCCCGTAGCGCCAGAGGGTCGAGTCACCGTCGAAGTTGTTCGGGTCCGGCAGCACGATGGTGCCCAGCGTGCCGTTGATCTCGACGAAGCCGGCCCGCGGCAGGGCGTGCTGGAACGAGAACGTGGACTGCGCCGACTGGCCGCCGCGGAACGTGATGAGCGCGGCGTGGTGGGTCGGCACCTCGACCGGGAACGTGGCCCCGGCGCGCGGGCCCGACGCGATCGTCCGCTGCTCGACGGACTTGGACGACACGGCCTGCACCCGGGACGCGCCGCCGAGCGCGTGCACCAGGGTCGTGACGTAGTACGGCCCCATGTCGAACAGCGGGCCGGCGCCCGTGGCGTACAGGAAGTCGGGGTCCGGGTGCCAAGCCTCGGGCCCGGGCACGTGGAACATCGTCGTTGCGGTGAGCGGCTCGCCGATGTCCCCGCGGGCGATGGCCCGCAGAGCCGTCTGGATGCCCGCGCCGAGCACGGTGTCCGGCGCGCACGCGACGCGGAGGCCCTTGGTCTCGGCGGCGGCGAGCAGCTCGGCGGCCGACGCGTGGTCGGTCGCGATCGGCTTCTCGCTCCACACGTGCTTGCCGGCCGCGACGATCTGCTGCCCGACCTCGGCGTGCACGGCCGGGACCGTCAGGTTCAGCACGATCTCGATGTCGTCGCGGGCGAGCAGCTCGTCGACGGTGCCGGCGGACGGTACCCCGTACGCCTCCGCCTGCGCCTGGGCCCGGTCGAGCCGCAGGTCGGCGACCATGCGGACCTCGACGTCGGCGAACTTCGTGAGGTTGCCGAGGTACTGCGTCGAGATGTTCCCGGCACCGATGATGCCGACGCCCACCCCGCTCACTTGTCGTTCTCCCGCAGCCAGACGAAGGAAGAGGCGATGCCCTCGAAGATGTCGCCCGCGTAGGAGTCGAACTCGACCACGCGGATCGCCTGCGGCGCGGCGGCGAGGATCGCCGGCACGTCGACGTCGCCCTGACCGGCCGGCACCTGGTTGTCGAAGGCGGCCTTGAGGGCCTCCGGCACCACCAGGGCGCTCTCGCTGGACGGCAGCACCGTGGCGATGTCGCCGGACACGGTGCCGTCCTTGACGTGGATCGCGACGACCCGGTCCCCCAGGGTCTTCAGCACGGCCGCGGCGTCGGCGCCGCCGACGGTCGCCCAGAACGTGTCGACCTCGAGTACCGCCTCGGGGGCGAGCTGCGCGACGAAGAGCTCGTAGACGGGCCGGCCGTCGACCTTGTTGGCGAACTCCCACTGGTGGTTGTGGTAACCGAAGCGCAGGCCGTGGGTGGCGGCACGGGCGGTCAGCTCGTTGACGCGGTCCGCGATCTTCTTCGCGTCGTCGGCGGTCTGCCAGCGGTCGGTCGGGACGAACGGGTCGATGACGATCCCGATCCCGAGCCGGGCGGCGGCGTCGAACACGACGTCCGGGTCGACGGCGTCGATGACGGCGGCGTGACCGGACGGCGCGGTCAGGCCGTTCGCAGCGAACGCGCGCTCGAAGTCGGCGACGCGCTCGACGAACGCGTACGGCTCGACCTGCTCGTACCCGATCTCGCGGACACGGGCCACGGCGCCGTCGAGGTCGGCGGCAATGGCATCGCGCAGCGAGTACAGCTGCACGGACGTGGTGGACATCTGGAGCTCCTTTGGCGTGGTCGTTGGGGCGACTTCCGTCGCCCCGCATGCAGAAGTACGCCGCGGTGCGCCGGAAGCCTTCGCAGAGCCTACTCCCAAAACCTCACAGTGGAAGGTTTCTCTGGGAGCCCGCCCCCGACGTCGACGCCCGTCCATGACCGGACTGAAGACGCCACGTTGCATCACTCCTCGAGCACCGACACGTTCACCCCGCCGCGCCGCGCTGGCGGCCGTCGGCGGTATGAGCGCCGCGCCCGCGCTGGCCGTGGCGCCCGACCTGGTCAGTGATCGACGGGCCCGCGGCTGGACAACCCGTTCGCGCCCAAGGTCTGAGCACTCCCGATGAGTTCGGCTCCGGTCACGGGTCTCCCCTCGTGACCGGAGCCACCCGTCAGGAGAAATCATGGGCCTCATCCATCTCGAGGTGTTCGCCACCCTCGATCTCGTCGCGCAGGCGCCCGGCGGCCCCGAGGAGGACCCGCAAGGGTTCGCCTTCGGCGGCTGGCAGGCACCGCTGCTCGACGAGGTCGCGGGGGCGCAGATCGCCGCCGCGTACGCGGAGGGGACGGACGCCCTTCTGCTCGGACGGCGGACCTACGACATCTTCGCCGCCTACTGGCCGCACCAGGAGGACGACTTCGGCACCCTCTTCAACCGCATCCCGAAGTACGTCGCCTCCCGCGGCACCCCCGACCTCACCTGGGCCGGGTCCTCCCGGCTGGGGCCCGACCTGCCCGCCGCCGTGCGCGAGATCCGCGACCGGCACGAGCACGTACGCGTCGTCGGCAGCCTCGACCTGGTGCAGACCCTCCTGCGGGAGAAGCTCTTCGACCGCCTCGACCTCTGGGTGCACCCGATCGTGCTCGGCGAGGGCAAGAAGCTCTTCGACGGTGGCGAGGTGCCCACGAACCTCCGGCTCCTGGAGCCACCGGCCGCCAGCCCCCTGGGCGTCGTGTTCCTGCACTACGGCCTCGCCGACGGCGTTCCCGCCACGGGCGACATGGCCCAAGGCTGAGGCCCGGGCCCCACGACGAGGGCCGTCACCGCCGCCGTGCGCCCGGCGGCGGGTCAGTCCTGCGGCGGACGCCGCATCCGCTTGACCCCCGCACGGCGCTTCTTCCCCTCGATCCGCCGCTGGACGGACCCGCGGCTCGGCCGCGTCGCACGGCGGCGCGGCCCGGGCGGGGCGAGCGCGTCGGCGACGAGGGAGGTCAGCCGATCCCGCGCGGCCTCCCGGTTCCGCAGCTGCGCGCGGTGCTCCGACGCCACGACGGTCAGCACTCCCCCGACCAGGCGGCGCTCGAGTCGCTCGACGATCCGGGCGCGCTGCGCGTCGCTCAGGACCCTCGAGGCCTCGACGTCCCACGACAGCTCGACGCGCGAGTCGGCCGTGTTGACCCCCTGACCGCCGGGACCCGACGAGCGGGAGAAACGCCAGGAGAGCTCCGTCTCCGGGATGGCCAGCGTGGGCGTCACTCGCAGACCGGGGCGGGCGTCGTCAGGCACGCGACCATCATGCCCGGCGCGCGGCAACGATCGCGCGCCGCACCCGGCAGCACGGCTCAGAGGCCGCCTCCCCAGCCTCTCGCAGGACAACACGATCTACGCCCACAACGGCATCTCCGCTTCGGCGTCCCCACTGCTGGACCGGCTCGTCGACCGCGGTGATCTCGGGCAGCGGGACGCTCCCGCAGTTCCACCGCGAGATTCCCTGGAGCAGCCCCGTCATCGCGCGGGCCCAGGAGCTCGAGCGAGTCCACTGGGGAGCCCCGCGCCGCGGCCGAGGCCGTGGCGCGGACCGTCACCGCCACGATCGTCAGCAACGTCGTCATCGCCGCGACCGTGCTGACGCGTGCCTGACGCCACCCACCCGTTCCATCCTCGAGCACGACGAAGGCCCGGACCCGCTCACGGAGCTCCGGGCAACCACCTGGAGCGATTCGTCCGAGGGGTCGCGACCGGCTCCTGCGCACGGCATGATCGTTTCGTCTTGCTGACTCGACCACGGTGACAACCACCCGCACCACAGGTGAGTCGTCGCCAGACGGGAGAAGGCACTGTGCGCACAAATGCTCGTCGCAACGTCGCGACCGGCGCAGCGGCCGCGCTGTTGACAGTCGCGTTCGTCACCACCGGACAGGCGTCCACCACGGACGACCCACCTCCGGACGACAGATTTCAGAAGGTCACGCTCAACGACCGGCCCGGCGAGCCGATGGACCTCGCCGTGCTCCCCAACAACGACGTCCTGCACGTCACTCGGGCCGGCGAGGTCTGGCTCAACGAAGCGGCCACCGGGGTCAACCGCATGATCGCCGAGCTCGACGTCTACCAGCACGACGAGGAGGGACTGCAGAGCATCGCCCTCGACCCGAACTTCGACGGCAAGACCAACCGCTGGATCTACATGTACTACTCGCCGCCGTTGGACACCCCGGTCGACGACCCCTCGACCCCCGACGTCAACGAGGGCGACGCGCCCGCGACGGGGACGCCGGAGGACTTCGCGCCGTTCGAGGGACTCATCCGGTTGTCGCGGTTCCAGTACCACCGCGGCGAGATCGACCTCGGCTCGGAGCAGCAGATCATCGACGTCCCGGTCGACCGCGGCATGTGCTGCCACGTCGGCGGCGACATCGTGTTCGACTCCGACGGCAACCTGATCCTCTCGACCGGGGACGACACCAACCCGTTCTCCTCGGACGGGTACACCCCGATCGACGACTCCCCCGGCACCAACCCCGCGTTCGACGCGCGCCGCACGGCGGGCAACACCGACGACCTGCGCGGCAAGCTCCTGCGGATCACGCCGAAGCGCGGCGGGGGCTACACGATCCCGAAGGGCAACCTGTTCAGGCCCGGCGCTCCGGACACCCGTCCGGAGATCTACGCGATGGGGCTGCGCAACCCGTTCCGCATCGAGATCGACCCGGACACGGACGCCGTCTACGTGGGGGACTACTCCCCCGACGCCGGCGAGGCCGACCCCGCGCGCGGTCCGGCAGGGCACGGCAAGTGGACGATCGTCGACAGGCCGGCCAACTACGGCTGGCCGCTCTGCGCGACGGCGGAGCTGCCCTATGTCGACTACGACTTCGCGACGGGGCAGTCCGGCGAGCCGTTCGACTGCACCCGCCCGGTCAACGACTCCTCGCACAACACCGGGAGGACAGTGCTCCCACCGGTCCTGCAACCGGATGTCTGGTACTCCTACGGCGTGTCCGCCGAGTTCCCCGAGCTCAGCGTCGGCGACGACGACGGCATCGGACCGATGGCCGGCCCTGTGTACCAGTTCGACCGGAAGGACGCCCAGCGGCCGCGGGCGGTCGCGTGGCCGTCCTACTACGACGGCGTCCCGCTGTTCTACGAGTGGACGCGCGACTACGTCAAGGCCATGCACCTCGACAGGCGCGGCGGGCTGGCAGAGATCGAGCCGGTGCTGCCCTCGTTCGTGTTCGACAACCCGATGGACATGGAGTTCGGGCCGGACGGCGCGCTCTACGTCCTCGAGTACGGCGACGGGTACTTCGCAGAGAACCCCGACGCACAGCTCGCGCGGTACGACCACATCGGCCGCGGCGGGAACCACAGCCCGGTCCCGGTCATCGGTGCCGACGTCACCTCCGGCCTCGACCCGCTGACGGTGACCTTCTCCAGCGCGGGGACGACCGACCCGGACGGCGACCGGCTCCGTTACGCGTGGGACTTCGACGGTGACGGCGACGTCGACGCGCGTGGACCCGACGCGACCCACACCTACGACGAGCCCGGCGTGTTCCGCGCCACCCTGACCGTCACCGACGTCGGCGGGCGGGACCGCGGACGGCACGCCTCGGCCGACGTCGACATCGTTGTGGGCAACGAGACCCCGCAGGTGAGCTTCGTGACCCCGGTCGAGGGCCAGGAGTTCTCCTTCGGGGACACGGTGACCTACGAGGTCGCGGTCACGGACGACCAGCCGGTGGACTGCGCCCTGGTCGAGGTGACCTTCGTCGTCGGGCACGACGACCACGGCCACCCGCAGACCACCGCGTCCGGTTGCACGGGTTCGATCGTCACCACGGTGCCGTCGGGCCACGACCCCGGGAACGACACGCTCCGCGGCGTCTTCGTCGCCGAATACACCGATCCCGGGACCGATGGCCTCCCCGGCCTCACCGGCAGCGACGAGGTGGTGCTCGTGCCCACCGAGTGACGGCACGACGGGTGCCCGGCCGGCGACGGCCGGGCACCCCCCTTTCCTGATGCCTCAACGAAGAGGAGTCGAATCATGTGTTACGGCTACGACGGCGACGAAGCGTTGCGCCGTTCGCTCGACACCCCGGGCGCGCCCGAGCCCGCTGGCCCGTCCCGTCGCGCGTTGCTGCGGGTCGCCGCCACCGGAGCGGCCGGGCTCGCCCTGACGGGCGCCGCCGCGGGGACCGCGGCCGCGCACCCGCACCAGCACCGGTGGCCCTCCAGGGGCCGCCGGGTTCCGCCCGGGCGCATCAGCCTCCAGCTGTGGACGGTGCGCGAGGGCCTCGGCGAGCCGTGGGGACCCGGCGTCTACGACGAAACCCTCACCGCCGCCGCCCGGACCGGCTATCCACGGGTGGAGCAGGCGCTCGGCTACTTCGGCAGGACGGCGAGAGAGCTCCGCGCCTTCTACGACGACATCGGTCTGCGAGCGACGTCGTCGCACGACGGCATCTCCGAATCCCGGGCGGCCATGCATGAGAAGTTCCAGAACGCCGTCACCCTCGGCCAGCGCTACGTCGTGGTGCCGTTCCTGGACTCGGCGTCCCTGTCGGACTGGACGCAGTGGGCCGACCAGATGAACCGGGAGGGCCGCGTCGCACGGCAGTACGGACTCGCGTACGGCTACCACAACCACGCCCACGAGTTCACCACCGATCTCGGCGGCGGCATCACGCCCTGGGACGTGCTGACGTCTAGGCTCGACCGCCGATACGTGCACCTCGAGATCGACATCTACTGGGTCGTGACCGGCGGCGTGAACCTTGGGCTGTCCAACGACGCCGCCCAGCGGTTCGCCATCCGCACCATCCGCAGGTCACCGCTCCGCGTGCGGCAGTACCACGTCAAGGACCGCCACACCACAGGCCCCGAGGAGACGAGCCACGCCGACCTCGGCACGGGCTTCATCGACTTCGAGCGGTTCTTCCGCGCGCAGGAGGTGGAGGAGTACATCGTCGAGAACGACACCCCGGACGTGACGTACCTCCAGACGGCGGACGTCGGGTACGACTACCTCAGGAGGATCCGCTTCTGATCACCGATGCACGGCGGCGCCGATTGCAGTCAGATCAGCTCGATGTCGAACTGGCCGTCCTCGACGACGAGCGGCCCGCAGGCGACGTCGAGCTGCGGCACGGTGTTCTGGCTGACGGGAAGGCCCCCGATGATCTGCGCCGCCTCGGTCGGCTTCAAGCCCGCGCCCGCGGTGTTCACCGTCTGGACGTAGAGGTAGTGCTTCCACTCGCCGAGCGGGACGTCGATCGCCTGCATCGCGCCGGTGTACAGGCAGCCGTGACGCAGGATCCGCACCGCGCGCTCGATGAGCTTCGGGTCGTCGATGCGCTGCAGGGTCGCGACGAGTCCCGTGAGCGCCTCCTCCTTCTGCGCCCGGACGGGCTCGCGGAGCACGACGGGATAGGTGCTGTCGATCCCGCTGGGGGCCAGCAGGGCAGTCACCTGGAAGCTGGAGCAGCGGCAGCGCTTGACGATGATCGCCCGTGCCGACGCCGTCGTGCTGCCGGCAGTGTCCCGCCCCTCCGACGCCGGCCCGGGCTGTTCGCTCGTCACCTCGGGCGGTGCGCTCACGAACTGGCCGAGCCGCACCGGCGCCGGGCCCGTGCGCCGGGAGAACGCGGCGATCTCCTCGGGGGTGAGCTCCACGTGCTCGTCGGGCTGGTCGCCGCGGGGTGCGCAGCGCTCGGGGAGGATGAGCGCATAGAGCCGGATGGTCTCGCCGGGCGCGTAGTGCGTCCGGTCGGTGAGCAGCAACTTGTCCGTGAGGACGTGCGGGTTGACCTTCGACTCGCTCACCTCGTGGGTGAGGTCCGCCGCCGTCGTGTGCCGCGTGTACTCCCAGTCCGTGTCGACGGCGAAATGCGTACCGGGAACGGGCAGTGTGGGGTACTTGAGCGCGACCGATGTCGACTCGCGCACCGTCAGCGCTCCGGCGGGTGGCACCGTCGCCTCTTGCCCGCGCCGGGTCGGGTCGATCTCGTCGCTCAGTGCCGCCGCGACCACGGCCGCGACCGCTGCCCCCGCGAGCACGGTGCCGACGGTGGTGTTCGGTGAGTCCAGCCGGAAGAAGTGCAGCGGGTTGCACACGTCGAGCTGGAACCCGATCTCGAGCGAGTCGTCCAGCCCGACGGGGGACGGCTGCACCACCGGCGTGCCGGGCGCGCCGTCGAGCACGTGTTGGTTGCTCAGGACGAGCGGGTCGCCGCTGGTTCGGTCGAAGACGACCGACCCCAGGGTCCCGTACCAGAACGGCTTCGTGTTGACACCGACGGTGATCCCACCGACAAGTGGGTCCTTGCGGTCGTCCCGCGACCCCGACGCGCCGGTCGGGCGCAGCTGCGGCAGTTCCCGGACGTCGGTCGGAACGCCGTCGATCTCCCGCGGCACCTCGCGAAGCTGACGGCGTTCGAGCTGCTCGCCCGTGAGCTTGCGCGCCACGAAGAAGGTCAGGGCGACGGTCCGGTAGTCGGTCGTCCCGCCCGTGACCTTGTAGGCCACGCCGATCCCGGTGACGTTCGGCTCGGCCAGCCACTCCTCGCGGATCCGGTCGAGGGCGGCAGCCGCGGCAGTCTGGGACGCGACGATCTCGGGGGCCTCGGCCGGGGCACCCTGCTCGACGACGTCCACCGGGACACCGCCGAGCTCGTGGGGAAGCGCGGGCACGTCGTCGGCCTCGAGCTCGTCGGGGCTGCGCTTGGTCCTGACCGTCACGACGACGGCGAACTCGTCGGTGACGACGCCGCCTCGTCGTCGCGGCCCGACACCGACAGCGATCACGCCCGGGATCCTGAGCAGCTCGGTCTCGTGCGCCTCGGCGGCGGCGATCGCGGCGGCTACGGCGTCGTCGAAGGTGTTCATGGCGGGTCCTCCGAACGTGGGTGCGGGTCAGGTGTTGAACCGGATGCCGAGGCGGTCGACCACCTCGGTCAGGGGGTTGCCGACGGCGGAGACGCCCAGGTCCTCGGTGTCGCCGGCGAAGTTCAGGGCGACCGGGCGCTTCGTCGCTAGGTCGACCCATGCGGAACCGGAGTCGCCGCCCTGGGACAGCGGCTGCTCCATCCCTACGATCTGCTCCACGAGCACCTGGTTCGTGAAGCTGACCGTGCCTGAGATGGTGTCGTGGGCGTCGTAGGGGACGTTGGTCGCATAGGTCACGCTCGTCACGACGCCGCGCGTC
Source organism: Isoptericola sp. Y541 (assembly GCF_059445465.1). Lineage (NCBI taxonomy): Bacteria > Bacillati > Actinomycetota > Actinomycetes > Micrococcales > Promicromonosporaceae > Isoptericola > Isoptericola sp. Y541. The sequence goes on along the minus strand of NZ_JCAIUJ010000003.1, from coordinate 127,491 downwards.
GTGCCGCTGCGGCCACCGGACTTCCAGACGACGTTGCCCACGGTCGGCGGTTCGACACCGAAGGCACCGTTGTCGGTGCGGTCGAGAGAGATCACGCCTCCGAGCGCCTCGATCGGCCGGCCGTTGTTGACGTCGTCGCCCTGCGCGTCCTGCGATCCGAGGTCGACGCCGCGCGAGCCGTTGAGGCTGCTGACCGCGGCGTCGACCCCGTTGGTCATGGCGTCGCCGTTGCGCAGGACGGAGCCGATGACGTACTGCGGGTCCTGGCCGGCGCTGACGTAGTCGTAGACCAGGGAAGCGATCGCCAGCAGCACCGCGACGATGATCAGCACCACCTTCCACCACGGGTCCTCGAACGCCAGCGGCCCGAGCTGCCCCGCGTAAGCAGGGTTGGGCTCGATCGAGTACTCGATGGCGAACGGGAGCCAGCCGACGGGCTTGACCCGGCACCAGCCGTCGCTCCCGCTGCCCCCGCCCCAGCCGCCGTCGTCGTGGTCGCCGTCCCCGTGGTCGCAGGGGATGCACGGGCCGCCGGGGCGGTCGCAGCGGCCTCGGCAGGGGTCCTGCCCGCCGCAGTCGCAGCACTTCGTGTCCGACGGTGCTCCACAGCATGCCAGCACGAGGTCGCGCAGGCGGGAAAGTTCGTCGCCCTCGCCTGAGCCGTGGCCGGACGTTCCGGGCCTTCCGCGGCCGGGCCGGGTCGCCGCCTGCCGGCCGGCCGCGACCTGGTTCAGGCAGGCGATGAGGTCCTTTGCCGCGTCATTGGCGGCCTTGAGGTCGACCACCATGGAGGTCACCCGCGCCCGCAGGCGGCCCTCGGGTACGTCGCAGACGAGCTCCTTGGTCACCGGGTCGAACGAACTGCGGCTGATGAAGATCTGCTTGCGCACCACGCGCGAGGGCTCGTCGAAGCGCGGGTCGAAGGCTGCCCGCTGGGCGACGAACCCGATGGTGGGTTTGGACGGCCCCGCGGCCGCGACGTCGAGCTTGAAGTAGACCGTTGTCGTCTCGCCGACGTCGAGATCCGGCACCAGGACGTAGCCGCCGTCCACCACCTGGCCGAACGCCTCTTGCTCGCGGGGCTGCCAGTCGTCGTGCACCACGATGCCTTGGGCGGCCAGCGAGGCACGGGACTGCGGCGAGATGCCGATCTTCATCCCCGTCGCGGGGAAGGTCGACTGCCAGTCGAAGAACCAGGAGTTGCGCACGGTCACGCCCATGTACTGCACGCCCTGGGAGGTATCGAAGACCCCGTCGGGGAGCATCACCTTGCTGCCGCGCTCGACGGCGAACGGCCGCTGGTCCACCGCGAACGGCGCATCAAGGCACTCGAACCTCACCGTGAGGTCGTCGAAGTCGCCGTCGCGCTTGTCGGGAAAGTTGTCGTCCGCCCTGAGGAAGCGTGCGATCACCAGCGGACTGGTCTGGCCCACCGCACTGATGACCCCGCTCGGCTGCCAGCCGGAACCCTCGCCGTCGTTCCACTGCAGCTCGACCTGCGCGTCCGAGAACTCGAAACTGTTGCCGACGACGCCGTTGTAGGCGCCGTTGCCGCTCCCACCGCTGGTGACCAGCACCCGCTGGCCGAAAAGAGCCGTCCTGCCGGTGACCGTTCCGCGCCACCGACCCTTGAAGAACTCAGCCATCGTCGTGCCTTCCGCCAGCGTGAGTCATGCGGCCGGCTTGCCGGGGACGGCTAGGCCGACGCGTCTACAAAGAAGAGAGTTGCTGGGTTCTCCGAGTGATACAGGCCGGGCGGGCTCGAACGCAGGCGAACCGGCTCCTCGCCGATCCGGCCCGGGGGCGTACCGTCCAGGGCCAACTCCTCTTCCGCCGCCCGCGACCTTCCGGTCGGCCGACGCGGCGATGTGGACCTCTCCGACGGTCGACTCCAGGGAGGTCTCGGTGTTGGTCTCGCCGAGGCCGCCAGGTGCCCCAGGTGCCTTTGTCGGAGGTGGCCTCTTCGGAGGGCCCAGTCGTGGGAGCGCCAGTGGCGCCTTCAGTCGCCTCACCGACAGGAACTGAGGGGCGAGGTGTGCACCTCGGTATCGGCGGCGACATGACGAAGGCCCGGGATCGGCTTCATCCCGGGCCTCGCATCTGTCGGGCTGACAGGATTTGAACCTGCGACCCCCTGACCCCCAGTCAGGTGCGCTACCAAGCTGCGCCACAGCCCGCCGGCCCTCAAAGTCGTGACACCAGCAAGGATGTCACCCGGAGGGCCGACGGAAATACTACCCCAGGTCGGACGCTGCTTCTGCATCGACCAGGGCCGCGTCGGGGCGTGCTCCGCGCACCTCGCCGAGCACGCGCGCGGTGGCCAGCGCGGCGGCGGCGGCCTCGTAGCCCTTGTCCTCGTGCGAGCCCTCGAGGCCGGCGCGGTCGAGCGCCTGCTGCTCGTCGTCGCACGTCAGCAGCCCGAAGCCCACGGGCACGGTGTGGTCGAGCGCCACGCGGCTGAGACCGTCGGTCGCGGCGGCGCACACGTAGTCGAAGTGCGGCGTGCCGCCGCGGACGACGACGCCCAGCGCCACGACGGCGTCGTACCCGGCGGCCGCGAGCGCCTGGGTGGCGACGGGCAGCTCGAACGAGCCTGGCACGCGCACGACGCGCGGCTCGACGACCCCGTGGTCCGCGCACGCCCGCAGCGCGCCGTCGAGCAGGCCGTCCATGACCGTCTCGTGCCAGCTCGCGGCGACGACGGCCACGCGCAGGTGCGAGCTGTCGACCGGCGCGGTCGCCGGCGCCCCCGCGCCGCTCATCGGGCGGTCCCTGCGGCGGTGGTCAGCGGGTGCTGCGTCATCGTTCCTCCAGCGGTGTCGAGCTCGGTGTCGAGTCCGGTGTCGAGTCCGGTGTCGCGCGGGGCGCCGCCCAGGTGCGGCAGGTCGTGACCCATGCGGTCGCGCTTGGTGCGCAGGTAGCCGAGCGTGCGCGGGTCGGTGGGCACGGCGAGCGGCAACCGCTCGACGACCTCCACTCCGCCGTCCTCGAGCCCCGCCTGCTTGGCCGGGTTGTTGGTGAGCAGACGCACGGCGCCGACGCCGAGGTCGCGCAGCCCGTGCGCGGCGGCGGTGTAGTCGCGGGCGTCGGCGGGCAGGCCCTGTTCGAGGTTGGCGTCCACGGTGTCGAGGCCCGCGTCCTGCAGGGCGTACGCAGCGAGCTTGGCCGCGAGGCCGATCCCCCGGCCCTCGTGACCCCGCAGGTAGACGACGACCCCACGGCCCTCGGCAACGATCCTGCGCAGCGACTCGTCGAGCTGCGGCCCGCAGTCGCAGCGCAGGCTGCCGAACGCGTCGCCCGTCAGGCACTCGGAGTGCACGCGCGTGAGCACGGGGCCGGCGGAGGGGTCCGTCAGGGCGTCGAGCTCACCGGCGACCAGCGCCACGTGCTCGTCGCCGGTCCGCGTGTCCCGGTAGGCGACGGCGGTGAGCTCGCCGTGGGTCGTCGGCAGGGTCGTGACCGCGACCCGCTCCACGAGCATTTCGGTGGCCCGCCGGTACGCGACGAGGTCGGCCACGCTGATCAGCGTCAGCCCGTGCTCGGCGGCGAACTCCCGCAGCGCGGGCAGCCGCATCATCGTGCCGTCGTCGTGCACCAGCTCGGCAAGCACCCCGGCAACGCCGCGCCCGGCCAGGCGGGCCAGGTCGACGGCGGACTCGGTGTGCCCGCGGCGCTCCAGCACCCCGCCGGGCCGGGCCCGCAGCGGCAGCACGTGCCCCGGCCGGGTGAGGTCGCCGGCCGCGGACGAGGGGTCCGCGAGCACCCGGGCGGTCAGCGCCCGGTCGGCCGCCGAGATGCCCGTCGTCACGCCCGCGGCGGCGTCCACGGTCACCGTGTAGGCCGTGCGATAGGCGTCCTGGTTCTCACCGACCATCAGCGGCAGCCGCAGCCGGTCGAGCGTCCGGCCGGACGTCCCGACGCACACCAGCCCGCTCGAGTGCCGCACGAGGAAGCCCATGAGCTCCGGCGTCGCGGCGTCGGCAGCGAAGATGAGGTCGCCCTCGTTCTCCCGGTCCGCGTCGTCCGCGACGACGACGGCCCTCCCGGCGGCGACGTCCGCGATCGCCCGCGCGACACGCTCCCGTGCCGCCGTCGCCTCCCGAGCCGTCCCCGCGCTCATCGGTCCGCCCCGCTCCCGGCGGGGGCGCGCAGGCCCTGCACAGCGCCGTACGACAGGTGCCGCTCCACGTACTTGCTCAGTACGTCCACCTCGAGGTTCACGGCCTCGCCCGCGCCGCGGCGCCCGAGGGTCGTGCGGGCCAGCGTCTCGGGGATGAGGCTCACCGTGAACGACTCGTCGCCCGCGTGCACCACGGTGAGGCTCACGCCGTCGACGGCGATCGACCCCTGCGCCACGACGTACCGCGCGAGGTCCACCGGCAGCGCGATCTCCACCACCTCCCACCGCTCGCCGGGCGTCCGCGACAGCACGGTGCCGACGCCGTCGACGTGCCCCTGCACCACGTGCCCGCCGAGCCGCCCGTCGGCCGCGAGCGCCCGCTCCAGGTTCACGCGGTCGCCGGGCTCGCGGGTGCCCAGGCTGGTGCGCTTGAGCGTCTCGGCCATGAGGTCGGCGGTCCATTCCCCGCCCTCGACGGAGGTCACGGTCAGGCAGCAGCCGTCGACGGCGATGGAGTCGCCGAGCCGGGTGCCCCCCACCACGGTCTCGGCGGCGACGGTCAGCCGCGCGCCGTCGGCGTCCTCGCGCACTGCGACGACGGTGCCCAGCTCCTCCACGATCCCGGTGAACATGGCTCAGCGCTCCTTCCGCGGCCGCAGGGTGAGCCGCACGGTGGTGGTGTCGGTGGGGTCCGCTGCGTCGCCGGCCGTGGGGGCGGGCAGCACGGTGACGTCGATCAGGTCGAGGCGAGCGGCGTCCGCGATGGTGCCGATGCCCAGGTCGGCGACGGCGGGGGCTCCGAGGCCGAGCAGCACGGGTGCCACGTAGGCGACCACCTGGTCGACGAGCCCGGCGCGCCAGAAGGCGGCGGCGAGCGCGGGGCCGCCCTCCAGCAGCACGTGCCGGTGCTCGCGGTGCCAGAGCGCGTCGAGCACCGCGTGCGGGTCGTGGGTGCGCAGGTGGTGCACGGCCTCCCCCGCCGCGGCGGCGCGCGCAAGGCGGGACGACGACGGCAGGTCGCGCAGGCCGACGACGACGCGGTCGGGCTGTGGCCCGCGCAGGTGCCCGTGCCGCACGGTGAGGTCGGGGTCGTCCGCCAGGGCGGTGCCCGTCCCGACCAGCACGGCATCGACGCCGGCGCGCAGCCTGTGCACGTCGCGGCGCGCCGCCCGGCCGGTGATCCAACGCGACGTGCCGTCGGCGGCGGACGATCGCCCGTCGAGGGTGCTGGCGAGCTTCCAGGTGACGACCGGGCGGCCGAGCTCGAGCGCCCGCGTCCAGGTCTCGTTGAGGGCGCGCGCCTCGTCGGCGAGCAGCCCGCTCGCGACGTCGACGCCCGCGGCGCGCAGCCGGGCGCCGCCGCCGGAGGCGGCGGGGTTGGGGTCGCGCTGGGCGTGCACGACGCGCGCCACCCCGGCCTCGCGCAGCGCGTCGGCGCACGGGCCGGTACGGCCGCGGTGGGCGCAGGGTTCGAGGGTGACGACGGCGGTCGCCCCGCTGGCGGCATCCGGACCGTGGGCCTCGCGCGCCCGCAGCAGCGCATCGACCTCGGCGTGCGCGGTGCCCGCGCCACGGTGATATCCCTCGGCGAGCACGCGGCCGTCGGGGCTCAGCAGCACGCACCCGACCCGCGGATTCGGCCCGCGGGCGGGGCCCTGCCTCGCGAGCTCCAGCGCCCGCCGCATCGCGGCGTCCTCCGCCGCGCTCGCCCCCGCCAGGGCACCCGTGGTGCCGGCCGGCTGTGTCATTTCCCTGCCTCCGTCGTCCGGTCGCGGACCCCGGAGACAGGAAGGCTGGGTCGGACGTGCTCACGACCGGCCGGGCCGCGAACGCCACCACGAGGGGGCGCCGGCCCACAAGGGACCGGGAACGGACCGGACGGGGAGCCCGCCGCGTGCGCTTCCCATCCGGACTTTGACCGTCGGTCCAGGAGTTCCACCTGGTCAACCGGTCACAGGATGTGACCGGGTCGCGGACTTTCACCGCCGGCTCGGATTTTCACCGACCCCAGAGCACGCGAGCTTCTCGCTCGTCATCGCTGACCGTGCCACGGAGCCCACGGCACTGCAAGCCCGAGTGACAGACGTCTCACGCAGCGGCACGACGGCGGGCGACCCGTCGTTCGTCGTCGCGACCGAGGGCCACCTCGAGGGCGGCGAGCACCAGCAGGTCCACGGCCAGCCCGGACACGGCCACCCACTGCACGGCGCGGAACGCGAGCAGCTGCGTGACGAGCAGGCTGACGAGGACCCCGCGCCGCACCCATACCGCGCCCGAGCGGTGGTCGCCGCGCCCGACGAAGATCCCCGTGACCACGCAGGCCACCGTGCAGGCCGCCGCGGAGAGGATCCCGACGCCCACCCAGCCGGGCACGTCGAGGGCGCCGGTCGCCGCCCGCAGCCCCACCACCAGCGACCCCGCGGCCGTGCCGAGCACCACAACCGCCACGACGGTGGCCGCCCACCGGTGCTCCATCGCGTCGGCGAACCACGCCGACCCCCTGCGCACGAGGGCGCGCACCGGGTCAGGCACCGCGACGTCGTCCCGCGGCACGGCCTCGACGAGGGCCGAGACCTCCGCCGCCAACGGCTCGTCGCGCCCGCGCTCCACGAGGGCGCGGGCCTCCGCGCGCTCTGCGCCCGTGAAGCCGCCGGCCACCCCCGCCACGGCGCGGTCGGTGGCGACGGCCAGGTACTCGGCGGGGTGGCGCTCCCGACGCCCGTGCAGCGCCTCCACGAGCAGCACGAGCACGACCACCACGGCGTAGATCAGGGCGGCCGTCGGCTCGTAGAAGTAGTCGTTGTCCGACGTGACGAACTTGCCGATCTCGTCGACGAACAGGCCGAAGCCGATCCCGCCGAGCACCGCGCCCAGCGAGCGCAGCGCCGGGCCCACCCACGACAGCAGGACCACGACCGCGAGCGCCATGCCGAGCCCGCCCCACAGCACGTGCGCCACGTGCAGCCCCCCGCCGCCCACCTGCGGGTAGCCGGAGGCGGCGAGCAGGAACCGGGTGACCAGCACGGTCGCCACGGTGAGCACGAGGAAGGTCACCAGGTGCCGCACGGCCGAGGTGTCGCGCGCCGCGCCCAGGCGCAGCAGGCGCCCCCTCCTGACGAGCGGCTCCGGCTTCATCGACGGCTCACCGAGGTGCGCACCGCCCGATCACCGCCGCCGCTTCTCGCGCACGCGCACGCTGATCTCGATGGGCGTGCCCTCGAAGCCGAAGGTCTCGCGCAGGCGGCGCTCGATGAACCGGCGGTACCCGGCCTCGAGGAAGCCGGTGGCGAAGATGACGAACCGCGGCGGCCGCGTGGCCGCCTGGGTGCCGAACAGGATGCGTGGCTGCTTCCCGCCCCGCAGCGGGTGCGGGTGCGCGGCCACGAGCTCGCCGAGGAACGCGTTGAGCCGTCCGGTCGGGATGCGGGTGTCCCATGATGCGAGCGACGCCTCGAGGGCCCGCTCCAGCTTGTCGGTGTGCCACCCCGTGCGCGCCGAGACGTTGACCCGCGGCGCCCACTGCACCTGCACCAGGTCCTTCTCGATCTCGCGCTCGAGGTACGGACGACGGTCGTCGTCCATGAGGTCCCACTTGTTGTAGGCGATGACGAGCGCGCGCCCGGCGTCGACGGCCTGCGAGATGACGCGCGTGTCCTGCTCCGTCATCGGCTGCGAGGCGTCGACCAGCACCACGGCCACCTCGGCCTTCTGGATCGCCGCCTGCGTGCGCAGGGAGGCATAGAAGTCAGCGCCGCGGGTCTGGTGCACGCGTCGGCGGATGCCTGCCGTGTCGACGAACCAGTAGGGCACGCCCTTGATCTCGACGAGCTCGTCGACCGGGTCGCGCGTGGTACCCGCCACCTCGTCGACGACGACGCGTTCGGAGCCGGCGATCTTGTTCAGCAGCGACGACTTGCCGACGTTCGGGCGCCCGACGAGCGCGACGCGGCGCGGGCCGGCCGGGCGCAGCTCGCCGTGCTCGGAGACCTCGGGCAGCAGCTTCATGGCGGCGTCGAGCAGGTCGCCCGTGCCGCGCCCGTGCAGCGCGGAGACCGGGTGCGGCTCCCCCAGGCCCAGGGCCCAGAGGTAGGCGGCGTCGGCCTCGCCCGACGGGCCGTCCACCTTGTTGGCGCACAGGATCACGGGCTTGCCCGAGCGGCGCAGCAGCTCGACCACGCGCTCGTCGGTCGAGGTGGCGCCCACTGTCGCGTCGACGACGAAGAGCACGGCGTCGGCCAGCTCGACGGCCACCTCGGCCTGCTCCGCGACCTTGGACTCGATCCCGGCGACGTCGACTTCCCAGCCGCCGGTGTCCACGAGGGTGAACTCCCGCCCAGCCCACTCACCGGGGTAGCTGACGCGGTCGCGGGTGACACCCGGGGTGTCCTCGACGACGGCCGCGCGGCGCCCGAGGATGCGGTTGACCAGGGTCGACTTGCCGACGTTAGGGCGGCCGACGACGGCCAGCACGGGCAGCGGAATCTCGCCCGGCCCGAAGCCGTCGGAGTCCCAGTCCGCGTCGAGGAGCGCACGGTCGGCCTCGTCGAGCTCGAACTCCTCCAGGCCGACGCGCAGGGCGCGCTCGCGCGCCTCGTCGTCGCCGTCGTCCTCGAGGACCTCGGCCACGGCGTCGCGGGTCGGCTCGTCGGTGGGCGCGTCATCGAGCTCGGGGCCGGCGCCTGCGATGGGGTCGTCGGTGGGCTCGGCAGCGGGCACGGAGCCGTCGGCGGGAGGGGTCATGGAGTCCATTCTCCCAGGCCTGGGCAGGTGTCACGAACGAGACCCCCGTCACGCGGTGCGCGGCGGGGGTCCCGCCGTCCGGCGCGGGGTCTCGTCAGGCCGTGACCTGGGCGACGACCGCGAGCACGGCGTCGACCGTCTGGTCGAAATCGAGGTCGGACGAGTCCACGGTGGCGACGCCGTCGGCGGCCACCCGGAACTCGCTCACGGTGGAGTCGTCGCGGTCGCGGCGCAGCACCTGGTCGCGGGTCGCCTCGACCGCGGAGTCGTCCGCCGCGCCGTGCACCTCGAGCGAACGGCGGCGCAGGCGCGCCTCCTCGCTCGCGGTGAGCAGCACGCGGGCGTCGGCGTCGGGCGCGACCACGGTGGTGATGTCGCGGCCCTCGGCCACGATGCCGTGGCCGCCCGAGAAGCCGCCCGGGACGTTCTCCACCTCGATGATATGGCGCTGGCGGCGGCGCAGCTCCGCGCGCACGTCCAGGTTGGTCGCGATCTGCGAGACCGCCGTCGACACCTCGGTGGTGCGGATGGCCTCAGCCACGTCGCGGCCGTCCAGGCGCACCGTGGGCTCGCCCGGGTCCACGCCCATCTCGAGCGGCATCGCGCGCACGGCGTCGGCGACGGCGGCCTGGTCCGCGAGGTCCGTGCCCCCCTCGACGCACCACAGCGTCGCCGCCCGGTACATCGCGCCCGTGTCGAGGTAGGCGAGCCCGAGCCGGGCGGCCACCGCCTTCGAGACGCTGGACTTGCCGGACCCGGAGGGACCGTCGACGGCGATGACGACCACGTGAGAGCTCACCTTCTGTTGTCGCACGGCCGGGCCGCGCAGCGCTTGCGGAGGACGGGGGCGGGACGGCGGACGGCAAGGCCCGCCGTCGGATCACATGTCGACGGCCCGCATGAGCGTGCCGAGCTCGATACGGCCGAGCACCCGCGTGCGCCCGACCCGCAGGTCGCCCAGGGCGATCGGCCCGATGCGGGTGCGCACCAGGCGCGCGACGGGGAAGCCGACGGCGTCGAACATGCGGCGCACGATGCGGTTGCGGCCCTCGTGCAGCACCACCTCGAGCATCGTGGAGCCGGGCACCGAGTCGACCACGCGCACCTTGTCCACGCGGGCGAGCCCGTCCTCGAGCTCCACGCCGTCGAGCAGCTGCTTCGCGTGGCGGGGGTAGAACTCGCCGCCCTCGACCGTCACCAGGTACGTCTTGCGGATCTCGTGGCTCGGGTGCGCGAGGCGGTTGGCGAGCTCCCCGTCGTTGGTGAGGAGCAGCAGGCCCTCGCTGTCGGCGTCGAGGCGGCCCACGTGGAACAGGCGCTCGGGCCGGTCCTTGACCAGGTCCGCCAGCGTGGCGCGACCCTCGGGGTCGCTCATCGTCGACACGACGCCGAGCGGCTTGTTGAGCGCGAGCGTCACCTTCGTGGTGTCGAGCTGGATGCGCAGCCCGTCGACGTGCACGACGGCCTTGGCCGGGTCGACGCGCACGCCGAGCTCCGTCACCAGCACCCCGTCCACCTCGACGTGGCCCTCGGCGATGAGCTCCTCGCACTTGCGGCGCGACCCGAGCCCGGCCTGCGCGAGCACCTTCTGCAGCCGCACGCCGTCGGCCACGTGCACGTCGCGGACGGGCTCCGCGGGACGTGCGGCGGCGGGGCGTGTCCGGCCGGACCGGTTGCCCGTCTGGTTGCCGCGCGACTGCGTCGGGCGGCGGGTGGTGGGGCCCTGCGGGCGGTTGGTGCGGCGGCTCCCGCCGCGGCGTTCGGTGCTCATGGTGCCCGATTCTCTCAGGTCGGGCCGGTCTCGCCGCACCGGGCCGCGACGCACGGGCCACTCCACCCGGGCCATTCCGCGCGGTCAGCGGCGGGCGGCGGGCGCCCGGTGGGCGGCCAGGACGGCGGCGAAGGCCGACGCGAGGCGCGGGCCCACCGCGGCCGCGTCGCCGACGTCCCCGCACACCATCGCCCCGTCGCGCAGCATCATCAGCTCGGCGGCCGCGGCCTGCGGGTCGCGCGCCCCCGCGGCGCGCGCGACGTCGGCGAAGAAGCCCTCGTACCAGGCGCGATGGCGCGCGACCGCCCTGCGCACGGGGTGGTCCGGGTCGGCGAACTCCGCCCCGGCGTTGACGAACGCGCAGCCGCGGAACCGGTCGCTCCGCGCCACGCCACCGAGGGTCTCGGCGAGCGCCGCGAGCGTGCCGTCCGGGTCGCCGGCGTGCTCCTGCCGGAGCCGCTCGAGCTGGTCCTGCTCCTGGGCGGCACTCGCGTCCAGGTAGGCCACGACCAGGTCGTCCTTGGTCGGGAAGTGGCGATAGAACGTGACCTTGGACACGCCCGCCGCGGCGATCACCTTGTCCGCGCTCACCGCGCGGATCCCGTCGGTGTAGAAGAGCGCGCCCCCCGCGTCGAGGATCCGACCGCGCACGTCCCCGCGTGGCGCGGGCGCAGGCACGGGTGTGGCCGGTGTTGCTGCCCTGGTTCCCATCGGTCCAACCTCTCACGGTCATCGCTCACGGCCATCGCTCACGGTCATCGGCCACGTCGCTGGCCGCATCATCGGCCGCATCATCGGCCGCATCATCGGCCGCATCGTCGGCCGCATCGTCGGCCGGAGTACCGGCTGCTTGCGGCAGCCGTCACGACATGGTTTAGTAGACGAACTAGTAACTCTACCTGAGGAGCACCCATGAGCGCGATCTACACCGCCGTCGCCACCGCCACCGGCGAGGGGCGCGACGGCCGCAGCACCACCGACGACGGGATCCTGGACGTCGACCTCGCCGTCCCCAAGGAGATGGGCGGCGCGGGTGGCGCCACGAACCCCGAGCAGCTGTTCGCCGCCGGGTACGCGGCCTGCTTCCACTCCGCGCTCAAGCTCGTCGCACGGCGGCAGAAGGCGGCCGTCGCCGACTCCGCGGTCGTGGCGGAGGTCTCGGTGCTGCCCACCGACGAGGGCGGCTTCCGGCTCGCCGTCGCGCTGCACGCCGAGATGACCGGCGTCGACCAGGCCACCGCCGACGCCCTGGTCCAGGCCGCGCACCAGGTGTGCCCGTACTCGAACGCCACGCGCGGCAACGTCGACGTCACGGTCGACGCCACCATCGCCTGACGCCGCCTTCCGGTGCCACCGGTCTGCTTGCCGGTCCGGTCACCGGTCTAGTCGCCAGGCTCGTCCACTGCGCCGAGCGTGAGCCGCGTCGAGGAGGGGTCGAGACCGACCGCCTCCTCGACGCCCGGCAGGTGGGGAGCGAGCGGCGGCAGCGCGTCGAGGGACGACCAGCCCATCCGGTCCAGGAACTCGCTCGTGGTGCCGAACAGCACCGCGCCGGTCATCGGGTCCTGGCCGGTCTCCGCGATCAGCCCGCGCGCCAGCAGGGTACGCACGACGCCGTCCACGTTGACGCCGCGCACGGCCGACACCTGACCACGCGTCACCGGCTGCCGGTAGGCGACCACGGCGAGCGTCTCCAGCGCGGCCTGGCTCAGCCGCGACGACTGCCCCTCCAGGACGAACGCGCCCACCACGTCGGCCTGCGCCCGCGCCGAGTAGACGCGCCAGCCGTCGGCACCCTCGCGCAGCTCGAACCCCCGGGGCCGGCCCCCGAGCTCGCCGCGATACTCCGCCGCCAGCTCCTGCAGCGTGCCGGCAACCTCCCGCACCGTCCGCGCGACCCCGGCCGCCAGGCGCTCCACGGTCACCGGCGAGTCGGTCACCATCAGCACGGCCTCCAGCGCCGCCGAAAGGCCCCCGGGCAGGTCGTCGACGTCGACCACGGCCGGGGGCGGCGCCCCCTCCGCGTCGGCCGCGTCCGTCCCTGTGTCCGCCGCCGTGTCCGCCGCCGTGTCCGCCGGCACGCCCGCCTCCTCCGTCATGCCACGACCTCCGTCGCGCCGTCGAACTCCTCGAAACCGGCCGCGAAGGCGGGATCCTCGTCGGGGTCCCCACCGTCCTCCGCCGTCCACCGCACCGTCAGCTCGCCCAGCGCCGTCACCTGCTCGAACGCCACCTGCCCGGACCGGAACAGCTCCAGCAGGGCGAGAAACCGGGCCACGGCCACCAGCCGCTCCTCCCCGGCGACGAGGGCGCGGAACGTCGCCGCGTGGTCCCGCCGCAGCCGGCGCGCCAGGATGCCGGCCTGCTCCCGCACGCTCACCGTGGAGGCGTGCAGGTGGTCGAGCCCCACGACCGGCGGAGCCTTCGGCTCCAGCGCCTTGGCCGCGAGCGTGGCGAGCCGTGCGCCGTCGAGCGTCCAGACGAGCTCCGGCAGGAGCGCCGCGAGACCCGGCTCGAGCGTCACCGCCCGCGGCACCCGGCGGCCCTCGGTCTCGAATCGCTCCGCGAGGACGCCGGAGATCTCCTTGTACGCGCGGTACTGCAGCAGCCGCGCGAAGAGCAGGTCGCGGGCCTCGAGCAGCTCCAGGTCGTCGGCGTCGTCCTCCACGACGCCGGGCAGCAGGCGCGCGGCCTTGAGATCCAGCAGCGTGGCCGCCACGACGAGGAACTCGCTCGCCGTCCCGAGGTCCCAGGACGGGTGTTCCTCGCCGCGCGCCGTCGCGGCACGCGCCTCCTCGTCCGCCGCGCGGATGTGCGCGATGAACTCGTCGGTCACCGCCGCGAGCGCCACCTCCGTGACGTCCAGCTCGTGCTTGGCGATCAGCGACAGGAGCAGGTCGAACGGACCCGTGAAGTTGTCGAGGTGCACCTCGAACCCGGGCCGGCCACCCGACGTCGCGGCGTCAGGCTCCGACGCGACGTCGTCAGCCTCAGGCAGCGTCACCACGGGCGACGAGCTCGCGCGCGAGCTGCCGGTACGCGGCGGCGCCGGCGTGCGCCGGGGCGTAGTTGGTGATGGGCTCCGCGGCCACGGACGCGTCCGGGAACTTCACGGTGCGACCGATGGTGGTGTGCAGCAGGGTGTCGCCGAACGCCTCGTGCACGCGGGCGACCACCTCGCGCGAGTGCAGCGTGCGGGAGTCGTACATCGTGGGCAGGATGCCGTCGACCTCGAGCGCCGGGTTGAGCCGGTCGCGCACCTTCTCGATCGTCTCCACGAGGAGGGCGACGCCGCGCAGCGCGAAGAACTCGCACTCCAGCGGGATGAGCACGCCGTGCGCGGCGGTGAGCGCGTTGACGGTCAGCAGGCCCAGGGACGGCTGGCAGTCCACGAGGATGACGTCGTAGTCGTCCAGGGCCGGGCGCAACGCCCGCGCGAGGACCGACTCGCGGGCGACCTCTCCGACGAGCTGCACCTCCGCCGCCGACAGGTCGATGTTTGCGGGCAGCACGTCCATGCCCTCGATCCTGGTGGGCTGGAGCACGTCCTGGAAGCTCACGTCCCGCTCCATGAGCAGGTTGTAGACGCTGAGGTCGAGGTCGTGCGGGCTGACACCCACGCCGACGGAGGCCGCGCCCTGCGGGTCGAAGTCGACGAGGAGCACCCGGCGGCCGTACTCGGCGAGCGCGGCGCCGAGGTTGATCGTCGTGGTGGTCTTGCCGACGCCGCCCTTCTGGTTACACATCGCGACGATGCGCGCCGGTCCGTGGGACGCCAGCGGCACGGGGTCGCGGAAATCGGGCATCGGTCGCCCGACGACGTCGGTACGCGGCTCCTCGACCTGCCCGGCCGGACTGCCCGGGGTGGGACTGGCCGCGGAGGCCGCGGCCGGTGAGGCGTCGCTCGTGGTCGTCTGCGTCATGATGTCGCTCCCGAGTCCCTCGCTCACCTGCGTCACGCTACCCCAGGGCCTCCCTGGTTCCGGGCGGCACGCCGGGCGCGGCGCGTGTCAGCCGAGCGCCCGCGGGTGCGCCGCGGCGTACACCTCGCGCAGTGCCTCGGGCGTCACCATCGTGTAGATCTGCGTGGTGGTCACCGACGCGTGCCCCAGCAGCTCCTGGACCACGCGCACGTCGGCGCCGCCCGCGAGCAGGTGCGTCGCGAAGGAGTGCCGCAGGGTGTGCGGCGAGACGTGCTGGGTGAGCCCCGCGCGTCCCGCCGCCGCCTGCAGCACCGACCAGGCGCTCTGCCGCGAGAGCCGCGCGCCGCGCGTGTTGAGGAACAGCGCCGGGGTTCCCCGGCCCGCCGACGCGAGCGGCGCGCGGGCGCGAACCAGGTAGGCCTCGAGTGCCGCGCACGCGTACGAGCCCACGGGCACGACCCGCTCCTTGTCGCCCTTGCCGCGCAGGCGGACGACGCCGCCCTGCGCGTCGCCCGCTTCGACCTGCCCGCCGATCCCGGGGACGCTGAGCAGCCCGTCGACGTCGTCCACGTCGAGGCCCACGACCTCGCTGATGCGGCCGCCGGTCGAGTAGAGCAGCTCGAGCAGCGCCCGGTCGCGCAGCGGGACGGCTCCGTCCCCGGCGCCGGCGGCGTCCAGGAGCCGGGCCACCTCGTCGATCGACAGGGCGTGGGGAAGGCGACGCAGCGCGCTCGGCGCGTGCACCTGGGAGGCCGGGTCGGCCCGGGTCGCCCCCTCGGCGTGCGCGAACCGGTGCCAGCCGCGCACCGCGGCGAGCGCCCGGGCGGTCGACGACGGCGACAGGGTCGCCCCGCCGTCCGTACCCTGACGCAGCACCAGCACGTACTCCTCGACGTCGCGCTCCCCCACGTCGTCGAGGGTGCGACGGTCGGTCGCGTGCAGATGGCGGGCGTACCGCGCGAGGTCCCGGCGGTAGGCGGCCACGGTGTTGGTCGACAGCCCGCGCTCCACGCCGAGGTGTGCGAGGTAGCCCTGCAGCGCGCTGGTCAGCGCGGGCGGCAGGGGCAGGGCGGGCGACGAGTCGGGCACCGGCCCATCATGCCGCGCGACGGCGACTTCTCGGATCGTCGGACGCGATCGTCAGAACGGCAGGAAGACGTCGACCGCCACCGCGATGAACAGCACCGTGAGGTAGGTGATCGAGCCGTGGAAGACCTTCATCGCGCCGAGCTTGCCGCGCTCGGGGTGGTCGGCGCGGCGCAGCATCGCGACCACGAGCCACAGGAACCACGCGCCGGCGGCGACAGCCACCACGGTGTAGGCCCATGTCATCCCCGCCAGCGGGACGAGCACGAGCGAGCAGGCGATCATCGCGACCGTGTGCGCGACCATCTCGATCGCGACCCGGCGGTCGCTGGCGACGACGGGGAGCATCGGTACGCCCGCGTTCGCGTAGTCCTTCTTGAACTTCACCGACAGCGGCCAGTAGTGCGGGGGCGTCCAGAAGAAGATGACGCCGAACAGCGCGAGTGCAGACCAGCTGAGCGACCCGGTCACCGCGGCCCAGCCGATGAAGACGGGCATGCAGCCCGCGATGCCGCCCCAGACGATGTTCTGCGGGGTGCGCCGCTTGAGGATCATGGTGTAGCCGACGACGTAGACGGCGATCGCCCCGAACGTCAGCCACGCGGACGCGACGTTGACCAGCAGCGCGAACCACACGAGCGAGACGACGCCGAGCGCGGTGGCGAAGACGAGCGCGGAGGGGGGTGCGATCTCTCCGGTCGCGAGCGGCCGCCGCTTGGTGCGATTCATGACCTTGTCGATGTCGCGGTCGAGGTAGCAGTTGAAGACGTTGGCCGAGGCGGCCGCCAGGGTGCCGCCGACGAGGGTGAGGAGCACGAGCCACAGGTCGGGCAGGCCGCCCTGGGCGAGGATCATCGTGGGCAGCGTCGTGACGAGCAGAAGCTCGATGATCCGCGGCTTGGTGAGCGCGACGTACGCACCCAGCACGTCGCGCCAGCCCTTGCGCGGCCCCGCGTCCTGGTCCTCGGCCGGCACGCCGGACTGGTCGGACTGGTCGGACCGTTCGGCGTCGGCACGCTCCCGCCGGGCCCGCACTGCCGCTCGGGTCGGCGTCGACGGGTGGGACGTCGTGGTGCTCGTGGTGCTGCTCACGCGCGTGCTTGTCCGTTCTCGGCTGGGGTCCGGGGGGTCTCGGCTGGGGTCCGGGGAGCTAGTGCGACGTGGGACCGCCGCCGCCTCATCGTACGCCGAGGTGCTCCGCGTGGTGGCCCGGGGCGACGTGGCGCGGTTGTGAGAAATGCCCGCCTGCGCTCCGGTCGACGTCCGCTCACCAGGTGGGACGAACGACCCCGGGACAGGCGCCGCGGGAATGCACGGCGCTAGGGTGGTGCTGCACAACGGTGAAGACCTCTTCGCGACATGTCCACACGGCCTGTCCGGGGCAGCCTTCGCCACCATGCCCCGCCGTAGCGTCGACACGCGCGCACGACCACGTGGCCCGCCACGTGCGCCGGCGCGCGGAGTAGTCCCCAGTGGCGTACGACGCGCCGGCGCCCCGTACCGGCAGAGCAGCAGCAATCACCCGGGGCTCGCTCCAGGCAGGAAAGAGGCACATCTGTGAACGCGTTCGACCCCGTCGTCGCCCCGCTCGAGTGGAATGAACTCGACGACCGTGCGGTGAAGACCATCAAGGCGCTGGCGGCCGACGCCGTGGAGAAGGTCGGCAACGGCCACCCGGGCACCGCGATCTCCCTGGCCCCCGCCGCGTACCTGCTCTTCCAGAAGACGATGCGGCACGACCCGGCGGACCCGCACTGGGTGGGTCGTGACCGGTTCGTCCTCTCCGCGGGGCACTCCTCGCTCACGCTGTACCTGCAGCTCTTCCTCGCCGGTTACGGCATGGAGCTGGCCGACCTCGAGGCGCTGCGCACGTGGGGCTCCCAGACCCCCGGCCACCCCGAGTACCGCCACACCCGCGGCGTCGAGATGACCACCGGCCCGCTCGGCCAGGGCCTCGCCTCGGGGGTCGGCATGGCCATCGCCTCCCGCCGCGAGCGGGGTCTGCTCGACCCGGACGCCGCGCTCGGCGAGTCGCCCTTCGACCACCACGTCTACGTCATCGCGTCCGACGGCGACCTGCAGGAGGGCGTGACCTCCGAGGCGTCGTCCCTCGCGGGCACGCAGAAGCTCGGCAACCTCGTCGTGATCTGGGACCAGAACAAGATCTCGATCGAGGACGACACCGACATCTCGTTCACCGAGGACACCGTGGCCCGCTACGCGGCCTACGGCTGGCACACCCAGCAGGTCGACTGGACGCAGGGCGGCACGGGCTACGCGGAGGACGTCGATGCCCTCGCCGCCGCCCTGGACGCGGCCAAGGCCGAGACCGACCGGCCGTCGTTCATCGCGCTGCGCACCATCATCGGCTGGCCGTCGCCCACCAAGCAGAACACCGGTGGCATCCACGGCTCGGCCATGGGCGCGGACGAGGTCGCGGGCCTCAAGACGGCGCTCGGCCTCGACCCGGCAGCCTCCTTCGCCGTCGACGACGAGGTGCTGGCGTACACGCGCGCCGTGGCGGACCACCAGTCCGAGCAGCGCGCCGCGTGGGACCGGTCGTACGCCGCCTGGCGCACGGCGACGCCGCAGGGCGCGGCCCTCCTCGACCGCCTCGTGGAGCACGACCTGCCCGAGGGCTGGACCGACGAGCTGCCGGTCTTCGAAGCCTCCGAGAAGGGCGTCGCGACGCGCGCCGCCTCAGGCAAGGTCCTCACCGCGCTCAAGGACGTGCTGCCCGAGCTGTGGGGCGGCTCCGCCGACCTCGCGGGCTCGAACAACACGACGATGGACGGCGAGCCGTCGTTCATCCCCGTCGAGCACGCGACCAAGAAGTTCCCCGGCCACGAGTACGGCCGCACGCTGCACTTCGGCATCCGCGAGCACGGTATGGGCGCGATCCTCAACGGCATCGTGCTGCACGGCCTGACCCGCCCCTACGGCGGCACGTTCCTGCAGTTCGCCGACTACATGCGCGCCTCCGTCCGTCTGGCCGCGCTCATGGAGATCCCGACGACGTTCGTGTGGACGCACGACTCGATCGGCCTCGGCGAGGACGGCCCCACGCACCAGCCGGTCGAGCACCTCGCGGCGCTGCGCGCCATCCCTGGCCTCGACGTCGTGCGCCCCGCGGACGCCAACGAGACCGCCTGGGCCTGGCGCGGCATCCTCGAGAACACCGCCAACCCGGCCGGCATCGTCCTGACCCGTCAGAACGTGCCGACGTTCCCCCGCGGCGACGCCGGGTTCGCCGGCGCCGAGGGCACGCTCAGAGGTGCGTACACGCTCCTGGACGCCGAGAACGGCGAGCCCGACGTGATCCTCGTGGGCACCGGCTCCGAGGTGCAGCTCGCGGTGCAGGCGCGCGAGCTGCTCGCCGCCGAGGGCGTGACCGCGCGCGTCGTGTCGATGCCGAGCCGCGAGTGGTTCGACAAGCAGGACGCGGCGTACCGCGAGTCGGTGCTGCCGGCGGCGGTCAAGGCGCGCGTGTCCGTCGAGGCGGGCATCGCCCAGGGCTGGCGTGACGTCGTCGGCGACGCCGGCCGCAGCGTCTCGCTCGAGCACTACGGCGCGTCGGCGGACTCCCAGACCCTGTTCCGCGAGTTCGGCATCACGTCGGAGGCCGTCGCGGCCGCCGCGCGCGAGTCGATCGCCGCGGTGCGCGGCACTGGCGACGCCGCCTGACCGCTCGTAGATTCCCAGGGTGGGGCGTCGGCCACCGGCGCCTCACCCGGCCCCCTCGAGACATCACCGGCGAGGGGCCTCCGACTTGGAAGGACGTCCGATGACGCAGAGCACCGTCCCCGCACCCATCACCGACCTGACCGGAGCCGGGGTGTCCATCTGGCTCGACGATCTGTCGCGCGAGCGCCTGCGCAGCGGCAGCCTGGCCGCGCTCGTCGCGGAACGCGGCGTGGTCGGCGTCACGACGAACCCGACCATCTTCGCCAAGGCCATGTCGGCCGGCGACGCCTACGACGAACAGCTGACCGAGCTCGCCGGCACGGACGTCGAGTCCGCGGTGGAGACCATCACCACCGACGACGTGCGGGCCGCGGCCGACCTCTTGCGGCCGGTCTACGACGCGACCGACGGCGTCGACGGCCGCGTGTCCATCGAGGTGGACCCGCGCCTGGCCTACGACGCCGACAAGACGGTGGTCGTCGCGGAGCGGCTGTGGCGCACCGTGGACCGGCCCAACA
Organism: Isoptericola sp. Y541; assembly: GCF_059445465.1. Classification (NCBI taxonomy): domain Bacteria; kingdom Bacillati; phylum Actinomycetota; class Actinomycetes; order Micrococcales; family Promicromonosporaceae; genus Isoptericola; species Isoptericola sp. Y541. Next base: position 107,649 of record NZ_JCAIUJ010000003.1, on the reverse strand, counting down.
TCTTCATCAAGATCCCCGCGACGGTGCCCGGGCTCGACGCGATCTCGCGCACCCTCGCCCAGGGCATCAGCGTCAACGTGACCCTGATCTTCTCGCTCGAGCGGTACCGGTCCGTGCTCCAGGCGTTCGCGATCGGCCTCGAGCAGGCCCGCGCCGACGGTATCGACCTCGGGCCGATCGGGTCGGTCGCCTCCTTCTTCGTCTCCCGCGTGGACGGCTCGGTCGACGCGGCGCTGGAGAAGGTCGGCACACCCGAGGCGCTCGACCTGCGCGGTCAGGCCGCGATCGCCAACGCGCGGCTCGCCTTCGAGGCGTACGAGCAGTTCCTCGCCACGAACGAGTGGCGCTCGCTCGCGGCGTCCGGCGCCCACCCGCAGCGTCCGCTGTGGGCCTCGACCGGCGTGAAGAACCCCGAGTACCCCGACACGCTGTACGTCTCCGAGCTGGTCACGGACGGCGTCGTGAACACCATGCCCGAGCCCACGCTCCAGGCGTTCGCCGACCACGGCGTCGTCACCGGGGACACGGTCCGCGGCACCGCGACCGCCGCGCGCCGCACGATCGACACCATCGAGTCGTTCGGGATCTCCCTCTCGGAGGTCACCGACCACCTCGAGACGGACGGCGTGCGCAAGTTCGAGGACTCCTGGACCGAGCTCCTGGACACCGCGTCCGCCGGGCTGCAGGCGCAGGACGGCTGACCCGCCCTACCCGGGGCGCCCGTGGCGCGCCGGGGTGCAACCCTCTCCCGCCCGCACGACGAAGAACGGTGCCCACCTCGTGAGACCGGCCAAGATCACCGCCGACCACAACCCGTTGCGCGACCCCCTCGACCTGCGGCTGCCCCGCATCGCCGGCCCCAGCGGCCTGGTGATCTTCGGCGTCACGGGCGACCTCTCGCGCAAGAAGCTCATGCCCGCCGTGTACGACCTGGCGAACCGGGGCCTGCTGCCGCCGGGCTTCGCGCTCACCGGCTTCGCCCGCCGGGACTGGGACGACCAGGACTTTGCGGAGGTCGTCCACGACGCGGTCAAGGAGCACGCCCGCACGCCGTTCCGCGAGGCCACCTGGAAGCAGCTCGCCGAGGGGATCCGCTTCGTCCAGGGCTCCTTCGACGACGAGGACGCCTTCGAGCGCCTGCGCAAGACCGTCGAGCAGCTCGACGCCGAGCGCGGCACCGGCGGCAACCACGCCTTCTACCTGTCCGTGCCGCCGAGCGCCTTCCCCCTGGTGTGCCGCCAGCTGTCGGAGTCCGGTCTGTCGAAGTCTTCCCAGGATGCCTGGCGCCGGGTCGTCATCGAGAAGCCGTTCGGGCACGACCTGGAGAGCGCCCGCGAGCTCGACGCGGTGGTCTCGCAGGTCTTCGACCCCGAGTCGGTGTTCCGCATCGACCACTACCTGGGCAAGGAGACCGTCCAGAACCTCCTGGCGCTGCGGTTCGCGAACCAGATGTTCGAGCCGCTGTGGAACGGCAACTACGTGGACCACGTGCAGATCACCATGGCCGAGGACATCGGCATCGGGGGGCGGGCCAGCTACTACGACGGCATCGGCGCCGCCCGCGACGTGATCCAGAACCACCTGCTGCAGCTCCTGGCGCTCGTCGCCATGGAGGAGCCGGTGAACTTCGACGCCGAGGCCCTGCGCGCCGAGAAGATCAAGGTGCTGTCCTCGGTGCGCCTCCCCCGCGACCTGGGCCGGCACACGGCCCGCGGCCAGTACGCCGCCGCGTGGCAGGGCGGAGAGAAGGTGCCCGGCTTCCTCGAGGAGGAGGGGTTCAACCCGCACTCCACGACCGAGACCTTCGCCGCGGCGCGCCTCGACATCGACAACCGACGGTGGGCGGGCGTCCCGTTCTACCTGCGCACGGGCAAGCGGCTGGGCCGGCGCGTGACCGAGGTCGCGGTGGTCTTCAAGAAGGCCCCGCACCTTCCGTTCGAGTCGTCGCTCACGTCCGACCTGGGCAGCAACGCCCTGGTCATCCGGGTGCAGCCCGACGAGGGCGTCACCCTGCGCTTCGGCGCCAAGGTGCCCGGCACCGCGATGGAGGTCCGTGACGTCACGATGGACTTCGGGTACGGCCACTCGTTCACGGAGTCCTCCCCGGAGGCCTACGAGCGGCTCATCCTCGACGTGCTCCTGGGCGACCCACCGCTGTTCCCCACCCGCGAGGAGGTCGAGCTGTCCTGGCAGGTGGTCGACCCGATCACGTCGTACTGGGCGAGCAGGGGCAAGCCCGAGCCGTACCCGTCCGGTACCTGGGGCCCCCCGTCCGCCGACGCCATGATGGCGCGCGACGGCCGCACGTGGCGGCGCCCGTGAGCCCCGACGACGCAGCCGCCCCCAGCCAGACCCGACACACCGTCGACGTACGGACCGGCCTCGACCGAGGAGAGCCCCGATGATCATCGACATGCCGGACACCACGGCGAACGCCGTCGGCAAGCGACTCACGCACCTGCGCGACGAGGGCGGCGCCGTCGCCCTCGGGCGTGTGCTGACCCTCGTGGTCGTCGCCGAGGAGGCGGACATCGAGGACGCCGTCCGTGCGGCGAACGAGGCCAGCCACGAGCACCCGTGCCGGGTCATCGTCGTCGCGTCGTTGACCCAGGACGACGGCACCCCCCGGCTCGACGCCGAGATCCGGATCGGCGGGGATGCCGGTGCGTCCGAGGTCCTGGTGCTGCGCGGGTCGGGACCCATGGTCGAGCACACCGACACGCTCGTCATGCCCCTGCTGCTGCCCGACGCGCCGATCGTCGTGTGGTGGCCGGCGGGCGGCCCGGTCGACCCGTCGTCCTCCCCGCTCGGCGCGATGGCGCAGCGGCGCATCACCGACACGACGACGTCCGGTGAGCCGGTCGCGATGCTGCACCGCCTCGCCGACACGTTCGCCCCGGGCGACACCGACCTGGCGTGGGCGCGGGTCACGCTGTGGCGCGGGCTCATCGCCGCGGCCGTGGAGCAGCCGCCCTTCGAGCCGGTCACCGCGGTGCGGGTCGAGGGCCAGGACCAGCACACGTCCCTCGACCTGCTGGCGGCCTGGCTCGGACAGAAGCTCCGCTGCCCCGCGACCGTCGTGCGCACCGACAGCGACGACGCCATCACGCGCGTCACGCTCGATCGCAAGAGCGGGCCGATCGTCCTCGACCGCCCCGACGGGCGCGTCGTGACGATCACCCAGCCGGAGAAGCCCGAGCGCCGCATGGCCCTGCCGATCCGCGTGCTGAGCGAGGCGCTGATCGAGGAGCTGCGGCGCCTCGACCCCGACGAGCTGTACGGGGAGGTCCTCACCAAGGGGCTGGCCCGCGTCGAGACCGTGCAGGCGAGCGCGTGAGCCACGACGCGTCCGCGCCGCTCGTCGTCGTCCACCCGGACGCCGGCCTCCTGGCGGAGGCGACCGCCGCACGGCTCCTGACCCGGCTGCTCGACGCGCAGTCGGTCCGCACCCCGGTGCACGTCGTCCTGACCGGCGGCACCGTCGGCATCAGGACCCTCGCGGCGGTCGCGGCCAGCCCGCTGCGACCGGCCGTGGACTGGTCGGGGGTGCACCTGTGGTGGGGCGACGAACGCTTCCTCCCCGACGGCGATGGCGACCGGAACGAGACGCAGGCCCGCGACGCGCTGGTCGACGCGCTCGAGGCGGAGTCCGGGCTCCCGGCCGACCACGTGCACGCGATGCCGGCGCTCGGCGCCGTCATCGACGGTCGGCCGGTGACCACGCCCGAGGAGTCCGCCGCCGCGTACGCGGCGGAGCTCGCCCGGTTCGACGGGACGGCCGGGGAACCGGCGGCCGTGGCCGTGCCGGCCTTCGACGTGCTGCTGCTCGGGATGGGCCCGGACGGGCACGTCGCCTCCCTGTTCCCGGGCCACGCCGCCCTCTCGGCGAGCGGCGCCACGGTCGGGTTGCACGGCTCCCCCAAGCCCCCGCCGGAGCGCGTCTCGCTCACCTTCGACGCCGTCCACCGCGCCCGCGAGGTCTGGGTCGTGGCAGCCGGCGCGGAGAAGGCCGCGCAGGCCGCCGCCGCACTGGCCGGCGCGGACGTCGTCGTGGTCCCGGCGGCCGGCGCGCGGGGCACCGAGCGCACGCTCTGGCTCCTCGACGCCGCCGCCGCGGCGCCCGCCGACTGACCCGGGCGGGGCGGCCCCCCGTCCGCCGGCGAGGGGCCGTCCGCCGGGACGGACTAGCTCGCGGACCGCTTGCGGGCCGCCAGGAGCCTGCCCGGAGTCTCGTCGTCGAACTCGGCGAAGAACTCCCCCACGCGCTCCGTGAGCTCGGACATCCCGTCGCACGCGAAGAGCGTGGGCTGGTAGTGCGAGATGTCGTACTCGACCGTGCCCATGGAGTAGAAGTCGAGCGGGAGGATCGTGGCGCCCCGGAACTCCTCGATCTCGCCGTAGGAGGACAGCAGGCCGGCGCCGTAGCAGCGCAGCTCGCCCTCCTCGTACATCACACCGAACTCGATGGTGAACCAGAAGACGTCCGCCACGAACTGGAGGCCCTCCGCGGTCTCACACCGCCGGGCCGCCTCCCCCGCGCGTCGCTTGACCTCGGCGATCGCCGGGTTCGCCAGCAGGTTCCCGTGCCCGACCACCTCGTGGATGATGTCCGGCTCCGGTGTGTAGAGCGGCTGCGAACCGTGCCGCAGGTACTGCGTGGAGTGGAAGACGCCGTCGGCGAGCGAGCCGTAGAACACGTCAAGGGGCACGAGCCCGGCGGCCGGGTGCAGGCGGAACCTGCTCAGCCGCTCGAGCCCCGCGCTGACCTCGTCGAGCTGCGGGACGTGATCGGTCGGCAGGCCGAGGGCCTCCTTGCCCTCGAGGAACCCGCGGATCGCGAGCCGCTCGTGCTTCGGCGCAAGCTCGGTGCACACCGTGCGCCAGATCGCGTTCTCCGCGTCCGTGTAGTCCACCTGCGGCACCGGGTCCCCCGGTGACCAGCGCAGTGCGGGGCCGGCGATGAGTTCGCGCCGGCGCCGGTACTCGGGATCCTTCGCACCGGGGTGGTCGTCGGCAAGGTGCACCGTGACGCCGTTCTCGTCCTCGGTGACAGGGGCGTAGAGCTGACCTTCCTCAAACATGCCGACAGACTACGCCCGGCGCACCTGTATCGACAGGTGGGACGCCGATGTGGCGTTGCGGCAGGTCAGCCGGCCCGGCGCAGGCCCGACCGGCGTGCCCGCAGCGTCGCGAGCGCCTCCTCCAGCAAGGCCGCCCCGTCCTCCTCGGACCGGCGTTCCTTCACGTAGGCGAGGTGCGTCTTGTACGGCTCGTTGCGGGACGGCTCCGGCGGGTTCGCCGCGTCGAGCCCGGCAGGGAACCCGCACCGCGGACAGTCCCAGAACTCCGGGGCCTCGACATCCCGGTTCGCCGAGAAGCTCGGCGTCGTCTCGTGCCCGTTGGCGCACCAGTAGGAGACGCGCACCCGCGGTGCCGCCTCCCCGCGCTCGGACTCTCCCAACGGGCCCGCGCCCACGCGCGAGCCCCGGATCGCATGACTGGCTGTAGCCACGTCTTGTCGTCCTCACCTTCGACTGAGTGGGCGTCTGCCCACGGACGATCTTCGTGTGCCCCCGCACCGACCCCTGGGGGCCGACGACGGTCGCGGCGCGCGGCCGGGCCTCAGCTCACCCGCGTGATGAGACCGAGCAACACGACCACGACGAACCAGACGAGCGCGAAGCTCACCGTGATCCGGTTGAGGTTGCGCTCGGCGACACCCGAGCCGCCCGCGGCGCTCGAGATCCCCCCGCCGAACATGTCGGACATCCCGCCGCCCTTGCCCTTGTGCATCAGGATGAGCAGGGTCAGGAAGCCGCTGGTGATGACCAGAAGAACCTGAAGGATGATCTGCAACGCGTTCACGATGTCCTCGGCCGTCCTCGTTCGTCGTCCGTCCCGCAGGACGGGCCCGGCTCCGGGACGTCGTCCCGGCCGGGTCAAGAGTAAGTGACGGACGCCTCCCGAGGCGAACACCGTATTTTTCACGGTGTCACGATCTCGGAAGGCGTCCGGCCGGGTGTCCGGCTTAGCGCCGCGGCACCCGCAGGGTCACGCGACGTGCGACTGGTAGCGCGCGATCTTCGCGAACTCGACGGGGTCCAGGCTCGCGCCGCCGACGAGGGCGCCGTCGACGTCGGTCTGGGACATGATCTGCGCGACGTTGCCCGACTTCACGGAGCCGCCGTAGAGCACGCGCACGCCGGCGGCAAGCTCGGCGTCGTACAGCTCGGCGAGGCGCCCACGGATCGCGCCGCAGACCTCCTGCGCGTCCTCGGGGGTCGCGACCTCGCCCGTGCCGATGGCCCACACCGGCTCGTACGCGATCACGACCGTGGCCGCCTGCTCGGCGAGCACACCATCGAGGGCCGCGTCGACCTGCGCGAGCGTGTACGGCACCTGGTCGCCCGCCTTGCGCACGTCCAGGCCCTCGCCCACGCACAGGATCGGGACGAGCCCGTGCTCGAAGGCCGCGCGGACCTTCGCGCCCACCAGGACGTCGTCCTCCGCGTGGTACTCGCGGCGCTCCGAGTGGCCCACGGCCACGTAGGTGCAGCCCAGACGCTTGAGCATCGGACCGGAGATCTCGCCGGTGTACGCGCCGGACGCGTGCGTCGACAGGTCCTGGGCGCCGTAGCGCACCTCGAGCTTGTCGGCGTCCACGAGCGTCTGCACCGAGCGCAGGTCCGTGAACGGCGCCAGGACGGCGACCTCCACGGCCTCGTAGTCGTGCTTCGCGTCCTTGAGCGTCCACGCGAGCTTCTGCACCGCGGCGATCGCCTCGGTGTGGTCCAGGTTCATCTTCCAGTTGCCCGCCATCAGGGGCGTGCGGGTGGTGGCCACCATGGGTCCTCGTCTCTCGTGCTACGGATGGTCGGAAAGGTCAGTCGTCGAGGACGGCGAGGCCGGGGAGCACCTTGCCCTCGAGCAGCTCGAGGCTGGCACCGCCACCGGTCGAGATGTGGCTGAAGCCGGCCTCGTCGAAACCGAGCGTGCGCACGGCCGCGGCCGAGTCGCCGCCGCCGACGATGGAGAAGGCGCCGGCGGCCGTCGCGTCGACGATCCCCTGCGCCACGGCACGCGTGCCGGCGGCGAAGGCGTCGAACTCGAACACCCCCATGGGTCCGTTCCACACGATCGTCCTGGCGTCCGCCAGCTTGGCGGCGAAGAGCGCGCCGGAGTCCGGGCCGATGTCCAGGCCCATCGTGCCGTCCGGGATCGCGTCGGCCGCCACCGTGCGGTGCGCGGAGTCGGCGGCGAACGAGTCTGCCGCGACGATGTCGGTCGGCAGGACGATCTCCACGCCGGCCGACCTCGCCTGCGCCAGGTAGCCCTTGACCGTCTCGACCTGGTCGGCCTCGAGCAGCGACGAGCCGACCGGGTGGCCCTGCGCCGCGAGGAACGTGAAGACCATCCCGCCGCCGATGAGCAGGCGGTCGGCCTTGGCGAGCAGGTTCTCGATGACGCCGAGCTTGTCCGACACCTTCGACCCGCCCAGGACGACGGCGTACGGGCGCTGCGGGTCGGTCGTGGCGCGGGAGAGCGCCTCGACCTCCGTGAGCACCAGGTCGCCGGCGGCGGCCGGCAGGAGCTTCGCGACGTCGTAGACCGACGCCTGCTTGCGGTGCACGACGCCGAAGCCGTCGGACACGAACGCGTCCGCGAGCGCGGCCAGCTCCGTCGCCAGGTCCTCGCGCTCGGCGTCCACCTTCGAGGTCTCGCGGGCGTCGAACCGCACGTTCTCCAGGAGCGCCACGCGGCCGTCCACTAGGCCCGCGACCGTCTGCTGCGCGGAGGCGCCGGTCACGTCCCCCGCGAGGGCGACGTCCTGCCCGAGCAGCTCGCCCAGGCGGGCCGCGACGGGCGCGAGCGAGTACGCGGGGTCGGGAGCGCCCTTGGGGCGGCCCAGGTGCGCCGTGACGACGACGCGGGCGCCCGCGTCGACCAGGCGGCGCAGCGTGGGCAGCGCAGCCCGGATGCGGCCGTCGTCCGTGATGGTGGTGCCGTCGAGCGGCACGTTGAAGTCCGAGCGGACGAGGACGCGCTTGCCGCGCAGCTCGCCCAGGGAGTCGATGGTCTTCATGGGGCACACCTGTCCGTCAAGGCCCGGTGCGTGTCGCATGGCCGCACGTCCCGGGCGAGGGTGATCTTTTCCGTACATGACGACGTCCGCGTGCGCAGCCGGGGTTCGGCGCGCACGCGGACGTCGTAGCTCACGCTCGAGCGGTGTCGGGCGCCGAGATCGTCAGAACTTCTCGCCGACGTAGACCGTCAGCGAGACCAGCGAGTTGGAGTAGCCCCACTCGTTGTCGTACCAGGAGACGACCTTGACCTGGTTGCCGATCACCTTGGTGAGCTTCGAGTCGAAGATGCTCTGGTGCGGGTCGGTGACGATGTCCGACGAGACGATCTCGTCCTCGACGTACTCGAGCACGCCCTTGAGCGGGCCCTCGGCGGCGGCCTTGACCGCGGCGTTGACCTCCTCGACCGTGACCTCCCTCGGCGCCTCGAAGGTGAGGTCCGTGGCCGAGCCGGTGATGACCGGCACGCGCAGGGCGTAGCCGTCCAGCTTGCCCTTCAGCTCGGGCAGCACGAGGGCCACGGCCTTGGCGGCACCCGTCGTGGTCGGCACGATGTTCTGCGCGGCCGCACGGGCACGACGCAGGTCCTTGTGCGGGCCGTCCTGCAGGTTCTGGTCACCGGTGTACGCGTGGATCGTCGTCATGAGGCCGCGCTCGATACCGATCGAGTCGTTGAGGGCCTTGGCGAGCGGCGCGAGGCAGTTGGTGGTGCAGGACGCGTTCGAGATGATGTGGTGCACGGCCGGGTCGTACTGGTCGTTGTTCACACCCATGACGAAGGTCGCGTCCTCGTTCTTCGCCGGGGCGGAGATGATGACCTTCTTGGCGCCGGCGTCGATGTGCGCCTTCGCCTTGGTGGCGTCGGTGAAGAAGCCGGTGGACTCGATGACGATGTCCGCGCCCAGCTCGCCCCAGGGCAGGTTGGCGGGGTCGCGCTCGGCGAGCGCACGGATCTTCACGCCGCCGACGATGATGTTGTCGTCGTCATGGCTGACAGACTTGGGGAAGCGGCCGAGCACCGTGTCGTACTTGAGCAGGTGGGCCAGCGTCTTGTTATCGGTCAGGTCGTTGACTCCGACGACCTCGATGTCCGCACCGGACTCCACGAGAGCCCGGTAGAAGTTCCGTCCGATCCGACCGAAGCCGTTGATCCCGACGCGGATGGTCACGATTGCCCTCCTCAGGGCGCGCCCGGTCATGCCCGGCGCACACGGTTGATGCCGACTTCCGCGCGCCGCGATGGGCGCGCTGATGATTCACGCCGCGACCCTGGGACCCCCGACGTCTTCCTCCGGGCGGTCAGCCTTGGGTCACGTCGTCGTCACCTGACGTCACGAGCCTATACCCAGATCGGCACGCCCGCCGACCCTCGCGGAGGCGTGAGACGGGTGGTCTGACCACAGCCAAGGCAGCCGTTCGCCAGACGCCTGGCGGCCGCGGCGAGGGGCCCTCGTACGGCCGTCAGAGGTCGAGCAGGTCCGGGCTCAGACCCGCCTCGGTGTCCGGCAGACCCAACTCGAGCGCGCGCTTGTCTGCCGTCGACAGCAACCTCCGGATCCGCCCCGCCACCGCGTCCTTGGACAACGGCGGGTCGGCGAGCTGGCCGAGCTCCTCCAGCGATGACTGCTTGTGCGCGAGGCGCAGCTCCCCCGCCTGGCGCAGGTGGTCGGGCACCTCCTCGCCCAGGATCTCGAATGCACGCTCCACCCGCGCCCCCGCGGCGACCGCCGCACGGGCCGAGCGGCGCAGGTTGGCGTCGTCGAAGTTCGCGAGCCGGTTCGCCGTGCCGCGCACCTCGCGCCGGGCGCGCCGCTCCTCCCACACCTCGCGGGTCCGCTCGGCCCCCATGCGGCGCAGGATCTCGCCGATCGCCTCGCCGTCGCGCACCACGACCCGGTCCACGCCACGCACCTCGCGCGACTTCGCCTGCACCGCCAGGCGTCGTGCGGCACCGACCAGCGCGAGCGCCGCCTCCGGGCCGGGGCAGGTCACCTCCAGCGCCATCGACCGGCCCGGCTCCGTGAGCGAGCCGTGCGCGAGGAACGCCCCGCGCCACACGGCCTCCGCCTCCGCGACCCCCGCGGACACGACCTCCGGGGCGAGCCCCCGCACGGGTCGCCCGCGGGAGTCCAGCAGCCCCGTCTGGCGGGCGAGCGACTCGCCGTCGCGCACCACGCGCACCACATAACGGTTGTTCTTCCGCAGCCCGCCCGCCTGCACCACGATCAGGTCGCTCACGTGCCCGTAGAGGTCGGTGATCGACCGCCGCAGGCGCGCCGCGGCCGCCTCGTCGTCCAGCTCCGCCTCGATCACCACGCGCCCGGAGATGATGTGCAGCCCGCCGGAGAACCGGAGCGTCGCCGAGACCTCCGCCTTACGGCACGACGTCCGGGTCACCTTGATCCGAGCGAGCTCGTCCTTCACCTCTGCCGTCAGCGCCATGGCGTCATCCTGCCACGCGCGGCAAGCACCCTCCCGCCGCCCGAGGACGGGCCGACGTGGGCTACGAAGTGGGCTACGACGTGGGCTACGACGTGCGATGCGACGTGCGATGCGACGTGACGTCAGACGTCGCCGTAGACCCCCTCGAACACGTCCCGGTACGCGGCCGCGAGGCGCAACGGGTCGTGTCGGGCGCTGCCGTCGCCGCGCCGCACCTGCCGCATCAGCAGCTTGGCGCCCATCGCTCCCGCGGCCCTGGCCAGCCCGTCCACGTCCTCGACGGCCGACGGGTCGGCGAGCACCGCGTCCACGCGCAGGCCCGGCGCGTGCCGGTACAGGGCCTCCAGGTGGTCGGTCGCCGTCAGCCCTTGAGTCTCGCCCCGCTCGGCGCTGAGGTTGAGCGTCACGCACACCTTCGCGTCGGTCTCGTGCAGCGCCCGTGCGAGCTCCGGGACCAGCAGGTGCACGAGCACCGACGAGTACCAGGAGCCGGGACCGAGCACGACCCAGTCGGCCGTGCGCACCGCCTCGACGGCCTCGACGCACGCCGGCGGGTCGGCCGGCACCAGCCGCAGCTGCTCGATGCGCCCGTCGGTGACCGCGACCTCGCTCTGCCCGACGACGGTCTCGAGCCGGTCCACTCCGCCCGGGGCGCCCCGCCGGACGTCGGCCTCCACCACGAGCGGGACCGACGCCATGGGCAGCACCCGGCCGCGCGCGCCGAGCAGCTTGCCCACCCAGTCCAGGCCCGACACGGTGTCGCCCAGCAGCTCCCAGAGCGCGACGATCATGAGGTTGCCTATCGCGTGCTTGTCCAGGCTCCCGCCGGACACGAACCGGTGTTGCAGCAGGCCGCTCCAGGTGCGCCCCCACTCCGAGTCGTCGCACAGGGCCGCGAGCGCCATGCGCAGGTCGCCGGGCGGCAGCACGTCCAGCTCGTCGCGCAGCCGGCCGGACGACCCGCCGTCGTCGGCGACCGTGACGACCGCGGTCAGCCGGTCCGACATGAGCCGCAGCGCCGACAGGCTCGCGTACAGCCCGTGCCCGCCGCCCAGCGCCGTGACCGCAGGCGCGCCCATCCCTGTGGAGGGCGTCGTCATTCCTTCCCCAGGTCGCGTGCCGTGAGGGTCACGCGCTGGCCGGCGTCGCGCAGCCGCTGGGCGATCTCGCCGGCGATCGCCACGGACCGGTGCTTGCCCCCCGTGCACCCGACGGCGATCGTGACGTATCGCTTCTCCTCGGCCAGGTAGCCGGCCAGGACGGGCTCGAGCGCCGCGACGTACCGGTCCACGAACTCGATCGCCCCGGGCCGCGCCAGCACGTACTCCCGGACCGGGGCGTCGCGGCCGGTGAGGTGGCGCAGCTCCGTGATCCAGTACGGGTTCGCCAGGAACCGCACGTCCACCACGTGGTCCGCGTCGAGCGGCAGGCCGTACTTGAAGCCGAATGCCAGAACGTTCACCCGCAGCGCCTCGGGCGCGCCGTCGGCGACGGCGGCCCGGACCTCGCGGGCGAGGTCGTGCACCGACAGCTCGGACGTGTCGATGACGACGTCGGCCCGCTCCTCGAGGGACGCGAGCCGGCGACGCTCCTCGCCGATGCCGTCGAGGATGCGGCCCTCCCCCTGCAGCGGGTGCGGGCGGCGGACGCTCTCGTACCGGCGCACGAGGGTCTCGTCCCGCGCGTCGAGGTAGAGGATGCGATAGTTCACGCCGGCGTCGTGCAGGTGCTGGAGCACCCGGGTGAGCTCGGCGAAGTACTCCCGGCCGCGCACGTCCACGACGACGGCGAGGCGCTCCACCGACGACCCGGCGCGCGTCATCAGGTCGACCAGGGGCACGATCATCAGCGGCGGCAGGTTGTCGACGACGAACCAGTCGAGGTCCTCCAGCACGCCGGCGGCACGCGACCGGCCGGCGCCGGACATGCCGGTGATGATCAGCACCTCCGGCTCTGACGCCTCCGGCGAGTGTGTGGTGGCCTCGATCTCGGGGATGCCCTGCGGGACTGTGGTGGGCGACGGCTCGCTCATGCGTCCAGCATGCCAGGGGCGACGGCGTCCTGGCCGATAGGCGCGCTGCTCGCGCCCTCTCCGGCCGCAGGACCGGCCACATTGCCGGCCGCATCGCCGGCCAGGGCGGCCACCACGGCCTCCGCCGTGCGGCGGCCCATGCCGCGGACCTCGGCGATCTCCTCGACGCTCGCCGCGCGCATCCGCTTCACGGAGCCGAATCGGGCCAGCAGCGCCTTGCGGCGCGCGGGCCCCAGGCCCGGCACGTCGTCGAGGGCCGACACCGTCATGCCCTTGCTGCGCCGCCGCCGGTGCTGCGTGATGGCGAACCGGTGCGCCTCGTCCCGCACCCGCTGGAGCAGGTAGAGCCCCTCGGACGAGCGCTGCAGGATGACGGGGTAGTCCTCGCCGGGCACCCACACCTCCTCGAGCCGCTTCGCCAGGCCGCACAGCGCCACGTCGGTCACGCCGAGCTCGTCGAGCGCCCGCTGCGCGGCCGCCACCTGGGGCGGGCCGCCGTCGACCACCACGAGGTTCGGCGGGTAGGCGAACCGCTTGCGCTCGCCCGGCTCCGCGGACACCTCGCCCGACCGCGGCGGCACCCCGCCGCGCGGAGCCTCGCCCGCCCCCGGCTCGGTCCCGTCGCCGTCGTCCAGCTCCACCTCGCCCGACGCGAGCCGGTCCGCCAGGTACCGCCGGAACCGGCGCGTGATCACCTCGTGCATCGCGGCCGTGTCGTCCCGGGCGCCGTCCCCCTCCGGGCCCCGGACCGAAAAGGTGCGGTACTCGCTCTTGCGCGCCAGCCCGTCCTCGAAGACCACCATCGAGGCGGACTGGTACGTGCCCTGTGTGTGCGACACGTCGTAGCACTCGATCCGCAGCGGCGCGGACTCGAGACCGAGCGCCTCCTGGATCTCGCGCAGCGCCTGGCTCCGGGTGGTCAGGTCGCCCGCCCGCCGGGTGCGGTGCAGCACGAGGGCGTGCTCGGCGTTGGCCTTGACGGTCGCGGCCAGCTCGCGCTTGTCGCCGCGCTGCGGCACACGCAGCTCCACCCGCGCCCCGCGCAGGCCGGTCAGCCACGCCGTCATCTGGGCCGGGTCCGGCGGCAGCACCGGCACCAGGACCTCGCGCGGCACGGCGTCGCGCGCCTCCCGGCGAGCTGCCGCGCGCGCCTCGGCATCGCCGGCCGCGCCCTCGCCCACGGCGCGCGCGTCCTCGACGGCGCCGTACACCTGCTGCAGCAGGTGCTCGACCAGCTCCGCGTCGGTGACGTCCTCGACCTTCTCCACGATCCAGCCCCGCTGGCCGCGGATGCGGCCGCCGCGCACGTGGAACACCTGGACCGCGGCCTCCAGCTCGTCGCCCGCGAGCGCGAAGATGTCGGCGTCCGTCGCGTCGGGCAGCACCACGGCGTTCTTCTCGGTGGCGCGGCGCAGGGCCTGGACGTCGTCGCGCAGCCGCGCAGCCTGCTCGTACTCCATCGAGGCGGCGGCCTCGTTCATCCGCTCCGTCAGCCGGCGCTCGAACCGCTGTGTGTCCCCCGCCATGAAGTCGCAGAAGTCGCGCGCGAGCTGCTTGTGGTCGTCGATGCCGATGCGGCCCACGCACGGGGCGGAGCACTTGTCGATGTACCCGAGCAGGCAGGGGCGGCCCGTCTGGTGCGCGCGCCGGTAGACCCCCGCGGAGCACGTGCGGATCGGGAAGACCCGCAGCAGGAGGTCGAGGGTCTCGCGGATCGCCCACGCGTGCCCGTAGGGGCCGAAGTACCTGGTGCCGGGCCGCTTCGCGCCTCGCATCACCTGCGCGCGCGGCACCTCCTCGGCCATGGTGACCGCGAGGTACGGGTACGACTTGTCGTCGCGGTACTTCACGTTGAACCGCGGGTCGTACTCCTTGATCCAGGAGTACTCGAGCGCGAGCGCCTCGACCTCCGTGCCCACGACGGTCCACTCGACGGAAGCGGCCGTGGTCACCATCGTCTGCGTGCGGTGGTGCAGGTGCGCGACGTCCTGGAAGTAGCTCGACAGCCGAGCGCGCAGGTTCTTCGCCTTACCCACGTAGATGACGCGGCCGTGCACGTCACGGAACCGGTAGACCCCGGGCGAGGTCGGGATCTCCCCCGGCTTCGGGCGGTACGTCGCGGGGTCTGCCATGCCCGCCAGCCTAGGTCAGGCCACCGACGCCTCCGGTCGGAACACCTGGCGCTACTTCATCGCGCCAGCCGACACGGATCCCTGGAGCTGGCGCTGGAAGATCAGGTAGGCGATCAGCACCGGGACGATCGTGATCACCACGGCCGCGAACATCGCTCCGAAGTCCGCCGCGTACCCCGCGGAGGACACGAAGGCGGCGAGACGCTGGGAGAGCACCCAGTTGTCCGAGTTCGGGTTCAGGGCGACGGGCAGGAGGAACTGGTTCCAGAGCCCCAGGAAGTTGAAGATCGCCACCGACGCCATCCCCGGCCGCGCCATCGGCAGCATCACCTGGAAGAAGGTGCGCCAGTGCCCGGCGCCGTCGATCGCCGCCGCTTCGGCGATGTCGTCCGGCAGCCCGCGGAAGAAGGCGTACAGGAAGAAGACCGTGAACGGCAGCGCGAACGCGACGTAGGTGATGACCAGCCCGGGCAGGGTCCCCAGCAGGCCGATGTTGTCCAGCACGAAGAACAGCGGCACGATCGCGAGGAACACCGGGAACGTCAGCCCGGCGAGCATCAGGTAGTAGATCGCGCGCCGGCCCGGGAACTCGAACCTCCCCAGCACGTAGGCGCACATCGCTCCGAACATCATGACCAGCACCAGGGACGCGCCGACCACGATGATCGTGTTGAAGAACGCCCGACCGATCTCCGCGTCGGTCCAGGCGCTCACGTAGTTGGTCCACGACCACTCGCTCGGCAGCGAGAACGGCGAGCCGAAGATCTCGTCGCTCGTCTTGAACGACCCGATGAGTACCCAGATCATCGGGGCGATCACGAGGACGCACCAGATCACCAGCACCGTGTGCGAGGCGCCGGTGACCGCCCGGTCACCACCCGGCCCGGTCACCCGTCGGGACGGCATCTGCAGGGTGGCGGTTCCGGCCGCCGTGCTCGTCGCGGCGCTCATCGTCGCCCTCCTTCGTCCTTGCCCCTGGTGAGCCGGTTGACGGCGAACACCAGCGCCGCGAAGACCAGCGTGACGATCGCCATCGACACGCCCATGGCACTGGCGTAGCCGAACTTCCCCTCGGTGAACGCGGTCCGGAACAGCTGCTGGGACATCACGAGCGTGCTGTTGTCGGGGCCGCCCTGCGAGTTGAGACCCTGGACGTAGACGAACAGGTCGAGCGCGACGATCCCGATGTAGATGTACGCCGTCTGCACGTTGTCCCGGATCAGCGGGAGCGTGATCGACCACGACATCCGCAGGCGCCCGGCGCCGTCGATCCGCGCGGCCTCGTAGGTCTCGGCGGGCACGCCCTTGATCGCGGCGATGAACAGGAGCATGTAAAACCCGACGAAGCCCCACACGACCACGAACATCGTCACGGGCATCGCCGTCCCGACGTTCCCCAGCCACGCGAACGACTCGAACTGCTCCAGCCCTAGCCCGGTGAGAATCCCGTTCACGAGGCCGTTGCTCGGGTCGAGGATCAGTCGCCACATGATGGCGACGGCGATCGCCGGGATGACGTACGGGAAGAGCGAGACGACGCGGTAGAAACCCGAGCCCCGCACACCGCGGATCCGTCCCTTGCCCGCGCCCCCCACCGTGATGAGGATGGCGAACACGAGCGCGATCGTGATGGTGATCAACGGGATGAAGATCCCGAACATCACGCTGTTGCCGACGGCGTTGACGAACCTCGGGTCCGACAGGAGCGCCGCGAAGTTGTCCAGGCCGATGACGTTGAACTCCGCCGAGAATCCCGACCAGTCGGTGAGGGCATAGAAGCACGCCTGGGCGAACGGCCAGATCACAAAGATCAGGAAGAGCGCCAGCGGGATGCCGAGGAACACCACGAAGAAGCTGACGCTGTCGAAGGACGCCTTGCCAAACCGCCTCTTGCGGGGCCCGGCGACGGACCCCGCAAGAGAGCCCTCCGTAGAGGGCACCGCCGGGGGGATGGCGGTCATGACACCTCGATCTTGTCGATGGTGTCGTCCTCGCGGATCCGGTCGGTGATGGCCTGCAGCTCCTTGGTCGTATCGGCCACCGACTTCTTGCCGTCGAGGAACGAGTTCCAGATCGGCAGCTGCTCCGGGTTCATGCCGTAGGTGTTGACGAAGTTGAAGGTGAAGATGTCGCTGCCCGCCGCGCTGAGCATGTCCGTCTGCGAGACGAGGGCCGTCGACCCGAACCCGTCGGCGGGGACGATGTCCTTGACGATGGTCGGCGCCAGCTTCTCCTTGGAGAACTTCGTGGCCGAGTCCTTGGAGAGCATCACGCGCAGCAGCTCCTTGCCGCCCGCCACGCTCTTGGCGTCCGACGGCACGATGAACGGCTCGCCGGCGGTCGAGTGGAGGGCCGTGGCGGGCATCGCGGCGGCCGAGGTCACCGAGAAGCTCGGCACCCCCTTCATCTCGAAGCCGTCCGCGGTCTGCTTCTTCATCTCGTTCTCGATCCACGCGCCCGAGGGGTAGAGCAGAGCATCCTGCTTTTTGCTCCACTGCGCCTGCGCCGCCGTGAACTGGGTGCCTGACCCGCCGGGCTTGAAGTACCCGAGGTCGACGATCTCCTTCATGATCGCGAAGGTCGCCTGGAGCGAGTCGTTCGACCAGCAGTCCGGCTCAAGGTTCTCCAGGGTGAGGCGCACCTCGTCGCCGCCCTCCTTGATGGCGGACTCGATCGCCAGGGTCTGGTAGTACGTCGCAGCCTCGGTGCCCCACAGGAAGAGGTACTTGTCCGCCGCCTTGGCCTCAGCGCCGAGGGCCTTGGCCTCCTCCCACGTGGTCGGCGGCGTCCACCCGTTCTTCTCGAAAAGGCTCCCGGAGTACCAGACGCCGTACACGGTGAGGACGTAGTTGAGCGCCGCGAACTTGTCCCCATACGTGCCCGGTGCGAGCACGCCCTCGTAGAGGGTGTCGCGGATGGTCGTGCCCTCGATGTTGGGCGCGTCGATGATGTCGGTGAGGTCCTCGAGCTGGTCCAGGATGGTGTTGAAGCCGATCGTCTGGGCGCCGGAGTTGTCCAGGAGGTCCGGCGGGTTGCCGCCCACGAACCGGGGCTGCAGCTCCGTGGCGATCTGTGTCGAGGGCGAGACCTTGACGGAGGACCCGGCGTGCAGGCCCGCGAGGACCTCGCCCGCGAACTCGACGTAATCGACGCCGTAGCCGCCGTCGAACACCACGGCGTCCACCGTGGTGTTCTCCGTCATGCCGAACGGGTTCTTGGGGTCCGCGCTGCCCGTCGGCGCCGTGGTCTCGTCGTCCTGCTGCCCGCCGCCCGTGGCGCAGGCGGCGAGGGGCAGGCCGAGCGGCACCGCTGCCGCGGTGTACATCACTGCTCGGAGCACGGACCTGCGGGAGGGTGCGGCGGTAGGAGAGCTGGGGGTCGAGGTGAGGTTGCTGGTCATCGTCGTTGATGCCCTTCGTGTCAGGGTGCGCCGATCGGCGCCCCGTCAGCAGGTGGCTCTGGGGCCTGATCGGCCTCGGGACGGGGTGCGGTAGATCCCCCTGGGCCGGGATCGCGTCAGGGTGCCGGCACGGGACGTGTCGAACAGGCGGGCGCACCGGGGGCGCGCGGGCGGGCCCGGCCGACGATCGCCGACCGACCGGACGTCCACACCGCGCACGGAACTTTCTCCCATCATTGGAGGGATGCATGGAAAGTATTCACGCGCGGTCGGTACGTCAACATCTGACGCGCACCTGTAACCGGACTGGTACCGGCCTTCACCCTTCGGGCAGGCGCTCCGTCAGGCGGCCGGCGTCGACAGGCGCACGGGGGCCGGCTCGACCAGCACCGAGAAGTTCACCGACCTCGCGATGAAGCACAGCGCGTGCGCACGGTGGTGCAGCCCTGCGACGAACTCGTCCGACACGTGCGGCCCCGGGTCGACGGTCACCCGTGGACGCAGGGTGACGTCGGTAAACTGGCCCTCCCCACGGGACTCCACGCGCATGGTGCCCGTCGTGTCGTCGACGTACTCCCGCACCACGAGCCCCTGCTCCGCAGCGAGGTGCAGGAACCACAGCATGTGGCACTGCGCGAGGCTCGCGACGAACAGCTCCTCCGGATTGTGCCTGGCCGGGTCGCCCCGGAATGCCGGGTCGGCGCTGGCCAGCAGCGGCGGCTTGCCCGTCACGAGCACCCGGTGATCGCGGGGGTACGACGTGTACGAGGTCGTCCCCGTCGCTCCACCACCCACGTCAGGGTCGGGCCAGGCGACGGTGACGGCGTAGTTGTGGTGCGAACCCATGGCCACACGCTAGAGGTTCAGGCCGCGCTGCGCTTACCGGGCCGCTTGGCCTTCGACGCGGCCGGCTTCGTCGTGCCCTTGGCGGAGACCTTGGTCGAGCTCCGGGTGCGCGACGCGGACGACGTCGACGTCGCGGCCGCGCTGCGCGCCTGCGTTCGGGGCGCCGTCGGCACGGCCGGGTGCTCCCTGAGAACCCGGGCCAGGAACTCACCGGTATGGCTTGCCTCGACCTGGGCGACGTCCTCCGGCGTCCCCTCCGCGACGACCGTGCCGCCACCGGAGCCGCCCTCGGGGCCCATGTCGACGATCCAGTCGGCGCTCTTGATGACGTCCAGGTTGTGCTCGATGACGAGGACGGTGTTGCCCTTGTCGACGAGGGACTGCAGCACGCCCAGCAGCTTGCGGATGTCCTCGAAGTGCAGCCCGGTGGTCGGCTCGTCCAGCACGTAGACCGTGCGGCCGGTGGAACGCTTCTGGAGCTCGCTCGCCAGCTTCACGCGCTGCGCCTCGCCGCCGGAGAGCGTGGGGGCCGGCTGCCCCAGACGGACGTAGCCCAGGCCCACCTCGACCAGCGTGGAGAGGTAGCGCGAGATCGCCGGGAACGCCGCGAAGAACTCCGCGGCCTCCTCAATCGGCATGTCCAGCACGTCCGCGACGGTCTTGCCCTTGAAGTGCACCTCGAGGGTCTCGCGGTTGTAGCGCGCACCGTGGCACACCTCGCACGGCACGTAGACGTCCGGCAGGAAGTTCATCTCGATCTTCAGCGTGCCGTCGCCGGCGCACGCCTCGCAGCGCCCACCCTTGACGTTGAACGAGAACCGGCCCGGCCCGTAGCCACGGACCTTCGCCTCCTCGGTCTCGGCGAAGATCTTGCGGATCCGGTCCCAGACCCCGGTGTACGTGGCGGGGTTCGAGCGCGGCGTGCGCCCGATAGGCCCCTGGTCGACGTGCACGACCTTGTCGAGCTGGTCCATCCCGGTGACCCGGGTGTGCCGGCCGGGGACCTGGCGCGCGCCGTTCAGCTCGTTCGCCAGCACGGTGTGCAGGATCGAGTTCACCAGCGTGGACTTGCCCGACCCCGAGACGCCGGTGACGGCGGTCAGCACGCCGAGCGGGAACGAGACGTCCACGCCACGCAGGTTGTTCTCCCGCGCTCCGACCACCGTGATCTGCCGCCCCGCGTCCGTCGCGCGGCGCTCGACCGGCAGGGCGATGCGGCGCCGGCCCGACAGATAGGCGCCCGTCACCGAGCCCTCGGCCTCGAGCAGTCCCGCGTAGTCGCCGGAGTGCACGATCTGCCCGCCGTGCTCCCCCGCGCCCGGACCGACGTCGACGATCCAGTCCGCGGCACGGATGGTGTCCTCGTCGTGCTCCACGACGATCAGCGTGTTGCCCAGGTCGCGCAGCCGCGTGAGGGTCTCGATGAGGCGGCGGTTGTCGCGCTGGTGCAGGCCGATCGACGGCTCGTCGAGCACGTAGAGCACCCCCACCAGCCCCGACCCGATCTGCGTCGCGAGCCGGATCCGCTGAGCCTCGCCGCCGGAAAGCGTGCCCGCAGGACGCTCGAGCGACAGGTAGTGCAGGCCCACGTCGACCAGGAAGCCGAGCCGCGCGTGGATCTCCTTGAGCACCTCGGTGGCGATGGCGCGCTCCCGCTGCCCGAGCTCCAGGCCGTCGAGGAAATACTTGGCCTCGTCGATCGGCATCCGGCAGACGTCCCAGATCGACTTGTCGCCGATCGTGACCGCCAGGACCTCCGGCTTCAGCCGTGCCCCGGAGCAGACCGGGCACGGCACCTCGCGCATGTAGGCCTCGTACTTCTCCTTCGACCAGTCCGACTCGGTCTCCCGGTGCCGCCGCTCCAGGAACGTCACCGCTCCCTCGAAGCCCGTCGAGTACTGCCGCTCGCGCCCCCAGCGGTTGCGGTACTTCACGTGCACCTGGTGGTTGCGGCCGTGCAGGATGGCCTCGCGGGCCCGCTGCGGCAGGGCGCGCCACGGCACGTCCATGGAGAAGCTCATCTCCTCCGCCAGCGCCGTGAGTACCCGCTCGAAGTACTCGGACGACGTCAGTGCCCACGGCACCACCGCGCCCTCGCGCAGCGTCCGC
This sequence comes from Isoptericola sp. Y541, assembly GCF_059445465.1. Classification (NCBI taxonomy): domain Bacteria; kingdom Bacillati; phylum Actinomycetota; class Actinomycetes; order Micrococcales; family Promicromonosporaceae; genus Isoptericola; species Isoptericola sp. Y541. The sequence continues at coordinate 86,607 of NZ_JCAIUJ010000003.1, read as the reverse complement.
TCCTCGTCCGGGACCACCAGGTCGGGGTCGACCTCGAGGCGGAACCCGATGCCCGTGCACTCCGGGCACGCGCCGTACGGCGCGTTGAACGAGAACGTGCGCGGCTCGATCTCGTCGAGGGTCAGCGGGTGGTCGTTGGGGCAGGCCCGCTTCTCCGAGAACTTGCGGACGCGGAGAAGGTCGTCGACGTCGGCGTCGACCAGCTCGATCAGGACGAGGCCGCCGGCGAGCCGCAGGGCCGTCTCGACCGAGTCGGTGAGCCGTCGCTGCACGCCGTCCCGTGAGACAAGGCGGTCCACGACCACCTCGATGTCGTGCTTGAGCTTCTTCTCCAGCGCCGGCGGGCTGGTCAGCTGCACGACCTCGCCGTCCACCCGCGCGCGGGCGAAGCCCTGCGTCTGCAGCTCCGTGAACAGGTCCGCGTACTCGCCCTTGCGCCCGCGCACGACGGGCGCGAGCACCTGGTAGCGGGTGCCCTCCGGCAGCTCCAGCAGCTTGTCGACGATCTGCTGCGGCGTCTGCGAGCGCACGGGCTCCCCGCACACCGGGCAGTGCTGCGTGCCCGCGCGCGCGAACAGCAGGCGCAGGTAGTCGTACACCTCGGTGATCGTGCCGACGGTGGACCGCGGGTTGCGGTTGGTGGACTTCTGGTCGATCGACACGGCGGGCGACAGGCCCTCGATGAAGTCGACGTCGGGCTTGTCCATCTGGCCCAGGAACTGGCGCGCATAGGCGGAGAGCGACTCCACGTAGCGGCGCTGCCCCTCGGCGAAGATCGTGTCGAACGCCAACGACGACTTGCCCGAGCCCGACAGGCCGGTGAAGACGATGAGCTTCTCACGCGGGAGATCGAGCTCGACGTTGCGCAGATTGTGCTCGCGGGCGCCGGAGATGACGAGGCGGTTGCTCACCCCGGCATCCTACGTCCGCATACCGACGGTCGTACAGGCGTTCGACGTCCTCTGACGGGTTTACACTGTAAACATGGCTGCGCCCCTCACCCGTCGCCGCATCGCTCAGGCGGCCCTCGCCGTCGCCGACGCGGGCGGCCTCGAGGCCGTCTCGACGCGCCGGGTCGGAGCCGACCTCGGCGTCTCCGCGATGGCGCTCTACCGGCACGTCGACGGAAGAAAAGGCCTGCTCGCGGCGATGGCGGCCCTCGCGGCCGAGGAGACGCGGACCGCCCCGGCGCCGGGCGCCGGCTGGCGCGACGGGCTCGCCGCCGTCGCGGAGTCCGGGCGGCGCGCGTTCGAGGCGCACCCCTGGATGCTGCCCCTCGCTTTCGCGCCCGACCGTGTGCTGAACCTCACGCCCCGGTCCACGCTCGCAGACGTCCTCGGCCGGCTCCGCACCGCCGGCCTCGCCGAGGACGACGCCTTCGACGCCCTGCTCGGTGCCGCCGGCATCCCCGTCGGCGTCGCGGCGCTCACCGGGCTCGGGCACCCCCACCCGCCCCGCGTCGTCGACGCCTCCGAGGAGCTGGCCGAGCCCCCGCGCCAGGACGTCGCGGCGGACCCGCTCACGGCGGACCACCTCGTGGCGGACCACCACGTGGCGAACCACCTCGTGGCTAACCATTTCCCAGGGAACTTCGCTGCCGACGATCCGGCGCCGTACGCCGCCCTGCACGCGCGGGGGCTCGCGGCCCCCGTGGCCCGGCGCGTGCACGACCTCACCCTCGCCGCCTACCTCGACGGCATCGACCGGCGGATCCGTCTCAGCGCGACGCGCCCCGGCCGCTCCACGGATCCCGACGGATCCTCCCGATGAAAGGACCACCACCCATGACCGATCACGCAGAGCTGCACGGCAAGGTCGCGATCGTCACCGGCGGCGCCGGCGGCATCGGCCGCGGCATCGTCTCGCGCTTCCTCGCCGACGGCGCACGGGTCATGATCGTCGACCTGCTCCCGCAGGCCGATGGCGAGCAGCTCGTCGCCGACCTCGTCTCCCGGCTGGACGGCGAGCGCGACGGCGAGCGGGACGGCGAGCGCGACGGCGAGGGGGACGGCGAGGCCGCCTACGTCCGCGCGGACATCGCGCAGCCCGATGCGCCCGCCGAGATCGTCGCAGCCACGGTGGAGCGTTTCGGCAGGCTCGACGTGCTGGTGAACAACGCGCACGCGTCGAGGCAGGCGCCCCTGCTGGAGACCACCCAGGAGATGTGGGACCTGTCCTTCGGTACCGGTGCCCTCGCGACCCTGCGCTTGATGCAGGCGGCGCACCCAGAGCTCGCGAAGACCTCTGGGGCGATCGTGAACTTCGGCTCCGGGGCCGGCATCAAGGGCCTGCCCACGCAGGGCGCCTACGCCGCGGCGAAGGAGGCCATCCGCGCCCTGAGCCGCGTCGCCGCCAACGAGTGGGCGGCCGACGGGATCCGCGTCAACGTCGTGTCGCCGGTGGCCATGACCCCCGGCATCGTTCAGTGGTCCCAGGCCTACCCCGCCGACTACCAGCAGGTCGTCGACGGCATCCCGCTGGGCCGGCTCGGATCCCCCGAGGACGACATCGCCCCGGTCGTCGCTTTCCTCGCAGGAGATGGATCCCGCTACGTCACGGGGCAGACGATCATGGCCGACGGCGGGTCGATCAAGCTGTACTGATCGACCCGATGGACGACCCGCTGGCCACCATGGAACGGGCCGCGCGGTGCTTGAATACCGCCATGCCGACCTACGCCGTCACCTACGTCTACGTCACCGACCCCGACCGCCTCGACGCGGTTCGTCCCGAGCACCGCGAGTTCCTCGGCGGCCTGCACGAGCGCGGTGAGCTGCATGTGTCCGGCCCGCTCCCGGCCACCGCGGACGGCGAGCCCCGCGGCGCCCTGCTCGTCGTCGAGGCCGAGGACGCCACGGCCGCGCTCGAGCTGCTCGAGCCCGACCCGATGCGGCGCGAAGGCCTCGTCGCCGACCGCGCCGCGCGCGAGTTCGTCCCCGTGATCGGCGGCTTCGCGGCCTGACGCCGGGTGGGTCGGATCAGGTGGCCGACGGGTCCGGCCCGGTCGGGGAGCCGGCCCGGTCGTCGGCCTGAACGTCGGCCCGGTCGTCGGCCTGGCCGTCGGACTGGCCGGCGGCCTGGCCGTCGGACTGGCCGTCGGACTGGCCGTCGGACTGCTCGGCCCGGTCCGACGGCGACACCGAGTCCGCCGCCAGCGCCGCCGTGAAGCGCGTTTTGAGCAGGCTCGCGACCGTCGCGATCGCGATCGACCCGAGGATGACGGCCAGCGACAGCCAGATCGGGATCTCGGGCGCCCACGCGACGTGTTCGCCTCCGTTGATGAACGGGAGCGTGTTGGTGTGCAGCGCCTCGAGGATGAGCTTCACGCCGATGAAGCCGAGGATCACGGCGAGCGCGATCGGCAGGTAGACCAGCCGCTCCAGCAGGCCGCCGAGGAGGAAGTAGAGCTGGCGCAGGCCCATGAGCGCGAAGATATTCGCGGTGAAGACGATGAACGGGTCCTTCGTCAGGCCGAAGATGGCCGGGATCGAGTCGAGCGCGAACAGCAGGTCGGTCGATCCGATCGCGACGAACACCACGAGCATCGGCGTGAACAGACGCTTGCCGTCCACCACCGTGCGCACCTTGCCGCCGTCGTACTGCTCGCTGAGGGGCAGCACCCTCCGGAGCATCCGGATCGCGACGTTCTCCTTGAAGTCGTCCTCGTCGCCGCCCGCCACCAGCTTGACGGCGGTGTAGATGAGGAAGGCGCCGAACAGGTAGAACACCCACACGAAGTGCTCGAGGATGGCCGAGCCCGCCAGGATGAAGGCGCCGCGCAGCACCAGCGCGATGATGATGCCCACCATGAGCACCATCTGCTGGTGCTGCTTGGGCACCGCGAAGCGCGACATGATGATCACGAAGACGAACAGGTTGTCCACGCTCAGCGAGTACTCGGTGAGCCAGCCGGCGTAGAACTCACCGGCAGGCGCCGCGCCGCCGACCGCGAGCACGATCAGGCCGAACACCAAGGCCAGGCCCACGTAGAAGGCGACCCAGATGCCGCTCTCCTTCATGCTGGGCACGTGCGGGCGCCGGCCGACGACCACGAGGTCCACCGCCAGCAGCAGGATGAGCGCCGCAAGCGACGCCCCCTCGAACCAGAACGGCAACTCGTGGATCATGCATCTCCTTCAGAGGGTGGCTGCGCCGCGGACGCTGCCCCGACCTGGCGGTCGCGGCGGTCGCGGCGGTCACGGACGAGCGAGGCGATCGTGGTGACGGCGAGGACGACCACGATAAAGCCCAGCGACAAGGTCGTCGGGATCTCGGGGATCACCTCGACGTGCTGCCCGCCGTTGAGGAACGGCAGCTCGTTGGTGTGCAGCGCGTGGATGACCAGCTTGACGCCGATGAAGCCGAGGATCGCCGCGAGCCCGTAGTTGAGGTAGACGAGCCGGTCGAGCAGGCCGTCCACGAGGAAGTAGAGCTGGCGCAGGCCCAGCAGCGAGAACGCGTTGGCCGCGAAGACCAGGTACGTCTCCTGGGTGAGCCCGAAGATCGCGGGGATCGAGTCGACAGCGAACAGCAGGTCCGCGCTGCCGATCGCGACCATCACGATGAGCATCGGCGTGATGAACCGCTTGCCGTCGATCTTCGTGATCATCTTGTCGCCGACGTAGGAGTCGGTCGTGGGGAACAGGCGGCGCGTCAGGCGCAGCAGGCCGTTCTCGTTCCACTCCTCGTCATGGCCGGTGCCCGAGCGCGCCTGGGCGATCGCGGTCCAGATCAGGAAGGCACCGAAGACGTAGAACACCCACGCGAAGTTCGCGATGATCGCGGCGCCGGCGACGATGAAGACCGTGCGCAGCACGAGCGCGATCGTGATGCCGATGAGCAGCACCCGCTGCTGGTACTCCCGTGGGACGCGGAAGCTCGTCATGATCAGGACGAAGACGAACAGGTTGTCGACGCTGAGCGACTTCTCGGTGATGTAGCCGGCGAAGTACTCCCCGCCGTACGTGCTGCCCCACACGATCCACACGACCACCCCGAAGACCACGGCGATCGCGACGTAGGCCAGCGACCAGCTCGCGGACTCGCGCAGGGTCGGGGCGTGCGGCGTCCGCACGTGGCCGAGATAGTCGACGGCGAGCATCACCAGGATGACGGCGATGGTGACGATCCAGACCCACACGGGAACATTCACGGGCAAACCTCCGGTACGTAACACTGAGCACCGGAGGTCTTCCCCACCCGGAGCGGCTGCATGCCGAACGTCCGGGCCAACGAGGCCGGACCGGCGTCTGCGCCGGACGTGATGACGACCTCATCGTGGGCGGGGTACTCCCCTCCAACCCGCATACCCTACATGAGACCTTGGCCCGGCAGCCCGCGCACGTCAGGGTGCGGAACCGCTGATGAGAGCCCCTCAGGCCGTGGCGGCCTGCATCTGGCGCAGCTCCTTCTTCAGCCCGCCGATCTCGTCGCGCAGGCGGGCCGCGACCTCGAACTGCAGCTCCGCCGCGGCGGCGTGCATCTGGTCGCTAAGCTCCTGGATCAGCTCGGCGAGCTCGCTCGCCGCCGTGCCGGCGAGGCGGTTCCCGGTGGTGGCCCCCTCCTTGGGTGAACCGAGCACGGATGCGCGGCCGCGACCCTGCCCCGACGCGGGCGTCTTGCGGTACCCGCCCGAGAGCAGCTCCTGGGTGTCGATGTCCTCCCGGGCAAGCATGTCGGTGACGTCGGCGATCTTCTTGCGCAGCGGCTGCGGGTCGATCCCCCGCTCCTCGTTGTACGCGACCTGCTTGGCGCGCCGCCGGTCGGTCTCCTCGAGCGCGAACTGCATCGCGGGCGTCATCCTGTCGGCGTACATATGCACCTGGCCCGTGACGTTGCGCGCCGCGCGCCCGATGGTCTGGATCAGCGACCGCGCCGAGCGCAGGAAACCCTCCTTGTCCGCGTCGAGGATCGCCACGAGCGACACCTCGGGCAGGTCGAGTCCCTCGCGCAGCAGGTTGATGCCCACCAGGACGTCATACTCCCCCAACCGCAGCTCGCGCAGCAGCTCGACGCGGCGAAGCGTGTCGACCTCGGAGTGCAGGTATCGCACCCGCACGTCCTTCTCGAGGAAGTAGTCGGTGAGGTCCTCGGCCATCTTCTTCGTGAGCGTGGTGACCAGCACCCGCTCGTCGCGGTCGACCCGTTCCCGGATCTCGTGCAGCAGGTCGTCGATCTGCCCCGTGGTGGGCTTGACCACGACCTGCGGGTCCACGAGGCCCGTCGGGCGGATCACCTGCTCGACGACGCCGTCCGACACGGACAGCTCGTAGTCGCCCGGCGTGGCGGACAGGTAGACCGTCTGCCCGATCCGCTCGACGAACTCCTCCCACCGCAGCGGGCGGTTGTCCATCGCGCTCGGCAGGCGGAACCCGTGCTCGACGAGCGACCGCTTGCGGGACATGTCGCCCTCGAACATGGCGCCGATCTGCGGCACGGTCTGGTGCGACTCGTCGATGACGAGCAGGAAGTCCTCCGGGAAGTAGTCGAGCAGCGTGTTCGGCGGCGTTCCCTGCTCGCGCCCGTCGATGTGCCGCGAATAGTTCTCGATGCCGCTGCAGGTGCCGATCTGACGCATCATCTCGATGTCGTAGGTGGTGCGCATGCGCAGCCGCTGCGCCTCGAGCAGCTTGTTCTGCTGCTCCAGCTCGGCGAGCCGGTCCGCGAGCTCGGCCTCGATCCCCGTGATCGCCCGTTCCATCCGCTCCGGCCCTGCCACGTAGTGGGTGGCGGGGAAGAGATAGACGCTCTGCTCCGAGCGGAGCACCTCGCCGGTGAGCGGGTGCAGCGTCTGGATCGACTCGATCTCGTCGCCGAACATCTCGATGCGCACGGCGAGCTCCTCGTACACGGGGATGATCTCCACCGTGTCACCGCGCACGCGGAAAGTGCCGCGGGTGAACGCCATGTCGTTGCGCTGGTACTGCATCTGCACGAAGCGCCGGAGCATGTCGTCTCGGTCCACGACGTCGCCGACGTCGAGGCGCACCATCCGGTCCACGTACTCCTGCGGCGTGCCGAGGCCGTAGATGCAGGACACCGAGGCGACCACGATCACGTCGCGTCGGGTCAGCAGGGACGACGTCGCGGAGTGCCGCAGGCGCTCCACCTCGTCGTTGATCGACGAGTCCTTCTCGATGTAGGTGTCCGTCTGCGCGATGTACGCCTCGGGCTGGTAGTAGTCGTAGTACGAGACGAAGTACTCGACGGCGTTGTTCGGCAGCAGCTCGCGGAACTCCGTGGCGAGCTGCGCGGCGAGCGTCTTATTCGGCGCCATCACGAGCGTCGGCCGTTGCACCTTCTCGATGAGCCACGCCGTGGTCGCGCTCTTGCCGGTACCGGTGGCGCCGAGCAGGACGACGTCCTTCTCGCCCGCCTGCACACGCGAGGTCAGGTCGGCGATGGCGGTCGGCTGGTCGCCCGAGGGCACGAACTCGGAGACCACCTCGAAGGGCGCCACCGCACGCTGCAGGTCGGTCACAGGTCGCATGTCACCACCGTACGGCGCCCCTCTGACACCCGACCGAATGACACCGGACCGACGCTCAGGTCCGGGAGGTCTCGGCCTCGGACTCCTCGTCGACCTCCCGCACGAGCCGCTGCCACAGCTGGTCCACCTGCGCCCTGAGCCCGTCCTCGGTCCCGGAGCCGTCGAGCGTCACGTCGGCGACGGCCGCCCGCTCCTCGTCGGTGGCCTGCGCGGCCACCCGTGCCCGCGCCGCCGGCTCGTCCATCCCCCGGCCCGCCACCAGCCGGGCCACGCGTTGGTCTGCCGGGGCGTGCACCACGACGAGCAGATGGAAATGGTCCGCCTGCCCCGTCTCGACCAGGAGCGGGATGTCGTGCACCACGACGGCGCGGTCGTCCGACGCCCCGGCGAGCGCTTCCCGCTCCGCGGCGATCCTTCGGATCTCGGGGTGCAAGATCCCCTCGAGCCGGGCCCTCGCGGCGTCGTCGTCGAAGACGAGCCTGCCGAGCGCGGGACGGTCGAGGGATCCGTCCTCGGCGAGTACGCCCTCGCCGAAGGCCGCGACGACCTCCTCCAGCCCGATTGTGCCGGGGGCCACCACCTCCCGGGCCAGGATGTCGTGGTCGACGACCACCGCACCCAGCTCGGCGAGGTGGTGCGCGACGACGGACTTGCCTGCGGCGATGCCGCCCGTGAGGCCGATGCGGAGCATGGGGACCATCTTGCCCCCGGCGTAGGCTTCCCGCCATGAGCACGCCCCGGGCCGATGACCCGGGGCCGGACAAGGAGGCGGCATGCCCGGTGGGCGCGGGATGCGTACGTTCCTCAACGACTCGTCCGTGACCGACCACCGCCTCGCCGGCACCACGCTCCGCCGGATCCTCGGGTTCGCCCGCCCCTACCGGGGGCAGCTCGCCGTGTTCGTCGCGCTGCTCGTCGTCAGCGCCGCGGCGGGCGCGGTCACGCCGCTCCTCTTCCGGCGGCTCATCGACGACGGCATCACGGGCGGCGACCGCGGCCTGGTCGTGCTCCTCGCCGCAGGCGCGGCGGGCATCGCCCTCCTCACCGCCCTCCTGGCGGTGGCCGAGCGATGGCTCTCCGCGCGCGTCGGCGAAGGGCTGATCCTCGACCTGCGGACGGCAGTCTTCGATCACGTCCAGCGCATGCCGCTCGCGTTCTTCGCCCGGGCGCGCACCGGGGCGCTCGTGCAGCGCCTCAACGGCGACGTCCTCGGCGCCCAGCAGGCGTTCACGTCCACGCTGCAGACCGTCGTGTCCAACGGGCTGACGATCGTGTTCACCCTCGCGGCGATGTTCGCGATGTCGTGGCAGCTCACCCTGCTCTCGCTCGTGCTGGTGCCGGTCTTCGTCCTGCCCGCGCGCTGGTTCGGCCGCCGCCTGTCCGCGCTCGCGCGCACGGGCTACGACCTCAACGCCGACGCCGGGCAGATGATGAACGAACGGTTCAACGTCGCGGGTGCGCACCTCGTCAAGATCTTCGGCGACCCCGAACGCGAGAGCGAACGGTACGCGGCGCAGGTGGGCCGGCTCCGGGACCTCGGCGTGAGCACCGCCCTGCTGGGCACCTGGTTCCGCGTGGGGCTGACGACCTTGGCGTCCGTCGCCATCGCCCTCGTCTACGGCGTCGGCGGACTGCAGGCGATCGCCGGCGAGCTCACGGTCGGGACCCTCGTGGCGCTCACGGCGTACCTCGGGCGGCTGTACGGCCCCCTCTCCGCGATGTCGAACGTCCAGGTGGACGTCATGACCGCGCTGGTCAGCTTCGAGCGGGTGCTCGAGGTGCTCGACCTCGTCCCGATGCTCGACGAGAAGCCCGACGCCGCCGACCTGCGCGCCGCCGTGGCCGCCCGCGGGGCCTCGGTCGAGCTGGCGCACGTCTCCTTCCGGTACCCGCGCGCCGACGAGGTGTCGCTGGCCTCGCTCGAGTCCGTCGCCACCCTGCGGTCCGACCCGAGCGGCGACACGCTGCGTGACGTCACGTTCACCGTCCCGGCAGGCACGATGGTCGCGCTCGTCGGGCCGTCCGGAGCCGGCAAGACGACCATCTCGCAGCTCGTCTCGCGCATGTACGACCCGACGTCGGGGGTCGTCCGCGTCGCGGGCCTCGACATCCGCGACGTCACCGCGGCGTCCCTGCGCGCCACCGTCGGCGTCGTCTCCCAGGAGGCGCACCTCTTCCACGACACAGTGGCCGCCAACCTGCGGTTCGCCCGCCCCGACGCCTCCGACGACGACCTCGAGCGGGCCCTGCGGCAGGCACGGATCTGGGACCTGGTGTCGCGGCTGCCCGAGGGCTTCGACACCGTCGTCGGCGACCGGGGCTACCGGCTCTCCGGCGGCGAGCGGCAGCGCCTCGCGATCGCCCGGCTCCTCCTCAAGGCCCCGGACGTCGTCGTGCTCGACGAGGCGACCGCGCACCTCGACTCGGAGTCGGAGGCCGCGGTGCAGGCGGCGCTCGACCAGGCGCTGGCGGGCCGCACCTCGCTGGTGATCGCCCACCGGCTCTCCACCGTCCGGGCCGCCGACGCCATCGTCGTGCTGCAGGACGGGCGCGTCGTCGAGCACGGCACGCACCCCGAGCTGCTCGCCGCCGGCGGCCTGTACGCCGAGCTCTACGCGACCCAGTTCGCCGACGGCACCCCTGGGCCCCGGGCGTAGGCACAGGGCCCGGGCGCCCGTTCTCCCGCCGGTCGCGAGGGCGGTGGTCGCGAGAGCGGTGGTCGAGAGCGGCGACGAGAGCGGCGACGAGAGCGGCGACGAGAGCGGCACGGGACGACGACGGCCCGTCACCCCTCGGGGTGACGGGCCGTCGTGGGCACCGGTGGGTCGCGGGGCGACCCGGCCGGATCAGTTGCCGGTGAGCTTCTCGCGAAGCGCGGCGAGCGCCTCGTCCGAGGCGAGCGTGCCCGCGGCCTCCTCCGCCGGCGGAGCCGACGAGTAGGAGGACGAGGACGACGACGAAGACGACGAGGAGGACGACGACGAGGACGACGACGAGGAGGAGCCGGAGCTGCTGCTGCTGCCGCCGGGGACCGCGTCGTTCACGGCCGCGTCAGCGTCCGCCGCGATGGCCGCACGGACCTGCTCGCGGTGCGAGTCCCAGCGGGTGTGCGCCTTGGCGTACTCCGCCTCCCAGGCCTCGCGCTGGGTCTCGAAGCCCTCGAGCCACTCGTTGGTCTCCGGGTCGAAGCCCTCCGGGTACTTGTACTCGCCGTTCTCGTCGTACTCGGCAGCCATGCCGTAGAGCGCGGGGTCGAAGTCCTCGGACTCCGCGTCCATGCCCTCGTTGGCCTGCTTGAGCGACAGCGAGATCCGACGACGCTCGAGGTCGATGTCGATGACCTTGACGAACACCTCGGCACCGACGCTGACGACCTGCTCGGGCAGCTCGACGTGGCGCACGGCCAGCTCGGAGATGTGCACGAGACCCTCGATGCCGTCCTCGACGCGGACGAACGCACCGAACGGCACGAGCTTCGTGACCTTGCCCGGCACGACCTGTCCGATGGCGTGCGTACGGGCGAAGGTCTGCCACGGGTCCTCCTGCGTCGCCTTCAGCGACAGGGAGACACGCTCGCGGTCGAAGTCGACGTCGAGCACCTCGACGGTGACCTCCTGGCCGACCTCGACGACCTCGGACGGGTGGTCGATGTGCTTCCAGGACAGCTCGGAGACGTGCACGAGGCCGTCCACGCCGCCCAGGTCCACGAACGCACCGAAGTTGACGATCGACGAGACGACACCGGGGCGCACCTGGCCCTTCTGCAGGGTCTGCAGGAAGGTGGAGCGAACCTCGGACTGCGTCTGCTCGAGCCAGGCGCGGCGCGACAGGACCACGTTGTTGCGGTTCTTGTCGAGCTCGATGATCTTGGCCTCGATCTCCTTGCCGACGTACGGCGCGAGGTCGCGGACGCGACGCATCTCCACGAGCGAGGCGGGGAGGAAGCCGCGCAGGCCGATGTCGAGGATGAGGCCGCCCTTGACGACCTCGATGACGGTGCCGGTAACGACGCCGTCATCCTCCTTGATCTTCTCGATCGTGCCCCAGGCGCGCTCGTACTGTGCGCGCTTCTTGGACAGGATCAGACGACCCTCCTTGTCCTCCTTCTGGAGGACGAGCGCCTCGACGGCGTCACCGACGGCGACAACCTCGCCGGGGTCGACGTCGTGCTTGATCGACAGCTCGCGGGAGGGGATCACGCCCTCGGTCTTGTAGCCGATGTCGAGGAGAACCTCGTCGCGGTCGACCTTGACGATCGTGCCTTCGACGATGTCACCATCGTTGAAGTACTTGATGGTGGCGTCGACGGCGGCAAGGAAGTCCTCCTCGGTGCCGATGTCGTTGACGGCAACCTGCGGGGCGGACTTCGTGGTGGAGATGGTCATTGAGTGGATGCTCCGATGCGGACAGGACGTAGTGCGGACAGAGGAAGTTGGTACGGGGCGACAGGGCAGACGACGAGGCGAGAGATTCCGCGCCCCGGACGTGCTCGGGCGCACTGCACCGCCGGCAATCCTATCGATGGGGATGCGAAGGGTCAACGCGGCGGCTTCCCGCCGCAGGGCGAACCCGTCGATCGCCCCTCGGCCCGGCCCGGCGACGCGACCCTCCGGCGTGCCACGATGACCGGGTGAGCCACCATCCTCCCGCACCCCGGCCGATCGAGCGCACCGGCTACCGCGAGGTCCCGGTCGCCGCCGGCAGCGCCGCCGCCCGCGGGTGGTGGGACGCGAACGCCGCCGAGTACCTCGAGGAGCACGGCGGGTTCCTCGGCGACTCGGGCTTCCGCTGGGGGCCCGAGGGCCTGACCGAGGCGGAGGCAGGTCTCCTGGGTGACGTCGACGGTGCCCAGGTCCTCGAGGTCGGAGCCGGGGCGGCGCACTGCTCGCGGTGGCTCCGCACCCGCGGCGCCCACGCGGTGGCGACCGACGTGTCCGGGGAGATGCTCGCCGGGGCGGCGCGCCTGAACTCGCGCACCGGTGTCGCGGTCCCGCTGGTCCAGGCCGACGCGCGGGCGCTGCCCTTCGCGTCCGCGAGCGTCGACGCCGTCTTCACGTCGTTCGGGGCGATCCCGTTCGTGGCCGACGCCGTGCGGGTGCACGCGGAGGCGGCGCGCGTGCTGCGGCCCGGTGGGCGCTGGGTGTTCTCCGTGACCCACCCGCTGCGTTGGGCCTTCCCCGACGACCCCAGCCTCCGCGGCCTCACCGCGCACCGCTCGTACTTCGACCGGCGGCCCTACGTCGAGATCGACGACCGCGGCGACGTCGCGTACGCCGAGTACCACCGCACGTTGGGCGACCACGTCCGGGACGTCGTCGCCGCCGGGCTGCAGGTCCGGGACATCATCGAGCCGGAGTGGCCCGCGTGGAACACCGCGACCTGGGGAGGCTGGGGGCCCGACCGCGGCGCCTACCTGCCCGGCACGGCGGTCTTCGTGACGACCAAGGGCTGAGCCCGCGCACCGCCGCCAGCGCGCGCCCACGGTCGGTCAGTGCCCCGCGTCGTGCCAGGTCGGCCCGGCCCCGACCGAGACGTCGAGCGGCACATCAAGGCTCACGGCAGAGCCCATCTGCGTGCGCAGCACGTCCTCGGCGGCCTCCCGCTCCCCCGGCGCGACCTCGACCACGAGCTCGTCGTGCACCTGGAGCAGCAGGCGGGACGCGAGCCCGCGCTCGTCCAGCTCGCGCTGCACTCCGAGCATCGCGACCTTGATGATGTCGGCCGCGCTGCCCTGGATCGGGGCGTTGAGCGCCATGCGCTCCGCCATCTGCCGGCGCTGCCGGTTGTCGCTCGTCAGGTCGGGCAGGTAGCGACGACGGCCGAGGATCGTCGCCGTGTACCCGGTGGCGCGCGCCTCCTCGACCACCCCCGTGAGGTAGTCGCGCACGCCGCCGAAGCGCGTGAAGTAGTCGTCCATCAGCGACTGGGCCTCGCCGGTCGGGATGGTCAGCTGCTGCGAGAGGCCGAAGGCGCTGAGCCCGTACGCGAGGCCGTAGCTCATGGCCTTGATCTTCGAGCGCATCGCGGCGGTGACGTCCTCGGGCGCCACCTCGAACACCCGCGAGCCCACGTAACGGTGCAGGTCCTCGCCCGACCGGAACGCCTCGATGAGCCCTTCGTCGCCCGACAGGTGCGCCATGATGCGCATCTCGATCTGGCTGTAGTCGGCGGTCAGCAGCGTGTCGTACCCCTCGCCGACCCGGAACGCCCGGCGGATGCGGCGACCCTCCTCCGTGCGGATCGGGATGTTCTGCAGGTTCGGGTCGGTCGAGCTCAGCCGCCCGGTCGCCGCGATCGTCTGCTGGAACGTCGTGTGGATCCGGCCGTCGGGCGCGACCGACTTCAGCAGGCCCTCCACGGTCGACCGGAGGCGCGTGGCGTCCCGGTGCGCGAGCAGGTGCTCGAGGAAGGGGTGCTCCGTCTTGACGTAGAGGTCCTGCAGCGAGGCGGCGTCGGTGGTGTAGCCCGTCTTGATCTTCTTCGTCTTGGGCATCCCCAGCTGGTCGAAGAGCACCTCCTGGAGCTGCTTCGGGCTGCCAAGGTTCACCTGCCGGCCGATGACGTCGTACGCCTCGGCCGCGGCGTCGGCCACCGCGACCGCGAACTGCTGCTCGAGCTCGGTGAGGTACTCGACGTCGGCGGCGATCCCCGTGGCCTCCATCCGGCCCAGGACGCCGGTCAGCGGCAGCTCGAGGTCGGTGAGCAGCCCGTCCGCCCCGCGGTCGGCGAGCTGGCCCGACAACGCCTCGGCGAGATCGACCACGGCCGCGGCCCGGACCGCCGCCTGCCGGGCGCGCGGGTCGTCGGTGTCCACGCCGTCGAGCGCGAGGTCGAGGGCACCCTGCCCGCCCGCACCGGCAGGCTCACCCGTTGTCAGCTCACGGCCCAGGAGCCGCACCGACAGGTCCGCCAGGTCGTAGCCCCGCTGGTCGGGGTAGCACAGGTAGGCGGCGAGCTCGGTGTCGAAGGTCACGCCCGACAGGTCCAGCCCTCGCCCGGCGAGCTCGTGCCAGGACGTCTTGGCCCCGTGCACCACCTTGGGCGCCGCCGGGTCCGCGAGCCAGGCCGCCAGGGCGCGCTCGTCCTCGGGCGCCGCGTCGGAAAGGTCGACGACCGCCGCCGCGCCCTCGTCCGTGGCGCCGTCGGCGATCGCGACCTCCCAGGCGTCGCCGGCTCCCGGGGTCGCCGTCCCCGTGACCTCGAGGCCAAGGGCGTGGCCCGCCCGCGCCGCGAGCCACGCGCCGAGGCCGCCCGCCTCGAGCGCCGCGAGCGCGACCTGGACACTGGCGACCGCGGCGGGCTCGGCCGGCTCGGCCGCGGGGTCCGCCGCGAGCAGTCGGTCACGCAGGGTGCCGAACTGCAGCGTGTCGGAGACGCGGTGCACGGCCTCGAGGTCGAACCCGCTGAGCTTCAGCTCGTCCACCGCGAGTGGCAGCTCGAGGTGGTCCAGCAGGGCGTTGAGCTCGCGGTTGAGCCGCACCTGCTCGACGGCGGCGCGCAGGTTCTCGGCGGCCTTGCCCTTGAGCTCGTCCACGTGGTCGAGCAGCGGCTCGAGGCCCCCGTACGTGGTGACCCACTTCGCCGCCGTCTTGGGCCCGACGCCGGCCACACCGGGCAGGTTGTCGCTCGTCTCCCCGACCAGCGCCGCCAGGTCGGGGTACTGCTCCGGGGGTACGCCGTACTTCTCCGCGACAGCCTCGGGCGTCATGCGCGCGAGATCGGAGACGCCGCGCTTCGGGTAGAGCACGGTCACCCGCTCCGTGACGAGCTGGAGCGCGTCGCGGTCGCCGGAGCACACCAGCACGTCCAGACCCGCCTCGGCGCCCTCTCGGGCCAGGGTGGCCAGGATGTCGTCGGCCTCGATGCCGTCGCGCTCCAGGGCCGGGATCCGGAGCGCCTCGAGGACCTCCTTGATGAGCGGCACCTGCCCCCGGAACACCTCCGGCGTCGCGTCACGGTTGCCCTTGTACTCGGGGAACCTCTCCGTGCGGAACGTGACGCGGCCCGCGTCGAACGCGACGGCGGCGTGCGTGGGCTGCTCGTCGCGCAGCAGGTTGGTCAGCATCGAGGTGAAGCCGTAGACGGCGTTCGTTACCTGTCCGCTCGACGTCACCAGGGTGTCCGGCAGCGCGAAGAACGCGCGGTACGCCATGGAATGGCCGTCGATCAGGAGGAGGCGTGGGCGGGTCCCGTGCGGGCTCACGCCGGTGCTCGCGGTCCCGGTTCGCGCAGAGGTCGTCACGGGTGCCAACCTATCGCCCATGACCGACACCCCGACCGACGCCTCCCAGCCGGAGTTCCCCCGCACGCTGGAGCAGTGGGTGTCCGCGAGCCGTGGCACGCTCATCGAGCGATTGGGCATCGTCCTCACGAGCGTCGGGGCCGACCTGACGACCGGGACCATGCCTGTGGCGGGCAACATCCAGCCCGCCGGGCTGCTCCACGGCGGCGCGACGGCGTCGCTGGCGGAGACCCTCGCGTCCGTCGCGGCGCAGCAGCACGCCGGCCCCGGGCGCGCGGCGGTGGGACTGGAGCTCAACGCCACCCACCATCGGGGTGTGCGTTCGGGCACGGTGCACGGCGAGGCGCGCGCGCTGCACCTCGGGCGCTCGACGGCCGCCTACGAGATCGTGATCGCCGACGACGAGGGCCGCCGGGTCTGCACGGCCCGGCTCACGTGCATGGTGCTCGACGCCCGCTGATCCCCGGTCCGACGGCGCGACCGGCTTCGATCAAGCCCGGCCCCCGGACCTCAGGAGGGGATGGGCTCGCTGGTGTCCCGGCGGGGGACGATCCCGAGCGCGGTGGCGCCGTCCACCACGGCGTCGACGGCGTCGCCTGCCTGGTTCTCCGCGGCCCGTCCGGTCGCCTCGTGCAGGGCCGCGTCCCGCTCGGCCTGGAACACCCGCAGGTCGACCGGACCGGTGGGTAGCCCCGCGGCCCGCGCGCGACGGCGGCGGGCGACGAGGTCCTCGATGGCGGCCCGAGTGGCGGCCCGCCGGCCGACGCGCGCCGCCGCTCGCGACGACCGCGGCCCTTCCTGGACGAGGCGTCGCTGGAGCGTGGCCGCGGCCACCACGCGGTGGCCGGACGTGGGCGCGAACCCGAGACGCGCGAGGAACCGGTGCATCCCGCGGGCACCCGGGGCGGGGGCGCAGTACACGTTCTCCGCACCTCGGTCCGCGGCCGTCGCGGCCGCCGAGGCGAGCAGCGCGTGCCCGACGCCACGCCGCCGGGCGGCGGGCGAGACGAAGACAGCGTCGACGTACAGGCTCGTCGTGGTCGCGAACAGGAGAGGGTCGATGACGCGCAGCACAGCGAAGCCGCAGACCTCGTCCTCGTGGGTCGCGACGAGCACCTGCCCGCCGGCCCCGACGAGCACGCTCAGGTGCTCCAGCAGACGCGAGGTTTCGGCGGGCGGCCCCTGCACGACGGTCGGCGACTCCTCGACGGCGCGCTCGGCCAGGTGCGCGACGTCGACCATGTCGTCCCGGCCGGCCGGCCGGACCTCGACCGTTGCACGCATCGGCACCTCCTCGACGAGGACCGTGGCCCGTGCACGCGGGAACGTTCCCGTCGTCGCCCCGGACCTCGGCTCGGGCGGCGCCCGGCCTCACGGTCGTTGAAGCATGAATATCACAGATTGGTCACGACACCCACGCGACGATAGCGGCCGTGGGGGTGTCGCACAATGGCCGTGGCCCGGCCGCAGGAACGTGTCCTACGGCCGGATCACGGCCCGCGGGTCAGGCGCCGCCGACCTGCTCGATCACGGCGTCGGCGACCTCGCGCATCGTGAGGCGACGGTCCATCGACGTCTTCTGGATCCAGCGGAAGGACTCCGGCTCGCTCAGACCCATCTTGGTCATGAGCAGGCCCTTGGCGCGGTCGACGCGCTTGCGGGTCTCGAACCGCTCGGTGAGGTCCGCGACCTCCGACTCGAGCGCACCGATCTGCTGGTAGCGGGAGATCGCGATCTCCACCGCCGGCAGCAGGTCGGCCGGGGTGAACGGCTTGACGACGTACGCCATCGCGCCGGCGTCACGCGCCCGCTCGACGAGCTCCGTCTGCGAGAACGCCGTGAGCAGGACGACCGGGGCGGCGTGGGCCTTGCCGATCCGCTCGGCCGCGGAGATGCCGTCGAGCTCGGGCATCTTGACGTCCATGACCACGACGTCGGGCTTGAGCTCGATCGCCAGCTGCACCGCGGTCTCGCCGTCGCCGGCCTCGCCGACGACCTCGAACCCCGCCTCGCGCAGGGTCTCGACGACATCCATCCGGATGAGCGCCTCGTCCTCGACGACGACGGCCCGGCGGGCCGGCCGTTCGTTCGTCGGCTTCGGCGCCTCCTCCGGCGCCTGGTCGATCATGGGCGGCAGGTCGAGCGGCACCGTCGCCCCGGTCTCGTCGTTGGGCTTCTCGTCGGTCACGTCCCACATCCTAGTCCGCGGGAGGCAGGTCGCGTGCGGTCACCGGTGTGACGCATGCGACCCGGCGAGGTGCCGTTCGCCCCGCTGCGCGCGATTGGGCGGCCCCCTGCCGTTGTGGTTCGATGGTCCACGCACGCCCCGGTAGCCCAACTGGCAGAGGCATCCGACTCAAAATCGGAGTGTTGCGGGTTCGAATCCCGCTCGGGGTACCCCTCAGGCCCGGACACCACGACGAGGACCCCGCACCGCCGGAGCGGTACGGGGTCCTTTTCGTGCTCGAGGTCGACCGGGTCGCTGCCGACCCGGGACGGGCTCACATGTCGCTGTGGCTGCCGACCTGGTGCACGAGGATCGAGTTCGTCGTCCCGGGGACGCCCACCGGGGCGCCGGAGACGATCACCACGCGGTCGCCGGGCTCCGCGAGCCCGTTCGCGCGCAGGGTCGAGTCGACCTGGCCGACCATCGCGTCGACGCTCTCGACCCGCGGCACCTGGTAGGAGGTGGTGCCCCACGTGAGCGCGAGGACGTTGCGCACGCTCTCCTCCGGGGTGAACGCCAGCAGCGGGATCCCCGAGCGCAGGCGCGACATGCGCTTCGCGGAGTCGCCCGACTGCGTGAAGGTCACGAGGTACTTCACGCCGAGCGAGTCGCCGATCTCCGCGGCGGCGCGGGTGATGATGCCGCCACGCGTGTGCGGCGTCGAGCCGAGCGGCGCGATCCGCTCGCGACCCGCCTCCTCCGTCGCCTCGATGATCCGCGCCATCGTCTGCACGGTGACGATCGGGTAGTCGCCGACGCTGGTCTCGCCCGAGAGCATGACCGCGTCCGCGCCGTCGAGCACGGCGTTCGCGCAGTCGGAGGCCTCGGCGCGCGTCGGGGTGGGGCTGGTCGTCATGGACTCCAGCACCTGCGTCGCGACGATGACCGGCTTCGCGTTGCGGCGCGCGAGCTCCACGATGCGCTTCTGCACCAGCGGCACCTGCTCGAGCGGCATCTCCACGGCAAGGTCGCCACGGGCCACCATGAAGGCGTCGAACGCGGCGACGACCTCCTCGAGGTTCTCCACCGCCTGCGGCTTCTCGATCTTGGCGACGACGGGCACGGTGCGCCCCTCCTCGGCCATGATCTGCGCGACGTCGTCGTAGTCCTTCGCGGACCGCACGAACGACAGCGCGATGATGTCCGCGCCCAGGCGAAGCGCCCAGCGCAGGTCGTCGGTGTCCTTCTCCGACAGCGCGGGAACGGAGACCGCGACGCCCGGCAGGTTCAGACCCTTGTTGTTCGAGACCGGGCCGCCCACCTCGACCGTCGTCACGACGCGCGGGCCCTCGACGGCGGTGACCCGCACGCGGACCTTGCCGTCGTCGATCAGGATCGGGTCGCCGACGCGGGCGTCGTTCGGCAGGCCCTTGTGGGTGGTCGAGACGAGCTCCTTGGTGCCCGCGACCTCCTCCGTGGTGATGGTGAAGGTGTCGCCCTCGTTGAGGAAGTGCTTCACGTCGCCCGCGAACCGGCCGAGCCGGATCTTCGGACCCTGCAGGTCGACGAGGACCGCGACGTTACGACCGGAGTCCTTCGCCGCCGCTCGTACACCGTGGTAGACGGCCTCGTGCTCCGCCTGCTCGCCGTGGCTCCGGTTGATCCGGGCCACGTCCATGCCCGCGTCGACCAGCTCCCGGAGCTTCTCCGGGGACTCCGTCGCGGGTCCGATGGTGCACACGATCTTCGCTCTGCGCATGTCTCCAGCCTCGTCGTCGATCGGCCCCGGCGCGAACCGGGACCGGCACCGGGTGCCGGTCCCGGCACCCGGGTACTGCTTCATCCTTGTACTGCTTATCCTCGCAGCGCGACCGTCCGCGGGCCCACCGGCGCGGGCAGCTCGGTGCTGCCCTGCAGGTAGGCGTCGACGGCGGCCGCCGTGGCGCGCCCCTCCGCGATCGCCCAGACGATCAGCGACTGCCCCCGGCCGGCGTCGCCCGTCGCGAACACGCCAGGCACGCTGGTGGCGTAGTCGTCGCCGCGCCGCACGAGCCCACGGCTGGTCAGCTCCGCGCCGGTCTGCGTCTCCAGCTCGTCCGTCTCCGGACCCGTGAAGCCCATGGCGATCAGCACCAGGTCGGCCGGGATCTCGTGCTCGGTGCCCGGCTTGGGCGCCCGACGACCGTCCGGCAGGTACTCGGTCTCCGCGACCCGCAGGGAGCGGACGTTGCCGTACCCGTCGCCCACGAACTCTACCGTCGAGGCGAGGTAGGTGCGCTCACCGCCCTCCTCGTGGGACGTCGAGACCTCGAAGACGATCGGGTCGGTGGGCCACGGCTGGGTCGCCGACCGCTCGAGCGGCGGCTTCTTGCCGATCGCCAGCGTCGTGACGCTCGCGGCTCCCTGCCGCAGCGACGTGCCGAGACAGTCGGAGCCGGTGTCGCCGCCGCCGATGATGACGACGCGCTTGCCCTCGGCGCTCGGGGCGCCCTCGACGTGGTTCCCTTGCACCGCCTTGTTGGACGGCGTCAGGAAGTCCATCGCGACGTGGATGCCCGCCAGGTTGCGGCCGGGCAGGCCCAGGTCACGCGGCACGGTGGCGCCGGTCGCGACGACGACGGCGTCGAACCGCCGGCGCAACGCGTCCCAGGTGATGTCCCGGCCGATCGCGACGCCCGGCCGGAACCTGGTGCCCTCAGCCTCCATCTGCGCCAGGCGCCGGTCGATGTGCAGCTTCTCCAGCTTGAAGTCCGGGATGCCGTAGCGCAGCAGGCCGCCGATCGCGTCGTCCCGCTCGTACACGACGACGGTGTGGCCGGCCCGGGTGAGCTGCTGGGCCGCCGCGAGGCCGGCCGGGCCGGAGCCGACGACGGCGACGGTCGAGCCCGTGAGCCGCTGAGGCACCTGGGGCGTGACCAGGCCGCGGGCGAACGCCTCGTCGATGATCGAGACCTCGACGTTCTTGATCGTCACCGCGGGCTGGTTGATGCCCAGCACGCAGCTCGTCTCACACGGCGCCGGGCAGACGCGACCGGTGAACTCCGGGAAGTTGTTGGTCGCGTGCAGGCGCTCGATGGCGTCGGCCCACTGGCCCCGCCACACCAGGTCGTTCCACTCGGGGATGAGGTTGCCCAGCGGGCAGCCCTGGTGGCAGAACGGGATGCCGCAGTCCATACAGCGGCCGGCCTGCTCCTTCAGGAAGGGCTGCCCGTCCTCCCGGTGGTCGTGCGTGTCCTTCCAGTCGCGCAGGCGCACCTCGACCGGACGGTTGGGAGGGAGCTCGCGCTCCCGCACCTTCAGGAATCCGCGGGGGTCAGCCACGCGCCACCTCCATGATCCGCTCCCACATCGCGGGGTCGAAGTCGTCGCCCTCGCCCAGCGTCTTCCCGGCGGCCTCCGCGTCGGCCAGGGCAGCGCGCACGCGCGCCCAGCCCACCGGCACGACGCGCGAGAAGCGCGCCCTGACGTCGGCCTCCTCGAGCAGCTCCGCCGCCACGGGCGAGCCCGTCTCCTCGCGGTGCCGCTCCAGCAGCCCGCGCACGCGGGCCCAGTCCTCGTCGTCCAGCGGCCCCACGTCGAGCTCGCCGCTCGCCACGGCCCGGCCGTTCATCGCGACGTCCCGCAGGTTGAGCACGTACGCGACGCCGCCCGACATGCCCGCGCCGAAGTTGCGGCCCGTCGGGCCCAGCACCAGCACGGTGCCGCCGGTCATGTACTCGCAGCCGTGGTCGCCCACGCCCTCCACGACCAGCGTCGCGCCCGAGTTGCGCACGCCGAAGCGCTCGCCGACCCGCCCGCGCAGCAGGATCTCGCCGGAGGTCGCGCCGTAACCGATGACGTTGCCCGCCACGACGTTCGCGGCGCCCTCAAGCACGGCCGAGCGGTCCGGCCGCACGACGATCCGCCCGCCCGACAGCCCCTTGCCCACGTAGTCGTTGGCGTCGCCGAAGAGCCGCAGCGTGACTCCCCGCGGCAGGAACGCGCCCAGCGACTGGCCGGCGGAGCCGGTCAGGGTGACGTCGATCGTGTCGTCAGGCAGGCCCACGCCGCGGTACCGCTTGGTCACCTCGTGGCCGAGCATCGTGCCGATCGTCCGGTTGACGTTGCGCACCGGCGCCTCGATGTGCACGGGGAGCGCGTCCTCGAGAGCCGGGCGCGCCTTCTCGATGAGCTGGTTGTCGAGCGCCTTCGCCAGGCCGTGGTCCTGCGTCCGCACCTGGTGCAGCTTCGAGCCCGGCGCCGCCTCGGTGGCGGCCAGCACGGGCGCCAGGTCCAGTCCCTGCGCCTTCCAGTGGTCGACGGCCTTGCGGGTGTCGAGCGCGTCGACGTGCCCGACCGCCTCCTCGACGGACCGGAAGCCGAGCGAGGCGAGGTGCTCGCGCACCTCCTGGGCGATGAACTCGAAGAAGTTCACGACGAACTCGGGCTTGCCCGTGAACCGCCGGCGCAGCTCCGGGTTCTGCGTCGCCACGCCCACCGGGCACGTGTCCAGGTGGCACACGCGCATCATGACGCAGCCCGAGACGACCATCGGCGCCGTCGCGAAGCCGAACTCCTCGGCCCCCAGCAGCGCGGCCACGACGACGTCGCGCCCGGTCTTCATCTGCCCGTCCACCTGCACGACGATGCGGTCGCGCAGGTTGTTGAGCACGAGGGTCTGCTGGGTCTCGGAGAGGCCGATCTCCCAGGGGGTCCCCGCATGCTTGAGCGACGTGAGCGGGCTCGCACCCGTGCCGCCGTCGTGCCCCGAGATCAGGACGACGTCCGCGTGCGCCTTGGACACGCCCGTGGCCACGGTGCCGACGCCGAACTCGGACACGAGCTTGACGTGCACGCGCGCCGCGGGGTTCGCGTTCTTGGCGTCGTGGATCAGCTGCGCCAGGTCCTCGATCGAGTAGATGTCGTGGTGCGGCGGCGGCGAGATGAGGCCGACGCCGGGCGTCGAGTGCCGGGTCTTCGCGACCCACGGGTACACCTTGGGCCCGGGCAGCTGGCCGCCCTCCCCCGGCTTCGCGCCTTGGGCGAGCTTGATCTGGATGTCGTCGGCGTTCGTGAGGTACTCGCTGGTCACGCCGAAGCGGCCCGACGCGATCTGCTTGACCCGCGAGCGACGCTCGGGGTCGTACAGGCGCTCCGAGTCCTCGCCGCCCTCGCCGGTGTTGGAGCGTCCGCCGAGGCGGTTCATCGCGATCGCCAGGGTCTCGTGCGCCTCGGCCGAGATCGAGCCGTAGGACATGGCGCCGGTGTTGAACCGCTTGACGATCTCGCTGACCGGTTCGACCTCGTCGATCGGCACCGGTTCGCGTTCGGGGTCGAAGCGCAGCAGGCCGCGCAGCGTCATGAGGCGACGCGACTGCTCGTCCACCCGCCGGGTGTACTGGCGGAAGATATCCATCCGGCCGGTGCGCGTCGCGTGCTGCAGGCGGAAGACCGTCTCCGGGTCGAAGAGGTGCTCCTCGCCGTCGCGGCGCCACTGGTACTCGCCGCCGCTGGTGAGCCGCTGGTGCGGCTTGTGGTTGCCGGACGCCGGGTACGCCTCGGCGTGCCGGGCCGCGACCTCGGCCGCGACGACGTCCAGGCCGATGCCGGCCAGCCGGCTCGTGGTGCCGGTGAAGTAGTCCTCCACCAGCTCGTGCGACAGCCCGACGGCCTCGAAGATCTGCGCACCGCGGTACGACATGATCGTCGAGATGCCCATCTTGCTCATCACCTTGAGCACACCGTTGCCGAGCGCCTTGATGAGGTGGGCGACCGCCGTCTCGGGGGTGACGTCGAGGTAGCCGCGCAGGGCGAGGTCCTCGACCGTCTCCATCGCGAGGTACGGGTTGACCGCCGCCGCCCCGTAGCCGATGAGGAGCGCCACGTGGTGCACCTCGCGCACGTCACCGGCCTCGACGACGAGCGAGATGCGGGTGCGCGTGCCCCGGCGCAGCAGGTGGTGGTGCACCGCGCTGGTCAGGAGCAGCGACGGGATCGGCGCGAGCTCGGAGTCCGAGTCGCGGTCGGACAGCACGACGTGCGTCACGCCGCCCGCGAGCTGCGCGTCCACCTCGGCGAAGATCTCGTCCAGCCGCTCCTGGAGCGCCTTGCCGCCGCCCGAGACCTGGTAGAGGCCCCGCACGATGCCCGCGCGGAACTCGCCCTCCAGGCGCGGGTCCCGGTCGATGCGCACGATCTTGGCGAGCTCGTCGTTGTCCAGCACCGGGAAGGGCAGGTCGAGCTTGCGGGCGTGCTGCGCGACCTCCTCGAGCAGGTTCGGCTCCGGGCCGATGGTGCTGTCGATCGCGGTGACCAGCTGCTCGCGGATCGAGTCCAGCGGGGGGTTGGTCACCTGCGCGAACATCTGCGTGAAGTAGTCGAACAGCAGTCGCGGCCGGCTCGACAGGACGGCGATCGGCGTGTCCGAGCCCATCGCCCCGAGCGGCTCCGCGCCCGTGTCCGCCATCGGCGTCAGGATGACCTTGAGCTCCTCGGTCGTGTACCCGAAGGCCCGCTGCCGGCGCTGGACCGACGCGGGCGAGTGGGCGACGTGCTCACGCTCGGGGAGCGAGTCGAGGGTGATCGTGTTGCCCGCGATCCACTCGCCGTACGGGCGCTGGGCGGCGAGCTGCGACTTGAGCTCGTCGTCCTCGACGATCCGGCCCTGGGCGGTGTCCACCAGGAACATCCGGCCCGGCTCCAGGCGGCCCTTGCGCACGATGGTCGCCGGGTCGAGGTCCAGGACGCCCGCCTCCGAGGCGAGGACCACGAGCCCGTCCTCGGTGACCCAGTAGCGGCCCGGGCGCAGCCCGTTGCGGTCCAGGACCGCGCCGATCAGGGTGCCGTCGGTGAACGTGAGACAGGCGGGCCCGTCCCAGGGCTCGATGAGATTGGCGTGGTACTGGTAGAAGGCGCGCCGTGCGGGGTCCATCTCGGCGTGGTTCTCCCACGCCTCGGGAACCATCATCAGCACGGCGTGCGGCAGCGACCGGCCCGACAGGTGCAGCAGCTCCAGCACCTCGTCGAAGCTGGCAGAGTCGCTCGACCCCTCGGTGCACACCGGCAGCAGCGGGGCGAGGTCGCCCAGCGCCTCGCTGGCCATGGTGCTCTCGCGGGCCGCCATCCAGTTGCGGTTGCCGCGCACCGTGTTGATCTCGCCGTTGTGCGCCACGAGCCGGAACGGCTGCGCGAGCGGCCAGGAGGGGAACGTGTTGGTCGAGAAGCGCGAATGGACGAGTGCGAGCTCGGACGCGTACCGGGGGTCGCTGAGGTCGGGGAAGAACGGCTCGAGCTGCGCCGTGGTGAGCATGCCCTTGTAGGTCAGGGTGCGGCTCGACAGCGACGCGAGGAACAGGTCCAGCTCGTGCTGCGCCCGCTTGCGCAGGCGGTACGTGCGGCGGTCGAGCTCGAGCCCGGACAGCTCGCGCGACGGGTCCGCCACGACGACCTGGCGGAACAACGGCATCGACGCCCGCGCGGTGGGGCCGACGAGGTCGCGCGTGACGGGCACGTCGCGCCAGGCCAGCACGTCGAGCTTCTCCTCGGCGGCGATCGTCTCGAACCGGCGCGCGACGGCGTCGGCCTCGGCCTCGGAGGGATCCTGCGGCAGAAAAGCCATGCCGATCGCGTAGTGGCCGGCGGGCGGCAGCTCGGCGGCCACCACGTCGCGGACGAAGGCGTCCGGGATCTGCGTGAGGATCCCGGCCCCGTCACCGCTGTTCTCCTCGGCGCCCACAGCGCCACGGTGGTCCAGGTTCAGCAGGGCCGTCAGACCCGCGTCCACGATGTCGCGGCCGGGCGTCCCGCGCAGGGTCGCGACGAACGCGACACCGCACGCGTCGTGCTCGGCCGCGGGGTCGTAGAGGCCTTGGGCCGAGGGCCGCGCGACCCGATGCTGCGGCGTGGTCATCAACACCGTCCTCCTGCACGCCCGCACGCGGGCGCGTCATGCTCAAACGTGGTCGGGACGCCCTCGGCCCGTCGGAAATATGAGAGGCACCCCCGGGTGGTCCCCGGTCGGTACCGCCTCAGACGCGGCCGGCCGGCCCCTGGTCGGGCCCGGCGGCGTCCGCGTCCGCGGTGCTCGTCGTGTCGAGCTGGGTGTCGAGCTCGGTGTCGTGCAGGTCGTCCGCGCCGGCCTCGGCCGACGCATCCTGGGTGCGGTCGCCCTCAGCCTGCCCGGCAGGGGTGGCGCCGGGCAGTGCGACCCCGACCTCTCGGTCCGGGTACCGCCTGCCGATGACGACGAACGCGATGACGGCGCCGAGGCCCACCACGATCGACGTCCACACGTTCAGCCGGAGTCCGAGCACGTGCTCGGCGGTGTCGATGCGGAGCATCTCGATCCACACCCTGCCGAGAGTGTAGAGCGCGACGTAGGCCCAGAATACCCGCCCATGACCGAGTCTGTACCGTCGGTCGAGCCAGATGAGAACCGCGGCCGCCGCGAGGTTCCAGAGCATCTCGTACAGGAACGTCGGATGGAACAGGGTTCCCTCCACGAACGAGGTGCCGGTCGAGTAGTTCAGACGCTCGATGACCTCGGGAGAGATCTCCAGGCCCCACGGCAGCGACGTGGGGGCGCCGAAGAGCTCCTGGTTGAACCAGTTGCCCAGCCTGCCGACGGCCTGTGCCACCAGCAGGCCGGGGGCGACGGCGTCGGCGAAGGAGCTCAGTCGCACGCCCTTGCGGCGGCAGCCGATCCACGCACCGAGGCCGCCGAGCGCGACGGCGCCCCAGATCCCCAGGCCGCCCTCCCACACGTACAGGGCGCGGATGGGGTCGCCGCCCGCGCCCCAGTAGGGCTCGGGCGTGCTGATCACGTGGTACAGCCGCCCGCCGACGATGCCGAACGGGACGGCCCAGAAAGCGATGTCGAGCACGTCGTCGGCCTCGCCGCCGCGGGCGACCCAGCGCTTGGTCGTCATCCAGATCGCGACGACGATGCCGGCCAGGATCGCGAGCGCGTAGGCGCGCAGGGGCACGGGGCCCAGGTACCAGGTGTGCTGCGACGGGCTCGGGATGGCGGCCTGCACGGCGGTCACCAGGGACGTCGCGATCACGGGGTCTCCTCCTGAAGGGGCGCATGCTCGGACTGGTCGGCCGTGTGGTCGGGCGCGCGAGAACGGCGGACCCCGTCGGCGAGCTCCGCGACGGTCGACTGCAACGTCTCGACCCGCTCCGCCCAGGGACGGTCGGCCAGCAGCGGGCGCACCAGCGCGGAGCCGACGATGACACCGTCGGCGTACCGGCCGACCTCGGCGGCCTGGTCGCCCGTCGACACGCCGAGACCGACGCAGACGTGCTCGGCTCCTGCTGCCCGGGTGTCGGCCACCAGCTGCTCGGCACGCCCGCCCACCGTGGCCCGGACGCCGGTCACGCCCATCGTGGACGCCGCGTACACGAAGCCGCGCGAGGCGCGGGCGGTGAGCCGCAGGCGCTCCGGCGTCGAGCTCGGCGCGACGAGGAAGACCCGGTCCAGCCCATGCGCGGCAGAGGCCTCGATCCACTCGGCCCCCTCGTCAGGGATCAGGTCGGGCGTGATCAGACCGGCGCCGCCGGCGCCGGCGAGGTCCCGCGCGAACGCGTCGACGCCGTACCGCAGCACCGGGTTCCAGTAGGACATCACCAAGGCGGGCACGCGCCCGCCGGAGTGCTCCGCGACCGCCTCGACGACGCGCAGCACGTCACGCACCCGCGCGCCGGCGGCGAGCGCCACCTCCGCGGCGCGCTGGACCACCGGGCCGTCCATGACCGGGTCCGTGTACGGCACACCGATCTCGACGACGTCCACGCCGGCGTCGACCATGGCGAGCACGGCCTCCACGGAGCGGTCGACGTCGGGGAAGCCGACGGGAAAGTAGCCCACGAGCGCCGCGCGCCCCTCGGCACGCAGCGCGTCGAGTCGGGCGGCCGTCGGCGAGGTGCTGGTCGTCGTGGTCACAGGTCCCCCTCGTGCTCGCTCGGGCCGCCGGTCTCCTGGTCGTCGAGGAGGCCGAACCACCGCGCCGCCGTGGCCACGTCCTTGTCCCCCCGGCCCGAGAGGTTCACCAGGATGATCTGGTCGGTGCGACCCGCCGCCGCCTCGGACCGGCCGAGGCGCAGCGCGCCCGCGAGCGCGTGCGCCGACTCGATCGCGGGGATGATCCCCTCGGTGCGGCACAGCAGCTGGAACGCCTGCATGGCCTCGTCGTCCGTCACCGGCTCGTACGTGGCCCGACCGAGGTCGTGCAGCCACGCGTGCGCCGGCCCCACGCTCGGGTAGTCCAGGCCCGCGGAGACGGAGTGGCTCGGCAGCGTCTGGCCGTCGTCGTCCTGCAGCAGGTAGGAGCGCGCGCCGTGCAGCACCCCCGGCGCACCGCCCGAGAAGCGCGCGGCGTGTCGTCCGGACTCGATGCCCTCGCCGCCCGCCTCGTAGCCGTGCAGGGCCACGCCCTCGTCGTCGAGGAAGGCGTTGAAGAGCCCGAGGGCGTTGGAGCCGCCGCCCACACAGGCGGCGAGGGCGTCCGGCAGCCGGCCCGTGCGCTCGAGGATCTGCTCGCGCGCCTCCTCGCCGATGATGCGGTGGAACTCGCGCACCATCTCGGGGAACGGGTGTGGCCCGGTGACGGTGCCGAGCAGGTAGTGCGTGGACTCGACGTTGGCGACCCAGTCGCGCAGCGCCTCGTTGATGGCGTCCTTCAGCGTACGCGAGCCGATGCTCACGGGGATCACCTCGGCGCCGAGGAGCCGCATGCGCGCGACGTTGAGCGCCTGGCGCTGCGTGTCCTCCTCGCCCATGTACACCACGCACTCGAGGTCGAGGAGGGCGGCAGCGGTCGCCGTCGCGACGCCGTGCTGGCCCGCGCCGGTCTCCGCGATCACGCGCGTCTTGCCCATACGCTTGACCAGCAGGGCCTGGCCCAGCACATTGTTGATCTTGTGCGAACCGGTGTGGTTCAGGTCCTCGCGCTTGAGGAAGATCCGGTGACCCGCCTGCGCGCCCCCCGCGTGCTCCGCGAAGCGCGGGACCTCGGTCAGGGGCGACGGGCGGCCGGTGTAGTCCCGGTGCAGCCGCGCCAGCTCGTCGGTGAACGCGGGGTCGCCGAGGGCCTTGCGGTACTCCGTCTCGAGCTCGTCGAGCGCGGCGATCAGGGCTTCGGGCACGAAGCGGCCGCCGAACTGCCCGAAGTACGGGCCCTCGACGTCCGCGAGCTTGCCGAGCACCTGGTGGGCCAGGGTCTCGGTCAGCGCCTCCCGTACGGGCTGGTCGGGCACGGGTCCTCCGTCTCGGTGGGGGCGGTGCATGGTGAGTCGTCCGAGGCTACCGGTCCGCAGTGGCCTCGGGGCCGGGCGTGGTGCTGCCGTCCAGGGTGGCCCGCCGCGCGCCGCCCCTGCGAGGGATCAGGGCTGGGCCGCCGGGCGGACCGACCACAGCGCCGGGTGCTGGCCGGCCGCCACCAGGTCGGCCACGGAGCGACGCGGCGTCCCGTCGGTCACGAGGGCCTCGCCCACGAGCACCGCGTGCGCGCCGGAGCGCGCGTAGTCGAGCACGTCGTGCGGGCCCCGCACGCCCGACTCGGCGACGCGCACGACGTCGTCCGGGACGAGCGGGGCGAGCCGGGCGAAGGTCGACCGGTCCACCTCGAGGGTCTTGAGGTTGCGGGCGTTGACCCCGACGACCCGTGCCCCGGCGTCGAGCGCGCGGCGCACCTCGTCCTCGGTGTGGGCCTCGACCAGCGCCGTCATGCCGAGCGAGTGCACGCGCTCGATCAGCGACGTGAGCACGGTCTGCTCCAGGGCCGCGACGATGAGCAGCACCAGGTCCGCCCCGTGCGCCCGCGCCTCCCACACCTGGTAGGGCGTGACGACGAAGTCCTTGCGCAGCACCGGCACGTCGACGCGGGCGCGCACCGCGTCCAGGTCGGCCAGGCTGCCGCCGAACCGGCGCTGCTCGGTGAGCACCGAGATGACGCTCGCCCCGCCGCGGGCGTAGTCCTCCGCCAGCGCCGCCGGGTCCGAGATCGGTGCCAGGTCGCCCTTGCTGGGGCTCGAACGCTTGACCTCGGCGATCACGGCGACGCGATCCTCCGAGAGCAGGCGGCGCTGGCACTCGAGAGCGCCCGGCACGCGTGCCGCGCGCTCCTTCAGGTCGTCGAGCGGCGTCCGCGCCTGACGCACGGCCAGGTCCTCACGGACCCCCGCGACGATGTCCTCCAGGACCGTCATGGTCTGCCTCCCCCGTCCCCGCGACGCCGCACCGGCGTCTGACTGTCATCGTAGGCCCGCCCGCGAGGGGCCCCTGCCACGTCTCCGAGCGTGAGACGACGGCGCGCGCCCGCCCCGAGGGGGTGGGCGCGCGCCGTCTCTGCGGTGCTGGTCCGCTCAGTGACCGGAGGAGGTACGCCGCGGCGTGACGCCCGCCTTGGCCTGGCCGTAGCCCATGCTGCGGAGCACGCCGCCGACCACGAGCGCGCCGACCACGATCACGGCGCCGACCCAGACCAGCGCGTCGGGGACACCGGGGAGTATCCCGACGGCGCCGACGAGCACTCCCAGCATGATGCCGATCATCGCGGTCCACGCCGCGGTCGTGTGGCCGTGGTTCGAGGGCGGGACGGCCGGAGGCAGGTAGGCGACCTCGGCGTTGCGGTTCTCGGTCATGGAATGTGATTGCCCTTTCGTGACGTGGTGCGCGGACCAGCCTAGCGGTCCGTCGACGGGTCCGTGCCCCGGGAGAGCGCGTCCCACGCGTCGTGCGGGTCGTGCTGACCTCCCTCGTCAGCCTGCTCGCCAGGCCCCCTCCCGTCGGCGTCCGGCAGGTCGCCGCCCGGGGCGTCCTCGGAGCCGGCGCCCGGGGCCCGCTCGTGGCGGCCGGACGTCGCGCCCCAAGCCGCGGACCCGAGGGCGGCGAGCACCGCGACGACCACCGCGGCTGCGCCGAGCACCACCGTGAGCCACGGCCAGACCGCGACCGTGATCGCCGACGTGAGGTCCGTCACGCCCGCCGACTCCGACGCCCCCGACGTCGCCGCAGGCACCGGGTCGGCCAGCACCCCGGCCGCCGACACCGCCGCCAGCACGCCCGCGAGCGCCACCACCGCGAGCGCCACCCAGCGCGCCACCCGGCCCGCGATCGCGAGCGCGATGCCCGCCGCCACGACGACCAGGGCGGCGGCCCCGACCGCCGGTGCCGCGCTCGTGCCCGTCACCGCGACGTCGACCGTCGGCTCCAGTGCGGTCGCCACGGTGGTGCTCAGCCAGGTGGGGGACGCCGTCGCGAGCGTGAGCCCGCCGACCGCCACCACCGACCAGACGGCGCGCGACCGCACCCGCAGCGGGCCCCCGCCGCGCGTGCGGGCCCCGCCGCCCGTCGTCCCTCGTTCGTCGTCCATCAGTCCCGTCCGTCCGTCGTGCCCGTCCGTCATGCCCGTCCGTCATGCCCGCTCACAGCGACCGGAACCGCGCGGCCAGCTGCACCGCGCGCACGGCGGCGGCGGCCTTGTTGCGCGACTCCTCGTACTCCAGCGCGGGCACGGAGTCGGCCACGATGCCCCCGCCGGCCTGCACCCACGCCCGGCCGTCGCGGATGCACGCCGTGCGGATCGCGATGGCCATGTCCATGTTGCCGCCGAAGTCGAAGTAGCCCACCGTGCCGCCGTAGATCCCGCGCGACGCCGGCTCGAGGGCGTCGATGAGCGCGATCGCCCGGGGCTTGGGCGCCCCCGAGAGGGTGCCGGCCGGGAACGTGGCGCGCAGCGTGTCGAGCGCCGTGGCGCCCGCACGCAGGCGCCCGACCACGGTGGAGCACAGGTGCATGATGTGGCTGAACCGCCGGGTGGACATGAACTCGACCACCTCGACCGACGTCGGCTCGCACACCTTGACCAGGTCGTTGCGCGACAGGTCGACCAGCATGAGGTGCTCGGCCCGCTCCTTGGGGTCGGCGAGCAGCTCCTCGCCGAGGGCGACGTCCTCCTCCACCGTGGCGCCGCGCGGGCGCGACCCCGCGATCGGGTAGGTCGTGACATGCCCGTCGGTGACCTTGACGAGCGTCTCGGGGCTGGACCCGACCACGGAGAAGTCACGGCCGTCGGGGCCGGTGAGCCGGAAGTAGTACATGTACGGGCTCGGGTTGATGGTGCGCAGCGCGCGGTAGACGTCGAGCGGCGGGGCCGGGCAGTCCAGGTCGAGGCGCTGCGACAGCACCACCTGGAACACCTCGCCCTCGCGGATCGCCTCCTGCCCCGCCTGCACGGCCGCCTCGAACTCCGGGCGGGTGGAGCGGAACTCCAGGCGGGGCTCGGCCACCTCGTCCGTCGGGCGCAGCACGGTCGGCTCGGCGGGAGCCGGGGCGGCGAGCCGCGCCTGCATCGCATCGAGCCGCGCCACGGCGTCGGCGTGCGCCTGGTCGACGCGCTCGTCCGTGCCGTCGCCGTTGATCGCGTTGGCGATCAGCCAGGCTGTGCCCGTGTGGTGGTCCACCGCCACCAGGTCGGTGGCGAGGCTCAGCGCCACCTCCGGCACGCCGAGCTCGTCGGGCGCGCTCGCCGGCAGCGTGGGCTCCCAGTGCCGCACGACGTCCCACCCCAGCGCGCCGGTGAGTCCCCCGGTGAGGGGCGGCAGCCCCTCGATCGGCGGCGTGCGCAGGGCCTCCAGCGCGGCGCCCAGCACCTCGACGACGTCGCCCGAGGTCGGGATGCCGGCGGGGACGTCGCCGTGCCACACCGCCCGGCCGTCGACGGCCGTCAGGGTCGCGCGCGAGTCCACGCCGATGAAGGACCAGCGCGACCAGCCGCCCGACGACTCCGCGGACTCCAGCACGAACGTGCCCGGCCGGTCGGCAGCCAGCGTGCGGTACAGGCCGACCGGCGTCACGTCGTCGGCGAGGACGCGCCGCACCACGGGGATCACGCGGCGATCCGCGGCCAGCACGCGGAACGTGCCCAGGCCCGGCCACGTGGCGCCCCACGCCAGGTCGTCCTGCGTCGGCCCCGCGACGGAGGTCGGCAGCGGGGCGGGCGCGGGCGGCGTGACGGCGGGCGTGGTCACCGGTCCTCCTGGGTCGTGGCGGGCTGGGTCTCGTCGGGCTGGGTCTCGTCGGGGACGGCGTCGTCGGGCTCGGTGCCGACGACGGCGCCGAGGTCGCCCCCGGCCTCGAAGCAGGTGCGCGCACCCGTGTGGCAGGCGGCGCCGACCTGGTGGACGCGCACCAGCAGCGCGTCGCCGTCGCAGTCCAGGGCCACGGAGCGCACGTGCTGCACGTGGCCGGACGTGTCGCCCTTGCGCCAGTGCTCCTGCCGCGACCGGCTCCAGAACGTCACCCTGCCCTCGGTGAGCGTGCGGTGCAGCGCCTCGTCGTCCATCCAGCCGAGCATGAGCACCTCGCCCGAGTCGTGCTGCTGCACGATCGCGGCGACGAGGCCGTGCTCGTCGCGCTTGAGCCGTGCGGCGATCGCTGGGTCGAGGTGCGATGCGGGGAGGGTGGGCGTCTGCACCCGAGCATCTTGACACGCCCGCGCCGCCCGCCGGGCCCCTGTTCCGCCGCCGGCCGACGTCATCCTCGTCACGACCGCCCTACCGCGACTGCGCGACCCAGCTCGCGTGCATCCGCGCGTAGACGCCGCCCGCGGCGGCGAGCTCGGCATGCCCGCCCACCTCGACCACGCGGCCGTCGTCCACCACGACGACGAGGTCGCTGGCCTCCGCCGTCGAGAGCCGGTGGGCGATGGTCAGGGTCGAGCGGCCGGACGTCAACGAGTCCAGCGCCCTCGCGATCCGCACCTCCGCCACCGGGTCCACCGCCGACGTCGCCTCGTCCAGCACCAGCAGGTCCGGCGCCGCGAGGAAGGCGCGCGCGATCGCCACGAGCTGCCGCTCCCCCGCGCTCAGGGCCTCACCGCGCTGGCCGACCGGCGTCGCCAGGCCCTGCGGGAGCCCGGCCACCCAGTCGGCCAGACCGAGTGCTTCGACCGCTCCGGCGACGCGGGCCAAGGTCTCGACCGGCTCGACCGACGAGGTCGGCCGCAGCCCGTAGGCGATGTTCTGCCCGACCGTGCCGTCGAGGAGGAATCCCTCCTGCGGCACGAGCACCACGCGCTCACGCAGCGAGTCGAGCCGGAGGCGGCGCAGGTCGGTGCCGTCCAGCAGCACCTGCCCGTCGGTGGGGTCCATGAGCCGGGTGACGAGCTTGGCGACGGTCGTTTTGCCCGAGCCCGTCCGCCCGACGACGGCGATCTTGCAGCGCGCGGGCAGCTCGAGGTCCACCCCGTGCAGCACCTCCGGGCCGTCCGGGTAGGCGAACCGCACGCCGCGCAGCGTCACGGCGGCCGGGCCGCGCGGGCTCGCCACGGCGTCGGGTGCCTCGGCCACGTCGACGGGCGTCTCGAGCACCGCGAGCACCCGGCGCCACCCCGCCACCGCGTTCTGCAGCTCGTTGAGGATCTCGGTGGCCATCTGCACGGGCCCGGTGAAGAGCTGCACCAGGAAGAGGAAGGCCACCACCTGCCCCGCGGTGAGGCCACCGCCGACCCCGAGCAGCGTGCCCACCACGACCACCACGGCCAGCACCAGGTTGGCGACCAGCACGCCGCCCGAGAACACCGACGCCACCAGCAGCTGGGCGCGTGCCTGCGTCGAGCGGGTCTCCTCCACCGCGGCGTCGATCCGGCGGCCGGTGCGCCGGGCCACGCCGTAGGCGCGGACGGTCTCCGCCCCGACCACGGCCTCCGAGATCGTGCCGAGCATCGCGCCGACCGCCTGCCGCACCGCGGAGTAGGCCCGGTTCACCGTGGGCTGCGCTCGCCGCAGCACCAGGAAGAGCGGGACGAAGCACAGCCACACCACCAGGGTGAGCTGCCAGGAGTACACCGCCATGAGGGCGGTGGCCACCAGCACCTGCATGCTCGAGACGAGCAGCATGATGCCGCCCCACTGCACGAACAGCGAGATCGTGTCGACGTCGGAGGTGACCCGCGAGACCAGCGCCCCGCGTCGTTCGGTCCCCTGTGTCAGCGTGGACAGGTCGTGCACGTGGCGGAACGCCTGCACCCGCAGCGCCGCGAGGCCGGTCTCCGTGCTGCGGAACAGGCGGACGTTGACCATCGCCGTGCACAGCCCGGACACGATCACCGCCCCGCCCGCGAGCACCGTGAGGAGCACGACCCGCCCGCCGTCGGGGCCACCCGTGGCGAGGATGCCGTCGTCGATCGTGCGCTGCACGGCCACCGGCACCACGACGCGCCCGGCGGCGGCGAGCACGGCGAGGGCGAGGGTGAGCCAGATCCCGTCCACGATCTGCGGGGAGATCTGCACGCCCCGGCGCAACGTGGCGAGGACGCCCAGCTCGCTGGCGGTGGCGATCCGCGACCGGCTCACGGCACGTCCTCCCCCAGCGTCTCCCCCGCGGCGCGCTCGTCCGCGAGCTCCCGGGCCCGACGGGCCGTCTCGCGCTCGTAGGCCGTCGCGAGGTCGTGGTACCCGGGGTCGCGCGCGAGCAGCTCGCCGTGCGTGCCGACGTCGACGACCCGCCCGCCCTCGAGGTGCACGACGACGTCGGCCAGCGAGACGGACGACATGCGGTACGCCACCATGACCACCGTCGTGGCGGGCGCCCCGTCGTCGCCGTCGTCACCGCCCCGTGCGCGGGCCAGGGACCCGAGGATCTCGGACTCCACCCTCGGGTCGACTGCCGAGGTGGCGTCGTCCAGCACCAGCAGCCGAGGGCGGCGCACCAGGGCGCGCGCGATCGCGAGGCGCTGCCGCTGGCCGCCGGAGAGGTTCGCGCCCCGCTCGCCCAGCGGCGCGTCGAGCCCGCCGGGCAGCGCCCGCACGACGTCGTCGACCCGGGCGACGCGCAGCGCCTCCCAGACCGCGGCGTCGTCCGGCGTCGTACCCGTCCCGCCGACCCGATCTCCCTGGCCCTCGTCCTGGCCCTCGTCCTGGTCCTCGTCCTGGTCCCGGCCCTCGTCCTGGTCCGCCAGCGTCACGTTGGCACGCACGGTGTCCTCGAAGACGAACGTCTGCTGCGCCACCAACGCCACCCGCGTCGGGATCTCGCCGCCCGCAAGCTCCCGGACGTCGACGCCGTCGAGCAGCACCTGCCCGCGGCTGGGGTCGCTGAGGCGCGCGAGCAACGAGACGAGGGTCGTCTTGCCCGCCCCGGTGCTGCCGACGACGGCGACCGTGGTGCCGGGCGGGATGTCGAGGTCCACGCCGTCGAGCAGGGTGACCGTGGTGCCGGCCGCGGGGACGTCGACGCCCACCCCGGCCAGCCGCACCGCCAGGCCGCCGGGCCCGCCCGGCAGCGGTCGGGAGCCGGGGATGAGGGTGACGGGGGCGTCGAGCACACGGGCGATCCGGTCGTAGCCCACCAGCGCGCGCGGCAGCTCGCCCAGCACCCAGCCGAAGGCGCGCACCGGCACGGCCATGACCGTCAGCAGGTACGCGGCCGTCACGACGTCCCCGGCGTCCACCGCCCCCGACGCCGCGCGCCACGTGCCCACGCCGAGCACCGCCAGCGTCCCGAGCGACGGGAGCAGCTCGATGACCGGGTCGAAGAACGCCCGCACGGTGCCCACCCGCACGTTGGCCGCCCGCAGCTCGTCCGTGCGCTCGGCGAACCGCCGCTCCTCGCGGTCGGCGGTGCCCAGGGACTTGACCAGGAGCGCGCCCTCGAAGGACTCGTGCGCGACGTCGGCGACCTCGGCCCGCAGCTGCTGGGCGCGGGTGACCGCCGGCGACATGTACCGCTGGAACACCACGTTGGCGACAATCGCGGCCGGCACGACGACGAGGGCCGCGGCCGCAAGCCACACGTCGATCGCCAGCAGCATCGCCGTGGCCACCACGATCATGACCACCACGCCGAGCGCGAAGGGCAGCGGGTTGAACACGCCCGTGGCGGCCTCGACGTCCGCGCTCGCCGCGGACAGCAGCTGCCCGGCCGGGTGCGCCCGGTGCCACGACATGGGCAGCCGCAGGTACTGGCCCGACAGCCCGCGCCGGTGGTGCGCCTGGATCGCGGCGAAGCCGTAGCCGGCCCAGATGCGCCGACCCGCCACGCCGAGCGCGAGGGTGACGGCGACCGCGGCGAGGACCAGGCCGGCCAGCCAGATCCGGTCCCGCGCCGCCGGGTCGCCCCCGATGGCCGGCACCACGACGGCGTCCGTGGCCCAGCCCACCGCGCGGCTCACCGCCACGGTGGCCGCCCCGAAGAGCGCGGACGCCGCCACGGCCAGCACGTACAGGCGGGGCTCGGAGCGCATCCCGCGCCACACGAGCGTCGCCGAGCGACGCAGCCGCGACCCGGAGAGGGCTGCGGCCGGAGGTCTCCCGGTCATGGACAGCCGCTCGTCATCGACACCGGCTCACCGGCGGACCTCGATGCCCGCCGCCGCCAGCGCGTCCTTGACCTGGCCGACCGACAGCGTGCCGAAGTGGAAGACGCTCGCGGCGAGCAGCGCGTCGGCGCCGGCACGGGCGGCCGCGACGAAGTGGTCGGGGGTGCCCGCGCCGCCCGACGCGATCAGCGGCACGCCCACGCGCTCCCGGACCGCGGCGAGCATCTCCAGGTCGAATCCCGAAGTGGTGCCGTC
This sequence comes from Isoptericola sp. Y541, assembly GCF_059445465.1. Classification (NCBI taxonomy): domain Bacteria; kingdom Bacillati; phylum Actinomycetota; class Actinomycetes; order Micrococcales; family Promicromonosporaceae; genus Isoptericola; species Isoptericola sp. Y541. The sequence continues at coordinate 49,156 of NZ_JCAIUJ010000003.1, read as the reverse complement.
GGCGTCCATGGAGTTCAGCAGGATCTCGCCCGCGCCGAGCTCGGCCGTGCGCTGCGCCCACTGGACGGCGTCGATGCCGGTGCCCCGGCGGCCGCCGTGCGTCGTCACCTCGTAGCCCGACGGCGTGACCGTCTCTCCCGTGACCCGCCGCGCGTCGACCGACAGCGTCAGCACCTGGCGCCCGAAGCGGGCCGCGATCTCCGCGACGAGCTCGGGGCGGGCGACGGCCGCCGTGTTCACGCCCACCTTGTCCGCGCCGGCGCGCAGCAGGCGGTCGACGTCGTCCGTCGACCGCACCCCGCCGCCCACCGTGAGCGGCACGAAGACCTGGTCCGCGGTGCGGCGCACGACGTCGATCATCGTGGCGCGGTCGCCCGAGGACGCGGAGACGTCGAGGAACGTGACCTCGTCCGCGCCCTCCCGGTCGTAGCGCGCGGCGAGCTCGACGGGGTCGCCGGCGTCGCGGAGGTTGGTGAAGTTCACTCCCTTGACGACCCGCCCGTCGTCGACGTCGAGGCACGGGATCACACGGACGGCCACGGACATGCGGGGCTCACTCTTCCTTCGTGTCGCTGTCGCCGGACTTCTCGTCGGGGCTCCCGCCGTCGTCGCCCTTGCCGGTCGACTCGTCCTCGGTCACCTGGAAGTGCGCGTCGAGGATGTCGACGACGTACACCAGCGTCTCGCCCGCGAGGTCACTGCTGGTGCCACCGTAGCCGAGGTCCGGGGGCACGACGAGCAGCACCTGGGACCCCGCCGTCTGCTCCACGAGGCCCTGGTCGAGGCCGTCGACGAGCTGCCCGATCCCGACCGTCGCGGACTGCGGGCGGGTGTCCGGCGTCCACGTCGTGTCGAACTGCTTCCCGTCGCTCCAGCGCACCGCGGTGAAGCGCATCGTCACGACCTGCCCCACCTGCACCTGCGGGCCCGTACCGCGCACCAGCGGCTGCACGCGCAGCTCCTCGGGCGGCTCCGCGTCCGAGTCGACCCGGACCTCCGGAGCCCCGTCGTCGCCCCGCTCGACCGTCGGGAGCCCGTCGGCTGCCGGCACGTCCGTCCCCGCCGCACGCGTCGGCAGCACGTCGACCACGAGGATCACGGGCACCTCGTCGTCCTCCTCGGCGAGCAGCATGCGCGCCCCCACCTGCTGGCCGCGGAGCGTGTCGTAGAGGTTGGAGCCGAGCGAGTCGGCCGACATCGTGTACCAGGCCGGCGCGTCGATGTATGTGGTGGAGATGACGCTGCCGTCCCGGCCGTCCTCGGCGTACATGTTGAGCAGCACCGGCTCGCCGTCCACGACGGGCTCGCCCGAGCCCGGCCACACGGTCCGGGCCCCGGAGCGCACCACGTCGTAGGGCTGCGTGTACTCGAGGGCGGGCGGCTCGCCCACAGCTCCCGACACCTGCACGGGCGCCACCGAGGGCGTCGACGTCGGCACCACGTCATTCAGCAGGGACGAGCTGCAGCCGCCGAGGACGAGGGTGCCACCGAGCAGCAGGACCAGCAGCAGTTTCAGTCGGCGGCGAAGCACCGCGACATCTTGCCATGCCCACCCGACGAACGATGTATCCGTTCACCCGAAAACCGTGCGCAAGGCGCCCACCAGAGGGCCTGTCGAGATTCGGCGGCCTCTCCGCGTGGACGTATCCCTCCCGAAGTGGAGGGCGCCCTGGCGCCCGTGAACGCGTCCACGCAGAGAGGCCGCCGGATCTCGACAGACCCGACCACCGGATCTCGACCAGCTCGACTACATGGACTCGATCAACCGATCGACCCTCTCGTCCACGTTGCGGAACGGGTCCTTGCACAGCACGGTGCGCTGCGCCTGGTCGTTCAGCTTGAGGTGCACCCAGTCGACCGTGTAGTCGCGGCGCGCCTCCTGCGCGGCGCGCACGAAGTCGCCGCGCAGCTTGGCCCGCGTCGTGGGCGGCGGCACCGCCGTCGACTCGAAGACCTCGAGGTCGGTCACCACCCGCTCGACCATGCCGCGCGCGGCGAGCAGGTTGTACAGGCCCTCGGTGCGGGAGATGTCGTGGTACGCCAGGTCGAGCCGGGCGATGCGCGGGTCGTCCAGGGCCAGGTCGTGCTTGGCCTGGTAGCGCTCGATGAGGCGCAGCTTGATGACCCAGTCCAGCTCCCGGTCCACCAGGGTCAGGTTGGACGTCTCCAGGGCGCGCAGCCCGCGCTCCCACAGCTCCAGCACCTGCTTGACGACGGGTGTCGCGCCCAGGTGCGCGTCCACGTGCTCGCGGACCCGGTGGAAGTACTCCCACTGGATGTCGACGGCCGTGGCCGTGCGGCCGTTGGCGAGCTGCACCGGGTGCAGCCCGGTGCGGTCGTGGCTGATCTCCCGGATCGCGCGGATCGGGTTCTCCAGGGTGAGGTCGCGCATCGGCACGCCGGCCTCGACGAGCCGCAGGACGAGGTCGGTGGCGCCCACCTTGAGCATCGTCGTCGGCTCGGCCATGGACGAGTCGCCCACGATGACGTGGAGGCGGCGGTAGCTCTCGGCATCGGCGTGCGGCTCGTCGCGGGTGTTGATGATCGGCCGTGACCGCGTGGTGGCGCTGGAGACGGCCTCCCAGATGTGGTCCGCCCGCTGCGACAGGCAGAAGACCGCGCCCCGCGGCGTGGCGAGCACCTTGCCGGCGCCGGTGAGCACCTGGCGCGTGATGAGGAACGGGACCAGCACGTCGGAAAGCCGCGAGAAGTCTCCCTGGCGGCGCACGAGGTAGTTCTCGTGGCACCCGTAGGAGTTGCCCGCCGAGTCGGTGTTGTTCTTGAACAGGTGCACCTTGCCGGACAGGCCCTCGTGCTCCAGTCGCTCCTGCGCGTCGGCGACCAGCCCCTCGAGGATGCGCTCGCCCCCGCGGTCGTAGGCGACCAGCTGGTGCACGTCGTCGCACTCCGCGGTGGCGTACTCCGGGTGGGAGCCGACGTCGAGGTACAGCCGCGAGCCGTTGCGCAGGAAGACGTTCGACGACCGCCCCCACGCCACGACCTTGCGGAACAGGTAGCGCGCCACCTCGTCGGCGGAGAGGCCCCGCCCGTCGTCCGCCGCGCACGTCACCCCGTACTCGGTCTCCAGACCGAAGATCCTGCGGTCCACGACGCCTCCCTCTGTCGGTCCTGCTCGACCCGTTCGGCCCTGCTCGAACCCGTCTCAGTCGCCGGGCTGCTCGAGCAGCCCGGCGAGCGCGGCGCCCTGCAGCCGGCGGAACGCCCGTCGCCGGCCCTCGCGCTCGAGCACCGCCACCTCGAGCCCCGCGGGTGCGATCTCCCGCTCCTCGCCGGGGGGGGCGACGGCGCCGTCGGCCCCCACCGCTCCGAGCGTGCGCACCGCCAGGGCCAGCACCTCCGGCAGCGTCATGACCTCGTGCCAGGCCTCTCCGACCCGTGCGGCCAGCTGCTCCGCCTGTCCGCCCATGACCACGTGCCCGTGCTCGTCGGCGACCGAGCCGTCGTAGGAGAGGCGGTAGATCTGGTCCTCGGCCGGGGTGGACCCCACCTCCGCGACGACGAGCTCGACCTCGAGCGGCTTGGATTCCGTGGTGAAGACGGTGCCGAGTGTCTGCGCGTACGCGTTGGCGAGGCCCCGCGCGGTGACGTCGGTGCGGTCGTAGGAGAACCCGCGCAGGTCCGCGTAGCGCACGCCGGCCACGCGCAGGTTCTCGAACTCGTTGTACTTGCCGACCGCGGCGAACGCGATGCGGTCGTAGATCTCGGAGATCTTGTGCAGCGCGCGCGACGGGTTCTCCGTGGCGAACGCGATCCCCCCGTCGTAGGCCAGCACCACGACGGACCGGCCACGGGCGATGCCCTTGCGGGCGAAGTCCGCCCGGTCCTTCATGAGCTGCTCGGGCGAGACGTAGAACGGCATCGTCATGCGTGCGCACCTCCCTGCGTCCCCTGCTGGCGGTTTCGCGGGGCGCCGCCGGCGGGCCGGTCGCCGTGCGCGGCCCGGTGGGCCGCGCTCCGCTCGGTCACGATCCGCTCGACCAAGGCGGCGAGCTCGTCGTCGCCCACCCGGCGCACGCCGTCGGCCGCGACGACGTTGACCACGGGCCAGATCTGGCGCACGGGGTCCGGGCCGCCGGTCGCGCTGTCGTCGTCGGCCGCGTCGTACAGCGCCTCGATCGCGACGCCCACGGCCGAGGTGGCGTCCAGGCCAGGCCGCCAGAGCTTCTTCAGGGCGCCCCGGGCGAACACGGAGCCGGAGCCGACCGAGTGGTGGTCGTACTCCTCGTAGCGCCCGCCGGTGACGTCGTAGCTGAACAGCCGGCCGTAGCCGCGGTCGAGGTCGTAGCCGGCGAAGAGCGGCACCACCGCGAGGCCCTGCAGGGCCATCGGGAGGTTGCCGCGGATCATCGTCGAGAGCCGGTTGGCCTTGCCGTCCAGGGAGAGCAGGGAGCCCTCGATCTTCTCGTAGTGCTCCAGCTCGAGCTGGAACAGCCGCACGAGCTCGATCGCGACGCCCGCGGAGCCGGCGATGCCGACCACCGAGTACGCGTCGGCCGCGAAGACCTTCTCCATCTCCCGGCTCGCGATCAGGTTCCCGGCGGTCGCCCGCCGGTCGCCGGCCATGATCACGCCGCGGCCCCCGTCGTCCGTGCCGAACGTGAGGGCGACGACGGTCGTCGCATGCGGTGCCAGCCCGTCGGCCGACGCCCCGGCTCCGCCGAGGGTGGCGCGGTGGCCCGGCAGCCGGTCGGGCGCGTGGGCGGCGAGGAAGTCCACGAACGAGGACGATCCCGGACGCAGGAACGCGTCCGGGAGCCGCCCCGAGCTGCCTGGGCTATCAATGGTGGCCATGGGCGATCACTGACCGCCCTTCTGCACGAAGCCGCGCACGAACGACTCGGCGTTGGTCTCGAGGACCTCGTCGATCTCCTCCAGCAGGGCGTCCACCTCGGCGTCCCGCTCGGACGCCTGCGGGGCGGCCGGGGCGGGGGTGCCCGCGTCGTCGTCGGGCGCGCGGTCCTCGTGCTGCGGGTTGATCCGTTCCTGACCGGCCATGGTCCGCCTCCTTTGCTGCTGCGGGCCCCCGGCGGGAGGCTCCGGGAGTGTCTCGCGATCGCCAGCCTATGCGCTGGGGCCGACAGCGCGCGCCGACGTCCGTGCCGGTTGCGCCCTGGGCTGAAAGAGACCACCCACGGGCGGGCCGTCCGCCCCCGCGGGCGCCTCCACCTGGGCGGTCATCCCTCGCCGCGCAGCCCCTTGAGCAGCGCGGCCGCGTCCGGGCTGGCGTCCAGGAGCGCGCCGATGTGCTCCCGCGTCCCGCGCGCGGGGTCGAGCATCGGGACCCGCTGCAGGGCAGCGGCGCCGGGGACGTCGAAGATCACGGAGTCCCAGCTCGCGGCCGAGACCTGGTCGGCGTAGCGCGCCATGACCTCGCCCCGGAACCAGGCGCGAGTGTCCGCGGGCGCGTGGTGCACCGCGTCCGCGACGCGGTCGTCGTCGACGAGGCGCTCCACGGCGCCCGACGCCACGAGCCGGTGGTAGATGCCCCGCTCCGGGCGCACGTCCGTCCACTGCAGGTCGAGGGCGCGCAGCCGCGAATGGTCCCAGTCCAGCCCGTCGCGGGAGCGCAGCCCCTCCAGCAGGCGACGCTTCGCGACCCACTCGACCTCGCGCGCGCACGTCGCCGGATCGGCGGCGAGCCGGCTCAGCACCGAGCGCCAGCGGTCCAGCACCTGCGCGGTCTCGTCGTCGACGCCCTCGACCCCCTCGCCGGTGCCCACGGCGCCGAGGGCGCGCGCCACGACGTCGACGTACGCCTCCTGGATCTCCAGCGCCGTGCGGCGGCTGCCGTCGGCGAGCTCCAGGCGGACGGTCAGGCTCAGGTCGCGCGACACCCGCTGCACGTCCGCGACCGGGTCGGCGAGCCGGAGCGCGGCCAGCTCCTCGCGCGCGGGGACGCCCGCCTCGGCCAGCTCCTCCAGGTGCTCGAGCACCCAGAGCACGAGCGAGGTGGTGCCGAGCTTGAGGAACGTCGCGACCTCGAACAGGTTGGCGTCGCCGATGATGAGGTGCAGCCGGCGCCAGCGTGCGCGGTCCGCGTGCGGCTCGTCGCGGGTGTTGACGATCGGGCGGCGCAGGGTGGTCTCCAGACCGACCTCGGCCTCGATGTAGTCCGCGCGCTGGGAGAGCTGGAAGCCCGGCTCGGCCCCCGTCGCCCCGAGGCCCACGCGGCCGGAGCCGGTGAACACCTGGCGCGTGACGAGGAACGGCGTCAGCAGCTCGACGAGCGTGCCGAACGGTAGCTCCCGGTCGACGAGGTAGTTCTCGTGCGTGCCGTAGCTGGCGCCCTTGCCGTCGACGTTGTTCTTGTACAGCACCACCTCGCCGCCGGGCACCTCCGCGAGCGCCCGCACCGACGCCAGCATCACCCGCTCCCCCGCGACGTCCCACAGCACGCCGTCCCGCGGCCCGGTGACCTCCGGCGAGGAGTACTCGGGGTGGGCGTGGTCGACGTACAGACGGGCGCCGTTGGTGAGGATGCAGTTCGCGGCGCTCGGGTCGTCGTAGTCCTCGGTGGAGGGCCGCTCGACGTCCTCCGGCTGCTGCCGGGCCGCCGAGCGCCCGGCGGCGCGTCCGCGACCCGACGTCCCGGGCGTGCCGCCCGCGGACGCGACCTGTGCCGACACGGGTCCCTCCCCGGCGGCTGCCGCGCCCGGCCCCGAGGGCGCAGGGCGCGACGGGTCGTCCGTGAGCAGCGACGGATGGGCGGACGCGCGCTGCAGGTGGAAGCCGCGGGCGTCCTGCAGCGGGTCCTCGTCGTCGTAGTCCCAGCGCGCGGGCGGGCGGGCGCCCGCCCGCGCCACCAGGGCGCGGTACGTCATGACCACCTGGGAGCTCATGAGCATCGGGTTGGCCATCGGCCGTCCCGGTGCCAGCACGCCGTACTCGGTCTCGATCCCCATCACGCGACGAACGCTCACGCCACCACCCTAGGGGTCCGGGCCCCTGGTGCGGCCGGGGCTACAGGTACTGGCCCGTGCTCGTCACCGTGTCGATGGTGCGCGGCGTACCGTCCCCGCCCTTCTTCTGGACGATCGTGCGGATGAAGACGATGCGCTCGCCCTTCTTGCCGCTGATCCGTGCCCAGTCGTCGGGGTTGGTCGTGTTGGGCAGGTCCTCGTTCTCCTTGAACTCGTCCACGCACGCGGACAGCAGGTGCTCCACGCGGATGCCGCGCTGCCCCGTGGACAGGAGGTCCTTGATGGCCGACTTCTTGGCGCGGTCCACGACGTTCTGGATCATGGCGCCGGAGTTGAAGTCCTTGAAGTACAGGGTTTCCTTGTCCCCCGAGGCGTACGTGACCTCGAGGAACTGGTTCTCCTCGTCCTCGGAGTACATGCGCTCGACGACGCTGCTGATCATGGCCTCGATCGCCTCGGACTCGCTGCCGCCGTGCTCCGCCAGGTCGTCCGGGTGGATGGGCAGCGCCGGCGTGAGGTACTTGCCGAAGATCTCCGTGGCGCCCTCGGCGTCCGGCCGCTCGATCTTGATCTTCACGTCCAGCCGGCCGGGCCGCAGGATCGCGGGGTCGATCATGTCCTCGCGGTTGGAGGCGCCGATGACGATGACGTTGTCGAGCCGCTCGACGCCGTCGATCTCGGCCAGGAGCTGGGGCACGATCGTCGTCTCGACGTCCGACGACAGGCCCGTGCCGCGGGTGCGGAAGAGCGACTCCATCTCGTCGAAGAACACGACGACGGGGGCGCCCTGGGTCGCCTTCTCCCGGGCGCGGGCGAAGATCAGCCGGATGTGCCGCTCCGTCTCGCCCACGTACTTGTTGAGCAGCTCCGGGCCCTTGACGTTGAGGAAATAGCTCTTCGCGCCGGGGTCGCCGCCCTGCGTGGTCGCGACCATCCCCGCGAGGGAGCTCGCCACTGCCTTGGCGATGAGCGTCTTGCCGCAGCCGGGGGGCCCGTACAGCAGCACGCCCTTGGGCGGGCGCAGGCCGTGCTCGCGGAAGAGGTCCGGGTGCGAGAACGGCAGCTCGACGGCGTCACGGATCTGCTCGATCTGCGGCCCGAGCCCGCCGATGTCCTCGTAGGCGATGTCCGGGACCTCCTCGAGGACGAGCTCCTCGACCTCGGACTTGGGCACCACCTCGTACACGAAGCCGCTCCGCACGTCGACGGTCAGCGCGTCCCCGACGCGCAACGCGGCGTCCGCGACCGACCCGGCCAGGCGGACCACCCGCTCCTCGTCGGCGCGACCGACCACGAGCACCCGCTCGGCGTCGAGCACCTCCTTGACGGTGACCAGCTCGCCGGTGCGCTCGTACCCGCCGGCCTCGACCACGGTCATGGCCTCGTTGAGCTTGACCTCCTGGCCCGGGCGGAGCGTGTCGACCCCGAGGCCGGGGCTCGCCTGCACGTGCATCTTGCGGCCGGCCGACGAGATGTCGACGCTGCCGTCCTCGTGCGCCGCGAGGAACGTCGCGTAGGTGCCCGGGGGCTTGGCGAGCTCGTCGATCTGGCCCTTGAGCTCGACGATCTGGTCGCGCGCGGCGCGGAGCGCCTCGGCGAGCCGCTCGTTCTTGGCGGCGATGAGAGCAAGCTGCGCGTCGTGGCTCGGCCCGGTGGGGAGCCCCGACGGCTCCGGTCGAGGCTCCGGTCGGACAGGGTAGTCGGTCATCGCATCCCCTCTCGTGCGGGCCGGGTGGCCGCCTCCCCGGGCGGGAAGGTGCCCCCGGACTAAGCACCCTAGACATCAACACGCACCCTAGACATCAACAAGGACGTCCGGGGGTTCATTTCACGGAGCGGTCGCGACGTTCACACGACCGAGACCTCCCGGTGACCGGGCCTCAGACCTGCTCCGGGTCCTCGCGGGGAGCTTCGAGGGAGACTTCGAGGGGTGCCTCGGGGGCGGCATCCGTCGCGTCGGGCGCCCCGTCCCCGGGAGCGACGCCGAGGTCGCGGCGCACCCGGCGGACCTTCTTGTCCGAGACGGGGCGTTCGCCCAGGGCCTCCTCCGACCAGGTCGCCTCCGGGCCGGGGTACGCGCCCTTCGAGGGGCGGCGGGTGCGCTCGGGAGGGGTGACGCCGTCCGCGAGCCGACGCGCCGTCACCAGGAAGCCCGTGTGGCCGATCATCCGGTGCTGCGGGCGCACCGCCAGGCCCTCCAGGTGCCAGCCGCGCACCATGGACTCCCAGGCCTGGGGCTCGGCGAACCGGCCGTCGGCGCGCAGGTCCTCGGCGGTGCGGGAGAGCTGGGTGGCCGTCGCGACGTAGCAGATGAGCACGCCGCCGGGCGCGAGCGCCTCCGCGACGGCGTCGGTGTTCTCCCACGGGGCGAGCATGTCGAGCACCACGCGGTCGACGGTGCCGGGGTCCGCGACGGTGGGCAGCACGTCGGACAGGTCGCCGACCGAGAGCCGCCACGCCGGGTGCGCGCCCCCGAAGAAGGACTCGACGTTGCCGCGCGCGATCGCGGCGAAGTCCTCGCGGCGCTCGATCGAGTGCAGCTCGCCGGCGTCGCCGACGGCACGCAGCAGGGACATGGTCAGCGCGCCGGAACCGACGCCGGCCTCGACGACGCGCGCGCCCGGGAAGATGTCGGCCATCTGCACGATCTGGCCGGCGTCCTTCGGGTAGACGACCGCCGCGCCGCGCGGCATGGAGAGCACGTAGTCGCTGAGCAGGGGCCGCAGGGCGAGGTACTCGATGCCGGCCGTGTTGGTCACGACCCACCCCTCGGGGCGCCCGATGAGGTCCTCGTGCCGGAAGTAGCCCTTGTGCGTGTGGAACGTGCCCTCGGGCTGCAGGGTGATGGTGTGCAGGCGCCCCTTGGGGTCGGTCAGCTGCACCCTGTCGCCCACGCGCAGAGGGCCCCGGCGCAGCTCGGCGCCGGTGGCCGTGCCGGCCGTCGAGTCGGTCGAGAGAGAGGTCGACATGTCGATCGGGCGGGGTGCGGGGTCGGCGGGAGTCACGACGGGCGAGTCTACCGGCGCAGCGCAGCCGCCACCCTCGCCACGTCCAGCACCCCGGTGACCCGGCCGCCCTCGACGACCGGCACCACGCGGGCCCCGGACGACGCGCGGGCCAGGTGGGTCAGCAGGTCGTTGCCCTCCAGGCCGGCCGCCACCGCGGAGCCGGGCGGGAACGGGACCACGACGGCCTCGACCGGGGTCATGCGCGCCTGGTCGGCGGGCACGCTGGCGGCGGCCGCGGGGTCCACCCAGCCCACCGGCTCGCCCTGTGGCCCGGCCACGGTCACGACCGCGCCGGGGTGGGCGGCCGCGGCGTCCGACACGCCGGCGACCGTCGTGCCGACCGGGACGACGACGGCGGGGACGGCCAGCCCGCGCGCGGACAGCCCCGCGACCTGCGCCCGCGAGTGCGCGCCCTTGATCGCCTCACCGGCCCCGGACCACAGGAACGCGCCGATGAGCGCCGCCCAGACGACCGTGACCCAGGAGGGCGACCGGCCGTCCTGCAGCGGCCATAGCAGCGCCCACGCGACGACGCCGACGGCGACCACGCGACCCACCCAGCCGGCGGCCACGGTGCCGCGCGTGCGGGAGCCGGTCGCACCCCAGACGATCGACTCGAGGATCTGCCCGCCGTCGAGCGGCAGGCCGGGCAGCAGGTTGAAGATCCCGACGAACGCGTTCGAGAACGCCCCCGCGAGCAGCAGCATCGACGGCACCGTCGCCGCGGGCTGGAGCTGGAACGCGACCCAGAATGCCGCGGCGAGGACCAGGTTGGTCAGGGGCCCTACGACGGCGACCAGCGCGCCGTCGAGGGGGCGCGCCCCGGCGCCCGTGTACGCCGTGTGCCCGCCCCAGAGCGTCACGGCCAGCTCGGTCACCTTGTGCCCGCGCGCTCTGGCCACGAGCGCGTGCGCCATCTCGTGCAGGAAGACGGAGGCGAACAGCAGCAGCACGAAGGCGAAGGCGACGACGAGCACGCTGGTGGTCGCCATCTGCGGGGAGAACCGGCTGACGGTGGGCGCGAACACCAGGGTGAGGACGACGGCGCCGAGGAACCACGAGGGGGTGACGAGGACGGGGGCGCCCGCGACGCGGCCGACCACCCATCCCCGGGAGCGAGAGGTCACGGGGCCAGGCTAGCCGCCGCACCGGGTGCGTCCTGGCGTGTCCGGGTGTGTCCGGAGCCGCCCGTAGGGTGACGCGCATGACGACGACCACGGGTCCCACGGCGCCCACGGCACCCGCAGCGCCCGCGGCGCCTTCCGTGCGCATCCCGGGGCTGTCGCCGTCTCGCGCGAACGACTTCATGCAGTGCCCGCTGCTGTTCCGCTTCCGCGTCGTGGACCGGCTGCCCGAGCCCCCGTCGTCGGCCGCGGCGCGCGGCACGCTGGTGCACGCCGTCCTCGAGCGGCTCTACGACGCCCCGCGCGGCGAGCGCACCCCGGAGGCGGCGGTGGCGCTGCTGCCGGGCGAGTGGCACCGCCTGGTCGCGGCCGAGCCGCGGTACGCCACGCTCTTCGAGCCGGGCGGCGACGCCGCCGGCACCACGCCCGAGGACTGGCTCGGGCGCGCGCGCAAGCTTCTCGGCACGTACTTCACGCTCGAGGACCCCAACCGGCTGGAGCCGGAGGCCCGTGAGCTGCGCGTCGAGACCCTGCTGGACGACGGTCCCGCGCTGCGGGGGATCGTGGACCGGCTCGACGTCGCGCCCGACGGCGCGCTGCGGGTGGTCGACTACAAGACGGGCCGGGCGCCCGGCCCGGGGTACGAGGCGTCGGCCCTGTTCCAGATGCGTTTCTACGGGCTCGTGCTGTGGCGCGAGCGCGGGGTGCTCCCGCGCATGCTGCAGCTCGTGTACCTCGGCGACGGCCAGGTGCTGCGGGCCGAGCCCAGCGAGCGGGAGCTCGAGGCCACGGAGGCCAAGGTGCGCGCCCTGTGGTCGGCGATCGAGGACGCGGCGCGCACCGGGGACTGGCGGCCGCGGCGCAGCCGGCTGTGCGGGTGGTGCGCGCACCAGTCGGTGTGCCCCGAGTTCGGCGGCGAGCCGCCCGTCGTGCCGGCGGAGGCGCTGCGCGAGCGGCTCGGGGTCGAGGTCGAGGCGGCTGCGCCCGTCACACCGTGACCGTCACCGTCACACCGTGAGGTCGACGACCTGCCCGGCGCCGATGCGCGCGATGGTGGCGACGTCCACCTTCTCCAGGGACGACACGCGGCTCAGGCCCTCCAGCCGAGGGACGGGCAGCACGGCCTCGACGCCGAGCGTGGTCACGCCCGCGGCGCGCGCCGACGCGATCCCCGTCGGGGAGTCCTCGATCGCGACGCAGGCGCTCGCGTCGACGCCTAGCCTCTCGGCCGCCAGCAGGTACGGCTCCGGGTCGGGCTTGCCCCGCGTCACCTGGTCACCCGTGACGATCGTGGCGAAGGACTCGGCCGGAGCCCGCGACACGACCTCCCCGGCCAGCTCGGTGTAGCTCATCGTCACCAGCGCGCAGGGCACGCCCGCGTCGGCCAGCGCGGTGAGGAGGTTCAGCGCGCCGGGCTGCCACGGCACCTCCACGCGCACCTGCTCGATCACGCGCCGCAGGAGCCGCTCGACGATCTCATCCACGGGGAGGTCGACACCGCCCTGGTCGCGCAGGATCGCCGCCGAGACCGTCAGGGCGTTGCCGACCATCTGCAGCGCCTGCTCGTCGCTCCACGTGCCCCCATGCTCGGCCACGAGCTCGTGCTCCGCCGCGATCCAGTACGGCTCGGTGTCCACGAGCGTGCCGTCCATGTCCCACAGGACCGCGGCCGGCAGGGTCGGGGCGGTCGGTTCCGGGGCGGGGGCGAGGGTCTCTGGCACCCCTCCATCGTACGGACCGGGCGCGCGCCCATTCCCCGCGTCCGCGTGACGTCGGGCACGCGCGGGCGCTGTATACGCTGGACGGATGACGACCGAGCCGGAGAACACCGGGCGCCACGCCGCACGGCAGACCGTGATGATCGCCGCGTTCGAGGGATGGAACGACGCCGGGAGCGCCGCGACCGCGGCCCTCACCCACCTGGCCGAGGTGTGGGACGCCCACCAGGTGCGGGAGCTGGACCCGGAGGACTACCACGACTTCCAGGTGAACCGCCCGGTCACGGAGACCGGGCCCGACGGGGAGCGCACGCTCACCTGGCCCACCACCACCGTCTCCGTCGCCGAGCTGCCCGACCGCTCCGTGGTGCTCGTGCACGGCATCGAGCCGTCGTTCCGGTGGCGGTCGTACTGCGCGGAGCTGCTCGACCTCGCCGCCGAGCACGGCGTGCGCACCGTGGTCACCCTGGGCGCGCTGCTCGCCGATGTCCCCCACACCCGCCCGATCCCGATGACGGCCACCACCGAGAGCTCCGGGCTGCAGGCGGTGCTCGACGTCGAGCCCAGCACCTACGAGGGCCCCACGGGGATCGTCGGGGTGCTGCAGCACGAGGCCGACCGGCGCGGGTTCCAGTCCGTGTCGCTGTGGGCGGCGGTGCCGCACTACGTCGCCAACCCGCCGTCGCCGAAGGCCGCGCTGGCGATCCTCACCCGGGTGGAGGAGCTGATCGCCGCCCCGGTGCCGCTGGGCGAGCTGCCCGAGGACGCCGAGGCCTGGCAGCACGGCGTCGACGAGCTCGCGTCGGACGACGCCGAGATCGCGGAGTACGTGCAGCAGCTCGAGGAGGCCAAGGACACCGCCGAGCTGCCCGAGGCGTCCGGCGATGCCATCGCCCGCGAGTTCGAGCGCTATCTGCGCCGCCGCGACGTGGGCGGCGACAAGGGCGGCGACAAGGGCGGGGACAAGGGCGGCGACAAGGGCGGGGAGGGCGACAAGGGGGACAAGGGCGACCGGGGCTAGGCCCACCCCTCCTTCATCCGACATCCTGACGGCGGTCTGGACGCCGAGCTCGACGGGCCGAGCCTGCACGCCCGCACCGTGACGAGCATCGAGGGTGAGACGTACTGGGGGGGTCGAGCTCGCGCCCTTTGTGTTCGTGGCGGCCTCGGCAAGAACCCGGCGCTCGGCGCCACGATCGCGCTGCCGGTGTGGTCCGGGTCGGTGCGGATCGGCGAGCGGTGGACGCCCGCGCCTGAGGTCGGGGAGCTCGAGGACTGGGTCGACGCCCTGGTCCGCACCGGGCTGCTGAGCATGGACGACGGCATCCGGGCGGACCCGGTCGCCTGAGCCGGGCGGGGCGAAGGCGCGGAGGCTAGAGCCGCACGCCCAGGAGGGCGTCGATGGCCCGGGCCAGCACGCCGGGAGCACCCTCGTGGTCGGACGCGGTGTCGCGGCCCTCCTCGAGCGAGCGGTCGGCCCAGGCGTCGACGGCCGCGAGCGCCGCCGGGCCGTCGAGGTCGTCGGCGAGCGCGGCGCGGACGGCGGCGAGCGTGCCGGCCGCGTCGGGGCCGCCGTTGCCGGAGACCGCGGTGCGCCACCGCTCGAGCCGCGCCGTGCCGGCGTCGAGGTCGGCGTCGGTCCACTCCCACTCGTCCCGGTAGTGATGGCCGAGCAGCGCGAGCCGGATCGCCATCGGGTCGACCCCCGCGTGCCGCAGCGCGGAGACGAACACGAGGTTGCCGCGCGACTTGCTCATCTTCTCGCCCTGGTACGCGACCAGACCGGCGTGCGCATGCACCCGGGCGCCGCCGCCGCCGAGCAGGCGGTCGTGGGAGGTGGACATCTCGTGGTGCGGGAACAGCAGGTCCGCTCCCCCGCCCTGCAGGTCAAAGGGCAGGCCGAGGCCGTCCCGGGCGATCACCGCGCACTCGATGTGCCAGCCCGGGCGGCCCGTGCCCAGGGACGCGCCGTCCCACGCGGGCTCGCCGTCGCGCTCGCGCCGCCACAGCAGCGGGTCGAGCGGATCCTTCTTGCCCTCGCGCTGCGGGTCGCCGCCGCGCTCGGCGAAGAGCGCGGCCATGGTCGCCGGGTCGAACCCGCCGACCCGGCCGAAGTCGGGGTCGGCGGACAGGTCGGCGTACACGTCGCCGAGGCCCGGGTCGTCGCCGCCCGCGCCCGGCTCGATCGGCACGCGGTAGGCGAAGCCGGCCTCCAGCAGCCGCTCGACGGCCTCGACGACGGCGGGCACCGACTCGACCGCGCCGGTCCAGGTGGCGGGCGGGACCATGCCGAGCGCCGTCATGTCCTCGCGGAACAGCGCGATCTGGTCGGCCGCCAGGTCCCGCCAGTCGACGCCGGTGGCCGTGGCACGCTCCAGGAGCGGGTCGTCGACGTCGGTGACGTTCGAGACGAAGGTCACGTCCTTGCCCGCGTCGAGCCACGCGCGGTGCAGCAGGTCGAACGCCAGGTAGGTGCTGGCGTGACCGAGATGGGTCGCGTCGTACGGGGTGATGCCGCACACGTAGTAGCGGGCGGACTCCCCGGGCGCCGGGTCCACGAGCCGTCCGGTGGTGCTGTCGTGCACCCGGACGGGGGTGCGGCGGCCGTCGGCCGGTTCGGGGAGCTCGGGGATCTGCGGGGCGGGCCAGGAACGCACGCGCCCAGGCTACCGGTCAGGTCACCGGGTCCGTCACCGGCAAGGTCACGGGCCGACCCGTCAGACGACGATCCCGCCGTTCGCCGTGAGCACCCCGGTGAGGAGCAGCACCACGACCACGGCCGCGAGGCCGAGCCGGTACCAGACGAACGGCATGAAGGAGTGCGTGGTGATCAGCTTGAGGAAGCCGATGATCACCACGTAGCCGACGACGAACGCCACGAGGGTGGCGATGAGGGTCGCGCCGGCCCCGGGCGCCCCGGGGGCGGGGTCGTCGCCGACCGACTTGGCGAGCTGGTAGAAGCCTGAGAGGAGGACGGCGGGGACCGCCAGCAGGAACGAGTAGTCCGCGGCGGCCTTGCGCGTGAACCCCATGAGCAGGCCCGCGGTGATGGTGCCACCGGAGCGCGACACGCCCGGGATGAGCGCCAGTGCCTGCGCGAACCCGAAGGCGACCGCGCGGCGCGGCGTCAGCTCGTCGAGCTTGCGGGTGCGACGCCCGATCTTGTCCGCCCAACCCAGCAGGAGGCCGAAGACGACGAGCGTCGTCACGGTGATCCAGAGGTTGCGCAGGTACGTCTCGATCTGGTCCTGGAAGAGCAGGCCGAGCACGCCGATGGGGATCGAGCCGAGCGCGATGAACCAGGCCATGCGTGCCTGCGCGTCGTGCGCGCCGAGGCGGGCCCGCCAGTCGCGGCCGTGGGCACCCACGAGCGAACGCCACCAGGCGACGCAGATGTCCCGGATGGTGCGGCGGTAGTACAGGAGCACGGCCGCCTCGGTGCCGATCTGGGTGATCGCGGTGAACGCCGCCCCGGGATCGCTCCCGCCGAGCAGCTCCCCGACGATGCGCAGGTGCGCGCTCGAGGAGATCGGCAGGAACTCGGTCAGGCCCTGGACCAGGCCGAGCAGGATCGCTTCCCAGGCATTCACGGGCGGTCACACTACCCGGGCGCAGAGGGTTTGCCGGTAGCCTGGCCCGCCATGGAGCGTCGTCAGGTGGGCCGCACGGGCCTGCGCGTGTCCGAGCTGGGCCTGGGGACGATGACGTGGGGGCGGGACACCGACGACCTCGACGCCGGGGAGCAGCTGCGCGACTTCGTGGACGCGGGCGGGAACCTCGTCGACACCGCCGCCACGTACGGCGACGGCGACGCCGAACGCCTCATCGGTTCCCTCCTGGACGTGAAGGTCGCCCGCGACGAGCTGGTGCTGTGCACCAAGGGCGGCGTGCGCGCCGGCCGCTCCGGGGCCACCGTCGACGCGTCCCGGGCGGGGCTGCTCGCCGACCTGGACGCGTCCCTGGCCCGCCTCGGCACCGATCACGTGGACCTGTTCCTGGTCGCCTGCCCCGACCCGACGACGCCGCTCGCCGAGACCGTCTCCGCACTGCGCCTCGCCGTCGCGTCCGGCCGGGCCCGCTACGTCGGGCTCTCCAACCATCCCGGGTGGGCGGCGGCCCGCGCGGCGACCCTGCTGGAGGCCGACGCCACCGGCCTGACCGCCCTGGAGCTCGAGTACTCCCTGCTGCAGCGCGGCGCCGAGCGCGACGTGGTGCCCGCCGCCGACGCCCTCGGCCTCGGCCTGCTGGCCTGGTCCCCGCTGGGCCGTGGCGTTCTCACCGGCAAGTACCGGCGGGCGATCCCGGCGGACTCCCGGGCGGCGTCCGCGCACCTCGCGGCCTTCGTCGACCCCTACCTGGACGCGGCCTCCTCGTCGGTGGTCGAGGCAGTGGCCACCGCCGCCGACGGGCTCGGCCGCGCACCGCTCGAGGTGGCCCTCGCGTGGCTCCTCGCCCGTGACACCGTCGCGAGCGCGATCGTCGGCGCCCGCACCCCGGCGCAACTGCGCGCGTCCGTCGCGGCCCTGGACCTCGACCTCCCGGGCGAGGTGCACGCCGCTCTCGACGACGTGTCCGCCCCCGAGATCGGCTACCCCGAGCGCTGGTAGGCCTGGCCGGGGGGCTCCACCTCGGCGCGGTCGGTGGCACCTTCGAGATCGGCGTCGAGGTCGTCCTCCTCCTCGTCGCCGTCGTCGTCCTCGTCGTCGTCGTCCTCGTCGCCGTCGTCCTCACCGTCGTCGAGGAAGAAGGGCGTCACCTCGGAGTACACCTGGGCGAGCGCGTCCTCGTAGACCTCGAACGCGTCGGCCAGCACCTCGTACGCGTCGTCGACCGCCGGGTCGTCGTCCCCCCTGCGGGTCGACACCGCGTGGTAGTGCGCCTCCAACGCGGCGACAAAGCGGTCCAGCGCGGCACGCGGGTCTGCGGTCATGCTCTGACGGTAGCGCCCCGGGGGCACAATGGGCAGACAAAAACCGCCCGCGAGCACTTCGGGAGGACGGCGGATGGCTTCGATCCCGTCGACGACGCAGGCAGGCGCGCGCTCCGGCGCGACGTCCGCCTGGCGCAAGCACGGACAGTACGAGTACCGCGTGCTCACCATCGACCGGGGCACCAGCGTCCCGGACGCACGCAGGATGCTCACCGAGGAGGCCGAGTACGGCCGGTGGGAGCTCGCCCGCACCCGCCTCTACATGGGTGGCGAACGCCGGGTGTGGCTGCGCCGCAAGATCATCAAGGTCACGCCGACGTTCTGACCTCGACCGCACCGGTCGAGGAGGACGCGCAGGTGACAGCAGACGACAGCGGGCGACAGCAGGGGCAGGTGACGGGCATGGCGGAGGCCTTCCGCAAGTCCCGCCCCGACGCTCCGCCCGGGTTCTTCGACACGGAGGCCGCCGGCCTGCGCTGGCTCGGAGTGCCGGGCGGCCCGCGCGTCGCCCGGGTCCTCGACGTCGGTGCCGGGCACCTCGACCTCGAGCGGGTCTCGGCGGCGCGCCCGACGCCCAGCGCCGCACGCGACCTCGGGCGCCGGCTCGCCGTCCTGCACGACGCCGGGGCGGACGGCTTCGGCGTGCTGCCGCCCGGGGCGGTCCGCGGGTACTTCGGCCCGCTGGACGACCCGCTGCCCATGGTCGCCGGCACGTGGGGCGACTGGCCGGCGTTCTACGCCCACGCGCGGCTGCGCCCGGTCGCCGCGCAGGGGCGCGAGCGCGGCGTGCTCACCGCGCAGGACGCTGCGGCGTTCGAGCGCGTGTGCGGGCGGCTCGGCGCGCTCGCCGGCCCAGCTGCACGCGAGGCGCCGGCGCGCGTGCACGGCGACCTCTGGTCGGGGAACGTCCTGTGGGCTCCCGGGCCGGCGTCCGCCGCCGAGGCGGTGCTGATCGACCCTGCGGCGCACGGCGGGCACCGCGAGGCCGACCTGGCGATGCTCGCGCTCTTCGGCGCGCCGCACCTGGACGAGATCATGGCCGGCTACGAGGCGGCGCACCCGCCGGCGCCGGGCTGGCGCGACCGGGTGCGCCTGCACCAGCTGTACCCGCTCGCGGTGCACGCCGTGCTGTTCGGGGGCGGGTACGTGCAGCAGACCCGCCACCTGCTGGCCCGGCTGGGCGCGGCCTGACGCGCCCGTCGTGTGCGGTCGTCCGCGGCCGTCAGCAGGTGCGCAGCAGCCGGTCCAGCACGCGCGTGCCGAAGCGCAGCGAGTCGACCGGGACCCGCTCGTCCACGCCGTGGAACATGCCGGCGAAGTCGAGGTCCCCGGGTAGCCGCAGCGGGGCGAACCCGTAGCCGGTGATGCCGAGGCGCGACAGGGACTTGTTGTCCGTGCCGCCCGAGAGCGTGTACGGCAGCACCACTGCCCCCGGGTCCTCCGCCAGAAGGGAGGCGACCATCGTGTCGACCAGGTCGCCCGAGAACGGCACCTCGAGGGCGGTGTCCTGGTGGATCGGCTCCACCCGCACGCGCGGGCCGGCCAGCTCGCGCAGGGTCGCCATCCCCTCCTCCTCGTGCCCCGGCAGCAGCCGGACGTCGATCGCGGCCTCGGCGCGGCCCGGGATCACGTTCGCCTTGTACCCGGCCTCGAGCTGGGTCGGGTTGGAGGTGTTCCGCACCGTGGCGCCGACGAACTTCGCCGCCGGGCCCAGCGCCGCCACCAGCGCGTCCACCGCGTCGGGGTCCTCGGCATCGAACCGGAGGCCGGTGAGGTCGGACACCCCGCGCAGCAGCTGGTCCACGGTGGGCGTGAGCGTGGAGGGCCAGCTGTGCTGTCCGATGCGCGCGACCGCCGCGGCGAGCTCCGTCACCGCGTTCTCGTGGTTCACCTGGGAGCCGTGCCCGGCCCGCCCGTCGGCGACCAGGCGCAGCCACGCGAGGCCCTTCTCCGCCGTCTGCAGCAGGTAGGCGCGCCGGCCGCCGACCTCCACCGAGAAGCCGCCCACCTCGCTGATCGCCTCGGTGGCGCCCTCGAAGAGCTCCGGCCGATGCCGCACGGCCCACTGCGCGCCGCGGACGCCGCCCGCCTCCTCGTCGGCGAAGAAGGCGACGACGACGTCGCGCGCCGGGCGGCGTCCCTCGCGGGCCATCTGCCGCACCACGGACAGGATCATCGCGTCCATGTCCTTCATGTCCACCGCGCCGCGACCCCACAGCAGGCCGTCGATCTCCTCGCCCGCGAACGGGTCCACCGACCAGTCCTCGGCGGCGGCGGGCACCACGTCGGTGTGCCCGTGCAGCACCAGCGCGGGCCGCGTGGGGTCGGTGCCCTCGAGCCGCGTCACGACCGAGGTCCGGCCGGGTTCCGACTCGAACAGCTCCACCTCGAGACCCACCTCGGTGAGCAGCGCGGCGACGTGCTCCGCCGCCCGCCGCTCCCCCGGCCCCTCGCCGTTGCCGTAGTTCGACGTGTCGATCCGCAGCAGGTCCTGACAGATCCGCGCGACCTCGTCCTCGGCGCTGGTCGGGGCGGTGGGCGGCACGACAGGGTTGCCCGTCGGTCCGGTCGTCGGGCGGGTCGTCGGCTCGGTCGTCATGCGGCCCACCGTAGTCGCCGCACCGCCGGGACGAGCCCGGACCCGGGCTCCTCCCGGCATGCTGGCGGTCAGGTGCGCGCGAGGGTGCCGTCGGCCCCCAGCACCAGCTCGGCCTCGAGCCCGACGCGCTCCAGGAACGCCCGGTCGTGGCTCACCACCAGCAGGCCGCCGCGGTAGGCCGACAGCGCCTGCACGAGCTGATCGGTGCTGGTGAGGTCCAGGTTGTTGGTGGGCTCGTCGAGCACCAGCAGCTGCGCCGGCGGGTCGGCCAGCAGCAGTCGGGCGAGGGTGACGCGGAAGCGTTCCCCGCCCGAGAGCGTGGCGACGGGTCGGTCCACCTGGTCGCCGCGTACGAGGAACCGCGCGAGGCGGTTGCGCAGCTCGCCCGGGGTCAGGTGCGGGGCACCCGAGCGGACCGCGTCCAGCACCGTCTGGTCGTCGTCGAGCACGTCGAGCCGCTGGGGCAGGTAGCCGACCCGCTCGGTGAGCGCCTCCGCCCGGGCGCCCGAGCCGAAGCCTTCGGGCCGTGCGTCCGGCGACCCCCCGACGAGCTGCTCCAGAAGCGTCGTCTTCCCGACGCCGTTGGGGCCGGTGAGTGCCACGCGCTCCGGCCCGGCGAGGACGAGCTCGCGGCCGTCCGTCCCGCGCAGCACGGCCAGGCGACGGCCCGCGGGCACGTCGGGGTCGGGCAGGTCGACGACGATACGGTCGTCGTCGCGCACCGACCGCTCGGCCGACTCGACCGCGGCCCGCGCGACGGCCTCCTTGTCCGCCGCCGCGCCGCGCCGCGCGCCCTGCGCCTTCTGCGCCGAGTTGCGGCGGTCGTTGATCACGGCCTTGACGTACCGGCTGTTCGCGGCGTCCTTGCGGCCCTGCCGTTCGGAGTGCGCGATGCGCTCCTGGGCCTCGACCCGCTGCCGCTTCTCCCGGCGCAGCGTCTGCTCCGCGTCACGGAGCGCCTGGCGGGCCGCCTCCTGCTGCCCCTCGAGCCATTGCTCGTACTGCGAGTACGGCCCACCGAAGGTCGCCAGGGAGCCGGTGCGCAGCTCCGCCGTGTCGTCCACGAGCTCGAGGAGGTCGCGGTCGTGGGAGACCACCACCAGCGCCCCGCGCCACGTGCGCACGATCTCGTGGAGGCGCTCGCGCGCGGCGCCGTCCAGGTTGTTCGTAGGCTCGTCGAGCAGGGCGACGTCCGCGCCGCGCAGCCGCACGCCGGTGACTGCCACCAGCATCGCCTCGCCGCCCGACAGCGTGCCGACCGGGCGGTCGAGCACGCCGTCGGCGGCGGGCAACCCGACAGCACCGAGCGCGGCGACCGCACGCTCCTCGACGTCCCAGCCGTCGCCGACGGTGTCGAAGAGCCTCTCGAGCCGGTCGGGTGCCACGTCGCCGTCCGTGATGGCGCGCACGGCGTCCACGACGCCGCGCACGCCGAGCAGGTCGGCCACGGTGGCGCGGGTGTCGAGGGTGAGGTGCTGCGGCAGGTAGTCCGCGTCCCCGGAGACGGCGATCGCACCCGACGACGGTCGCAGCCGGCCGGCGACGAGGCGCAGCAGCGTGGACTTTCCGGTGCCGTTCAGGCCGACGAGGCCGGTGCGGCCACGGGAGAAGGCGCCGGAGACGCCGGCGATCGGGGTGGCCCCGTCGGGCCACGAGAAGGTGACGTCGCGCAGGGCGACGGAGGGGTGGGTAACAGGCACGGGCGGGCTCCAGCGGTGGCGTGGGGAGGACGGACGGCGGGTACGCCGACTTCTCTCCTCGCGCGCGGCACGTGGCCGGCGGGGAGCCGTGGGGTCGACGCGGTCAGGCGGTGGCCTGGGTGCCCGTCATCGCCGTGGCCGCCTCTCGTCCGGGAGCCGTCCCCTCTCACGCGCGGCGGGAGCCGCAGGGACGGCGACGACCATGCCACGCCCCCTGCGCCCGCGGCAACCCGATATCGGGGCCGGTCAGGCGGCGGATGCCTCGGCCGGCCACGGCTCGTTCGGCTCGCGCGGGTCGTCCGGCAGCAGCGAACCCACCCACGAGTCGTGCCGCGTGCCCCGCTGCAGTCCGAACCGCCGCAGCGTGCCCTCGTACCGGAACCCGAGCTTCCAGGCGACGCGCCGCGACGGCCAGTTGCCCACGTACGCGAGCCAGTGCGCACGCGCCAGGCCCAGGCCCTCCGGGTCCAGCGCCCAGTCGACGACGAGGCGGGCCGCCTCGGTCGTGAGGCCCCTGCCCCGCGCGTCCGGGGCGCACCAGTACCCGAGCTCGCCCATGCGGTCCGTGCCGGGGGCGTCCTCGCAGCTGACGCCGACCATGCCCAGCACCGGGCCGTCGACGCCGCCAGGCTCCCGGATCGCCCAGGTGAAGTTCTTCTCCCGGGCCCAGCCTTCGGCGACCATCCCCGTGACGAACCCCTCGGCGTCCGACCGGCCGTACGGCGTGGGCACCGTGGTCCACCGCGCGATGGCGGCGTCGGCGCAGACGTCGGCGATCCGGTCGACGTCGGCGCCCGTCGGGACGGAGAGACGGACGCGGTCGGTGGCGAGGACGAACGGTTCCATGCGCGCATCCTGGCACGCGCCCCGGAGCCGGTTCACGCTGTTTGTCCGACGCTCCCCGAGCGCGCGGCACCGTCGCTGTGCGACACCTCTTCCGACCCCGCCTCGTCCGACCCCGCGTCCTCGTGCCCTGCGTCGTCCTGTCCGCCGTCCTCGCCGGGCGGCGACCCGTCGTCCGGTTCCCCGGACCCGTTGCGCTCCGGATGCGGGCGGTCACCCCGCAGGGTGGCGAAGACCGTCCACGCGACGGCCAGGAGCGGGACGGCGACGATCGCGCCCAGGATCCCGGCCAGCACCGTGCCGGCCGTGACGCCGAGGCCGATGACCAGCGGGTGCAGCGCGACCTGCTTACCCATGATGAGCGGCTGGAGCACGTGCCCCTCGAGCTGGCCGATCAGCGCGATGCCGATCGTGACGATGAGCGCCGTGACGATCCCGTTGGCCGCGAGCGCCACGACGGCCGCGATGATCATCGCCAGCGGCGCGCCGATCAGCGGGATGAACGCGCCGATGAACACGAGGACGGCCAGGGGCGCCGCGAGCGGCACGCCGAGGATGGTCAGCAGGATGAACGCCAGGACGCCGTCGGTGAAGGCGATGATGACGGTGCCCCGGGCATAGCCCGAGAAGCTGTACCAGCCGGCACCCGCCGCGGCCTGCCACCGCGAGCGGTGCTGCTCCGGGATCTGCCCCAGGAACCACCGCCACATCTTCCCGCCCGACGCGACGAAGAAGACGGTGCTGAAGATCGCGAGAGCGAAGATCGCGAAGCCCTCGAAGACGGACCCCGCGCTCTGTGCCGCCTGGCTGACCAGCGAGTCGGCATTGTCCGTCAGCCACTGACGGCCCTGGTTGATCCATTCGTTGATCTGGTCGACCGTCACGGACAGGCCGAACGGCCCGCTCTCGAGGTACTTGAGGATCTGCTGCACGCCCGTGTCGAACTGGCCGGCGAGCTGCTCCCACTGGCCGGCCACGGACGCCACGACGTACGTGATCAGGCCGCCGAGGACGAGGAACGCGCTGAGGATCGCGAGCGCGGTGGCCAGCGGGCGGGGCATGATCTTCGCGTAGAAGCCGGCCACCGGGTTGAGCACCGAGGCGAAGACGAGCCCGAGGAACACGGCCACGAAGACGAGCTGCACTTGCACCGTCGCCCAGAACACGAGCGCCACGGCGGCCGTCAGGGCGATGAGCCGCCACGACCATCCGGCCGAGGACCGCAGCCAGGCGGGGACATTCTCGCTGGAGTGCTTCGACACCCGTGGGCTCCTCTCGCCGACCGTGCCCCTCACGTGCCCCCAGTGTGCCGCACCGCGACAGCGCTGGCGGGACGGCGGTCCGGCCGTGTCGCCGCAGGCCCGGGCGCAGCGGCCTCGTCGAGGAGGGCGGTCAGGGCTCTCCGACGGGCCGTCGTCCGTCGCCTGACCTACGCTTGCCCGCACGGTACGTCCCGGCCGAGGGGTGAGCATGAACCCGACGATCAGTGTCCTCTTCCGTGCGATACCGCTGGTGATGGGGGCGGTATGCCTCGCATTCGGGCTCTACGTCCTGTCTGGCGGTGACGACGCGGACCACTTCGTCGCCGGCCACGTCAACATCGCCCTGGCGGCGATCTGCATCGCGCTCTTCACGACCGCTGCGACGATCATCCGCCAGCTCGTCCACCGGTACGGCCAGTTCTGGGTCGTCGCGCTGCCGGCGCTCGGGTACGCGGTCGCCCTCGCGACGGTGATCTGGGGCGTCGCGATCATCACCCGGGGCGACGAGCCGCAGTTCGTCGCGGCCGGGCACGTGGTGCTCGGCATCGGGTTCATCGCGGGATGCGTGAGCACCGTGGCCACCGCGTCGACCAAGTTCGTGCTCATTCAGAAGAGCGCTGCGCGTCCCGTCGGGGGCGGTGCGCCGGAAGGTGCCTACTCACGTGGCGTCGGTGCCGTGCTGATCGCGATCCCCGCGCTGCTCGCACTGATCGGGCTCGTGGTCGCGGTAACCCTCTACGCGAAGGGCGGCAACACCGCGCTGGTCGCGGGACACGTCATGACCGGCCTGTCACTGATCTGCTCCGCGCTCGTCGCGCTCGTCGCGAGCATCGTGCGACAGGTGCGCAACGAGTTCGGCGACGCCGAGCGCTACCGCTGGTCGTGGTGGGTCGTCGCGATGGGAACCGTCAACGTGGTCCTGGGGCTCGTGGTGCTGTTCGGCTCGGACGAGTCGGCGCGCCTGGCCCCCGGGACCGTGCTGATCGGTCTGGGCCTCATCTGCTTCAGCATCCTGTCCAAGGTGCTGCTGCTCGCGCTCGTGTGGCGCCAGGTCTTCGCCCTCGCCAACCGGATCCCGATCATCCCGGTGGCCACGGCGCTCGCGTGCCTGTTCTTCGCGGCGTTCCTCTTCGAGGCGACCTTCTCCCAGCCAGGCTACTTCGTCGGTGCGCACGTCCTGGTGGGACTCGGCGCGGTCTGCTTCACGCTGTTCTCGATCGTGTCGATCCTCGAGGCCGGGACCTCGAAATAGTCGCGAGCGGTCACGACGTCGCACCCCGCTCGGGCTCCTCGCGTCGCGCCGCCGCGACGACCCGCAGCGAGCACAGCAGGCCCAGCAGCAGGAATCCCGCGGCGACGAACAGGGAGACCCGGGTGCCGTCGCTGAACCCGTCGGAGAGTGCGTCGACGACCTCGGGCGTCTTCTCGCCGAGCTGGCTCCGGGTGCCCTCGGCGCGCAGCTCCGGGATGGTGCCGCCCGCCGACTGCTGCGTCGCGTCGGCCATCTGGGTCGCGACGGCGGGCGGGACGTCGTCGACCGTCTCCAGGGCGGGCGGGACCGTGGTCGACAGGCCGATCGCGAGCGCCGCCCCGATGAATGCGGTGCCGAGCGCCGAGCCGAGCTGGCGGGCCGTGGACTGCGCCGCGGACGCCTGGCCGGACTCCTGGGCCGGGACGTCGACGAGGGTCGTGCCCGTGAGCTGCGCGGACGCGAGGCCCAGCCCCAGTCCGTAGATCACGAGAAGGGCCGCGACGAGCAAGGACGACACGGTCGGCGTCACGACCAGGGCCACCGCGAGCACGCCGACGACCTCGAGCACGAGGCCCAGGACGATCGTGCGTGGCGAGCCGATCGCGGCGGCGAGATGCCGGGCCATGGCCCCCGAGAAGAACGCGCCCGCGGCCATGGTCGCGAGCACCAGGCCCGCGCCCATGGTGGTCAGGCCCAGGATGTTCACGAGGTAGAGCGGGAGCACGAAGATCAGGCCGAACTCGCCGATCGCGACGAGCATCGCGGTGAGGTTGCCCCAGCGGAACGTCGCGATGTGGAAGAGCGAGAGGTCGAGCAGGGCGGAGCGGGCGATCCGCGCGCGGTGCCGCTCCCAGAGCACGAACGCGACGATGAACAGCACGCCGATCGCGCCGATGACCGGCACGGGCGAGATCGGGGCGCCCGTCCCCCAGACAAGGCCGAAGACCTTGAGCTCGGCCTCGGGCGCCCACCAGCCGAGCGACTGCCCCTCGATGAGCGCGAAGACGACCGCGCCGAACCCGAGCGCGCTCGTCAGGAGGCCGAGACCGTCGAGCCCCGGCACCGTGATGTGCGCGCGGGTCTCGGGGACCACGAGGAGTGCCCCGATGATGACCGCCACACCGATCGGGATGTTGACGAGGAAGATCCACGGCCAGGTGAACGACGTGGTGAGCCAGCCACCCAGGAGCGGCCCGACCGCGGCCATGCCCGAGATCACCGCGCCCCAGACGCCGAACGCGATCGCCCGTTCCTTGCCGCGGAACGTCGCGTTGACGGTCGACAGGGTCGCCGGGAGGACGAGTGCACCGCCGATCCCCTGGACCAGGCGCGCCGTGATCAGGGTCCCGGCGCCGTCGGCCTGCGAGGCGAGGATGCTGCCGCCCAGGAAGACCACGACGCCCACGAGGAGCAGGTTGCGGCGGCCCAGCCGGTCGCCCAGGCGACCCGCGGACAGCAGCAGGGCCGCGAACACGACCGAGTAGGACGCGTTGACCCATTGGCCGTCGTTCAGGTCCAGGCGCAGCTCCCGGATGATCGTGGGGAGCGCGACGCCCACGATCGTCCCGTCCAGCACGATCATCGACAGCGCGGTCGCCAGGACGACCAGCCCCGCCCACCGGTGGTCCTTGGCCCCGCTCGGCGGTGCTGCCGCCGATGCCGCGCCGGTTCCGCTCGACCCGTTCGGCTGCGTGCTCATGGACACTCCTCCTCGAGCAGGGCGATCGTGGCGCGGAGTCGCTCTCCGGTGCGGTCAGGCGGAGAGCAGACGGGGCAGGGCCGAGGAACGAGTCCGTCCTGACGGGCGTGCATCCACGGTAGGACGGGCCCCGAGACCCCGCCCGGGGACCGGCCTACGCCACCGTCAAGCCCTTGCGCTCCGCGCCGTCGCAGGGTCGACAGGACCGGTCATCGGGAGGTGGAAGTGGGAGTTGGAAGCGACCGTGCGTCTCGAAGCGATCGCGCCGACGGCAGCCGTGATGTACGGTGCCACACCCGGCCACGGACGCTCCGTCGCGGAACGACGAAGGCCCCCCGTTGTGGACCGGGAGGCCTTCGTCGTCGCTGTCTCAACGAGTGTCCGGAGGGGGACTTGAACCCCCACGCCCGATAAAGGGCACTAGCACCTCAAGCTAGCGCGTCTGCCATTCCGCCACCCGGACGAGTGGACCTCGACAGCGTCGTAACGCCGTCTCGGTGCGGGGAAAAACATAGCACGGGCAGGCCGGGCTCTCGCAATCCTCGGCCCGCCCGCACCGCCCCTCCCGACGTCGCCGGAACGCTCGCCCGGCGCGTCGGCGGCGGCGTGTAGCGTCCTCCTCGGCCCGAGGACCAACCGGTCAAGGGTGAGGAACTGGACGAGTCGTCGGGCACGCCGAGAACAGGAGCGCCGCAGGTCATGATGGGTGGGCACCACGCCGCGTCGGGAGCGGCGGCCTGGGTCGCGGTCACGTCCACGGCCCCGTTCGCGTTCGGCTGGCACCCGGTCTCCGACGTCGGGGTGATGACGGGCGCCCTCGTGTGCGCGGGGGCGGCCCTGCTGCCCGACGCCGACCACCACAACGGGACCATCGCGCACTCGCTGCCGCCCGTCTCCGAGGGCGTGGCCAAGATCGTCGCGGCCGTCTCCGGCGGGCACCGCAACGGCACCCACTCGATCCTCGGCATCGCCGTCTTCACCGCGATCGCCTGGGTGATGGGCATGGTCTCGATCCGCACGGAGGCCTTCGGCGAGGTGCTCGTCGGCCCGGGCATCCTGGCGGTGCTCCTCATCGCGTTCGCGCTGCGCGCGTGGAAGGTCACCGGCGGGCGCCGCTGGTGGAACTGGACGCTGTCGCTGTTCCTCGCCGCCTGCGTGGCCGTCTTCGCGCCCGAGGAGTGGAACTGGATGCCGTTCTGCGTGGCGCTCGGCTGCGCCGTGCACGTGATCGGCGACATGCTCACCACGGCCGGCGTCCCCCTCCTGTGGCCGCTGAAGTTCCGCTCCCCGTACTGGGTGCGCCGCTTCCGGGTGCTGCCGTTCGACGACGTGTGGCGCGACGGCGGCAACCTCTCGCTGCCGATCCTGGGCGACGCCGGGTCGTGGCGCGAGTGGCTGGTCATGACCCCGGTCAGCCTCTACGCCGTCGTCGGCGTGGTCTGGGCGGCCCTCGCGCAGATGGGCTACGACACCCAGCCGGTCTGGGAGCAGGCGACGGCCTGGGCGACCACCCTCGGTTCGTGACCCGTCAGCCCCGGACGGCGTCGCGGAGCCGGCGGTCCTCGGCGGCCATGTCGGGGCGCGCGAGCCGTGCGTCGTCGTGGCGCCGGCCCGCCAGCACCGCGTCGAGGTAGCGCCGGTCGGCGTCGAGCCGGGCGCCGGGATCCGTCGTCGGTGCCCCGTGGCCGGGCACGAGGGCGGCGCAGCGCGCGACGTACGGCGCGAGCCGCTCGAGCCCCTCGAGGTAGGTCGCGACGTCGCGCGCCGCGGCACCCCTGACCCCGATGCCGGGCCCGGTGATCTCGTCGCACGGCAGCGGGAGCTCGACGTCGCTGAGCATGTCCCCCGCGACGAGCACGCGGCTGCGCGGCAGCCACACCGCCCCGTGCCCGGGGGCGTGGCCCTCGTGCGTCACGATCTCGGTGGGTGGCAGCACACCCTCCGGGTCGGGGACGCCCCGGTCGCCCGGCGGCACAGGCGCGACGCGCCCGATCAGGTCGAGCACCTCCGGCGGAGAGGGCGTGCCGCCGTAGCACCGCGCGTCCGCGCGGGCCTCGGCGCGTAGCCGGGCGCGCGCCGACGCCGCCACCCCGGCGGCCCGCGGGGTCGCCCAGCGCGGCACGTCGAGCCCGAGGTCCGGGTGCCACAGCAGGTGGTCGTGGTGGGCGTGGGTCGCGAACCCCGCGACCACCCGCGCGCCGCGGGCCCGCACCTCGGCGGCGATCGCCGCGAGCTCGTCCGCCTCCCACGCCGGGTCCACGAGGAGGGCGCCCGGCCCGGCTTCCCCGTGCCGTCCGAGGACGAGGGTGGTCGTGGTGCTCAGCCGCCTGCTGGTGCGGACGGCGACCCCCTCGTCGTCGTCGACGACCGGCACGAATCCCATCCCCGCACGATACGGAGCGGGACGAGCGGGAAGAAGGCCGAACGCGAAGAAAAGGCCGAACCGAAAAGACCTGGACCCACGCGAGGACCCGCTGGCATGCTCTCGGCTGGCGGCACGCGATCGGCGCGGGCCCGCAGCGAAGGAGGGCAGAACGATGGACGACGTCGTCACGTGCGCCCACCCGGAGACTCTCCGGCGGGCGGTCACCACCCGATCCTGAGGGGCCGCGAAGCGAGCTCCTCTGCCTGAGCAGGAGCCTCGCGTGCACCAGCACCACCCCCGGAACGAACAGATCGACGACCTTCCCCCTCTCCCCTTCGCCGCCGCCCTGCCGGCCGACGGTGTCCTCCCGGCAGAGCCCGGCCCCGACCAGCGGTGGTCCACCTGGACGTCCGTGACCAAGGGCCAGCGCGGCCCCGATCCGCGGCCCGACTGGGTCGTCACCGCCGACGCGGCGTTCGACACCGAGCTCGGCATCCTCAAGACCGGCAAGGAGGCGGACGTCTTCCTCCTCGAGCGCGCCGTGCCCGACGACCCGACACGCCACAGCCTGCTCGCCGCCAAGCGGTACCGCAGCCGCGACCACCGGCAGTTCCACCGCGACGGCGAGTACACCGACGGGCGCCGCGTGCGGCGCACCCGCGACCAGCGCGCCATCGAGGACCGCAAGTCGTCGTGGGGCAAGGCCGTGGCCGCCACCCAGTGGGCCGACGCCGAGTTCCTGGCGCTGTCGAGGCTCTGGGACGCCGGTGCACCGGTCCCCTACCCCGTGCAGATCGACGGCACGGAGCTTCTCATGGAGTTCGTCGGCGGGGAGACGGACGACGGCACCTACGAGGCGGCGCCCCGGCTCGCCCGCACCCGGCCCGCGCCGGACCTGCTGGCGGAGTGGTTCGACCAGCTGCGCCGCGGGATGGGGGTGATCTCCCGCCTCGGGTGGGCCCACGGCGACCTGTCGCCGTACAACATCCTCGTCGACGGCGCCGACAACGCCGACAACGGGGGACGCCTCGTGATCATCGACCTGCCCCAGGTCGTGGACCTCGTGGCGAACCCGTTCGGCGCGGACCTGCTGCACCGCGACTGCCGCAACGTCTGCACGTGGTTCACCGCTCGAGGACTCGACGTCGACCCCGACGAGCTGTTCGCCGACGTCTTCGCGCAGGCCTGGTAGCGGCCGCGGCGCCCGTCACCCGTCGACGAAGCTCGGGGTGTGCCCGTGCACCGACCTGACGGTGTGCCCTCAGCCACCCAGGCCCACGCTGTTGTCGGGGGCGCCGTCCCCCGGCGGCAGGTCGCCGCGCTCGACCGGCTCCTGCGTCGTGGGTGCCTCGGACACCAGCTCCGCCAGCTCGTCGTCGGTCGGGACGCGGACGTGCTCCGCGGCCTCCCGGAGGGAGGCCCGGTCGACCGCGGGCCCCGAGACCCGCAGCTCGACCCCGTCGCGCACGACGACGAACTCCTCCGCCTCCCCGGACGTCCGGTGGAACAGCTCCCCTTCCACCGTGCACATGACGGGACCGTCCACCGAGCCGCCGGTGGTGTCCCTGACCTGGCCGGTCGCGCAGTCGTCCGCGCTCATCGCGTCGCCCGTGGCGGTGAGCAGGAAGGTACTGCCCGTGTCGTCCGAGAAGATCAGCGAGAACCCGTCGGTGCCGTAGGCGCCGGCCGACATCGGCACCGGATCGAAGCCCGTCGCCGTCGTGGTCAGCACGTACCGGGGCGCCGTCCCCCATCGGGCCGCCGCCGCGGCGACGTCGTCCCCGCCGGCGGGGCCCGCGGGAGCGCACGCGGACAGGAACAGCAGCACGGCACCGGCAGGCAGGAGGCGTCGCGCACCACGAGGGCTCATGGGCGCTGATGATGCCACGGCGCTACCGTGGGCGGATGGGGACCGAGCCGGCCGACACGTACGACGGCGAGGCGCTGGCGACCTTCTTCACGGACCTCGGGCTCGCGCTGGGCGCGGGCGACCTGGAGGACCTCACCGAGCGCTTCGACCTGCCCGCCCTGCACGCCGGCCAGACCGCGTCGAGCGTCCTGACCTCGCCGGAGGAGGTCCTGGACCTGCACCGGTCGCGCCCCATGGCCGACGACGCCCGCGAGGCCGTCGCGGCCGTCCCCGAGGTGGTGGCCGTCGACGAGGCAGGCTGGGGCCTCCTGTGGGTGGACGTGCGATGGAGCTACCGCGACGAGCTCGCGGGCGAGAGCGCGACCGAACGGGTCTGCTACCTGCTCCGCCGCGGGCGGAGCACGTTCGTCGTCTGCGTCCTCGCACCCGTCGACTGACCGCCCGGCGCGGGGGCTGCCCTCCGCGACCGGCCCGTGGTGATCAGCCCACGTCGCCCGCGGGCGACGGCGCCTCGCGGTGCCGCCGCGCGTGGTACGGCTTGGGCAGCTTGAGGTGTCGCTCGGCCATGATGCTGCGCAACAGGTCCGGGGCGTCGGTGATGAGTCCGTCGACCCCCAGGTCCATGAGGAACTCGAGGGTCGCCCGGTCGTCGACCGTCCACGGGATCACGCGCATGCCTGCGTCGTGGGCGGCGTCCACGAGCCGGCGCGTGGTGAAGGGGACGTAGCCAGGGTCGTCGACGGTGCCGTCCTGCGGGTCGCCGTGCACCGGGGACACGGCGTCGGCGCCGAACGACACCGCCGCCGCGACGAACCGTTCCTGCAGCGAGCCGTCGAAGTCGTCGATGTCGAGGCCGCCGAGCCAGGGCGACGCGCCGGCCTGGCTCTGCTGCAGGAACTGCTGGCCGTTGGTCAGCGCCACGACCGGCAGCCGCGGCTCCACCTCGCGCATTCGCATGAGCGAGCCCCAGTCGAAGCTCTGGATCGTCACCTGGTCCACGAGGCGCGCGCGGCGCACCTCCCGCGCCACGACCTGCACGAACTGCTCGCGCGGCGCGGTCTGCTCCGGTGCGCCCGCCTCGACCTTGGTCTCGACGTTCAGCGTGACCTGGCGTGCCCGGTAGTCGTTGACGAGGTCGAAGACCTCCGACAGCAGCGGGAGGCGCTCGCCGGGGTGCACCTCCTGGTCCGGGAACTGCGGCTGGCGCAGGGACCCGCAATCGATCGTGCGCACCTGGGCGAGCGTGAGGTCCTTGATGTACGTGGTGCCGGGCACATACGGGTACTCGGGGTCGTCCGGGAACGCGGGCCCGGTGTCCACGCACTTGGCGGGGTTGAGATCGCGGTCGTGGGTCACGACCGCGTACCCGTCCGCGGTGATCTGCACGTCCAGCTCGAGCGTGCTCACGCCGAGCTCGAGGGCCTTCGCGAACGCGGGCAGCGTGTTCTCGACCGTCATCGCCACGCCGCCCCGGTGTGCCTGCAGGTCGAACGTCCGCTGCCCGTGCTGGCCGCGTCCGCGCTCAGATTCCTGGCCGGCGCCCTGTCGAGCACCGGCGGGGGCATCGGCGGCGGTCGCGGGGACGACGCCTGTCGCCACCAGCGCCCCGGCGAGCAGCACAGAGCTCAGCGCCTGTCGTGTTCGCATGCCGTCGAGCGTCGACCCGCCCCGTGGCCGCCGCGTGGACCGGGCGCGGCGTGTCGGCGACGGCACGGTGAACTCACGGCGTCCTCGCAGCGGGCGCCGAGCCCTCTCCCCGTCCGGCCCGGGCACCGTGACGACGCCCCTCACCGGAAGTCCCGCGATCGGGTGGCCACCGGCAGACGCAGCGGCGCGAGGTGCTCCGCGAGCAGGTTGACCGCGCCGTCCGCGCTCTCCACCCGGCCGCGGACCACCATCGCGGGGGCGCCGCGGGCCACCGCGGCGAACCGTCGCCACAGGCCCACCGTGCAGATGACGTTGAGCAGCCCCGTCTCGTCCTCGAGCGACAGGAACGTCACACCGCCCGCCGTGCCCGGGCGCTGGCGGTGCGTCACGACGCCGCCGACCGCCACCCGCCGGCCGGCCTCGGTGGCGAACGCCTGGGCGACGGTGAGCACGCCCGCCCGCTCCAGGCCCTCGCGCACGTGCTCCAGCGGCGACGCCGAGCCCGGCGTGATGCCGGTGGCCCAGGCGTCCGCGACGTCGACCTCGACCGACGTCATACCCGGCAGCGTCGGGGCGTCGACCCCGACGGACACACCCGGCAGGGTGCCCGGCCCCTCCTGACCGAGGGCGCCCGCCGCCCACAGCGCCTCCCGGCGTCCCGTGCCGAGCCCCTCCGTCGCGCCCGCGGTCGCGAGCGACTCGAGCTGGAAGGTGCTGAGCCCGACCCGGCGGGCCAGGTCCCGCAGGTCCCGGAACGGGCCGTCCTCCCGCTCGGCGACCATCTGCTCGGCGAGCTCGTCCCCGATCCCCCGGACGGCGGACAGCCCGAGGCGTACCGCCAGCGCCGGGTCCGGCTCCGGCCCGAACCCCCCGTCCGGCGGGGTTTCGACAGGCTCAACCGGCGGGGTTTCGACAGGCTCAACCAGCGAAGTGCGCTCCACGCCCGCGAGCGCCCGCGAGGCGTTGACGTCCGGGCGCAACACCTGAACGCCGTGCCGGCGCGCGTCGGCGGACAGCGACTGCGGCGAGTAGAACCCCATGGGCTGCGCGGCCAGCAGGCCCGCGTAGAACGCGGCCGGGTGGTGCACCTTGAGCCAGGAGCTGGCGTACACGAGGTAGGCGAACGAGTACGCGTGCGACTCGGGGAAGCCGAAGTCTGCGAACGCCTTGAGCTTGTCGTAGATCTGCTCGGCGACGTCCGGAGTGATCCCGTTCTCCGCCATCCCCGCCATGAGCCGCCCGCGCAGCTCCTCCATACGCTCGACGGACCGCTTGGAGCCCATCGCCCGGCGGAGCTGGTCGGACTCCTTGGCGCTGAAGCCCGCGACGTCGATCGCCATCTGCATGAGCTGCTCCTGGAACAGCGGCACGCCCTTGGTCTTGCCGAGCGAGCTCTCCAGCAGCGGGTGCAGGAAGGTCACCGGCTCCCGGCCCCGCGCCCGCTCGATGTACGGGTGCACGGACCCGCCCTGGATGGGCCCGGGGCGGATGAGCGCGACCTCGATGACGATGTCGTAGAACTCCCGCGGGCGCAGCCGTGGCAGCGTCGCCATCTGCGCACGCGACTCCACCTGGAACACCCCGACCGTGTCGGCCGCGCACAGCAGGTCGTACACCGCCGGGTCGTCGTCGGGCAGGCCGTGCAGCGTGAGCCGCTCCCCCGTGTGCTCGGCGACCGTCTCGAACGCGTACCGGATCGCCGTGAGCATGCCCAGGCCCAGGAGGTCGAACTTCACCAGCCCCGCGTCGGCGCAGTCCTCCTTGTCCCACTGCAGCACCGTGCGCCCCTCCATGCGGGCCCACTCCACGGGGCAGACCTCGATCACCGGCCGGTCGCACATCACCATCCCGCCCGAGTGGATACCCAGGTGGCGGGGCAGGCGCAGCATGCGCTCGGCCAGGTCGAGCACCGGCGCGGGGATCTGCCCCTCCTCCTCGGCCGACCGCGGCCGCTGCCCGGGCACGACATCGTGCGAGTCGTCGGCCCTGCGCGTCTCGCCCGCGTCCGTCGCGAGCGGGTCCACGAACCGGTCCCCGCCTCCCCACAGCCGTTCCTTCTCGGCGTCCTTCGCCATGCCCTTCACCATGCCCTTCACGACGGTCCGGCTCGGCTGCGCGCCGGCCGACGCCCGGGCGTCGCGGGCCGTCCGGTCGGCCGCCGGGCTGGTCGGGTCCGGCCCCCGCAGCGACCCCCAGCGCTCGATGGACTTGCTCCAGGCGTCCTGCTGCCCGACGTCGTACCCGAGCGCGCGGGCGGCGTCGCGCACGGCCGAGCGCGGCCGGTAGGAGATGACGTTCGCCACCTGCGCCGCATGGGTGCGCCCGAACTTCGTGTAGACGTGCTGGATGACCTCCTCGCGGCGCCCGGACTCGATGTCGATGTCGATGTCCGGCGGGCCGTCCCGCTCGGGTGCGAGGAAGCGCTCGAACAGCAGGCCGTGCCGGACGGCGTCGACCGCGGTGATGCCCAGCGCGTAGCAGACCGCCGAGTTGGCGGCGCTCCCCCGGCCCTGGCACAGGATGCCGTGGCGGCGGCAGAACTCCACGAGGTCGTAGACGACGAGGAAGTACCCGGGGAAGCCCAGGTCCTCGATGACCTGCATCTCGTGGTCGATCTGCGCCCACGCCCGGGCGCCCGCGGACCCGTCGTGACCCTGCCCTGGTCGGGGCCCGTACCGGTCCGTCGCGCCACGGCGCACCAGCTCACGCAGCCAGGTGGCCTCGTCGTAGCCGTCGGGCACCGGGTACGGCGGCAGGTTCGGGGCGACCAGGTGCAGGTCGAAGGCGCACTCGGCCGCGAGCTCCGCCGCGGTCGCCACCGCCTGCGGGTGCCGCCGGTGCAGCGCGCGCATCTCGGCGGCCGAGCGCAGGTGCGCCGTGGGGCCGCCCGGCAGCCAGCCGTCCATGCCGTCCAGCGAGGACCGCGCCCGCACGGCGGCGAGCGCCCCCGCCAGGTCGGCGTCGCGCGGGCGGGCGTAGTGCGCGTCCGTGGTCGCCACGAGCGGCAGGCCCGCGTCGCGCGCCAGGCCGGCGAGCGCGTCGTGCAGGTCGGCGTCCCGGGGGTCGCCGGTCGCGGTGATCTCGACGGCCACGTTGTCGCGCCCGAAGGCGTCGACCAGCAGGTCGAGCTCGCGCCGGGCCGCGGCCACCCCACCGCCCGGCCCGGGCGCGGTGAGCGCGCGCCGGACGGCACCCTTGCGGCACCCGGTGAGCACGAGCCACTCGCCGCCCGCCTCGGCGCCGAGCTCCTCGAGGGAGTACCGGGCCTTGCCCTTGACCCCCGCGTCCAGGTGCGCGGTAGCGATCGCCCGCGACAGGTTCCGGTAGCCCTGGGTGCCGCGCGCCAGGACCAGCAGGTGGGTGGCCCGCGGGTCGGGGACGCCCGTCGGGGGGTCGAGCACCGGCCGGCTCCCGGCGGTGCCCGGCGCGGCCCCCGCCGTCTGCGGCGCGGGCAGGTGCAGCTCGGCGCCGAAGACGGTGGGCAGCCCCACCTTCCGGGCCGCCTCGGCGAAGCGGACCACCCCGTACAGCCCGTCGTGGTCGGTCAGCGCCAGCGCCTCGAGCCCCAGCCGCGCGCCCTCCGCCGCCAGCTCCTCCGGGTGCGACGCGCCGTCGAGGAAGCTGAACGCCGAGTGGGCGTGCAGCTCGGCGTACCCGCTCCGCCCCAGGCGCGTGCCTCGTTCCTCGGCCCCCACCCTCCGCTGCACCTCCGTCTCAGTCATAGCTCTCCTGATGACCGAGACTGCGGCTCCGCCCCAGGCGCGTGCCTCGTTCCTCAGCCCCCACCCTCCGCTGCACCTCCGTCTCAGTCATAGAACGCCTCGACCCGCCACGCGCCGCCCGACTGCGCCAGCAGCAGCGCCCGGCCGTCGTCGAGCACGGCCTGCAGGTAGACGCGGCGCGCGCCCCCACCGGCGGACCACCAGCGCTCGGCGAGCGGCCACGGGCCTGCCCACCCCGTCACCCCCGCCACGTCCTGCGTCCCGACCTCGTCGCCACGACCGCCCCCGCACACGACGACGGCGGGCTCCCCGCTCATCGCGAGCCGGGCGTCCACGACGACGTCGCGCCCCGCGGCGTCGAGCACCCGGGCGGGCACGGGGTCGGCCGGCAGGGCCGCCGGCGCGGGGCCGGGCAGGGCCCCGGGCCAGGGCAGCCCCGGGTCGCGACCGGGTGCGCCCTCCGTGCCGAAGGGCACGAGGCGCACCCGGTCACGGGGCCCGCGGCCGCCCTGCAGCTCCACCGTGAGCACGGCGTGCCCGCCGAGCAGACCCTGCACCCGCCCGAGCGCGCGGCGGGCGCGCTCGCCCTCGCCCGCGTCGGCGCCCCACAGGCCCGGCTGGTGCGTCGTGGCCGGGACCACGTCCTCGGCAGCCAGGGCGAGGTGCGCGATCGGCGCGACGACGGGGTCCGCCACCGCACCCGACCTGCCCCGCCGGGCGGACGCCGCGGTCAGCCACCCCTCGAGCTGCCACCGCACCCGGTCGGTGATCCGCGCCGCGCTCATCCCGCCGGCCGCGCCGTCGTCCGTACGCCACACGCGCTCCAGCACGGCGCCGCTGTCGCCGTCCACCCCGCCGAGGTCGTCCCCGCCGAGGTCCCCGCCGGCGGCCGTGCGCGCGGTGATGCGCAGCCGACCACAGGCCAGGCCGCGCGCGGCGAGCAGGTCGTACAGCTCGGTGGCCAGGCGGCGCGCGGCGAAGGTCGCGACGTCGACGCGCAGCGCGGGCGGGTCGAGCTCCTCGGCGACGGCGAGGTCCGCCTCGACGCGACGCCGGGCGGGCGGGCGCAGGTCCTCGCCGCGGGCCAGCCGCTGCGCCCAGGCGCCCAGGTCCCCGAACCGGGCCTGCACGCTCGGGGACGGCAGCCGGGCCAGGTCGCCGAGGGTGCGCAGGCCGAGGCGCCACCACAGCCCGGCCGCCTCGCGCACGGCGGCCACCCCCGCCGGGTCGCAGGTCGCGTGCACCAGCTCGCCCACGGGCCGGTCCGCGAGGAACGCGGCCGACGCGCCCGCGGGCACGACGGCGTCCTCGCGGGCGGCGAGCACCGCGGCGAGCAGGCCGTCGGCCACCCCCACCTGGCTCTCGTACCCGGTGCGCTCGGCGACCGCCCCCACGAGGACCTGCGCCAGCGCGAGCTCGGACCCGTGGTAGCGCGCGGCCCCGTCGGCCGGCAGCAGGAGCAGGCCAGGGCGCGCGACCTCGAGGCCCGCGACGACCGTCTCGGCAGCCAGCGCCACCGGCTCGAACTCGCGCGCGTCGCGGCCGTCGTCCGCCAGCAGCAGCGCCACCTCGGGGCACCGCTCCTGCGCCTGCCGGCGGCGCATCCCCCGCCGCACCCCCTGCGCGCGGGCGACGGCCGAGACGGCGACGACGCTGTGCCCCGCGCCCGTCCCGCCGCCGGACCGGGCGCCGAGCACCGCGGCGGGGACGTGCGCGTCCAGACCCGCGACGGCCAGCGCCGCCACCACCGGCCAGTCGGGGACCCACACCACGGCGGTCCGCATCACGCCACCCGCAGCCGGGCGCCCGGCCGTCCGGCTCGTTCATCAGCTCGCTCGTCCGCCTGCTCGCTCGCATCCTCGACGACGTCCCCGACAGCGGGGACGCCACCCACGACGGCCTCGACCCGCAGCGGCACGTCGACCTCGATCTCGACCGGCCGGGCGGCGGCGCCGCGGCCGGTGCGCAGCACGCTCAGGGTCCGACGACGCAGCCACCCCGCCCCGCGGTCGACGCCGGACCAGGTGCCGCCCCGCGCGTCGAGGGTGACGTGCGCGCCCGGCCACGCCGCCTGCGCCACCAGCACCGCGCCCCGCTCCCGGGTGCGCGCGGCGAGGCGGCGCCGGTCGGCGCCCGCCAGGGTGGCCCCCGGACCGACCACCACCACGTCCATCCCGTCGAGCAGCGCGGCGACCGCGGCCGGGGCGTCCGGGCCGGGGGCGGGCACGAGCACGGCCCGCCCGAGCGCGATCCCGGCGTCCGCGGCCGCAAGCATCCCGACCGCGGGCGCGCCGACGAACGCGACCCACGCCCCGGACCGCGAGGCCTCGGCCAGCAGAGCGAGCAGGAGCGTCGTCGACCCCCGCACCGCGAGCACGGTGCCCGCGGCCAGCCCGCCCCCTGGCAGGAGCGCGGACAGGTCCGGGTGCACCGGCAGCAGCCGGCCGCCGCCCGCCTCCGCCGTCCGCGCCCCGCCCCCGGTGCGCTGCTCCGCCGCCCGGAGCGCCGCCCGGGCGGCGGCGACCCGGTCGAGGGCAGGTACAGGTCCGGGTCCAGATCCGGGAGCAGGTCCGGGAGCAGGTCCGGGAGCAGGTCCGGGAGCAGGGTCCGAGGTACGCGGAGGGGCGACGACCGTCACTCGACCTCCTCCCGGGGTGCCGCCGCGCCACCGCACGACGCACCCAGACCGGGCACCACGGCGCGCGGGCACGCGACGCCTGGCTCACCCCTGCATCGTTCGAACATGCGTTCGAACACCTTCAGTAGACGCCGGGGCGACGACGCCTGTCAACCGCGCAGGTCGGCCGCACGGGCGCCGCCCGTCATGTGCGCTCGGCGCCACATACCGCGCAGTCGGTATGAATGTTTGGGCTCCTCGCGGTCCAGACTGGGGGCGCCAGCAGCAACGACGAGGAGGTCGTGCCCGTGCAGATCGTCGGCGTCCCGCCGCGCACCGTCGCGCCCCTCGAGCCGTCCCCGCACCCGGCACTGCAGCCACATCTGCAGCACCACCCCCGCAGCCACATCGAGGAGAGGACCCCGCATGACCGGGCAGACACCCCAGCTCCGCACCGCGATCGTCACCGGAGGAGCCCGCGGCATCGGCGCCGCGACCGCCCGCCGCCTGGCCGCCGACGGGCACGCCGTCGCCGTCCTCGACCTGCGCACCGAGCAGGCGGCCGAGACCGCCGCCGGCATCGTGGCGGGCGGCGGCCGCGCGGTCGGCATCGGCGTGGACGTCGCCGACGCGGACGCCGTCGAGGCCGCCGTCGCCCAGGTGACCGAGGAACTCGGCGCCCCCACCATCCTGGTCAACAACGCCGGGATCCTGCGCGACAACCTGCTGTTCAAGATGTCCCCGGACGACTGGGACGCCGTGCTGCGCGTGCACCTGCGCGGCGCGTTCGTGATGTCCAAGGCCGTGCAGGCGCACATGGTCTCCGCCGGCTGGGGCCGCATCGTCAACCTGTCCAGCACGTCCGCGCTGGGCAACCGCGGCCAGGCGAACTACTCCGCCGCGAAGGCGGGCATGCAGGGCTTCACCAAGACCCTCGCGATCGAGCTCGGAAAGTTCGGGGTCACGGCCAACGCCGTGGCCCCCGGCGTCATCGCCACCGACATGATCGCGGCGACCGCCGAGCGCATCGGCATGCCGCTGGAGGACTACCTCGCCGCCGCCGCTAAGGACGTGCCCGTGGGGCGCGTCGGGCAGCCCGAGGACATCGCCGCCGCGGTCTCGTTCTTCTGTTCCGAGGAGGCCTCGTTCGTCTCCGGCCAGGTGCTCTACGTCGCGGGCGGGCCGAAGGCATGAGCACGAGGAGCCCCCGCGGAGGTACGCCGAGGAACGAGGTGTGCCGGAGCGAGGCACCGCAGGGCTCGTGCAAAGGGGCCAAGGCATGAGCACGAGGAGCCCCCGCGGAGGTACGCCGAGGAACGAGGTGTGCCGGAGCGAGGCACCGCAGGCTCGTGCAAAGGGGCCAAGGCATGAGCACGACGACCGGCACGCCGATCCGGGTCGACTCCCCCGCCGCGCTCGCCGACGCCGTCGGCCGGCGCGCGACGGGCGAGTGGCTCACGATCGACCAGGGGCGCATCGACGCGTTCGCCGACGCCACCGAGGACCACCAGTGGATCCACGTCGACCCGGAGCGCGCGGCCTCGGGACCGTTCGGCACGACGATCGCGCACGGGTTCCTCACCCTGTCGCTGCTCCCACGCCTCGCCTCGTCGCTGGTCGAGGTGGGCAGCGTCGCGATGGCCATGAACTAGGGCTGGACCGCGTGCGGTTCCTCACGCCCGTGCCCGCCGGCTCCCGCGTGTGCGCCGCGACCGCGCTCACCGGGGCCGAGACGGTCGCCAGGGCGTGCGACTGTCCTCCAACGCGACCGTCGAGATCGAGGGGGTCGAGAAGCCCGCCCTCGTCGCCGAGGCCCTCGCCCTGTACGTCCCGGCGACCTGAGACACCCCGCTCACCCCGAGCCTGGTCACGGCGCGGCGGGCGGGCCGGCCCGCCCGGTCGAGCAGGTCGGTCGTCACCTCCCACAACCGCTGTACCCGGCGACGAGTGCTTTGGTCGGCGGGTAGGGGGCGTTGGCTGGGCGGGCGGCGACGGTGGCCGCAATGCCAGCGAACAGAGCGAGCCCGATGGTCGTCACCGCGCGTGCCGGGACGCTCGATCCGGCGCCGCGCGACCGTCGTCTGTCGAAGACTGCCGTTCTGGGACTCCGTTGTCGATCCGGTTGCGGATGGCGCGCAGGGCGTGGCGGAGTTCAGCAGGTTCGATCTCGGTGATGTTGGCGTCGAAGGTGAGCAGCAGCCCAGCGACCCCGGACCACGACCATGCTCCGAGCGTGAGCCGGCAGCCGTCCTCCGTGAGGTGCTCGACGGTGGAGCCGCCGGGAGCGAATCGCGCGACGGTCGAGGCGGGTAGAGCGATGATCGCTGAGCCCCTGCACGGCCATTCAGCTGCGACGTCGCCGCGGTCGTGGGTGGTCATCACGAAATTCACGGCGTCGCCGTGCGGGATGGCCCGCCGCTCGAAGGGCTTGTGCGTCGGCGTGCCCGGTACGAGGCGGTCGAGGCGCATGGCACGCCAGCGGTCCGCTGCGGGATCGAAGGCGACGAGATACCAGCGTGCCGCCCAGACCACGAGGTCATGTGGTTCGAGAGTGACGGTGACCGACTCACGGTCGTCGGCGTACTCGACCCGCAAAGCGTGGCGTCGGCTGATCGCGGTGCCGACGGAGCGGACGAGCTCGGCGTCGATGGGTGGTGCCGGGAACTCCCAGTAGTTCCGAGCCGCCGAGACAGTGAACGCCGCGGCGTGCAGACGGCTGCGTTCCGGCATCGCCTGGTGCAAGGTGGCCAGCGCTCGAGTCGCGTTCTCGCGGATGCCGGACAGCACCGTGGGAACCGTCTGCAGAGCTACCGCGGCGGCGACCGCTTGGTCTTCGTCGAACACGACCGGAGGAAGTGGTGTGGCGCGGCCGAGGCGGTAGCCACCTCCGACGCCGCGTACGGCCTCGATCTCGTAGCCGAGATCTCGGAGGGTGTCGATGTCGCGCCGAACCGTCCGTACGGATGCTTGGAGGCGCAGGGCCAGTTCTCCGGCGGTGAAGGTGGCGCCGGTGCCGAGGATCGAGAGCAGCTTCAGCGCTCGAGCGGAGGTGTTCGCCATGCGGATCCCTAAGTAGTGGCCATTCGATGGCAACTATAGATGTCAGTGTCGCCCGTATGACCACACCGACAAGCCCTCACCGAGGGCAGGCTGCCCCACCGTCGTCGCCCACCCTCGTCGCCGGAGCGGGCGCGAGCGCCGCCCTGCTCGTCGTGCTGTTCGGGACCTTCATGGACCTGCTCGACGCCACGATCGTCTCCGTCGCCGCCCCGGCCATCGCCCAGGACCTCGGAGCCAGCGACGCGCAGATCCAGTGGACGATCGCTGCCTACGTCCTCGCCCTTGGGACCGGCCTCGTCACCGGCGGGCGGCTGGGCGACCAGTACGGTCGCAAGCGGCTGTTCATGATCGGGCTCGCGGGGTTCATGGTCACCTCCGCGTCGTGCGCGCTGGCCGCTGATCCGAGAATGCTCATCGGGATGCGCGCCGCCCAGGGCATCGCCGCGGGCGTCATGGTTCCCCAGGTGTTCGGCATCATCCGCGGGTCGTTTGCGCCCGGCGAGCGCGCCAAGGCGTTCGGAGCCTACGGGGCCGTCC
Organism: Isoptericola sp. Y541; assembly: GCF_059445465.1. NCBI lineage: Bacteria > Bacillati > Actinomycetota > Actinomycetes > Micrococcales > Promicromonosporaceae > Isoptericola > Isoptericola sp. Y541. Next base: position 6,262 of record NZ_JCAIUJ010000003.1, on the reverse strand, counting down.
AGGGTCTCGCGGCCGTCGCGGGCCCTTTGCTGGGTGGCCTGCTCGTGGACGCGGATCTGCTCGGGCTCGGCTGGCGCACCATCTTCTGGATCAACGTTCCTGTCTCCGTCGTGGCGCTCGTCCTCGGAGCAAAGGTCCTCCCAGAGTCTCGGTCCGCGTCGAGCGCCCGGCTCGACCTCCTGGGAGCCGTGCTCGCTGCGTCAGGCATCTTCCTGCTGCTGTTGCCGATCATCCAGACCGAGACGTGGGGATGGACGTGGGTGAGCGGCGTCATGCTCGCCGCCGGACTCGCTGTCCTGGCGATCTTCCTCACCTACGAGCGTCACCTGGCCGCGCACGGGAGGGAGCCCGTCCTCGACCCGGCGCTCCTGAGGATTCGGGCGTTCACCGGTGGCCTGTGCGCGTCCATTCTGTTCTTCGGCGGCATCGGCTCCTTCTTCCTCACCCTCTCCGTGTACCTGCAGAACGGGACCGGCCGCACCGCGTGGGAGACCGGGCTCGTGATCCTGCCCTACGCGATCGGGTCGATCGTCACCTCTGGCCTCGGTGTCGCCCTCGCTGCCAGGGCCGGTCGAGCCCTGCTGATCTCCGGTGCCCTGACCGTCGCGGTGTCTCAGCTCCTGCTCTGGCTCGTCATCAAGGACGGCAGCGACCCCAGCTACTGGCCGCTCGCGCTGGCGTTGCTCATCGGCGGCCTCGGCCTCGGCCTTGCCGCACCCATCCTGGTGAGTGTCGTCCTCGCCGGCGTTCCCGGGCGTAACGCCGGTGCCGCGGGCGGGGTCCTGTCCACCGTCGACCAGATCGGTGGCGCGGTCGGGATCGCCGTCCTCGGCACGATTTTCTTCACCACCGCCGCAGGGGCGCCCGACGGCACCCCGGCCCTGGTCGGCTACAGCGACGCGTTCGGCATCGTGCTGCTTGCTTCCGCAGGTCTCTACGTTGTCACCGCGCTGGTGATGCTCGCGCTCCCCAGGTCCGCTGCCGGACACACCGGATAGGCCGCCATGAGCGGGGCCGTGCGGGGGCGTGGCGCTCCCGCACGGCTCTTCGCTAGATGCGGAACGGTGCCGCGTAACGGACGGTGCCGCGGGGCAGCGGGTGCTCGGGGTCGAGGGCGAGCGCCATCATGGCCTCGTCCGGGACGTCGATCATGAGGGTGATGCCGTGGACGGAGGCTCGTGTGAAGCCGAACCGCGGGTAGTAGGCCGGGTGTCCGAGGACGGTGACGAAGCGCTCGCCCTGGTCCGCGGCGGCCCTGAGCGAAGCACGGATGGCCGCGGTTCCAGCGCCGGTTCCCTGGTACTCAGGAAGCACAGCGACGGGTCCCAGGCACAGGGCCGGAGTCTCGTCGATGTGGCAGCGCGTCAGCAGTGCGTGGCCGACGAGCGTGCCCTCCTGGTCGGTGGTGACGATCGACAGGTCGTCGATCCAGGAGACGTCGCTGCGCAGAGCGCCGACAAGGTCGGCCTCCAGCGGTGTCTCGAAGGCGGCCAGGTCGATTGCGCGGATGGCAGCGGCGTCGGCGCTGGTCTCGGCGCGCGTGATCCATGGGTTGCGAATGCTCATGACGGGGTACAGGTCCGTTTCATGGTGGTGTTCGTGGTGGGTGTCACCTCGCGAGCTCACGCTCCCAGCGAGGGCAGATCCGGTGAGGTCAGGCGGTCGCACAGGACGTGAGATCGGTCCGGGCGGTCCGCACAGCGGCGACCTTGAGCGCGGACATCGATCTCACCTCCCTGACATTCCTCGACCGGGTACACACGAACAGCGTGGAACGTAGCACGCCGAGATGCGCGGTGCAGCTGAGTTCCCGCGCGGCTCTCCAGCCCCCGTGTTCGAGGGCCCAGATCGAGCAGGCCGATCGCCAGGACGGCGCGCACCGGAGGCCTCCAGCTTCCGGGTGCTCAGAAGTCGAGCAGCGGCAAGACAGAGCGAGCAAATGCTCCAGGGTCCGCGCTGGCGCCCACGTGGTTGCCGGGCATGTCGATCAAAGGCTGGCGCAGCAGCGTGGCCAGAACCGTGGCTGCCTCGCGCGCCATCTGATGATGGCTCGCCACCCCGGCGCACACGGCTAGCCGGACTCGGCGCAGCCTCTCGATGTCGGGTTCGTAGAAGACACTGGGGCCAGCCATCTGGCCGAGGAAATAGCGGTTCTTGTCGAGCTCGTCCGGCGGCAAGGGCGGCAGCTTCACGTGCGCGGGCGGAAACTGGCCCGGACCCGTGTGATGAGCAGCCCCGCTGAGGTCGTAGAACTCCTGCACCGCTTGCTGCGGGTCAGCCGGCGCGACGGCGAACGCCGCCGCCGCGCGATCGGCGAGGAGTGCGTCGTCCAGCAGTGTGATCAGGGGCGGCTCGTGCAGCACAGCTGATCCGACGAGCCGAGGGTGCCGCGTGGCCAGCTCGAGCACGGTCACAGCCCCACCGCTCGTGCCGACGAACGCTGCCGGCGCGCCGGTGAACGTGTCGACGAGCGCGGCAAGATCCTCGGCGAGCGTTTCGGGAGTGGGTGTGGCCATGCCCGGTGTCCTTGGACTGGCTCCGATGCCGCGGGGATCGTGGCAGACGACGGTGAACTGGCCCGCGAGCTCATCGGCGAGGCCTGCGAATCCGGCCCGTCCCGCCGGCGCTCCGACGAGGAAGAGCAGGGGCCCGTCGCCGTGCGCGCTATAGGCGATCGTCGTGTCGGTTCGTCGAAGGACCTTCGGCGAGCCCGCGGTGCGCCCGGAGTAGTCCGCGATCTTGCGCCCGATGACCTCGAGGGCTCGGTCCAGGCCCTCACGACGATCCTCCACGCGACGGCGGTGCGCCGTGAGCAGATCCAGCCGCAGACGCGGAAGATCGATGTCCCTGCCGTCAGCACCGGTGAACTGCGCGATGTCGGACAGTGGCATGCCCGTCTCACGCAGATGGACAAGCATGCGGATCAGCTCGACGTCGGCATCGACGTACTGGCGGCGTCCGGCAGAGTCACGCCGCGGGGCGGGCAGGGCCCACTGTCGTTCGAAGTACCGCAGGATGTCGGGCTCGAGCCCAGTACGCGCGGCAGCCTCTCCGATGCCGAACTGCTCTTCGCTCTCACTCATGGCGCAACTGTCGAACTTGGACCTCGGTCAAGGTCAAGCGGCGGCCTCCAGACGACGTGGCCAGACTCGAGCGGCGCCGGTCGGGCGGTGGCGTCTCCCGGTTGCCGCCGTACCAGAACCGACCGATTCTGAGGCGCGCCAGAATCAGGATATGAAGGTTTCGAAACCACCTACGAGGCTAAGGGGGCTGGCCACGCACTGAGGGCGACCTCGGCGACCGGGATGAGTTGGGCACGGCTCGCGCCGTCGCGTGCGGCCTGTGCTAGTCCGGTGAGCGTGCTGGTCGTGAAGCGGGCGAGTGCCTCAGGGTCGGTATCTGGAGGTAGCTCTCCTGCGTCGACGTCACGGTGGATCGTCCGAGCGAGCATCTCCGTCGTCCTGGCGCGCCGTTGGGAGAGGTGGGCGATGACCTCGCCGTCGCTGGTGCCGAGGTCGCCGCTGAGCGCCAGGCAGCCCGCGGGAAGGTCGGTCTGGGTGTAGCGCACTGGTGCCTCGCGCAAGATGCGTGCGGCCGCCTCGCGAGCGGTGGGTTCCTCGGCGAGGGCTTGGTCGATGAACCCACCGTACCGATTGGTGTATGCGTCGAGAGCCTCGTAGAAGAGCTGCCGCTTCCCGCCGAACGCGTTGTACATGCTCGGGGCCCCGATGCCGAGCTCGCCGGTCAGGTCGCGGATCGAGGTGGCCTCGTACCCGCGCTGCCAGAAGAGCAGCACCGCCCGGTCGAGCGCTGCTGCTCGGTCGAAAGACCTCGGCCTACCTCGCGTGCTCGCCATCACGGCCCAAATATATAGCGATCGCTACAGGCGGTGCTAGCCTCCACATCTGTACCGATCGCTAGCCAATGGGGTGGACCATGAACGACCTGACGGGGAAGACCGCGCTGGTGACCGGGGCGGGGCGCGGGATCGGGCGGGCGATCGCCGAACGCCTGGGTAGGGACGGGGCGCGCGTCGGTGTCCACTACGGCGCCAGCGCCGAGGGCGCGGCCGCGACAGTGGCCGCACTCCAGGCGGCGGGAGGCGAGGCCTTCGCCATCGGCGTCGAACTGGGCACCGAGGGGGATGCCGCCAGGCTCTGGTCGTCGTTCGACGAGCATGCCGACGGCGTCGACATCATCGTCAACAACGCCGGAGTCCTCGGCGGTCGGGCTGCCTTCACGGAGGTGGACGAGACGACCTTCCAGCGGGTGTTCGACGTGAACGCCAAGGCGCCGTTCTTCGTGCTGCAGCAAGGACTCACGCGACTGCGCGACGGCGGCCGGGTCGTCAACGTCTCAACCCGCTTTACCCACGGCGCCCGCAACCCCGAGCTACTGCCCTACACGATGTCGAAGGCCGCCGTCGACGCCCTCACCTCGACACTGGCCAAGCAACTTGGTGCACGAGGCATCACCGTCAACGCCGTCGGCCCCGGCGCGACCGACACGGACATGAACACCACGCGCCTGCAGACTGCCGAGGGGCGAGCAGAAGTCGCTGCCCTCTCGCCGCTAGGTCGAGTAGCCCAGCCCGGCGACGTTGCTGACATCGTCGCCTTCCTCGCGTCGGAGGACGCGAGGTGGGTCACGGGCCAGTGGATCGACGCCAGCGGCGGGTCGATGCTGTGACGCCCGCGCGATCCGCGCGCTCGAATCTCCTTGTCGACTCCCGACAGACCGACCCGGGCGTTCAGAACTGACCGATTCTGAGGCGCCAGAATCGGGTTCTGGAAGTTTCAAAACCCGACGCAGACGGCCCATGCCGGCAGGGCTGACGGGAGCTCACTGGGGCGCAGCTCATGGTGAGATTGCGGTCATGTTCGTCCGCTTCCAGTCACCACTCCCCGGCAAGCGCGGTGTACACACCGGCGTCTTCGGGCTCACCAACCTCCTCGGCCGTGCCGGGCGCCTGACGCCCGAGGAACACGCGACGTGGCGGGCCGGGAACGACTGGTACAACGCGGCGTATCCCGATCCGATGGACACCGACCCCTCCGTCTACGACGAGACCGCACACCCGCGCGCCACGGCGTGGTTCAAGAACACGGCCACCCACCTCCTCGAACGTGTGCCGCCATACCTCGCGATCCTCAGCGCGCACGGCGTGGAATGCGTCCGGGTCGAGTCGGAAGACCCGGGCCGCGTGATCTACGAGGACGACGTCCAGATCGTCGTCGTGCCCCACGACCCGACCGCGTCGACCTCGTTTCATCCCACGACCTGACGACAGCGGGCGGGACGGCCGTGCGAGTATTCGGGTCCACCGCGAGAGATGGGGACGATCATGGACGCGAAGCAGGAGCGGTGGGCCGCCGTGGGGACAGGTGCCGTGATCGTCGCTGTGATGGTCGGAACGTGGTTGATGTGCGAATACGTCCTCGCATGGCGCGAGACCTTCCGGCTTGAGGATCTCACCTACGCGCGCAACCAGGTTGATGACTTCGAGGCGTACCGGTCCGGTGGTGTCTTCGAGTCCGGGACGGCGTGGGCAGCGCTGGTCATCGTGCTGATCGCCATCATGCTCGCCACTGTTGCCAGTGTCCGCGCCGGCAGATGGCGTCTCACGTTCGCAGCCGTCAGTGCTGCCTGCCTCATGGCCCTCGTGGCCGCTGGCGCGGTGCTGCCGTTCGGCCCGTTGGTCGTCCTGGTCTTCGCGCTTCCTGCCACGGCCGCCGTGCGTAGCTTGTCCCGGCCGGCGAACAACCACAGCCTCGCCGATACCGAGACACGCGGCTTGTAGTCGCTGCTTCCGAGCCCGGATCCGACGAGCCGGGTGAATACGTCACCCGTGCCCGGGCTCAGCACGACTTCTCGGGTACGGATCCCGGACCGCAGAGCGGGGGCTCGGGAGCTGGGGCACTGTCGCGGGGCCCTTGCTCGAGCACGGTGGTTCCCAGCATGAGGGCGCCGTCGTTGTCCATGAGCCGAGTCTCCAGCAGCGCGCCGGAGACCGGGTCGAGCAGGAGTTCTTCGATGCCGAGATTCTTGTCGGAGAAGTCGGCACGGACCGCCGTTGCCTCGCGCCCCACGCTGTCGGACGTGTAGCCGACCAGCTCGACGCCGGGGATCCCGGCGAGGACCTGCCACAGCGCGCGGCGCAGCTCGGGACTGGCGGGGCTGCCATGCAGCAGGCTCACGGCCTGGCTCCACACGTCCCAGTCGTGACCGTGTCCGCTCGCAGGGAGCCCTACTGTGAGTCGCT
>NZ_JCAIUJ010000022.1:0-527 GCF_059445465.1 Isoptericola sp. Y541 | reverse complement strand
ACGGCGGCAGCCAGCCGCCCGGGTCCTTGAACACCACGATGTCGCCACGGTGGACGTCGAAGACGTCGGGCACGAGGCGGGAGACCATGACCCGGTCGCCGATCTCGAGCGTGTCCTCCATCGACCCGCTCGGGATTTAGAAGGCCTGCACGAGGAACGTCTTGATCAGCCACGACAGCACGAGCGCGCTGATCACGATGATCGCGGTCTCGCGCAGCACGCCGAGTGAAGGTCGACGTCGACCTGGAGGGGCGGGCGGCGCGCCCGACGAACCTGGTCGTCGGGCGCGCTCACCTCGTGCCGGGCTCAGCACGACTTCTCGGGTACGGATCCCGGGCCGCAGAGCGGGGGCTCGGGAGCTGGGGCGCTGTCGCGTGGCCCTTGCTCGAGCACGGTGGTTCCCAGCATGAGGGCGCCGTCGTTGTCCATGAGCCGAGTCTCCAGCAGAGCGCCGGAGACCGGGTCGAGCAGGAGTTCTTCGATGCCGAGATTCTTGTCGGAGAAGTCGGCACGGACCGCCGTTGCCT
>NZ_JCAIUJ010000021.1:0-536 GCF_059445465.1 Isoptericola sp. Y541 | reverse complement strand
ACCAGGTCCGACTGGCGTTGACGCTGCTGCGCACGAACCTGTCCCAGGCGATGGTCGGGGAGTTCTTCACCGTCTCGCAGGCCACCGTCTCGCGCATCTACCGGCACGTGCTGCCGCTAATCGAGCAGGTCACCTGCCTGGCCCGTCAGGACCTGGCCGACGCCTGTCGGGGGCGGGTCGTACTGGTCGACGGGACCTATGTACCGACCGGCAACCGGCTGGAAACTGGGCGAACGAACTACTCCGGCAAGCATCACGTGCAGTGCCTGAACATCCAGGTCGCCGCCGCCACCGACGGCACCCTGCTCGCCGTGTCCGCGCCAGTGGCAGGCGCACGGCACGACTCGGCCGCCCTCGACCTCGTCGGCTGGACCAAGGTCCTGGACGAGGTGGAGTGGATCGGCGACACCGGCTACGTCGGCCACAGCGCGACCACCCCGATCAAGAAGGCCCGCGGAGCCGAGCGCACCGAGTTCGCCAAGATCTGGAACGCCTCGGTCGCGTCCATCCGCGCCGCCGTCGAACGCACCATCTCC
>NZ_JCAIUJ010000020.1:0-544 GCF_059445465.1 Isoptericola sp. Y541 | reverse complement strand
GAGGTTTTCTCACCAGCGTGATCGCCGGGTCCCGCGTTGAAGGTTGAGTAGCACGAGTGCTGCGGCGGTGATCTCGGTGATGCGGGCGGGGTCGAGGGTGATCATCTGTAGGGCGGGCCAGGTCTTCTTCAGCAGCGCGTTGCCTCGCTCGGCGACGGCTCGCAGTCCGGTGAGGAGCTTGTTGCGGGTCACGTCGTCGGGGTGGGGGTTGGCGGGCAGGCGTCTGGGGTGCCTGATCCCGATTCCGGCACCTTGGTAGCCTTTGTCGGTCAGGGTGGGCAGGCCGGCGGCTGCTGCGGGGTAGAGCGCCGGCAGCACGAACGCTCTCGCGGCGGTGATGGCGTGTGTCGATCCGGGCGAGACCGGCGAGACCCAGGCCGGGTAGCCGGTCGGGTCGCACAGCACCTGGATGTTGCCGCCGTGGCGGTGGTGCTTACCGGAGTACCAGGACTCCGCGCCCGAGGGATTCTGTGGGCCGTGCAGCTGGGCGATCGGCACAAGCGTGCCGTCCAGGCAGACGAACGGCCAGTTCTCCTGGCGGGCT
>NZ_JCAIUJ010000002.1:563069-777563 GCF_059445465.1 Isoptericola sp. Y541 | reverse complement strand
CGTAGGCGGCGTGGTGCTTGTCGTGGTGCAGCTCCATGATCTTGCCGCTGATGTGCGGCTCCAGGGCGCTGTAGTCGTACGGCAGGTCGGGCAGGGTGTAGACGGACATGTGATTCCCTTCGACGGTGCTGGTGTCGTTGCTGGTCACGCTACGACCTGAACCCTCGTTGAGGTCAACCTGTTCCAGGTGACCGCCGGCCAGGTCACGACGCCCAGGTCGCCCCGTCCGGGAATCGGAACCGCGCCACGGACTCGGGGCGCATCTGCGTGGAGTACCCGGGTGCCGTGGGCAGCACGTACGACACGCCCTCGCCGGCGTCCTTCACCACGCACGGGTCGGTGAAGTGCTCGTGCAGGTGGTCCACGAACTCGGTGATCCGACCGTCCAGCGAGCCGGAGACGGCGACGTAGTCGAGCACGGACACGTGCTGCACCATCTCGCACAGCCCGACGCCGCCGGCGTGCGGGCACACCGGGACGCCGAACTTCGCCGCCAGGAGCAGCACCGAGACGATCTCGTTGATGCTGGCGAGCCGCCCGGTGTCGAGCTGGCAGTAGTCGATCGCGCCGGCCTGGAAGAGCTGCTTGAACATCACGCGGTTGTGGCAGTGCTCGCCCGTGGCGACGCGCACGGGGGCGACGCCCTCGCGCACGGCGGCGTGGCCGAGCACGTCGTCGGGCGACGTCGGCTCCTCGATCCACAGCGGGTCGAACTGCTGCAGCGCGCGCACCCACTCGATCGCCTCGGGCACGTCCCACACCTGGTTGGCGTCGATCATGAGGGTGAGGTCGGGGCCGATGATCTCGCGCGCGATGCCGAGGCGGCGCACGTCGTCCTCGAGGCTTGCACCCACCTTGAGCTTCACGTGCCGGTACCCGGCGTCCACGGCCTCCCGGGTGAGCCGGGCCACCTTGGCGTCGTCGTAGCCGAGCCAGCCGGCCGACGTCGTGTACGCGGGGTAGCCGCGACGCTCCAGGTGGGCGATCCGCTCGGCCTTGCCGGGCTCGGCGGCGCGCAGGATCTCCAGCGCCTCGTCGCGGGTGAGCGCGTCCGACAGGTACCGCAGGTCGGCGACGTCCACGAGCTGCTCGGGAGTCATGTCCGCGAGCAGCCGCCACAGCGGCTTGCCGGCCCGGCGGCCGGCGAGGTCCCACGCGGCGTTGAGCACCGCGGCGAGCGACAGGTGCACCACGCCCTTCTCCGGCCCGAGCCAGCGCAGCTGGCTGTCGGCGGTGAGGTCCCGGTAGGTGGCGCCCATGTCGCCGACCACCTCGTCCACGTCGCGCCCGACGAGCAGGTCGGCCTGCTGCCGCGCGGCGAGCACGACGACGTCCGTGCCGCGGCCGATCGTGAACGTCAGGCCGTGGCCCGCCAGCGGCGCGCCCTCGCCGTCCGTGCCGTCGGTGTGCAGCACCACGTAGACGGCGGAGTAGTCGGGGCTGTCGTTCATCGCGTCCGAGCCGTCGGACTCGAGGGACGTGCGGAAACGGACGTCGGTGATCTCGACGTCGGTGATGGTGGGCATGCGCACCTCTTCGTGGCGGTCGAAGCGGGAAACATCGGATGACTAAGCGCAACGATAGGGCCCGGACGCCAGGGTCACAAGGATCCAGGCGCCCGGGCCCGGGCAGAGGTCTGAGGAAAGGCGTCGATCAGCCCGTCTCGATCAGCTCGCGGGGGAGATGCTCATCTCGCCCGCGGGGCACTGCCGGTAGGCGGTGAAGTACCCGTTGGTGGCCAGCGCATTCTCGGCCGTGTCGTCGAGGTAGCTCCACACCGGCTCGCCGTCCACGCGCAGCACCACGCGGGTGCCGCCGGTGACGTCGACGGCCCCGAACGTGACCTCATGGGTCGAGCCGGGCGCGATCACGGTGTTGGGGAAAGTGTCGACCATGAAGACGGCGGGAGCCCACCGCTGCATCTCGATGACGTCCTCCTTGATGACCACGAGGTAGCCCGAGCTGCTGTTGGTCCACTCGGGGCGCCGCCGCGTCGCAGCTGTTCGAGGCGCGCGCGGCCGGGACGCTGCTGGAGGGTGACGGCTCCGCGACGGTGGAGTGACGGTGAGCGCCGCGGTTGTCAGGCGGGGGAGCTGTGGCAGGCGATGTCAGCGACCTGCTCGGGCACGGAGAGGAACGGGGAGTGTGACGCCCTCAGGGCTCGGACGTGGGTGGGCTGCGCAGGGAAGGCGGCGTCCGCGTCGGCGATGAGCCGGCGCTGCACCGCGACCGGGATCACCGCGTCGTGCTCGGTGGTGACATAGGTGCGCGGCACCGATCCCCAGCCGGCGGCGGTCAGCGTGGTCGTGCCGGCCGCCACGCCGAGCGGTGCGTCGGGGTTGAGCATCGTGATCGCCGCTCCGGCGGTCGCGGGGTCGACGTCCCCGTAGAACATGTCGCGCAGGCGCTGGCGACCGTCGGCATCAGCCGGGGTGACGTCGAGGCGCAGCGCTCGCGCGGCGGGGTCGGGGCGGAGCAGCGCGGAGAGCCGCGGGGCCTGGGCGTAGGCGAGCGCGGGCGTGTCCGTCGCGGGCATGAAAGCCGCCAGGTAGACCGCGTGCGCCACCAGCTCGGGCGCCTGCTGCGCGGCCCGGGTGAGCACCGTCCCGCCCATGCTGTGGGCGACCACGGTGACCGGGCGGCCTCCGCCGAGCCGCTGGATCTGGTCGACGAGGAAGTCGCCCGTGCGGTCGAGATCGATGTCGGAGGTGCGCACGCCGGCCCGTAGGCCGTGGCCGGGCAGGTCAACGGCATGGCCGACGCGTCCGGCGGATGCGGTGCGGGCGAGGACGTCCGTCCAGCACCAGGCGCCGTGCCAGAAGCCGTGGACGAAGATGATGGGTGTGCGGGGCATGGCGCCTCCTCCGTCGTGGCGGGTGGTCCCGTCACCCAGGACGATGACGCCTACATCTGTACCTGTCAATCTGGACATGTCAGGATGAGGGCATGTCACTGCGACACGCCCTGCTCGGGCTGCTCGAAGATGGGCCGGCCAGCGGATACGACCTGACGGCGCGCTTCGAGAAGTCCCTCCACGCCTACGTCTGGACGGCCCGGCAGAGTCACGTCTACCCCGAGCTGAACCGCATGATTGCCGACGGCCTCATCGAGGTCGTCGAGCGCGGTGCCCGGGGCAGGCGGACCTACGCGATCACGGGGCCGGGCCGCGCAGAGCTGCGTGCGTGGCTGCTGGCACCTGCCGGCCCCCGCGCGGTTCGCGACGAACGTGTGCTGCGGATGGCGCTGCTGTCCGCCCTCTCGGACGACGAAGCACGACGTCTCGTCCTCGGCTATCTCGCCGACGCCGAGATGGCGGAGTCCCAGCTCGTCGGCGTCGCCGCATCCGCCGACGCCGACGACCACGAGCGGGGCCGGCTGCGCTTCGGCCGCCTGGCCCTCGAGTACGGCATCCGCAGCTTCCGGGCGCAGCAGGAATGGGCCCGATGGGCGCTGGAGCAGCTCGACTCCGCGGCGAAGCTGCTGTAGGCCACCGGTGGCTCTAGACCTGCCACCCGGCCTCCGCTGCCCACGCCTCCGCCCGGGTGGTGATCTCGGCGATCAGGCTGCCTTTGGCGTCCGCGTAGTCGTTCATGCTCGGCCAGTCCCGTGCGGCGAGCTCACGCTTGAGCGCGGCGTAGGCGGCCCGGTCGTCGGCGTCGTGCCGGAGGAGGTCGCGGAACAGCAGGTGCAGACGCTCCCAGTCGCTGCCCGCCGAGCAGACGTGCACGTGCACGTCGCGCGCGGGCGTGCGGACCAGGCGGTGACCGGGCTCGCGGGCGCGCAGCTCGTACCCGGCGGCCAGCAGCGCGGGCAGGTAGGCGCCCTCGTCCTCGACGTCAGGCACGCTGACGTCGATGTCGACGATCGGCTTCGCGGGGAGCCCGCGCACGGACGTCGACCCGACGTGCTCGCCGCCCGTCATGCCGACGCGCCCCACTCCGGCGCCAGCACGGACCAGACCTCGACGTCGAGGCGCTCGTCCCGGTGCAGGTGCTGCCCGCGCAGCACGCCGTCGCGGCGCATCCCCAGCCGGCGGGCGACGGCGATGCTGGGGACGTTCGCGGGCGCGGCCCGCCACTCGACGCGGTGGATGCCGCGCTCCCGGACGGCCCAGTCGATGATGAGCCGGGCCGCCCGCGTCACCAGCCCGCGTCCAGCGGCGGCGGGCTCGAGCCAGCAGCCGGCCTCGGCCGTGCCCTGGGCGACGTCCATCGTGCGGAACAGGACGCCCCCGACCAGCGTGCCGTCCGCCCAGATGCCGTAGAGGCGGCCCGTGTCGGTCGCGGCCTTCTCGGCGTACGAGGTCAGGAACCCGCGGCTCGACGCTAGGTCGGCGACGGCGTCCGGCAGCCCGATGAACCGCCCGACGAAGTCGCGGCCGCGATCCATGTGGGCCAGCAGCTCCTCCGCGTGCCACGGCTCCAGCGGTCGTAGCTCGGCGCCGTCGTCCCCGAGGGACCTCGCGAACATCGTTCCTCCCACGGCCGATGCCGGTCCACGCGACCGGCGTTCGTCGGGGATCCTCCCACGTCGAACGGGACGGACGGCGAACGGGACGGACACGGCGAACGGGACGGACCGGCGCGGGCCGGCCCTCCGCGTAGGGTCGCCGGGTGAACCGGACCGACCGGATGTACGCGATCGTCGAGGAGCTGCGCGCCGTCGCCCCGCGCCCGCGGAGCGCGTCGTGGTTGGCCGTCGCGGTCGCCCTGGGCGGCCTGGCCGGGACGCCGTTCGCGGGCGGCGGGTCGACGGCGCTGCGGAAGATCCTCGCGGCCATGCGCGACGACGACGCGGCCGCCGCGCACGACCTCGCCGCCCGCGTGCACCTGCTCGGGGCGCCCCTCGAGGGGCCCACGATCCCCACCGTCCTCGCCGACGCGATCTCCGCGCGCCGCGTCCTGCGGCTGCGGTACACGGACCGCGAGGGGGCCGCGACCACGTGCGACGTCGAGCCGCTCGGCTTCGTCGGGTCCTCCACCGGGTGGTACCTGCTGGCCTGGTGCCGGCTGCGCGAGGGGATCCGCGCCTTCCGCCTCGACCGTGTCGACCGGGTCACGGCGACCAGCGAGCGGGCGCCACGGCGGGTGGTCCGGCCGGAGGACATCCAGGTGCCGGAGGGCGACCTGCGGACCCTCACCCTCCTGGGCTGACCGTCGCGAACGCCGACGGCCGACTCGTCGAAAACACCGACACAGGGGTGTCGCCGAGGTGCGCACGCCGCAGGGCACCCTCGCCATCGGCAGCACCCGCACCGTCCAGCTGTTCGGCCCCGGCTCCGCGGTGCCCGCGAGCAATCGCACCGCCATCGTGGAGTTCCGCGTCGAGGACGCTGACGCGCTGTTCGCCGGGCTCGACGACACGGTCGAGGTCGTCACCCCGCCGACCATCATGCCGTGGGGCAACCGGTCGCTGCTGGTGCGCGACCCGGACGGGACGCTGGTGAACTGCTTCACGCCCTTGAGCCCGGAGGCGCTGGCGAAGTTCGCCTGATCCACCGGGCGCCGGCGTCGGAACCCGCCGCCGAGGCGGTTCGGCGACGATCTCGGTAGCATTTGGCTGTGGACGAGGAGTGGTTCGAGGAGGCGACGGAGCATAGCGCCGTGGGCCGCGAGGCATGGTCCGTCGCGTGGGAGGCCACGCCGCTCGGCCCCCCGAGCAAGTGGCCGGTCTCGCTGCGTCAGTCCATCCGGCTGTGCTTCTCCACGCGCTTCCCGGTGATGATGGTCTGGGGACCGGACCTGACACTGATCTACAACGACGGCTTCCGCGACATACTCGGCACGGACAAGCACCCGGCCGCGTTGGGAGCGCCCGCGGCGGTGGTCTTGCACGAGATCTGGGACGACATCGGCCCGCTCTTCGACAGGGTCCTGACCACCGGCGAACCGACGTGGAGCCGGGACCTGCCCCTGCTGATGAACCGGTCGGGCTTCGACGAGGAGACCTACATCACGTTCTCCTGCAGCCCGCTGCGGAACGACGACGGCCAGATCGCGGGCGTCCTGGACATCGCGACCGAGACGACGCAGGCGGTCGTGAACCAACGGCGTCTGACGACGCTCGACGAGGTGCACTCCGCCCTGCCGACGTCCTTCACGAACCTGCGGAACTTCGCCCGGCCCGTCGTCGAGGCGATCTCGGCCGGCGCGGATCTTTCGCGGGTCGCCGTCTACGACGTGACCGGCCCCGAGGTCGTCCTGGAGGCGGGAGAGGCCCGGGACCCGGGTGAGATGGCCCTCGTCGCGCGCGCCCTCGGCTCCGGCCAGCTGCTGACGTCTCACGGCATAGTGGTGAAACCTGTGCGCGAGGGGCGCGGGCGGGGCATCCTTGCGGTTCTGGTGCTGTGCGCGACCCCCGCGCAGCCCTGGGACGCGGACTACGCGCGCTTCCTGGCGGTGCTGGTGAGGACGGTCGCTGTAACGCTGCGTGACCTCGTCCGGCGCCGGGGCAGCGACGATGCCCTGCGACGCCGCGCCGTGCTTTCGGAGGAGGAGGGTGCTCGGGCCACCGAGGTCTCCCTCGCCCTGCAACGGGCGGTGCTCACCGACCCGCCGCAGCTCGACGACCTGGAGGTCGTCGTGCACTACCAGCCGGCCGAGCTCGAACGGGACATCGGTGGCGACTGGTACGACGCGTTCGAGACGCGGGACGGGGCGACGACCCTGGTGATCGGGGACGTCGTCGGGCACGACCTGAGCGCCGCCGTGGCCATGGGCCAGCTCCGCGCCCTCGTGCGCGCGATCGGCTACGACAGCCAGGAGACGCCCGCGAGGGTGCTGGAACGGGTCGACGCGGCGATCGCCGGGCTCGCGCTCGGCAGTGCGGCGACCGCCACCGTGCTCGTCGCCCGCATCGAGCAGACGGCGGGGCAACGCCGCCGCCACGTCCGCATCGTGCGCTGGTCCAGCGCGGGCCACCTGCCCCCGATCCTGGTCCGCGCCGACGGCAAGACCGAGATCCTCAGTGCCCGCAACGACCTCCTGCTCGGCGTCGTCCCGTCGGTGCCCCGTTCGGAACATACGATCGCGGTCCATCCCGGCGACACGCTGGTGCTCTACACCGACGGGCTGGTCGAGACCCGGAAGGACGGCCTGCGCGACCGCCTCGACGAGCTCGCCGCGGTGCTCGAGGGCACCCACGCCACCGACCTGCACGCCGTCGTCGAGGCGGCCCTGTCCGGCATGCTCACCGGGACGATCGACGACGACGTCGCGCTCATCGCGGTGCGCTCCCACCCGCAGGGTCCTGCGCCGTCGGGCGGCTCCGTCAGCCCGTGACGCCGTCGCGAGGGCTCCCGGGGCGAGTCGTCGATCATCGTTGGATCGGAGTTGAGCTGCCGCGGGGACGACCGGTCTCACACCGGATTCGGCCGGAGCGTGATGGCGCGGCCCATAGGCTGGGTGGGTGACCTCCACAGCCCCCGCCGTGCAGCGGCCGGGCGGCACCCCGAGCGTGCCGCCGCGGCCCTGGTGGCTCGTGGCCGCCGGGCCGGCCGCCGTCCTCGTCGCCGTCCTCGCCGTGCTGTGCGCCGGGGCCTACTCGGGCGCGTTCCAGGCCCTGAGCGGGTTCGTCGACCCCGGCGCGGTGGTGCGGTACGGGCTGCCCGTGCTCACCGTGCTCACCGAGCTCGGCGTCTCCGTGACGCTCGGGGCGCTCCTCGCCGCCGCGTGCCTGCTGCCGCCCGGGCGCGCGCAGAGCCGGGTGCTCGCCGCCGCCGGGGCCGCAAGCGCGGTGTGGGCCGTCGCCGCCGTCCTGCAGCTGGTGCTGCGCTACTCCAACATCTCCGGCACGTCGCCCACCTCCCCGGCGTTCGGGCAGGGGCTGGCGCAGTTCGTCACCGATCTCGACCTGGGCAAGCTCTACCTGGCGATCATCGTGGTCGCGGCGCTCACGTCGGCCCTCGCGATGGCGGTGCGCGGCCCGGTGGGCGCCCTGTGGACGGCGGCGCTGCCGGTCGCGGCCCTCGCCATGCAGTCCACCACCGGGCACGCCGCCGGCGCGGCCGACCACGAGTTCGCCGTCGGCGCGATGCTGCTGCACCTCGTGGGCGCGGCGGTGTGGGTGGGCGGCCTGGGCGCCCTGCTCGTGGTGGTGCTCGGCCCGGCCGGGAAGGATGGTGGGCAGGACGGCGGGCGGCCCACCGGCGACGGGCGCGCGACGGCCGCCGCGGTCGCGCGCTTCTCGCCGATCGCCGGCTGGTGCTTCGCCGCGGTAGGCATCTCCGGGGTGCTGAACGCCTGGATCCGGCTGGAGTCGGTGGGCGATCTGCTCACGCCCTACGGCATCCTGCTGCTCACCAAGGCCGTGCTCCTGGTGGTGCTGGGCGCCCTCGGCTTCGGGCACCGGATGTGGGTGGTGGACCGGCTGGGCAAGGCCGTCGGGGCGGGCGCGGTACGCCGCCTCTTCTGGCGCCTGCTCGCGGTCGAGCTGCTCGTCATCGGGGCCGTGTCCGGGGTGGCCGTGGCGCTGGGCTCCACCGCGCCGCCGGCGGGTGACGACGTGCCCGTCGACGTCTCACCCGCCTTCCAGCTCACCGGCGAGCCGCTGCCGCCCGAGCCGACCATGGCGCGCTGGTTCACCGAGTGGAGCCTGGACCCGCTGCTGGCCTTCGCCTGCGTGGCTGGGCTGGTGGTCTACGTGCGCTGGGCCGTGCGGCTCGCGCGCCGCGGCGACAAGTGGCCCCTGAGGCGCACGGTGTCGTGGTGCCTGGGCATGGTCGTGATGTTCTGGGTCACCAGCGGCGGGCCCGCCGTGTACGGGCACGTCATCTTCAGCGGCCACATGGTGCAGCACATGGTGTTGGCCATGCTGGCTCCGCTGTTCCTGGTGCTCGCCGCCCCCGTGACCCTGCTGCTGCGCGCCATCCCCGCCCGCAAGGACGGCAGCCGCGGCCCGCGCGAGTGGGTGCTGGGGCTCGTGCACTCGCGGTTCGGCCAGTTCCTCGCCCGGCCGGTGGTGGCCGCGGTGCTCTTCGCCGGCGGCATGATCGCGTTCTACTACACGCCGGCATTCGAGTTCGCCCTGCGCAACCACGCCGGGCACGTGTGGATGATCGTGCACTTCACGCTGGTGGGATACCTGTTCGCCAACGCGCTGGTCGGCATCGACCCGGGCCCGAAGCGCCCGCCGTACCCGCAGCGGCTGCTGCTGCTCTTCGCGACGATGGCGTTCCACGCGTTCTTCGGCGTCGTGCTCACGTCCGGCACCTCGCTGCTCGTGGCCGACTGGTTCGGCAACATGGGCCGGTCGTGGGGGCTGCCCGCGATCGAGGACCAGCAGCGCGGCGGTGGCGTCGCGTGGGGCATCGGCGAGCTCCCGACGCTCGCGCTGGCGATCGCCGTCGCCGTGCAGTGGACGACGTCCGACGAGCGTGAGGCCCGCCGCCGCGACCGCAAGGCCGACCGCGACGGCGACGCCGAGCTCAAGGAGTACAACGCGATGCTCGCCAAGATGGCCGAGCGCGAGGACGACGGCGGCCCCGCGCCTCGGTGAGGGCCGTGCTGTGCTCACCATGCAATAAACTGACACCGGACGTAAGATTCATCGGGTGAGTGTGACATCGGGTGCGGGTTTCGTCGGTCGTGGCGCCGTGCTGTCGTCGTTGACGGACCACCTCGCTGCGATCGAACGATCCGGTGCCGGCAGGATCCTGGCCGTTCGAGGGCGACGGCAGGTGGGCAAGTCGACCGTCGTCGAACGGTTCGTCGAGCGGATCGCGCGGCCGTCTGCGTTCGTGACGGGGGTTTTCGGGGCGCCCACCCGCCAGCAGCTCGCGGACGCGACGCGGGCGATCGCGGAGTCTCGCCGCCCGCTCCCGGACGCGGAGCTGCTCACGGCGTCGACGGCGACGTCCTGGCGCGAGTGGCTCGGCAGGCTCGCGCTCGCCGCGCGCTCCGGCCCGATAGTCGTGGTTCTCGACGAGTTTCCCTGGATGGCTGCGGCCGACCGGACGCTCGAGGGCGAGCTGCAGGTGCAGTGGGATCGAGTGCTCGAGAAGCTTCCCGTGCTGCTCATCCTTGTCGGCTCGGACGTGGCAATGATGGAGCGGCTCGCCGAGCACGGCCGACCCCTGTACGGACGGCTGCGACCCTTGGTGGTCTCCGCGCTCGACCCGGCCGAGGTTGCTGAGGCGCTCCCGGGCAGGCCGGCATTCGAAGTCTTCGACTCGTACCTGGTCACCGGCGGGTATCCCCGCCTCGTGACGGACCTTGCCGTCGACGCGGCGGGCACCGCCGCCGGCTACGTCCGCCACGCGCTGACGGACCCTTTCAGCCCGCTGGTCACCACGGCGCGTCTCAGCCTTGACGCGGAGTTCCCCGAACCGCAGACGGCGTCCCAGGTGCTCTCGGCGATCGGTGCCGACGAGACGGCCAGGCCGGGATTCAACGACGTGCTCTCGACCATCAGCGAACCCACGGAGCGCAAGCGGATGGAGACCGCCGTGTCGCGCGCCCTGCGGACGCTGACGGAGGTCAAGGGGCTGATCGAGCGCGAACAGCCTGCCTGGGCGGAACCCTCCTCGAAGCTGCGTCGCTATCGCGTCACCGACCCGTACCTCCGCTTCTGGTTTCGCTACGTCGAGAAACAGACCGAGCGGATCTCGCGCGGACGACCCGACATCGCCGTCGCGGCCTTCGACCGCGACTGGTCGAGCTGGCGAGGGCGCAGCATCGAGCCCGTGGTCCGCGACGCTGTCGGGCGATGGACCAGGGGCCGGACAGAGCTGGCCGACGTGGACGTGGTCCGGCCGTGGTGGGTGCGCGACGGAAGCGTCGAGGTCGACGTCGTCGCCCAGGCACCCCGACACACCGCGATGATCGGCAGCATCAAGTGGCGCGAGTCGGGCGGAGTCACCGCCCGCGAGATCGACCAGCTTCGGCATCACCGAGACCAGGTCCCGCGCAGTGCAGACGCTCTGCTCGCCGCGATCAGCCCGAGCGGGGAAGCACCGGCCGGGGTCGACGTCGCCCTGTCGGCCGAGGACCTGCTTGCCGCGTGGCGTTGAAGCACGCGACGGGTCAGAGCAGCCCGTCGACCACCTTCGCGGCCAGGCCGAACGCGGTGGCCCAGCGCTGCAGCACCTGCACGGGCTGCCCGAGCAGTGCGGCGGCCTCGCGCAGCAGCAGCGCGTCGCCCGCCTCGGAGCGCTCCGGGTCGCGGTCGAGGCCGGCATCGGGCCGTCGTTCGGACTCCGGGCGGTGCGCGTCGCCCAGCAGCAGCGACCCGCCGCCGGCGCCCGTATAGGGGGTCAGGGCGAGGTGGACGTCGGCGTCGAGCAGCTCCGGCGCCGCGGTGCGCAACCGCTCGCGCACGTCCGACAGCGCGGGGCTCTGCGCGGACGCGGCTTCGCGCAGGAGGGTCGTGCCGCCCAGGACGGCGGGCGCGGTGGGGTCGAGGTCACGACCGGGGACGGCGACCCGCAGCACCTGGCGCACGTCATGGTGCACGCCGACGTGGGCGGCCTCGTCCGGGAAGAACCGGTCCAGGTCGGCGCCGACGGCGACGAGCACGCGCCGCGCCACGACCTCGCCCCGGGACGTGCGTACCAACGTGCGCCCGGTGCCCGCCTCGAAGGTGAGCGCCGTCGTCGACCACGCGACGTCGGCCCGCGGTCGGGTGTCGAGCCAGGCGGCGAGGGAGCGGAGGGCGTCACGAGGGTCGACCCGCAGGTCGAGCGGGAGGAACGCGCCGCCGACGACGACGTCGGCGGGAACGTGGGCGCGCTCGGCCGTCAGGGGGGCGCCCAGGAGCTGTGCGTCGCCGTCGCGGGCGGCGACCAGGTCGTCGAGCACCGCGAGCTCGTCCGCGGACCGCGCCACCACCACGGCGCCGGTGTCCTTGACCCAGAACCCGGCCTCGCGGCCCAGCTTGAGCCAACGCTCGCGGGACGCGAGGGCGCAGGACAGGGTGACCGCGTCCTGGGTGGTGACGGCCACGTGCCCGCTCCGGCGCGCGGACGCCCCGTCGGGCCGCGGGCCGCGCTCGACGACCACCACCGAGCGCCCCCGCGCGTGCGCTTCGATCGCGTGCGCGAGGCCCACGATGCCGGCCCCGACGACGACGAGGTCGGCTGAAGCGGGCAGGGGCGGCTGGTGGGCGGTGCGGGGCGACGGCAGTCTCACGACGAGACCGTGCCCGATGACGGCGCCCCTGCTCAACCGCAGGAGGCACCCTGGCGAACAAGTTCAGGCAACGTTCATCCGGAGTTCCCCGTGGGCCCGGAACCCGCCTGCTCGGCAGACGCTGTGGTAGACCGGCGTCGTGACCCAGGACACACCGACCACCGCGACCGATCAGGCGCCCCCTCCCACCCCGTTCCACGACCTCGACCGCTACCTGGAGGTGCCGCGCGTCGGCGGGCTCGCGCTGAGCCCCGACGGCTCGCGCCTCGTCACTACGGTCCAGAGCCTCGACGCCGAGCGCACCGGCTGGACGACGGCCGTCTGGGAGGTCGACCCCGCGGGCGCGGCCCCGGCCCGGCGGCTCACGCGCAGCCGTAAGGGCGAGTCGTCCGCCGTGTTCACGGCGTCGGGCGACGTGCTGTTCACGTCCGCCCGTCCGGATCCCGACCCCCGACCCGGCGCCGAGAAGGACGTCGGCGAACCGAGGCCCGCGTTGTGGCTGCTGCCCGCGGACGGCGGCGAGGCGCGCGTGGTGGCGACGGCGCCGGGCGGGCTGGGCGGCGCGCTGGCTGCCCGGGAGTCCGACGTCGTCTCGGTGAGCGCGCCGGTGCTGCCACGCGCGGCCGGCCTCGCCGAGGACGCCGCGCTGCGCACGGAGCGCACCGACCGCAAGGTGTCCGCCATCCTGCACGCCGGGTATCCGGTGCGGTTCTGGGATCACGACCTCGGGCCGGACGAGGAGCGCCGGTTCGTGTTCTCGCCGGTCGAGCCTGTCGAGACCGGCGGCGTGGTCTCGACCCTTCGACAGGCTCAGGAGGGCGCAAGCTCGACCGACAACTCGATCGGCAAGGATTCGCTACGGCAGCTCACGGGCGCGGGGCGTCAGCTCGACGAGCACGAGGCGGCACTGAGCCCGGACGGCGGCACGCTGGTCACGACGTGGGCCGTCTCGGACCCCGGCGCCGCGCGCCGCACGATCCTCGTCGCGGTCGACACCGCCACGGGAGAGCGTCGCACCCTGGTGGACGACCCCGACGCGGACGTCTTCGGCCCCGCCGTCTCCGCCGACGGCCGGTGGGTCGCGTACGGGTCGGAGACGATCACGACGCCCGAGGATGCGCCGGTGATGCGGCTCGGCCTGGTCGCCCTCGACGGGGACGCCGACCCCGAGGTCCTCGCCGACGACTGGGACCGCTGGCCGTCGTCGGTCGCGTGGCTGCCCGACGGCTCCGGGCTCGTGCTGACCGCCGACGAGGACGGCCGCGGGCCGGTGTTCCTGCTGACCTTCGGCCTCGGCGGGCCGGGGCCTGAGGGTTCGGGCACGTCCGAGCTGGTCACGGTGGAGCGGGTGACGGCGGACGACGCGACGTTCTCCGACGTGCAGGTCGCGCCCGACGCCTCGGCCCTGTACGCGCTTCGCACCAGCTACGCGGCGCCGTCCGAGCCGGTGCGCATCGACCTCGCCGGCTTTGTCGCGTCCGGCGCGCCGGGGGAGCGCACGCCAGTCGCGGCGGCCGTGCTCCGCGGGCCGGTGCCCGCCCCCGCGCTGCCCGGCACCCTTACCGAGGTGGAGACCACGACGGCGGACGGCGCGCGCGTGCGCGCCTGGCTCGCACTGCCGGAGGGCGCGTCCTCGGACGCGCCGGCGCCCCTGCTGCTGTGGATCCACGGCGGGCCGCTGAGCTCGTGGAGCGCCTGGAGCTGGCGCTGGAACCCCTGGCTGATGGCGGCGAAGGGGTACGCCGTCCTGCTGCCCGACCCGGCGCTGTCCACCGGCTACGGGCAGGACTTCGTGCAGCGCGGGTGGGGCGCCTGGGGCGACGCGCCGTTCACCGACCTCCTGGCGATCACCGACGCCGCCGAGGCTCTGCCCGAGATCGACGAGACACGCACCGCCGCCATGGGCGGATCGTTCGGCGGATACATGGCGAACTGGGTGGCCGGGCACACCGACCGGTTCGCCGCGATCGTCACACACGCCAGCCTGTGGGCGCTCGACCAGTTCGGCCCCACCACCGACTCCGGCTTCTACTGGCAGCGCGAGATGACGCCCGAGATGGCGGAGGCGAACAGTCCCCACCGCTCCGTGGCCGAGATCCGCACCCCGATGCTCGTCGTGCACGGCGACAAGGACTACCGCGTCCCGATCGGCGAGGGCCTGCGCCTCTGGCAGGAGCTGCTCACGAAGTCGGGCCTGCCCGCCGAGGACGACGGCACGACGGTGCACCGGTTCCTATACTTCCCGGACGAGAACCACTGGGTGCTCGCGCCCCAGCACGCGAAGGTCTGGTACCAGGTGGTGCTGGGGTTCCTCGGCGAGCACGTCCTGGGCGACGAGACGGAGCTCCCCGCCTATCTCTGACGGATCGCTGGTTGAGCCTGTCGAGACCGCTGGTTGAGCCTGTCGAGACCGCTGGTTGAGCCTGTCGAAACCCGCTGGTTGAGCCTGTCGAGACCGCTGGTTGAGCCTGTCGAAACCGACAGGCTCAACCAGCGGGATCAGGTGGGGGTGACGATGAGGTCGACGAGGACCTCGAGCATGGAGTTGGGGTCGCGGCGGGCGGTGGCGGCCGGGAGCATCGCGGCGCGCTGACCGGCCTCGTGCGCACCGAGGAGCAGGTCGATGGCGACGTGCTCGTCGACGGCGAACCGCAGACCGAGCGCCGACATCACCCGGTTCAGCGCGGCGATCATCTCCTCGCGCAGCTGGTGCTGCTGGTCCACGTAGCGCTGCGCGACCTGCGGGTCGCGCAGCGCGAGCAGCTCGAACTCGAGCTCCATCACGGTCCAGGACTGCTTGGCGGCCGGGTCGGGCAGCACCGACGCGATGACCTCCCGCACGGTGGTGCGGAATCCGTCCTGGGTGTGCAGCGTGGCGGGGTCCACCGTGGCCACCGACCGCTCCAGCGCGCCCAGGTGGGTGCGGGCCTCGCGCTCCGTGAGCGCGAGGAACAGCTCCTCCTTGCTCGCGAAGTTCGAGTAGAAGGCGCCGCGCGTGAAGCCGGCCGCCTCGCAGACGGCCTCGATCGATGCCGCCTGCACGCCGACCCGCGCGAATACCTCGAAGGCGGCGTCGAGCAGGCGCTCGCGGGTGCGCTCGCGGCGGGGCGAGCGGGCCGCGGCGTCGTCGGGGGCGGCGCTGTCGGTGGTCAGGGGTCCTCCTCGGTTCCGCCGGGTTCCCGGCCCGACCGGGCGTCGTCCCGGACCGGCCTCACTCTAGCCAATACAGCGACGTATCGGATACGTTGGTGCATCGGATACAGTGCCGTATCGAACCCCTGCTCCGTCGTCCCGGGAGATCCTGTGTCCTCCGTCCTGTACTCCCTCGGCCACTGGGCTGCCCGCGCCCGACGCCTCGTCGCCATCGGCTGGGTCCTGGTGCTCGCCCTGGTCGGCGGCGCCGGCGCGCTGCTCTACCAGGGATTCGACAACTCGGTGACCATCCCCGGCACGGAGTCGCAGGACGCGCTGGACAGCCTGTCGTCCACGTTCCCCCAGGTCAGCGGCTCGTCCGCGCAGGTCATCGTCGTCGCCCCGGACGGCTCGACGATCGAGGACGCGGCGGTGCGCGGCCCGGTCGAGGACACCGTCGACGAGATCGGTGACCTCGAGCAGGTGGCCGCCGTCACCTCGCCCTACGACGACCAGTCGCCCGCCTCGATCAGCGACGACGAGCAGGCCACGCTGCTGACCATCCAGCTCGACGGCGACCAGTCGCTCATCACCGAGGACACCAAGGAGTCGCTGCAGGACGCGACCGACGACCTCGCCACCGCGCTCCCGGCCGGCTCCGAGACGAGCCTCGGGGGTGAGCTCTTCAGCGTCGAGTTCCCGGCGCTGACCGTCACCGAGGCGATCGGCGTGGTCGTGGCGCTCGTCGTCCTGATCCTCACCCTCGGCTCGTTCGTCGCCGCCGGCCTGCCGCTGGTCAACGCGCTCATGGGCGTCGGGGTCTCGATGCTCCTGCTGCTCACCGCCACCGCCCTCGGGCCGATCAACTCGACGACGCCGATGCTCGGGCTCATGCTCGGCCTCGCGGTGGGGATCGACTACGCGCTGTTCATCGTCTCCCGGCACCGCGAACAGCTCGGCCAGGGGCTCGGCGTGGAGGAGTCGATCGCCCGGTCGGTCGCGACGGCGGGCTCGGCCGTCATCTTCGCCGGCCTCACCGTGATGATCGCGCTGGTGGGCCTCGGCGTCGCCGGCATCCCGTTCCTCACCGTCATGGGCGTCGCCGCGGCGTTCTCCGTCGGCATCGCCGTGCTCGTCTCGCTCACGCTGCTGCCTGCGCTGATGTCGCTCGCGGGGGAGCGGCTGCGCCCCCGCGAGCCGCGCGCCGCGCGGTCGTCCCGCAAGCAGGCCGGCAAGGGCAGGCGCGTCGCTACGCCGGCGTCCGGCGTGCGGCACAACCGGTTCTTCGACGCATGGGTGCGGGGCGCCACCCGCTTCCCGGTGCTGACCATCGGCGTCATCGTCGTGGCGATCGGGGCGCTGACCCTGCCGGCCATGAACCTGCGACTCGCCCTGCCGGACGCCGGTTCGCTGGCCGAGGACAGCCCCGCGCGCGTGACGTACGACCTGGTGGGTGAGGAGTTCGGCGACGGCTTCAACGGCCCGCTGATCGTCACCGGCTCGATCGTCACCAGCAACGACCCCGTGAAGCTCATGGACGACCTCGGCGACGAGATTGCGACGCTGCCCGGTGTCGCCGACGTGCCGCTGTCCACGCCCAACCCCTCCGCGGACACCGGCATCGTGCAGGTGGTGCCCGAGGGCGGGCCGACGTCGCAGGAGACCAACGACCTCGTCACCGAGATCCGCGCCCAGCACGACCATTACCTCGACAAGTACGGCGTCGACCTGTCCGTCACCGGGTTCGCCGCGGTGGGCATCGACGTCTCCGACAAGCTCGGCGCGGCGCTGGTGCCGTTCGGCCTGGTCGTCGTCGGCCTGTCGCTGGTGCTGCTCACCATGGTGTTCCGCTCGATCTGGGTGCCGATCAAGGCGTCCCTCGGCTATTTGCTGTCCGTCGGCGCGGCCTTCGGCACCGTGGCCCTTGTCTTCGAGAACGGCGTCTTCGCCGACGCGCTCAACGTGACCACGCTGGGCCCCGTCATCAGCTTCATGCCGATCATCCTCATGGGCGTGCTGTTCGGTCTGGCGATGGACTACGAGGTCTTCCTCGTTTCCCGCATCCGGGAGGACTACGTGCACGGCGGCGACGCACGCAGCGCGGTGCGCACCGGCTTCCTGGGGTCGGCCAAGGTCGTCACGGCCGCGGCCGTCATCATGTTCGCCGTCTTCGTCGCCTTCGTGCCCGAGGGCGACATGACGCTCAAGCCGATCGCGCTCGGCCTCGCGGTGGGCGTCCTCGTGGACGCGTTCGTCGTGCGCATGACGCTCGTCCCCGCGGTCCTCGCGCTCCTGGGCGAGCGGGCGTGGCACATGCCGCGCTGGCTCGACCGCCTGCTGCCCACGTTCGACGTCGAGGGCGAGGGGCTCGCCAAGGAGCTGCGCCTCGCGGAGTGGCCCGAGCCCGGCGCCTCCGACGCCGTCGTCGCCCGCGACCTCGAGGTCGCCGGGCCCGACGGCGCCGGGCGGGGGCGGCCCGTCGTGGGGCCGGTGAGCGTGCGCGTGCCCGAGGGCGGCACGCTGTGCGTGCACGGCGACGCCACCGCGCCGGTGTCCGCGCTGCTGCTCGCGCTCGCCGGGCGGATGTCGCTCGACGCGGGCGCCGTGAAGGTGACCGGCCTGGTGCTGCCCGAGCGCGCCATGACGGTGCGCGGCCGCGTCTCCGTGGTCGACGCGCTCGCGGAGCGGGGCCGCCCGGCGGCCGCGGTGGACGCCGCCGTGCGCGACGGCGCCCGGGTCGTGGTGGTGGACCGCACCGAGGTGGTGGCCGACCGGCCGGACCGGGAGGAGCTCGCGGGCGCGCTCGCCCGGGCGCAGAGCCGCGGCGTCGCCGTGCTGCTCGGCGCCAGCGGCATCGCCGCGACCGACCTGCTCGACGACGGCGCGGGCCGCGAGGTCCCGGTGCTCGACGTCGGGGCCGGCTGGGGCGCCCCGAGCGTGCTCACCGGGGCGGCGGTGCCGCCGCCCGTCCCGCTGGTCGGGCCTGTCGAAACCCAGGACCCGCCGGTCGAGCCTGTCGAGACCCCAGGCTCGACCAGTGATTCGAACGACGAGAACACCCACGTGCAGGAGGTGCGGGCATGACCGCCCCGACCATCATCCCGACCCCAGCCGGCACGGTGCGCCGCAACCCCTGGCGCATCGCCGCCGTCGCGCTGCTGCCGATCATGGTGCTCGGGCTGCTGCTCGCCGCGCTGTGGAACCCGCAGGACCGGCTCGACCAGGTCCCCGCGGCCATCGTGAACCTCGACGAGCCGGTAGAGGTGGACGGACAGACCGTGCCGCTCGGCCGCCAGCTCGCGTCCGGCCTGGTGAGCGGCGGCGCGACCGCCGACGGCGCCAAGGCCGCCCGGCCCGACACGGACGCCACGAACTTCGACTGGACCATCACGGACGCCGACAGCGCGGCCGACGGCCTCGTCGACGGCACCTACTCCGCCGTCGTGACGATCCCGGAGGGCTTCTCCGCGGCGGCGACGTCCTTCGGCGGGGACGACGCGTCCTCGGCGCGGCAGGCGACCGTCGACGTCAGCACGCCGCCCGGCGGCCGGGTGGCCGACGACGCGCTCGCCCGGGTGGTCGCCGCGACGGCGACGTCCGTCATGTCGTCCAGCCTCACCGAGACCTACGTGGACAACGTGCTCGTCGGCTTCGACCAGCTCGCCGACGGCATCGGCGAGGCACAGGACGGCGCCGTCCAGCTCGCCGACGGCGCGGACGAGGCCGCCGGCGGGGCCGGGCAGCTCGCCGACGGCGCGGGCAGCGCCCACTCGGGTGCCGACGAGCTCGCGGGCGGCGCCGACCAGCTCGCCGGCGGCGCTTCCGAGCTCGCGGGCGGCGCCGGCCAGCTGGCCGACGGTGTCGGGCAGAGCGCGTCCGGTGCGGACGGCATCGCCGGCGGCGTGGAGGACCTCGCCTCGGGCACCCGCGGGCTCGCGGGCGGTGCCCGTGAGCTGGCCGACGGCCTGGGGGACCTCGATGAGCAGGCCGGGCAGCTGCCCGAGCAGGCGAAGCAGCTCGCCGACGGCTCCGACCAGGTGGCGACCGGCGTCGAGGGGCTCGCCGGCCAGCTGTCCGCCGCCGGCGAGACCGCCGACGGCACGCTCGCCCAGATCGGCACCGCGCTCGGGTGCGCGGGCGGCGCCTCGGCCGTGGACGACCTGCTGCCGCCCGAGGTCCGGGAGCTCATGACCGACGAGCAGGTGCAGGAGATGGGGGAGGGCCTCGCGGCCCAGTCGTCGGAGACCTGCACCCAGATCGAGGACGCGCAGCAGCAGATCGACACGCAGGGCGGGCAGCTCGACCAGCTCAGCGCCGGCGCGCGGGAGGTGGCCGACGGCAACGCGGCGCTCGCGTCCGGCCTCGGTGAGCTGTCCGGCGGCGTCGGTCAGCTCGCCGACGGCGCCGACGGCCTCGCGGACGGTGTGGACGAGACCGCGGACGGCGCGGGCGACCTCGCGACCGGGGCGCGCGGCCTGGCCGACGGGCTCGGCCAGCTCAGCGGGGGCGCCGACACGCTGGCGTCCGGGGCGACCGAGCTCTCCAGCGGGACCACGGGGTTCGCGTCCGGCGCGGGAACGCTGTCGGACGGGATCGGCGACCTGGCGTCCGGCGCGGGCGACCTGTCGGACGGCGTGGGCCAGCTCGCGTCCGGTTCGGACGACCTGGCGTCGGGCCTCGGCGAGGCTAAGAACCAGATCCCGACATACACGGACGACGAGCGCAAGACGCTGTCGTCGGTGGTGGCCGAGCCGGTGGCCGCGCCGTCGGCGAGCGGGCTGAGCACCGGCGCGTCGGGGCCGCTGTTCGCCGTCGTGGCGCTCTGGCTGGGGGCGCTGGCCCTCATGACCGTGTTCCCGCCGGTGTTCGCGCGGGCCCTCGGCTCGACGCGGGACTCCGTGCGCCTGACGCTGTCCGCGTTCGCCGTGCCGGCGGCCGTGGCTGCGGGCACGGGCGTCGCGGTGGGCGTGATCCTCGCGGCCGTCCAGGACCTGGACCTCGGCGGCTGGGTGGGGGCGATCCTCGTGGGCGCCGCCGCGTCGGTGGCGTTCGTCGCCGTGCACCAGGGCTTCCTGGGGCTGCTCGGCAACCTGGGGCGGGGGATCAGCCTGCTGATCGCCGTCCTGGTGATCGCCACGGGGGTGGTCGCGACCGTCCCGGCCCTGCTCCAGGGCGCGGTCGACCTGCTGCCCGTCGGGGCGGCGCGGGAGGCCCTCACGGCGATCGTGATCCCCGCGGCGGGCGGCCTCGGCACCCCGGTGGCCGCGCTGGTCGTCTGGGGGCTGGCGGGTCTGACGCTCGCCACGCTCGTCACCGCGCGTGGGCGTCGGCTCGGCGTGCGGGTGCTGCTGCGCACCTGACGCCGGTCGTCCGGGGTCGCCGGAGGGGCCGTCAGAGGGTGGCGCACGCGCCCGCGCGGGCGGCGGCCCGCTGCCAACGCAGCACCAGCACGGTGTCGGCCCGGCGGCGGGCGGCCGCCCCCAGGTGGGCGATCTGCCGGTGTTCCAGCAGGGCGTGCAGGTCGTGGTCGAGCGCCCAGGTCAGGGCGCGGCTGACGTCGTCGTACTCGGGGGACAGCGGGGACGGTGCAGGTCTCACGGGGGGAAAGATGTCCGACTCGCCGGTTTGTGACACCCGGTGTGTCACAGGTCTGCAGCAGACTCGCCGCATGGACCTCACCCAGGCGCGCGAGACCAAGTCACGGCTGTCCGAGTTCGCCCGTGACCTGGCCGAACGCCACGGCGTGCCGGCGTCCCCGTACGCCGTCGGCGACGACGCCACGCCGGCCGACGTGGTGCGCGCGCCCACCCTGTCGCTCGGCCTCGCGCCGCAGGGGGAGGGGCGCTACGCGATCGCCGTGCGGTACCGGCTCGGCGTGCCCACCGCGCGGTCGTTCGCGCGCAAGCTGGCCGCCGAGGCGGGCGACGCCGTCGACGTGCGCCGCACCGGCCGCATCCGCACCCTCGCCCGCGCGGTCCGGCCGCCGGTCGCGACGGCGCAGGCCGCGGGGGAGACCGACCGCGTGCGGCCCCTGCGCCCGGGCGTCTCGATCGCGCACGTGGACGTGACCGCCGGCACGCTCGGCGCCTTCGTGACCCGCGCCGACGCCGCTACGTTCGTGCTGTCCAACTTCCACGTGCTCGCGGGGTCGCCCTCGGCGCAGGTCGGGGACGTCGTCGTGCAGCCGGGCCCCGCCGACGGCGGCCGCTCGCCCGAGGACCGCGTCGGCACCCTCGCGCAGATGGTCCCGCTGACCCCCGGCGAGCCCGCGACCGTGGACGCGGCGCTGGCCCTGGTGGACGACGGGGTCGGGACCGACCCCGCGTATCCCGTCGGGCGGGTGACCACCACGGCCGTCGCGACCGGCGGCGAGGCGGTGGCGAAGATCGGCCGCACCACCGCGCTCACGCAGGGCCGGGTCACGGCGATCGAGATGGACGACGTCGTCGTCGGGTACGGCGAGGAGCTCGGCGCCCTGTCGTTCGACAACCAGATCGAGGTCGAGGGCACCGCCGGCGCCTTCTCCCGCGGCGGAGACTCCGGTTCGCTCGTCTACCGCGAGGACGGCGTGGCCCTGGGCCTCCTGTTCGCCGGCTCCGAGACCGGCGGTGCCGACGGCAGCGGGCTCACCTACTGCAACCCGATCGACGCCGTCCTCGAGGCGCTGGGCGTCCAGCTCGCCTGACCCCCGCCGAGGTAGTCCGGAAATTCGCGAGGTAGTTCGAAAATCCGCGAGGTAGTTCGAAAATCCGCGAGGTAGTTCCAAATCTCGCGAGGTAGTTCGGGACGCGCCGAGGTAGTTGCCTCCCCGCCGCACGTCGGACTACCTCGCGAGATTTGGAACTACCTCGCGGATTTTCGAACTACCTCGGCGGGATCAGGCCCAGGTGAGCAGGTCCTCGCCGTGCTCGATCATCGTGCCGACCTGCGCGAGGCGGTCGACGACGTCGGGCGTCGCCTCGAGCGCCACGACGGGGCAGACGGCGGAGCGGCCGCCGTCGCGGACCGCGGCTGGGTCCCAGGAGACGAGGACGGTGCCGCGCTGGACGTCGGCGCCCTCCTCGACGTGCGCGGTGAAGCCCTCGCCGCCGAGCTTGACCGTGTCGATGCCCAGGTGCACGAGGACGGCGCGGCCGTCGGCGTGCTGCACGACGAACGCGTGCGGGTGCAGCTTGACGAGCTTGCCCGTGATGGGCGCCACCGCCTCCCGGCCACGGACGCCGTCGGGCTCGATCGCGAGGCCCGGGCCGACGAGGCCGGCGGAAAACACGGGGTCGGCCACCTCGGACACGTCGACGACCGTGCCGGCGACGGGGGCGAGGACGGTCAGCGCCGTCATCAGCGCAGGTCCTCGATGTCCGAGGCGAGCGTGTCCGCCTCGGGGCCCACGATGACCTGGATCGCGATGCCGGACCGGACGACGGCGATCGCGCCGGCCGCGGTGAGCGCGGCGTCGTTCACCTTGGCGGGGTCCTCGACCTCGACGCGGAGCCGGGTGATGCACGGCTCGAGGTCGACGATGTTGTCGTCGCCGCCGAGGGCGTCGAGGATCTGCTGTGCCTTGCTCATGATGCTCCTTGGTCGGTCCGGGATCCGTGGGTCAGGGGTTCCGGCATCACGCTGGCCTGGCTTCACACGGGCTCACATGAGCTCGGCGAGGTCGGAGGCGATCGTGTCCACGCGCGGGCCCACCACGACCTGCACCACCCGCCCGTTGATCATCACTCCGAACGCCCCGGCGCGCCGCAGCAGGGCGGCATCCACCAGGGCGGGGTCCTTGACGAGAGACCGGAGCCGGGTGGTGCACGGGTCGATCTCGTCGATGTTCTCCACCCCGCCGAGGCCGGCGAGGATCGACGCGGCGAGCCGCGCGTCGGGGTCGCTGTCGGGCTGGCTCATCGAGGGCTCCCTTCGGGGATGCGTCCGGGGACGGGTCGTCCTGACGGGGTCGAGCGGGGCACCAGCGTCGGGCGCGCCTCGCGCAGGGGCACGAAGACGCTGTACCGGTCGCCGCGGTAGCTGGCGCGCGAGTACATGAGGGCGGCGTCGCCGCCGAAGGTGCGGCGCACGGTGCGCATGACGGCGCGCGAGGACTGCATCTGCAGCGACTCGAGCTCCTCCGGAGTGCCGTCCGCGGCCGTGATGGTCTCCTCGCCCCAGGACGGGTCGAGGCCGCGCTCGCGCAGAGCGGCGTAGAGGCTGTCGGGCACGCCGCCGTCGAGCAGGTCGGGCGCGAGGTCGACGGGGATCCAGGACTCCTCGACGCTCATCGGGTTGCCGTCTGCGGTGCGCAGCCGCACCACGTGGTGCACGGGGGTGCCGACCTCGCGGTCCAGCGCCTCGGCGACCGGGGCCGGCGCGGGCAGCGACTCGCACCGCAGCACCGTCGCCCCCGGCGTGAGGCCGCGGCGGCGGGCCTCCTCGCCGAAGGTGGTCAGGCGCATCTCGAAGTCCGCGCGCGGCGGCGCCACGAAGGTGCCGCGGCCCTGCGCGCGCTCCAGCACGCCCTCGGTGACCAGCGCGTCGATCGCCTGGCGCACGGTCATGCGGGAGACGCCGAACTGCTCGGTGAGGCTGCGCTCGGAGGGGACGGCGTCCCCGACGGACAGCTCGGTCGACACGAGCCCGGCGAGGTACGCGCGCACCGCGAGGTACTTGTGCTCGCCGCCGCGAACGCGTGC
Organism: Isoptericola sp. Y541; assembly: GCF_059445465.1. Classification (NCBI taxonomy): domain Bacteria; kingdom Bacillati; phylum Actinomycetota; class Actinomycetes; order Micrococcales; family Promicromonosporaceae; genus Isoptericola; species Isoptericola sp. Y541. The sequence continues at coordinate 753,625 of NZ_JCAIUJ010000002.1, read as the reverse complement.
CCTGACCATCGTCGTGTCCTGTCCTGCCCTGTGATCGGCATCGATCAGCGTCATGTCCGACATCGTGCCCAAGTATCGGGCCGTTCCTCCCGGCGGAAGCACGGGGTTGACACATCATGAGGTCTAGACCACTCTTCCTGCAAGTGGTCCAGACAACCTGCCGATGGCAGCGTAGGGATCACCGGCAATGCCGCCGCATCGACGTCGCGACACTGCCGCCGGACGACGCAGGCCCGGGCCTGCAGGACCCGCCCGCACCGGGCCACCCATCGGAGGAGAACCATGACCACGGTCGCTGAGACCAAGCAGAAGCGGGGCTTCCCCGGCCTGGCGCAGCTGCAGCGCGTCGGCCGCTCGCTGATGCTTCCCATCGCCTCGCTGCCCGCCGCCGCGTTGCTCCTGCGCCTGGGTCAGGCCGACATGCTCGGCGCCGACGGGGTCGCCGGCACGCTCCCGTGGATGCAGTACGTGGCCGACGTGGTCGGCGCCGCCGGCAGCGCGCTGATCGACAACCTGCCGATCATCTTCGCCCTCGGCGTGGCGGTCGGGTACGCCCGCAAGGCGGACGGCACCACCGGGCTCGCGGCCCTCATCGGCTACCTCGTCTTCACCGGCGTCACGGACGCGCTGTCCCCGGCCATCGGCCTCGGCGTGGACGCGAACGGTGAGCAGGTCCTCATCAACTACGGCGTGCTGGGCGGCATCATCGTCGGCCTCACGGCCGCCCTGCTGTACCAGAAGTACTACCGGATCAAGCTGCCGGCCTACCTCGCCTTCTTCGGCGGCCGGCGGTTCGTGCCGATCGTCACTGCGGGGATGTCGCTGGTCATCGGCGTCGTCGCCGCCCTGATCTACCCGGCCTTCGACTGGCTGATCAACGACCAGATCGGCGTCTTCGTCACCGGCTCGACCGTGCTCGGAGGGTTCGTCTTCGGCACCCTGAACCGCCTCCTCCTGCCGTTCGGCCTGCACCACCTGCTGAACTCGCTGCCCTGGTTCCAGTTCGGCTCCTTCACGACGCCCGGCGGTGCGGTCGTCAACGGCGACATCGCGCGCTTCCTCAACGGCGACCCCACCGCGGGCACGTTCATGACCGGCTTCTTCCCGATCATGATGTTCGCCCTCCCGGCGGCGGCGCTCGCGATGATCCACACCGCCAAGCCGCAGAACCGCAAGGCCATCGGCGGCGTCCTCGGCTCCGCCGCGCTGGTCGCCTTCGTCACCGGCGTCACCGAGCCCCTCGAGTACGCGTTCGTCTACGTGGCGTACCCGCTGTACGCGATCCACGCGGTCCTCACCGGCAGCTCCCTCGCGCTGGTCAACGCGATCGGCATCCGCGACGGCTTCGGCTTCTCCGCGGGCGTCATCGACTACCTGCTCAACTTCCGCATCGCCGAGATGCCGCTGCTGCTCATCCTCATCGGGCTGGGCTACGCGGTCATCTACTACTTCCTGTTCCGGTTCGTCATCACGAAGTGGAACCTCAAGACGCCTGGCCGCGAGGACGACCCGGAGGCCGCGGCCGCCGTCGTCGCCGACCAGGCCACGGAGCAGCAGGCCACGGAGCAGCAGGCCGCCGACCAGGCGGCCGGGGACCAGAAGGCCGCCGGGTCCGACGCCGGACCCGCGGCCGCGAAGGAGAAGGGCTCGGACAGATGAGCATCACTCTCACCGGTGCCCCGGTGAGCCCCGGGCGGGTGGCCGGCGTCGTCGTGACGATGCCGGCCCCCGTCCCGGAGCCCCCGGCGGCGACGATTGACACGTCCGACCCGGCAGGGGCCGACGACGCGGTGTCCCGCCTGGGCGCCGCGTCGCGGGCCGTCCAGGACCGCCTCACCGCGCAGGCGGCCGAGGCCACGGGCACGGCGGCGGACGTCCTCACGGTCACGGCCGCCATGGCCGCCGACCCGACGCTGGCCTCCGACGCCGAGCGGCGCGTGCGGGGGTCGTCGTCGACGCCCGAGCGGGCCGTGTGGGACGCCGCGAACGCGCTGGCCGCGCAGCTCGAGTCGCTCGGCCCGCCGCTGAGCGAGCGGGCCCGCGACGTGCACGACGTGCGCGACCGGATCGTCGCGGAGCTCACGGGCGTGCGCCCACCGGGCGTGCCCTCGCCGGGGCACCCGTTCGTGCTCGTGGCGGACGACCTCGCGCCCGCGGACACGGCCACGCTCGACCCGGCCGAGGTGGTCGGCATCGTGACCAGGGGCGGCGGCCCGACCTCGCACACCGCGATCCTGGCGCGCGCGCTCGGCATCCCCGCCGTCGTCGCGACCCACGGGGCCGACGAGCTCGCCGAGGGCGAGACCGTCGTCGTCGACGGCGGCGCGGGCACGGTGGTGCGCGACCCGTCCGACGCCGAGGTCGAGGCCGCGCGGCGCGCCGTGCGCGTGGTGCGGACCTTCGACGGCACCGGCCGCACCGCCGACGGGCACCGGGTGGAGCTGCTCGCCAACGTGGCCGACCCGGAGGCGGCGCAGGCGGCCGTCGCGGCGCACGCCGAGGGCGTGGGCCTGTTCCGCACCGAGTTCTGCTTCCTCGGGCGCGACTCCGAGCCGTCGGTCCAGGAGCAGGTCGCGGCCTACCGCGGCGTGCTCGCCGCGTTCGGCGGCCGCAAGGTCGTGGTCCGCACCCTCGACGCGGGGGCGGACAAGCCGCTGCCCTTCGTGACCGCCGACGACGAGCCCAACCCGGCGCTCGGCGTCCGCGGCCTGCGCACCGCCGTCGCCCACCCCGAGGTGCTCGACCGGCAGCTCCAGGCGATCGCGGAGGCGGCCGCCGCCGAGGGCGCCGACGTGTGGGTCATGGCGCCCATGGTCGCCACGACCGACGAGGCACGGTCGTTCGTCGCCGCCTGCGAGACGCACGGGCTGCACCGCGCCGGCGCGATGGTGGAGGTGCCGGCGGCCGCGCTGCGGTCGCAATGGATCTTCGAGCACGCGACGTTCGGCAGCATCGGCACCAACGACCTCACGCAGTACGCGATGGCGGCCGACCGCATGCTGGGTGACCTCGCGGCGCTCTCCACGTCGTGGCAGCCCGCCGTGCTCGAGCTGGTGCGCACCACCTGCGGGGGCGCGTACTCCCGCGGGCGTCCCGTGGGCGTGTGCGGCGAGGCGGCGGCGGACGCCGTGCTCGCCCCCGTGCTCGTGGGGCTCGGCGTGAAGTCGCTGTCCATGACGCCGCGCGCCCTCGCCGACGTCGCGGCCGTGCTCGCCGAGGTCACGTTCGTCCGGTGCCGCGAGCTCGCGCGCGTGGCGCTGGAGCAGCCCGACGCCGACGCCGCGCGCTCCGCCGTCCGGCGCGAGCTGGCCGACGTGCTGGAGCCGCTCGGACTGTGACGATCCGCTGGTTGAGCCTGTCGAAACCCGCCCCGGTGGTTGAGCTTGTCGAAACCCAGGACCGAGGTTTCGACAGGCTCAACCAGCGAAGAGCGCGGCGCCGTACTTGAACAGCACCGCGGCGGCGAGCAGGGCGAACCACGCCGCGGTGAGGATGCCGAACGCGCCGGACCGCACGAGGGACATCGCCCAGGCCTGCAGGCGCGGGGGCCAGTAGAGGGTGTCCTCGAGGATGTTCCAGTGCAGCATCGACGCGAACACGAGCGTCGTGGAGACGGTGATCGTGAGGCACCAGGGGCACAGCGCGCCGATGACGAACATCGACTGCCAGAGCAGCCAGTAGGCGAAGACGAACCCGAGCAGGTAGACGGTCTGCGCCGCCGTCATGAACCACCGCGGGAACCGCACCCCGGCGAGCCCGGCGACGGCGACGGTGATGACCACGGACTCGGCGATGAGCCCGAGGAAGGCGTTGGGGAACCCGAAGAGGCTCGCCTGCCATGACGTCCCGACGGTGCCGCAGGAGATCACGGCGTTGATGTTGCACGACAGCACGGCGTCGGGGTCGGCGGCCAGCTCGACGGCGTCGACCGACAGGACGAAGGCAGCGACCAGCCCCACGAGCGCGCCGACGAGCATCTCGCCGAACAGCCAGCCCGCCGAGTGGAAGAAACCGCTCGGGCGGTGGGCCCGGTCCGTCAGGCCACCGCTTCGGAGGAGAGGAAGTCGACCAGCGCGTCCAGCGTGGCCGTGGCGTCGTCGCCGTCGGTCTCGGTGCGCAGCACCACCTCGTCGCCGGCGTCCGCGCCGAGCGTCATGATCCCGAGGATGCTCGCTGCGTCCACCGGGACGCTGCCGTTCTTGGCGATCTTCACGGGGACCGGCTGCTGGCCGGCCTTCTGCGCGAACAGGGCGGCCGGGCGGGCGTGCAGGCCCTCGGTGATGGCGACGACGACGGTGCGTTCCATGGAGTCCTCCGAGACGGGTGGTCTGGACCAGTTAATCGTAGGGATCGCAGGCCGGGAAGGGAAGCCCGTCCCTGGTCAGCGAGGGACGCGGGCGCGGTCGATCGCCATCCCGACGGAGTCGAGCAGCCGTTCTATCGAGGCGTCGAAGGGCGTGGCCTCGGCGTCGAAGCCCCCCGCCTCCCAGATGCGCGTCATGGTGGGGTACCGCTGCGGGTCGAACCAGTCGGCCCAGAAGCTGCTCATCGAGGTCCAGTACTCGTCGTTGCTCTGGCCCGAGGCGTCGTTCTCGGCCACCTCGGCGACCGTGGCACGCGCGAGGCCGCGCACGAACGCGTCGACCAGCCCGATGATCTCGACCACCTGGCGCTCCGGGAGCCCCGTGTCGACGAGGCTGCGCAGGCCGCACTCCTGCGCGTCCAGCACCGCGGGCGTGGGCGGCAGCCGCCACATGTTGGTCTGCAGGATCCACGGGTGGTGCTGGTACAGGTGCCAGTGCTGGCGGGCGTAGGCGCCGAGGCCGTCGCGCCACGTCGCGTCGGAGGGGAGCAGGTCGAGCTCGGCGAACGCGCGGTCGATCATCAGGTCGAGCAGCTCCGTGCGCCCCGGCACGTACGTGTACAGCGACATCGCCCCGACGCCGAGCCGGGCGGCGACCTTGCGCATCGACAGCGCGTCCAAACCTTCCGCGTCGGCGATCGCCGTGCCCGCGGCGATCACCTCGTCGAGGGTGAGGCGGGCCTTGCGCCCGCGCCCCGACGGCTGTGGCGGGTCCCAGAGCAGCGCCAGCCGGCGCACGACGTCGGGCGGACGGGGGATCCCGTCGGCCGGTTCGACCGGTGGTTCCGGGCCGGCCGACGGCCCCGGCTCTGGCGTAGTGCTCGACATGGCTCGTCATCCTCCCACCGCCACGACCGTGGCCCGTTGCCGGACCCCGTTGCTAGTCTTGAAGCTAGTTCCAGTACAGTGTACGAGAGATGCGGGGAGAGGGGAGCGCACTCCTGGAGCCGACGGCGGGCGAGGCCACCGTCGCGGGGTTCGACGTCGTAGCCCACCCCGGGCAGGTGCGCGCCCGGCCCGGTTTCATCGGGCAGGGCAACGGCGGCGGCTTCAGCTACAAGGTGATCGACGAGCTGCACGACCAGGGCCGGTTCTACGGCCTGTCGCCGCAGGTCTACGTCGCCGCAGGTCTACGTCGCCGCAGGTCTACGTCGCCGCAGGTCTACAAGGACCGGGCCGCCGACCTGATGGCGGCGCTCGAGCTCACGGGGCTCGAGGGGCGGTCCGTGCAGTCGCTGTCCGGCGGGCAGCGCCGCCGGCTCGACGTCGCGCTCGGGCTGATGAACCACCCGCCGCTGCTGTTCCTCGACGAGCCCACCGCGGGCCTCGACCCGCACTCGCGGGCCAACCTCTGGGGCCGCCTCACGGCGATGCGCGAGCGGTACGGCATGACGGTGGTGCTCACCACCTACTACCTCGACGAAGCGGACAGCATGGCGGAACGCGTCGTCGTCATCGACCACGGGGAGATCATCGCCGACGCCGCGCCCGACGCCCTCAAGCGCCGGCACGCGGACGACGCCCTCACGCTGGTGGTCGCCACCGACGACGGCGCGGCGGTGCGCGCCGCGCTGCCCGACGGCCTCGGCGACGTCGAGCTCACGCCGCACGAGCCCGGGCTGCAGGTACGGGTGACCACCGCGAGCGGCGCGGACACCCTGCCCGGCGTCATCGGGTCGCTGCGCGTGGCGGGGGTCGCGACGTCGTCGGCGAGCGTGCGGCAGGCGAGCCTCGACGACGTGTTCCTCAGCGAGGCACCGCAGAGGGCACGCCAGGAGCGAACAGCAGGACCGGGCAGACCCGCACCACTCACACGGGCACGGGGCAGACGGGCACGGGGCAGACGGGCACCGGGCAGAGGGACACGGGGCACGAGGCCCCCGCATCGTCACCCGCACCGGCCCGGGCAAGTTCTTCGCGGACACGGGCGCCGTCTTCACCCGCGAGATCCTGACTCTGCGCGACCCGTTCACGCTGGTCTTCTCCCTGCTGCAGCCGCTGATCTTCCTCGGCCTGTTCGGCCCGCTGCTCACCGGTGCGTTCGGCGGCGGCTTCCGAGCGGATGCTCTTCGGCGCCACGTTCGCCGACCCGGCCGTGCTGTGGGGGACCGTCGCCGCGGCGCTCACGTGCGCCGTCGGCCTGCTGGTCGGCATCCGCGCCACCCGCAAGTCGGTCTGAGGGCGGCCGCTGGTCGAGCCGGAATCTCAGCGGCCGGTGTCGTTCATCTCGTCCGGGTGGGAGCCGATGCGCTCGCCGCGGTCCAGCGCGGTGATGTCGGCCAGGTCGGCGTCGGTGAGCTCGAAGTCGAAGAGGTCGAGGTTCTCGGCGATGCGCGCCGGGGTCACGGACTTCGGGAAGATGACGTCGCCGCGCTGGAGGTGCCAGCGGAGCACCACCTGGGCAGGGGTCTTGCCGTGCTCGGTGGCGATGCGGACGATCGTCGGGTCTTCCAGGACGCGGCCCCGGCCCAGCGGGGACCAGGCCTCCGTGACGATCTGGTGCTCCGCGTCGAAGGCGCGGACCTCCTCGTTGCCGAGCCACGGGTGCACCTCCACCTGGTTCACCGCGGGCACGACGGTGCCCTCCGCCAGTACCCGGCGCAGGTGGTGCGGCTGGAAGTTCGAGACGCCGATGGCGCGGGCGCGGCCGGAGCGGTAGATCTCCTCCAGCGCGGTCCACGCCTCGGCGAACTTCCCGACGGCGGGCAGGGGCCAGTGGATGAGGAACAGGTCGACGTGGTCGAGGCCGAGCTCGTCGAGCGAGAGGTCGAAGGCGATGAGCGCGTCGTCGTGCGCGTGGAACGCGTTGTTCAGCTTGGTAGTGATGAACAGGTCGTCGCGGGGCAGACCCGCCGCGGCGACGGCCTCCCCGACGCCCCGCTCGTTGCGGTACATCTGCGCGGTGTCGATGTGCCGGTAGCCCGCCTCGAGGGCGGTCAGCACCAGGTCGCGCGTCTGCTCCGGCGGGATCTTGAACGTGCCGAAGCCGAGCTGCGGGATCGACGTGCCGTTGTTCAGGGGCAGGGACGGGATCGCGGTGCTCATGACCCCATCCTGTCCCGGTACCGCCGGCCACGCAGGGAGGCGAGCGTCGAGATGACCCGGTGGCGTGATCGATCCCATCGCGCCGAAGTTCTCCCGGGGACCGTCGCCGGGAGCACGCTGGAGGTGTCGCCCCGGCCGCCAGGGCGGTCGCCCCGTGAGGAGATCCGATGCCGTTCGACCAGATGCCGTTCGACCAGATGCCGTTCGACCAGATGCCGTTCGACCAGGTGCACGTCTACTTCGCCTCGTCGGCCTCGGGGATGGTTCGCCAGTTCTGCGAACGCCTCGGTCGGCCCGTGCACGACCTGGGCGACCGGGAGGTGCGCCGCTCGGTACCCCGGGGGCCGTGGGTGCTGGTCACGCCGTCGTACAAGACCGGCAACCCGGACAACGACACTCTCCCCGAGCCGGTGCGTCGGTTCCTGCGCACCCCCGTCACGCGGCGTCGGCTGGTGGGGATCATGGGCTCGGGTAACCGGAACTTCGGCCAGCACTATCAGGCGGCCGCGCGGCAGGTGGCCCGGGCGTCCGGCCGTCCGGTGCTCTTCGAATTCGAGCTGCAGGGCACGCGGTGGGACGTCGAGCAGGCGCGGGAGACCCTCGCCGCGCTCGACGCCGGGCTCCGCGACAGGCGCCCACGTGTGCCGGTCTGAGCCGGTGGGGTGGCCGGCTCGTCGGCGCCGAAGGACGGTCAGCGTGGACCGGCCGCCCCGCCGTCGCGGTGAGCGCAGCACCCGTCGTCGCACCCGTCCGCACAGCCGTCCTCGCCCCCGAGGAGCGCGCCGACCGACGTGCTGCAGGTGTCGCCGCGCCAGGCCTCGATACCCTCCTTGACCGCGAAGCCGGCGATGACGAGCGCGGCGAGCGGGTCGGCCCAGGTCCACCCGAGCGTGGAGTTGAGCACGAGCCCGACGAGCAGCACCGCGGACAGGTAGGTGCACAGCAGGGTCTGCTTGGAGTCGGCGACGGCGGATGCGGAGCCGAGCTCCCGGCCGGTGCGCCGCTCGAACCAGGAGAGGAGCGGCATGACGGCCAGGCTCACCGCCGCGAGGGCGATGCCGACGGGAGAATGGTCGGGCTCTGCGGCGCCGAGCAGGGTGCGCACGGCGTCGACGGTGACGAACAGTGCGAGGCCGAAGAACGACACGGCGATGAGTCGCAGCGCCACGCGCTCGCGGCGGTGCGGGTCGGGGGCGGCGAACTGCCAGGCGACCGCGGCCCCGGACAGCACCTCGACGACCGAGTCCAGCCCGAAGCCGACCAGGGCCGCCGACGATGCCGCGCGCCCGGCGGTGATCGCGACGACGGCCTCGATCGCGTTGTAGCCGATCGTCGCGGCCACGATCCACCGCACGCGGCGCTCGAGGAGCGCGCGGCGTGCGGGCTGCACGGGGCGGAGCGGGAGGGCGGTCACCAGGCCGACGGTACACGGAATGATGTATCGTCGGAAGGGCGCCGACGGCCGGCAGCTTTGGGGCCGGGCGCAGGTCACGCGGCTCGGGCTGTGCCCGTGTCGGCGTCGGGCGCACAATGGGAGGACCCGGAGGTGTTCCATGGTCACGATCGACGAGGCGCGCGCCGCCAAACCCGCCCTGCGCGAGGCGCTCCAGAGCGTCGAGGGGGTGTGCGGCGTCGGGCTCGCCCAACGCGGTGACGAGGCGGACTGGGTGCTCCAGGTGAACGTCGTTTCCCTGAGCGCGCGCAAGGACGTGCCACCCGCGGTGGACGGCGTGCCCGTTCAGGTGCAGGTCGTCGGGGCGGTCACCGCGTTCTGACGCCCCCCGGCGTCAGGCGACCCGCGCGACGAGCGACGACGCGTCGGCCAACAGGTCGTCGGCGTCGATGATGTCGGAAGGATCGAGCAGCACGCGCGCCACCGCGCCCAGCAGGAGCATCTGCAGGAAGGCGCCGTGCTCGGCCGGAAGTCCGAAGAGCTCCGCCAGTGCCGCGCGGGCGTCAGAGCTCGCGGCAGTCACGGCAGCCGCTCGTTCCGGGTCGCGCGCCGCGGTCGCGATGAGCTCGAGCTGCACCGCCCAGAGGGCCCTGTCCTCGGCGACCGACGCCGTCACCCGCTGCCAGACCGCGCCGAACCGCTCCCTGGGGGAGGATCCGAGGTCCTGCGCCCCGATGGACTCGAGCACGTCCCCCCAGTCGCGCACGGCCGCCACGAGCGCGTCGTCCAGCAGCGCCTCCTTGCTCCCGAAGTGGTAGCCGATCGCGGCGAGGCTGACGCCGGCGGCGCCGGCGATGTCGCGTGCGGTGGTGCGCGCGTACCCCTTCTCGCGGAGGCAGTTGCGTGCCGCGGCGAGGAGCGCGGCCCTGTTGCTCGAACTCATCGGCCCATGGTAGCTCAGGCGTCTCACACGAACGTCTTGCACAAGTGTCTTAGATGCTTGTAGCGTGGCGCGCACCAACTTCCTCACGGTCAGGAGAAGCCCGATGAACCGCACCGTCCTCATCTCCGGCGGGGGTGTCGCGGGCCTCGCCCTCGCGCACCAGCTCGCCGCCCACGGCGACACCCCCACCGTCGTCGAGCACGCCGCCGCGCCCCGCGCCGGCGGGTACAAGGTCGACGTGCGGGGCGCCGCTCTGCAGGTTCTCGACCGCATGGGGCTCCTGGCCGAGGCTCAGGGCCTGCGCACCGAGGTGCGGTCCGGCACGGTCGTCGACGGGCGAGGACGGCGGGCCGCGAGCATGGACGGCGACACCTTCGGCGGCCGCGTGCACGACGACGTCGAGCTGCTGCGCGGGGACCTGCACCGCCTCCTGCGCGAGAGCCCGTCCGGTGCCGAGCACGTCTACGGTGACTCGATCGCGACGCTCACGGACACCGGAGACGCCGTCGAGGTCGGGTTCGCCTCCGGCCGCACCGGGCGCTACGACCTGGTGGTCGGCGCCGACGGGCTCCGGTCGGCCACGCGCAACCTCGTGTTCGGGCCCGACGAGAAGTTCCTTACCGACCTCGGCTACTACGTCGCCGTCGCGACGGTCCCCAACCGGTTGAACCTCGACCGCGAAGAGGTGACGTACGTGGGCCCCGGCCGCACCGCGCTCGTGTACGCCACGGCCCGGGAGGCGGGGGCACGGGCGATGTTCCTGTGGTCGTCGGGCCCGCTGGATCACCAGGGGCTCGACCGCGCCGGGCGCGAGCGGCTGCTGGCCGAGGCGTACGCCGGCGAGGGGTGGGAGGTGCCCGCGCTGCTGACGGACGTGCCCGCCTCGCCCGACCTGCTGTTCGACTCCCTGAGCCAGGTGCGCATGGACCGCTGGTCGCAGGGGCGCACCGTGCTGATCGGCGACGCCGCGCACTGCGCGTCCCCCGCCTCGGGGCAGGGCACGAGCATGGCCCTCGTCGGGGCGTCCGTCCTGGCCGCCGCGCTCGCCGGGCACGACGACCACGCGGCCGCGTTCGCGGACTACGAGCGGAGGATGCGCCCCTTCGTGGAGGCTAACCAGGCGCTCGGCCCGGCCAACGTGAAGCGCATGGTGGTCCGCACGCGAGGTCAGGTGCGCGCGTCGCTCGCGATGCTGCGGATCATGGACCGGCTGCCGGGCAAGGAGCGGATGCTCGCGCAGGTGACGGCGCCGATCCACCGGGCGGCCGACGCCATCGAGCTCCCCGAGCTCGTGGGCTGATCGTGGTGCGGGCCGTCCGGTCGGGGTTCACCCGTTCACTCCGGGGCGGCCCCGGCGTACTCGACGAACCGACGGGAGCCGCGCCGTCGGAGACCTGGCCACGATGGCGCAGAATGGCGGGGTGACCTCCTCGTCCCGTCTGCCCCGCGTCCGCGCGTCCGAGCTCGTCGGCCGCCGCTGGCTCAACACCGGCGGCCGCGACGTCACCCTCGCCGACCTGCGCGGCAAGGTCGTGGTGCTGGATTTCTGGACCTTCTGCTGCATCAACTGCCTGCACGTGCTGGACGAGCTGCGCGAGCTGGAGGAGCGGCACCGCGACGAGCTGGTGATCGTGGGCGTGCACTCGCCCAAGTTCGCGCACGAGGCGGACCCGGTGGCGCTCGCGGCCGCCGTCGAGCGGTACGAGGTGCACCACCCCGTGCTCGACGACCCGGAGCTCGTCACCTGGGGCGCATACACCGCGCGGGCCTGGCCGACGCTCGTCGTCGTGGACCCCGAGGGCTACGTCGTCGCGCAGATGGCGGGGGAGGGACACGCGTCGGCGATCGAGGCGATCGTCGAGGAGCTGGTGGCCGAGCACGACGCGAAGGGCACGCTGCACCGCGGCGACGGCCCGTACGTGCCGCCCGAGCCCACGCCCAGCACGCTGCGCTTCCCCGCCAAGGCCGTCGTGCTGCGGGGCGGGAACCTGCTCGTCGCGGACGCCGGCCACCACTCGCTGGCCGAGCTCGCGCCCGATGCCGAGACGCTGGTGCGGCGCATCGGCTCCGGCGAGCGCGGGCTGGATGACGGGGCCGCCGACGTCGCGCGGTTCAGCGAGCCGAACGGCCTGTGCCTCGTCCCCGACGAGCTGCGCCCCGCGCTCGGGTACGACGTGCTCGTCGCGGACACGGTCAACCACGCGCTGCGCGGCGTGCGGCTCGACGACGGCGCGGTGACGACGGTCGCGGGCACCGGCGAGCAGTTCATGGTGGGCGGGCAGGAGAACGTCGTCGGGGCGACCGGCGGGCTCGACCTCGGCGCCGTCCACCCCGCGAGGTCCGTGCGGCTCAGCTCCCCGTGGGACGTCGTGTGGTCGCCACGGCTCGGGGCGTTCGTCGTGGCGATGGCCGGGAACCACACCCTGTGGGCCTTCGACGCCCTGCAGGGCACGGTCGGGCTGCTCGCCGGCACGATGAACGAGGGGCTCGAGGACGGGCCGGGCACCGAGGCGTGGTTCGCCCAGCCGTCCGGGCTGGCGCGGGCGGGCATCGGCTCGACAGGCTCGACAGGCTCGACCGACGGGGACGCGCTCTGGCTGGCCGACGCCGAGACGTCGGCGCTGCGGCGCGTCGAGTTGTCAGGGCCACGCGAAGGTCTTGATGCGCCTGGCCCTGACAACTCGCGGGGGGTGCGGGTCACGACCGCCGTCGGGCAGGGGTTGTTCGACTTCGGGCACCGCGACGGCGAGGCCCGCGAGGCGCTGCTGCAGCACCCGCTGGGCGTGGCGTCGCTCCCCGACGGCAGCGTCGTCGTCGCCGACACGTACAACGGCGCGCTGCGCCGCTACGACCCGGCGTCGGACACCGTCACGACCCTCGCCACCGGGCTCGCGGAGCCGTCGGACGTCGTGGTGCAGGTCGAGGGGGACCGGGTGCACCTGCTCGTCGTGGAGTCGGCCGCGCACCGGCTCACGCGGGTGGCCCTGCCTGCCGACCTGGCGGGCGAGGTGCTCGACGGCGGCTCGCACCGGATGGCGCGCCCGGCCACGGAGGTCACGCCCGGGGAGCTGCGGCTGGACGTGCCGTTCGTGCCCGCCCCGGGGCAGAAGCTCGACGACCGCTGGGGCCCGTCCACCGAGCTGCGCGTCAGCGCCACCCCGCCCGAGCTGCTGCTCGACGGCGCGGGCGACGGCGTCGACCTCGAGAGGGGCCTGGTGATCAACCCGGACATCGTGGAGGGGGTGCTGCACGTGACGGCCAAGGCCGCGTCGTGCGACGTCGTCCCGCTCGGGCTCGACGGCGAGCCCGACCCGGACGTCTTCCCCGCGTGCCACCTCGCCCAGCAGGACTGGGGCGTGCCGGTGCGCGTGACGCCGGGCGGCGACGCCTTGCTGACGCTCCCGCTGCGCGGCTGAGGAACAGCGCCTCGGGTCGGTGGCGGGCGGTACGGTCCTGCGCATGATCCACGTCACGGACGGCGACGGCCAGGAGGACCCGCGCATCACGAGCGCCAAGCCGTACACCCAACGCCTGTTCGTGCACCACTTCCGGGTCTCGGAGGTCGAGCAGCTCGACGACGAGTTCGCCGGGTGGCTGCGCGAGGCGTACGCCGTCGGTGCGGGCGCGCACGTCGGCCGGGCCGACCGGTGAGCGGGCTCGGCGGCACGGGCGAGGTGCTCGTCGCGGGCCCGGCGGCCTGGAACCGCATCGTCCACGTGGACGCGCTGCCGACCCCGACCCCGCACACCGTCTTTGCCCGGGACTCCTACGACGCCGTCGGCGGCACGTCCGCGGGCAAGGCGCTCAACCTGGCCCGCCTCGGGCGCAGCGTCGTGCTGCGCACGGTGCTCGGGTCGGACGACGAGGGCGGTCGGGTGCGCGACGTCCTGGCGGGCGCCGGGGTGCGCGTGCTCGCCGAGCCGTCGCCCGACGGGCGCACCGAGAGCCACCTCAACCTCATGGACGGCGACGGCGGGCGGCTCTCGGTCTACCTGCGGGCACCGGGCGAGGTGCCCGCGTCGGGGCCGGGCTGGGACGCCACGCTCGCGGCGCTCGACGCCGCCGCGGCCGTGGTCGTGGACCTCGCCCCTTCAGCCCTACCGGTCCTGGCCGCGGCGAGTGAGCGAGGGCGGGACGTCTGGGTCGACCTGCACGACTACGACGGCGTCACGGACTTCCACCGTCCCTGGGCGGCAGCAGGCACGCACGTGTTCTTCAGCTCCGACCGGCTGGCCGACCACCGCGCGTTCATGACCGCGCGGCTCGACGCCGGGGCGCGGCTCGTCGTGTGCACGCACGGCGCGCGCGGGGCGACGGCGCTCACGGCCGACGGCTTCGTCGACGTGCCCGCGGACGTCGTCGACGACGTCGTGGACACGAACGGCGCGGGCGACGGGTTCTTCGCCGGCTACCTCGACGCGCACCTACGCGGGGCGGACTTCGCGGAGGCGCTCACCGCGGCCGCCGCCCACGCCGCGCAGGTGGTGCGCAGCCCGGGCCTCGCGCCCGCGAACTGAGGCGACCGCGGACTGAGGCGAAATGGACTCCAGCTCAAGACGTGTGCATCTTTCGAACTGCTTGCTCAGCAGGAATGCTGACTCGTCACCCGGCGGGAGTCTTGCCTGGCAGGAGACTCCCGTGACACAGGAGTCGTGATCGCTGGCGAGGAGAGAATTCCGGCGCGCCGACAGGAGTGAAAACACAGACGCCTGCGCGGGGACGAGTGCCAGGGCTGCTCAGGCCAGGCCGGCGTCGCGCGCGACGATCGCCGCCTGCATGCGGGACACCACGCCCAGCTTGGCCAGCACCCGCGAGACGTGGGTCTTCGCGGTGGCCTCGGTGATGACAAACTCCGCGGCGATGCCCTGGTTGGACAGCCCGCGCCCCAGTGCGGCGAGCACGTCCACCTCGCGCGGGGTGAGGTCGGCGAGCCGGGGGTCGTCCCGGTCGGGCCGAGCGTCGTTCGCCCGGGGAGCGGGCCGGCCGGCGCCGCCCCCGGCGAGCTGGGCCAGCACCCGCCGCGTCACCTCGGGGGCGAGCACGCCGTCGCCGGCCGCGACCTGCCGCACGGCGTCGAGCAGCGCCGCCGGCTCGGCCGTCTTGAGCAGGAACCCCGCCGCCCCGGCCTGCAGGGCGCCGTCCACGTACTCGTCGAGATCGAACGTGGTGAGCACCAGCACGTCGGCCAGGCCCTCCGCGGTGATCGCGCGCGTGGCCGCGATACCGTCGGTGCCGGGCATGCGCAGATCCATGAGGACGACGTCGGGCCGCAGCGCGCGCGCGTTTGCCACGGCCGCCATGCCGTCGGCCGCCTCGCCCACCACCTCGACGTCGTCGGCGGCGTCCAGCAGCAGCCGCAACCCGGCGCGGATCGCCGCGTGGTCGTCGGCCAGCAGCACGCGCACGGGCGCGCTCCCGCCGGTCCGCCCGTTCCTGGTCGTCGTCATCCGGCCTCCCGTCCGGTCGCTACCCTGCCGGTCGCTACCCTGCCGGTCGCTACCCTGCCGGTCGCTACCCCGCCGGTCTCCGTCCCGGCCGGCACCCGCGCGCGCAGGGCCCAGCCGCCGTCGTCCACCGGCCCGGCCTCGAACGTGCCGCCGAGCGCCTCCGCGCGCTCGCGCATGGTGATCATCCCCGTGCCCGCGCTGAGGGCGGGGTCGCTCGCCCCGAGAGCACCGGCCGTGGCGCCCGCCGGGGCGGGGTTGCGGACGCTCAGCGTCACGACGTCCCCCGCCGCGGCGCGCTCACCGCCCAGCAGCTCGAGCCGCACCGTCACCGGGGCTCCGGGCGCGTGCTTGCGCGCGTTGGTCAGCGCCTCCTGCGCGATCCGGTACACCGTGTGCCCGACGGCGGCGGGCAGCCTCGCCCGCGCCACGCCGTCCGGGTCGTCGAGGGTGACGTCGACCCCCGTCGCGCGGGCAGTGTCGAGCAGGTCGTCCAGCTGGTCGAGCCCGCCGGGTGCGGCGAGCGGGTCGCGGGCGGCGTCGGCGCGCAGGAGCTCGATCATGGACCGCATCTCGGTGAGCGACGCGATGGAGCTCTCGCGGACCTGCTCGAGCGCCGCCCGGTCCCGGTCCGTGTCCGGCGGCGTGCTGAGCACCGCCCCCGAGTGGATCGCGATGGTGGACAGGTGGGAGGCGATGACGTCGTGCAGGTCCCGCGCCATCGCGGCGCGCTCCGCCTGCACGGCCTCGTGCCGATCGAGCTCCGCGATCGTGACGAGGTCCGTCGCGCGCTCGCGCTCCAGCTCGGCGGCCCGCGCCGCCTCGTCGGCCCGAGAGCGCTCCAGCCCGGCCAGCTCGGACTTCTGTCGCACGTTGTCCGCCCACCACATCGGCACCAGCAGGATCCCGCCGAACTGCAGGCCCCCGTAGACGAAGGCGCGCACGTCCTGCTCGATCTCGCCGGCCGCGACCGCGCCGCCGACGGCGAGCGTGACCGCCGTGCCCCACAGCCAGCGGCGCGCCGTCGACCCGGACCACATCGCCGCCGCGAACAGCAGGTCCCACAGCACGAGCATGATCGCGAGGCTGCCGCCCCACGCCACGTCGACCAGGGTCACCACCACGCCACCCGCCAGTGCGAGCATCGGCCGGACCCTCTTGGCCAGCGTGATCGCGCAGCCCACGGCCAGCAGCGCCACCCGCCACCAGGGCTCGGGCGGCGCGACCAGCGGCGGATCCCCCGTGTACATGTCCACCAGCCCGACCTGCAGCAGCAACCAGCCGAGGACGAACAGCGTCACGGCGTTGGCGACGTCGCCGCGCCGGTCGTCGCCGCCCCACACCTCGACCAGCCTGCGCAGGCGCGTGGTCGCGGTGGGTCCGGTGGTCACCGTCCCATCCCAGCACAGGGGCGGCTCCGGGGGATCGTCCGAAGGGGGTATCCGTGCCGGGGGCGCGCGACGCGCGAGGATCACTCCTTCGGCCGACGACCGGGCGGGCGTCGCGCCGCCAGGATCGAGGCATGGAACTTCTGGATCTCGGAGGGCTCGGGGGCGCCGGGCTCGGCGCCATGGCCGGCGCGCTCGTGGTGCTCGCGCTCATCGACTCGACCAGCTTCGGCACCCTGCTGATCCCCGTCTGGCTGCTGCTCGCCCCCGGCCGCGTGCGCCCGGCGCGGATGCTCGCCTACCTCGGCACGGTCGCGGTCTTCTACCTCGCGGTGGGCGTCGCGGTGCTGCTCGGCGCCGGCGCCTTCCTGGAGCGGTACGGCGACGTGCTGGAGTCGCGGCCCGCGATGATCGCGCAGCTCCTGCTCGGCATCGGGCTGTTCGCGCTGAGCTTCCGCTTCGACGGCAAGCGGGCCCGGGCGCGCGCGGAGCGCGAGGGCGCGCGCCCGGGGCGGCTGGTCCGCTGGCGGGAGCGCGCCATGGGGATCGAGTCCGGTGGCCTCGGCGGGAGCGGTGCCGACGCCCGCCCGGTGCCCGGCATGCTGGCACCGACGTCGACGACGACCTCGACGGCGGTGCGCCCGCGCACGTCGCTGCTGCCCCTCATGGGCCTCGCCCTCGGCGCGGTGGCGCTCGAGGTCGGCACGATGCTCCCGTACCTGGCGGCGATCGGCTTGATCACGACGTCGGAACTCGCGACCGGCACGAGCGTCGGCGTCCTCGCCGCGTACTGCGTGGTGATGGTGCTCCCGGCGCTGCTCCTGCTCGGGGGCCGGCTGGTCGCGGCGCGCGCCGTCGACCCGCTGCTGCGCCGGCTGGAGGGGTGGCTGTCCAAGAACGCCGCGGAGATGACCGGCTGGGTGCTGGGCATCATCGGCGTGCTGCTCGCGCTCAACGCCTTCGGGGCGCTTGGGTGGACCGCCCTGCGGATCCAGTGACTCAGACGCCCAGCTCGTCGAGCACCCGCCCCAGGTTGGCGCGTGCCGTGCGCTCGTGGTCCGCCACCCACGGGCCGGCGTAGGCGCGCGGCACGATCTCGACCACGAGCAGGCAGGCGAAGTACGCCCGGTACAGCCGCAGGCGCTGCCAGGCCTCGGGGTCGCCTGAGCCGAGGCTGCCGTCCCCGACGCCGAGGTCCCCGCCCGCATCGCGGTACCCGGCCAGCAGGTCGGGGTCCACGGCACCGGCGCCGAGCTGGTCCGCGCCGACCAGCTCGAACACCGGGTCGCCCCACAGCGCCCGCTCGCCGTCGAGGGCGCCCACGAGGGTGTGCTCGACGGGGTCGAGGAGGATGTTGCCGGGCCACAGGTCGGCGTGGACGAGGCGGGCGGTAGTGATCGCGGAGAGCAGGTCGTGGTGGCGTTCGACGGCGTCGAGCAGCCGCCCGGCAGGCAGGGCCACGCCCCAGCGCGCGGCGTCGTCGAGCGCGGCGCGCACCATGGCCGCGAACGCGTCCGGCCAGGTCGCGGCGCTCAGCCCGGCTTCGGGGGCGGGGTAGCCGAACCGGTCGCCGGTGATCCGGTGCAGGGTCGCCATGAAGCCGCCGAGGGAGCGGCGGGCGCGGCCGGTCGCGGCCGGGTCCAGCTCGAGGGTGCTCCACAGACCGCCGTCGAGGAACGTCGTGACCAGCGCGTCGCCGTCCAGGTGGGCACGCGTGGTGTCGACGTGCAGCACCCGCGGCACGGGCAGCCCGGCCGCGCGCGCCAGCCGGTCGACGGCAGCCTCCGTGCCGAGCACGCCGTGCTCGTACTGCAGCAGGCGGGACGTGTCCGCGCCCGTCACCTTGACCACCACGGAGCGCCCGTCGGCGAGGTCCGCGCGCAGCACGCTCGCGAACAGGCCTCCCGTCAGCGGTGCGACCAGGCGCACCGGCCCGAGCGGCGCGAGCAGCGCGGCGACCTGATCGTCGGTGACGGCCGTCTTGGTGAGCACGCGGGTGAGCGTAGTGCCCGTCACGTCGTGACGCGCGACCACCGGTCGTGCCTACGGCGCGAGCAGCGCGGGCAGCTCCAGCAGCGAGTCGACGACCGTGGCGCGCGCGGCATCGGGGCGCTCGGCGTGCAGATACCCCCACGGGCCGCGGCGGATCAGGATCGGCCGCATCCCGGCGTCGGCGGCGGGCAGGACGTCGTTGTCGAGCCGGTCACCGACGTAGGCGATCTCGGCGGCCGGGACCCCGGTGAGCTCGGCGACCTTCGCGAAGAACCCGGGATCCGGCTTCTGGACCCCCCACTCGTCGGAGGTGCGGATCGCGTCCACGGGCAGGTCCATCGCCTCGAGCGCGGCCCGGGCCTGCGGCGGCTGGTTCCCGGCGACGACGACGGCGAGCCCGGCGGCCCGCAGCGCCGCCAGCGCCTCCCGCACGTCGGGGTAGAGGTCGTCGGCGTCGAAGTTCTCCCGCAGCCCGTCGGGGTCGTCGCGGGCCCAGTGCTCGATCTCGGCGGGCACGTCCACGTCCGGCCGCACCATCTCGAAGGCGTGTCGGTGCGAGAGGTCGAGCGCCGCGCACCCGCCGAGCGCCGCCATCAAGGTCAGGGCGGGTACCCCCAGCCGGTCGGCCCAGCGGGTCCAGATCCTGGTCTCGTCGATCAGGGTCTCGCCGACGTCGAACACCACTGCGCGCACCATGCCCGCGACCCTATCCGCACCGTCGGTTGAGCTTGTCGAAACCAGCACCGTCGGTTGAGCTTGTCGAAACCAGCACCGTCGGTTGAGCTTGTCGAAACCACGGTCCGCTGGCTTCGACAAGCTCAACCGACGACGGTCGTGGCTCCGGCGGCCGGCCGTTCGTCAGTTCCCGTTCAGCAGTGACCGCTATCGTGCGAAGCATGGTCGGCGCGAGGATTCCCGTGACACTCTCGACCGCGTCGGTGTACCCGCGCCGCGCGGCGTTCGCGTTCGAGGTCGCGGCCGAGCTCGGGTACGACGGGGTCGAGGTCATGGTGTGGGCGGAAGAGGCCACGCAGGACGCGGCGGCCCTGAAGCATCTCGCCGAGGAGCACGGCGTGCCGATCCGGTCGGTGCACGCGCCCACGCTGCTCGTGAGCCAGCGCGTGTGGGGCCGGGCGCCTGCGGACAAGCTGCGCCGCACCGTCGACATGGCCGGCGAGCTGGGCGCCAGGACCGTCGTCGTGCACCCGCCGTTCCGCTGGCAGTACAAGTACGCCCGGCAGTTCCAGGACCTGGTGCACGAGCTCAACCAGGCCAGCCTCAACCAGGCCGACGGCGTCATCGTGGCGGTGGAGAACATGTACCCGTGGCGGCCCCGCTCCCGCGGCGAGCGCGAGCTGAAGGCCTACCTGCCCGGCTGGGATCCCCTCGAGCACGACTACGACGCCGTCACCCTCGACCTCTCGCACGCGGCGATCGCCCACCAGGACGGGATCACGCTCGTCGACGACTTCGGCGACCGGCTGCGGCACCTGCACCTGGCGGACGGGACGGCGTCGGGGCGCGACGAGCACCTGGTCCCTGGTCGCGGCGACATGGCCTGCGACAAGGTGCTCGAGGAGCTGTCGCGGCGGGACTTCGCCGGGGACGTCGTCGTCGAGATCTCCACCCGCAAGGCGCGCAGCGCCCGCGAGCGGCACGCGGACCTGGAGGTGGCGCTGCACTTCGCGCGGGCCCACCTCGCTCCCGTCCCGGAGCCGTACCAGCCGCCGCCGCCCGAGCACCACCACCTGCCCGCCGACGCGTGGTGACCGCAGCAGGATCTCGTCAGGCGGCGACGCCCCGGGCGCCGACGGCGCGCAGCACGAACGCCTCGGTGGCGCGCACGGCGCGCTCCCGCGCGGCGGGCTCGTCCGGGACGAGGCGACCCGACAGGCAGGCGTTGACCAGCTGCACCGTGGGCTCGATGTCCTGCTCCGGGAACTCGCCCTCGGCGATCCCGGCGCGCAGGATGCGCTTGAGGATGGACTCCACGATCTCCGCGTGCTCCCGCAGCCGCGCCTGCGTGGTGCGCGACAGCACGGAGCGCAGGTCGGGGCCCGGGGCGAGGTGGAAGACGCGGGTGAGCTGTGCCTGCTGGCGGATGTACGTCCGGAGCTGTTCCACCGGGTCGTCCACCTCGACGAGCGCCCGCTCCAGGGTCTGCGCGTACTGCTCGGTCTCGTGGGTGATGAAGCCCAGCAGCAGCGCCTCCTTGTCGGGGAAGTGGTTGTAGACCGCGGTACGCCCGACGCCGGCCGCGATCGCGATGTCGGCCAGCGTGACGGAGTCGAACCCGCGCTCGGACATCAACGTCGAGAGCGCGGTGAACAACTTGTGCCGGGTCATCTGCCGGTGCTCGTGCAGGCTCTTGCCGATGATCTTGGGCATGCTGACATCATAGGCATCCGTTGTCAGCACCTCGGGACGCTAGGGTGCCGGTGTGACAGAGCCCACCGGACCGTCCCAGCCGACCCCCGCCGCGCAGCCGGACGGCATCGTGCCGGACACCAAGGACTGGACCTGGGTGCTGGCGCGCGCGTGCCCGGACTGCGGGTTCGTCGCAGCGGACGTCGCCACGTCCGACGTCGGCCCGGCCCTGCGGGAGGCGCTGCCCCGCTGGCGCGCCGCGCTCGCCCGCCCGGACGCCGCGGCGCGGCCGCGGCCCGACGTCTGGTCGCCGCTCGAGTACGCCGCCCACGTGCGCGATGTCTTCGTGATCTTCGACGAGCGGCTCGCGCAGCTGATCGCCGAGGACGACCCGGCGTTCGCCAACTGGGACCAGGACGTCGCCGCCCTCGATGGCGACTACGCCCACCAGGACCCGGACGCCCTTGCCGACGAGCTCGACGTGGCCGGCCGGGTGGTTTCAGCGGCCTTCGATGCCGTCGAGCCGGGCCAGGAGGAGCGCGCGGGCCGCCGGTCGGACGGGTCGGTCTTCACCGTGCGCACGCTGGGGCAGTACTTCCTGCACGACATCGTGCACCACCTGCACGACGTGCGCGCCTGACGCCCGACCGGCGCCTGGAGGCGCAGGCGCCCGGGGCGGGTTGCCTGGGTGTGACGGTTTCGTCGTCCACAGGTTCTTTCCACAGGCTGATGTGTGATGGCGGGCTCGTGCCGTCCTGTGCCCTCACCTGCGGGGTTCCAAGCTGGAACGGGCGTAGCGGGGGTGCGGCAACGCCTCGCAGGGTGGCGCGGCCGGGCCGATTCGCCCCGTAAGAACGTTGGGATCATGCGGTTTCCGGGCCCAGAGCAATCGCCTGCCGTGCCGTCGGGTCGTCGGCGCGGCTCACGCGGTGGTCGGCGGTGGTCGGGCCGACGCGTGTCGCGCCCGGCGCGTCGTCCACAAATTTTGTCCACAGGCCTGTGGGCGGTGTGGGGATTCCGCGGGTCACCTTGTGGACGAACCTGTGACCGGAGATTGACCCCCGAAAACCTGCTCCGCACCCCTTGCACAGCACCCGATGCAGGTCTAGAAACGTGTCTACCGGTCTTGCGGAGATCGGGCCTGCGATCCCCTGCGAAGCACGGTCGTGCGCCTCCTCCACGGGACACGGTCGACCGGAGAACGACGGGCCGTCCCGTACCGCGGTGCGGGTTGTGGGTGACGACACAGGTGTCTGTACGGGGCCGGAAGACCACCCGCGTCCGGCAGCTCGTGGAGAACGGGTCTCGGAGGGGCGACGACGCACCAGGCCTCGAGGAGACCCGACGAGCCGCCGGGGTCGTGACGTCGCCACGGCGCCCCTGGTCCCTGGACCGTCGACCAGGGGTACGCGGTCATCTCCGAGGCCCCCCGGCCGCCCCGGGGGGCCTCGGCTTTTCCGCCGGCCCTACGCTCACCTGCATGAGCAACCTCGAGACCCGGCCCACGGAACGCACCTGCACCGCCGGGGACCGGCCCGCGGGCGTCGAGCTGCTCACGGCTCGCGAGGTCCCGCTCGGCGGCCCGCGCGCGATGAACGTGCGCCGCACCATCCCGCAGCGGCAGCGCTCCCTGGTCGGCGCGTGGTGCTTCTGCGACCACTACGGCCCCGACGACGTCTCGCTCTCGGGCGGGAGGTCGGCGGGCATGCAGGTGCCGCCGCACCCGCACATCGGCCTGCAGACCGTGTCGTGGCTGTTCGACGGGGAGGTCCTGCACCGCGACTCGGTGGGCTCGCTGCAGACCGTGCGCCCGGGGGAGCTCAACCTCATGACGGCCGGCGTCGGCATCTCCCACTCCGAGGAGTCGCCGGCCGACGAGCGCCCGCCGTTGCTGCACGGCGTGCAGCTGTGGACGGTGCTGCCGTCGTCCGACCGGGAGGCGGCCCCGCACTTCGAGCACCACGCCGACCTGCCCGTGGCCACGGTGGACGGCGCGCGGGTGCAGGTCTTCCTGGGGTCGCTCGGCGTCGCGGGGCGGCGGCTCGCGTCGCCGGCGCGCACCTACACGCCGCTGGTCGGCGCCCAGCTCGACCTGCCCGCCGGCGCCACCGTGACGCTGGACGCCGACCCGTCGTTCGAGCACGCCCTCCTGGTCGACGCGGGCGATCTGACGTTCGAGGACGAGCCCGTGCCGCCGGCCCAGCTCGGCTACGTGGCGCCCGGCCGGGAACGGCTCGTCGTGACCGCGGGGGACACGCCGGCGCGCGCCGTCCTCATCGGCGGGGAGCCGTTCACCGAGGACGTCGTCATGTGGTGGAACTTCGTGGGCGGCAGCCACGACGACGTCGCGCGGGCGCGTGCCGACTGGATGGCGCAGGTGGCCGACGACCCGTCGACCGGCTCAGGAGGGTCCGGCGCAGGGCCGGACACCCGCTACGCCGCCGGCGCCGAGAGTCGCCGGTTCGGTCAGGTGCACGGGTACGCGGGCGGGCCGCTGCGTGCGCCGGCCCTGCCCGACGTCCGGCTGCGGCCGCGCTCCCACCGCTGACCCTCGTCACACGGCCTCAGGGGCTTGGCATCGGTGTCCGCTGGGAGCGTGAATGCGTCCGGCCGGCGGAGGCGTGCCGGGCGGATGCCGCCGGAGGATCGAGGCATCGGATCCGCGGCCCGTCGCCGCACTACTCAGGAGGTTCTCGTGCTCATCGCGATCGTCGACTTCAGGACTGCTGCCCCCGACCGGCCCGCTGCCCTCGCCCAGTTCGACGGGGAGGCTCGCCGGGTACGGGCCATGCCGGGCAACCTCGCCTTCCGGGTCTATGCCGCACGTGCGGACGACACCGCGGTCACGGTGATCCACGAGTGGGACGACGAGGCGTCGTTCGCCGGCTACCTGGGGTCGGACACCTTCGCGCGATCGGGCGAGGTGATCCGGCCGCTGATGATCGAGGCCCCGGTGAGCCGGCGCTTCCACGCCGACCTGCTGGAGGCGGTGGCCTGACCGGCGTCGCGCCCGGCCTCTAGGCTCGGCCTGTGCGAGACCGTCGATGACCCGCGGGGCGTACAGCTTCGTCCGCACGTTCGCGCCGGAGCCCCCTCGCGACCTGTGCGTGGACCGGCACTACCTGCTCTGCGCCTCGGCCGGGACCCTCCGGCTGGAGGCGCAGGGCCAGGCGTGGTTGCTGCCGCCGGCGCGGGCCGCGCTGATCGAGGCGGGCGAGCCGATCCGGGTGAGTATCCCGCGGCCGGTGACGACCGCGTCGATCCTGTTCGACACCGGCTTCGCCCCGCCGCCGCCGGCGCCCCTGACCGTGTTCGACCTCGACCCGCTGGCACGCGCGCTCCTGACCGAGTGCCGTACGTGGGGCGAGGGCGACGAACCTCTCACGGCGTACGCAGAGACGCTGTTCGCCGCGCTCGCCGCGGTCACCTGGCGGCTCGCCCGGCAGCCGAGCCCGGTCGTCGTGCCGGCGGGACGATCACCGGAGCTGCGCCGGGCCCTCGAGCTGACGGAGCAGCGTCGCGGCGGTGAGGTCCGGTTCGAGGACCTGGCGGTCGAGGTCGGCCTCGCGCCGCGGTCGCTGGCCCGGCGATTCGAGGAGGAGGCCGGCATGTCCTGGCGGGCGGTCCTGCGCCGGATGCGGGTGCTGGGCGCCATCGAGGAGCTCGCCGCGGGTGACACCCCGGTCACCACGATCGCCTTCAGGGTCGGGTACACCTCGCTGTCGGCGTTCAACGCCGCCTTCAGGGAGCTGACCGGCCGTACGCCGACGGAGTACCGGGCCAGCTTTCTCCCCTGACCGAACCAGGTGCCGCGAGCCGCAGCTCCACCACGGGCACCACGCACAGCCAGTCGGGCTCGCCGCGCTCGCGGGCGAGCGGCTCGGCCCACTCGGCGAGCACCGGGCGCAGCTGCGCCCAGGGGCCGGGGTGGGCGGCGGTGTACGCGCGCAGGACGGCGGCGCCGTCACCGGGCGCGAGGACGACCGCCCGCGCCTGCGCGTCGCGCCGCGTCCCGATCGAGACGAGCACGCGCGGGTCGGCCTGGACGTTGCGGTACCACTGCGACCGCGGCCCGAGTCCGGCGACCACGGCGGCGACATCCGGCGCCGGGCGCGCGACGACCTCGAGGACGACGTACCTCCGTTGCCCGCTGGTGCGCCCGCGGTGCTGCATCATCAGCAGCCGCCCGCCGGCGAGGAAGCCCAACCCGGCGCGGAAGAGCCAGATCGGGGCGCGGACGAACCACCGGGTGTGCAGCGCGCGGGAGGCGAGGCTCATGCGCGCGAACCTACCGCTGTCCTGATCCACCGCGCCCGCACACGACAAAGGGCCAGACCTGAGCGCTTGCTCTGATCTGACCCTCGTGGTGGAGCGGGTGACGGGAATCGAACCCGCGCTATCAGCTTGGGAAGCTGAAGTTCTACCATTGAACTACACCCGCGCAGCAGCACCGTAGACGATGTGCGCGCCCCGAGCATACCCAACACGAGCGGATGCTTCGAACCCGCGTCAGAGGGCGGCGCCCCAGCGGTAGCCGAGGTAGGCCAGCGCCACGCACACCACGACGATGCCGATCGAGTAGGCGAGGGCCGTGCCGTAGCGCTTCTGCTTGATGAGCTGGACGGCCTCGTAGCTCGCGGTGCTGAACGTGGTGTAGCCGCCCAGGAAGCCCGTCCCGATGACCGCGCTGACGTCGGTCGAGGCGAACTTGCTGACGACCAGGCCCGTGAGGACGCCCAGCACCAGCGACCCGGTCATGTTGATGATCGCGGTGGGCCAGGGGAAGGCGGTCTTGATCTTGGAGCGGATGAGCCCGTCGACCACGAAGCGCGTGCCCGCGCCCAGGCCGCCCGCGACCGCGAGGAGGAGGAAGACACCGAGGGTCATCGCGTCGCCCCCTGGTCGGTCGAATGGTCGGCGGTCTGGTCGGCGGTCTGCTTGCGGGCGTTGACCTTGGTCGCCACGACGATGCCGGTGAAGGTCGCGACCGCACCGATCAGAACCGTCGCGAGGACGTAGATCAGGGCGAGGTCGACGCGTGACTTGTCGAGCAGGACCGCGGTGTCGGTGGCCAGCGAGCTGTAGGTCGTGAAGCCGCCGCAGAAGCCCGTCCCGAGGAGGAGCTTGAGCCGGGGTCCGAGCGGGTCGTCGGGCAGGCGGCGGGCCACGGCCTCGTAGAGGTAGCCCAGCAGGAATGCCCCGACGATGTTGACGATCGGGATCGCGATGGGCAGCTCGTCGATGTCCGGCACCGCGAGCGTCACGCCCTCGCGACCTGCGGCCCCGAACGCGCCGCCGAGCATGACGATGCCGATGGAGGCCCAGCGCAGGTAGCTGGGCCTGGCCTCCGCGGCCATCAGTCCGACATCCAGGGCAGGGGGGACTCGACACCCGCCGGCCGGGCGGGGACGACCACCACGGGGCGGTTCTGGCGGTGCGCGAGGTGCACCGCGATCGACCGGTTGAAGAACTCCTGGACGCCGCCGCCGAACCCGCGCTCGTGCGTGCCGACGACGATCATCGCCGCGTCGACCGTCTCCGCGAGGTGGCCCAGGGCCTGGGCGGTGTCGCCCACCAGCAGCCGGGTGCTCCACCGCACGCCGCTCCGGTCGAGCACCGAGGCCAGGTGCGCCGCGAGCGCGGGGTCGAACTCGTCTTCGCGTGTGTCGTGGAAGTCCGGGTCGATCGAGGACGAGGTCATCTGCCCGTCCGCGCCCTCCGACACCGCGAACCGCCCCGCATTCACGTAAGCGCAGATCAGCTCGGTGCCGAACTGCGTCGCGAAGCGGGCCGCGTCGTGCAGGATGTGGTCGGGTTGCCCGGGGGCGACGCCGAGGACAACTGGTTGCGGATCGAACCCGCTGTTCTCTCCCATGCCCCGAGCGTAGGGCCGACCCTCCGGCCATGCCCTTCGAGCGCCTGTCAGCCTGCGCCCGGCGACGCCGTGCCGGCCGGCACCGCCCCGTCGGAGGATCTGCCGGCGCTCACGGCGCCCGGCGAGATGGTGCTGAGCAGGAGCAGGGTGGTCTGGTTGATGGACTCGAGCTGACGCAGCACGGCGTCCTCCGGACGCGCGGGCGGCTCGGCGGAGCCGGGTTCGCTCCCGAGATCGAGGTCGTCGTGCACCGACCCGGGGAGCTTGCCGGCGAGCGCCACGGTGAGCGCCGAGAGGTTGTCGCCCGTGAGGCGTCGCAGCCCGGGCCAGTCCTCGGTTCCAGGGCCCACGCCTTCGTCCACGGCCTGCTCGACGGCGCGCACCAGGCGGCGCGTGTTGTACGTCAGCGACCACACGGCCGTGAGCTGCGACTCGATGCCGCCGACCTCGAGCGAGCCCGACGCGCGCCGCAGCGGAGCGGCCGTGACGTTGACCTGGCGCACGTGCTGGTCGAGGCTCAGGAGCCGCCGCTCGATCGCGGTCTTCGAGATCTCCGTGTCCCCGCCCAGGCGCCCCAGGCTCGCGAGGACGACGACGCGGATGTCCGTGACGAGCGTCGTCATGTCGTGGTCGAGCTTGGAGCGTGTGTGCGTCGGCAGGACGAGCCACGCGACGAGCAGGGCGACCGCGGCACCGATCAGGGTCTCGAGCACCCGGATCTCGAGCGCGAGCGTCGTCAGGCGCCCCAGGAACTCGTAGATGAGCGCGAAGATCATGGTCGTCCAGAACATCGATACGGCCGGCGACACGGGCCGGTAATACGTCGAGGCGAAGACGGCCACGGCGAGCAGCGGCACGATGACGGCCGGGTCCCCTCCGGTCCAGATCGCGACCCCGAACCCGGCGGCGGCGCCGAAGACGGTCCCGATGATGCGCTGCGCCCCCTTGACGAAGGTCTCGCCGTCCGTGCCCCCGAGCACCTGGTACGCCGCCAGCGCCGCCCAGTACTGATGGGTCGCGGACACGGCGTCGCCGATCAGGAGCGCGGCGCCCGTCGTGAGGGCCGCCTGCACCGCGCGCCGCGTCGGCGGTGCGAGCCGCCGGCCGCCCGCGGCGGACGCCGCGGTGGGCGCCGGCTCCTCGAGCCGTGCGAGCTGGTCCGCGTCCGCGAGGTCGTCGGTGTCGGGGCGCGTCAACGGCGGCGCCTCGGGGTCGAGCGCTGCGAGCGCGGCGTCGCGCAGGGCGGTCGTGGCGCGGTAGAGCTCGTCAGTGGCGTGGTGCAGCGCGCGCGCCTGCGGCGGCCAGGTGGCTGGGGGAGGTTCGTCGGGCCAGGGTGCGGACGGCGGTGCCGCGTCGCCCGGCGGGAGGTCGACGAGCGCCTGGAGGTGCGCCTGCAGGAGCTCGAGGCGGCCTGCGAGCCGCCCGCGCAGCTCGAGCTGCACGGTGGTGCCCGTGACGGCGCGCGCCGCGACCGCGAGGTTCACGGCGGCGAGCTCGGTGTCGAAGACCCGCAGGCGCAGGAGCGCGCCGTGCGCGCGGTCCACGCCGGTGGCGCCCGGCTCCCCGGTCAGCTGCCCGGTGAGGAACGACGCACCGCGGTGCAGCTGGCGCGTGTCGAGCGCGACGCGCTTGCGCACGTCCACGTCCCACCGGGCCCATGACACGGCGTCGACGAGTGCGTCCATCGACGTCACGAGGCGCTCGCCGAAGCTCTCGACCCCGTGGCGCAGCACACTGCGCGGGCGCTCGGCGAGCACCACGTGGTTGAGGAGGTAGGCCCAGGCGGTACCGAGCACCGCCGCCGCCGTGAAGAGCAGCACGTCCGACAGCTCGAGCCGCAGGATGAGGGCGAAGTAGTACGACATGAAGGTCACGCGGCCGATCGATGCCCAGCGCGGGCCGAAGCGTCCCGCCCCGACGCTCACGAGGGCGACCGCCATCAGCAGCACGCTCGTCCAGACGAACGACCCCGAGGCGAGCGCGCCGAGCAGCACCACGAGCGCGACCGGTACGACGACGAGCAGGCTCGTCACCTTGCGGCCGCGGACGGTCTTGTCGCCCGAGATGCCGGTGCTGAGCATGGCGACGAAGCCGCCGAAGAACGCCGGTTGGACCGCGTTCTC
This sequence comes from Isoptericola sp. Y541, assembly GCF_059445465.1. NCBI lineage: Bacteria > Bacillati > Actinomycetota > Actinomycetes > Micrococcales > Promicromonosporaceae > Isoptericola > Isoptericola sp. Y541. The sequence goes on along the minus strand of NZ_JCAIUJ010000002.1, from coordinate 724,692 downwards.
CCCGAGGGCGTCGAACAGCAGGTAGAGGGACGCGACGGCGGCCGCTGCCGCCGTCGCCGCTCGCACGGCCGCGCGCAGGCGGGCGTGCCCCGGGTCGACGAGCGACATGTGCCGGCCGACGAACGTGCGCCACCGGGAGAGGTGGCTGTGCGGTTCCGTGTCCTGCGGGCCGGGCGGGGGCGTGGGCACCGGCTGCTCTTCCGCGAGGCTCCGCAGGGCGAAGTCGTCGGCGTGCAGGATCGAGACGGGCGTGTCCGACATGATGATCGGCTGGTAGTCCAGGTCGCGGCTCACCGCGAGCGTGATCTGCTGCGCGCGGTAGGCGAAGGGCAGCCACTGCGCGTACCGGCGGTAGGCGTCGTCGACGTCGGCGAGCGGCGTCAGGCCCGCGAGCGCGGCCATGTCGCGGTCGAGCGCGACGAACCGGGCGACCCACTCGTCGCGCAGGTGCGGGTCCGCGACGAGGCGTGCGAACTCCTCGGGCCCGACCACCTCGGGGACGCCGACGCTCTTCCAGTGCGCGGTGCGCTCGAGGTACTCGCCGAACTCGAGGAACTGGAATGTCAGGGGCACGAGCCCGGGCTGCGTCGTGGCGGGGTGCCCGGACGGCAGGCCCCAGCGCACCGCGCCCAGCGTCCCGCCCAGCATGCGCACCGCGTACGGGAGGGCGAACCGGTCCCGACCGCTCTGGAAGTAGTAGGCGGAGTGGTGCAGCCGCAATCCGTCGCTGTACGAGGCGAAGGAGCCGGCGATGCCGTCGAGGTGCCCGTCGAGGCCGCTGGGCTGCCCGTCGTTGAAGTAGGGACCGAGGCTCGCAACGGGGGACCCGGCGCCGCGCTCGGCGCTGAAGAACCGGGTGCACAGCGCGCTGAGGTCGCCGATGACCGAGTAGACACCCAGCAGAAAGGTGAGGATCAGGGAGACGAGGACGACGCCGGTGAGGGACTCGGCGATGCTGAGGAAGCGCAGCACGTCGGTCTCGGCGGTGAGATAGGACCCGCCGACCGTCGCGAGCTGTGCGGCGCTGAAGTACAAGGCGCCGAAGAAATTGAATGCGGCATCTGTGCCAGATGCGGAGAATGAGGAGCTTGTCATGAGCCCGTAGTAGATGAGCCCGTACCCGAGGATGACCCCGAACAGCCATACGACGACGACCCCGACGATCTGCAGGCCCGTCACCTGACGCAGTGCGACCGGTCGCCAGCGCCTCGACATGCGTCGGGTCACCCGACGCAGGCCCCGCCATTGCAGGCTTGAGACGCGCCCGGCGATAAAGCCCGATTCGTCATAGTTGAGCGCCGTGAGGAAAACGTCGAGAAGCGTCGCGGCCAGAATAACGATCCCGAGAATCAACCAGACGGTTTCCACCCGCCCACGGTAGACGAGCGCACCGCCCCCGTCCTGCGAAAGGCCGCGGGACGGTTTCTCTGCCGTGCTAGCAGGAGTTTTCACCAGGCACCGACAATGCGGAATCGGTGACTGGTTAACAGTGAATGCCCTGGTCAGAGCCGTGCGTTCCTTCTCCGGTTGTGGGTCGGGGCGGCCCAGGTATCTTCGAAAGACGACACGTCAGGGCTGGTTCGTATCGTTCCAGCCGTTACTTTCCGGAAGTCGGGCAGGCCATGAACCTCACTCCACGAGAGATCGACAAACTGATGGTTTACCAGGTTGCGGACCTCGCGCGGCGTCGCCGCGAGCGGGGCACCAAACTCAACCTCAGCGAGGCACAGGCCCTCATCTCGGAGGCCATCCTCGAGGCGGCGCGCGACGGCAAGTCGGTCGCCGAGTGCATGGAGCTGGGCAAGCACGTCGTCGGGGAGGGCGACTGCATGCCGGGCGTCCGCGAGCGGCTCGCGCTGCTCCAGGTCGAGGCGACGTTCGTCGACGGCAGCAAGCTCGTCTCCTGCCACGACCCCGTGGCGGCCTGAGGCATGCCGTCGACGCCGGGGGGCACCGCTCGGATCATCCTCGTCGGAGGGCACGAGAGTGCCGGCGGGGCCGAGCTCGAGCCGCTCCTCGACGCCCTGCCGGGCGCCGTCGCGACCCCGGCCGGCCGGCCGCTCCACGAGGCCGTGATCGGGCTGCTCGCGGCGGGGGACGGCCCGGTGGCGGTGCTGCCCATGACATGGGGCCGCGACCCCGTCATGGTCGCGGACGCCGCGAAGGCGCTCGCCTGGGTCGCGTCAGGGCCCGGCGCAGGCCGGGTCGCGCTGGGCGTGAGCCTCGGCACGATCGACCACCTCGTCGCATGGTTGCGGCGGGCCGCGACCCAGGTGGCGGCGCACGGTCCGGCCACGGGGATGGTCGTCGCCGCACCGGCGGCGAATCCGTTCGACGACGCGGAGCTCTACCGCGTCGCCCACCTCGTGCGCACGCACGGCAGCGTCGCCCAGGTCGAGGTGGCGTGCTACGACGACGGGGCCGACCTCGCCGAGGCGGCCCGGCGGGCGCGCCTCCTGGGGTCCGACGACGTGGTCGTCGTGCCTGCGGGGTTCGCCCGCGCGGCGCCCGCCGGCCTCGGGGAGGCGGAGCACGCTTCTTGGTACGGGCCGCTCGTGTCCCGCCAGGGCCTGCTCCACGTCGTCGGGCAGCGGGTGGACGCCGCGCTGCACGACCTGTCCCACGGTCACGACGGCATCGCCACCGGCCTCCAGGCCGACCACGGGCACGGGTACGCCCACTCGCACGCGTTCGAGGAGGGCGGCGGGGGGCGCGACCACCCGCACGACCACCCGCACCCCCATGCACCCGCCCATACCCACGTCCACCACGACGAGGCGCACGAGACGTCCACACCCGACGCCTCTCACGACGAGGTCCTCGCCTCGCACCACTGACCGAACGGTCCGCGCGGCGTCATGCACGCCCGCGCAGCGGAGGGAAGAACGATGCTAGGCAGCCCCAAGTACCACCACCTGAGCGACGACATCGAGATCAACGCCGGTCGCCCCACCGTCACGATCACCGTGAGCAACACGGGAGACCGCGCGGTGCAGGTCGGGTCCCACTTCCACTTCTTCGAGGTCAACCGCGCCCTGCTCTTCGAGCGGGAGAAGGCCTACGGGATGCACCTCGACATCCCGGCCGGCACCGGCGTACGGATCGAGCCGGGCGACACGCGCGACGTCACGCTGACCGCATACGCCGGGACGCGGCACGCCGTGGGGTTCAACAACCTCGTCGACGGCGGTCTCGACGCACGGCAGACCCGCATCGACTCGCTGGTACGCCTGCACGAGGGCCAGTTCAGCGACGGCAGGCCGACCGCCAAGCCGACACGCACGCCGGCGGGAAAGAAGTCAACGGCAGGCAAGCCTGCGGCAAGCAAGCCGACGGCCCGCAAGAGCGGCAGCCGCGGGAAGGGGAAGAGCTGATGGCCATCGTCTCGCGCAAGCAGTACACCGATCTCTTCGGGCCGACGACGGGCGACAAGGTCCGCCTCGCCGACTCGAACCTCGTCATCGAGATCGAGAAGGACTACAACGAGGGGCACTACGGCGACGAGGTCGTCTACGGTGGCGGCAAGTCCGCCCGCGACGGGATGGCGGCCGACCCGCAGGCGACGAGCGCCCAGGGCGCGCTCGACCTCGTCATCACCAACGCGATCGTCCTCGACCCGGTCCTCGGTGTCGTCAAGGGCGACATCGGCGTCAAGGACGGCCGGATCGTCGGCATCGGCAAGTCCGGGAACCCGCACCTGCAGAGCGGCGTCGACCCGCGGCTCGTCGTCGGCGCCGTGACCGAGGTCCTCTCGGGCGAGCACTGCATCGCGACCGCGGGAGCGATCGACAGCCACGTGCACTACATCTCGCCGCAGCAGGCACAGGCGGCGCTGTCGAACGGCATCACCACGCTGTTCGGCGGCGGCACCGGGCCGACGGACGCGACGAACGGCGTCACGACGACGCCCGGCGCGTGGCATCTCCACCGCATGATCCAGGCGGCCGAGGAGATGCCGGTCAACATGGGCTTCCACGGCAAGGGCAACGGATCCCTGCCCGCTGCGCTCGTCGAGCAGATCGAGGCCGGCGCGTCGTCGCTCAAGGTCCACGAGGACTGGGGCTCCACGCCCGCCGTCATCCGCAACGCGCTGTCCGTGGCCGACGAGTACGACGTCCAGGTCTCGATACACACCGACAGCCTCAACGAGGCGGGCTTCGTCGAGGACACCATCTCGGCGATCGACGGCCGGACGATTCACACGTACCACACGGAGGGTGCGGGAGGCGGGCACGCGCCGGACATCATGAAGGCGGCGGGCTACCCGAACGTGCTGCCGTCGTCGACGAACCCGACGCTGCCGTACACGGTCAACTCGGTTGACGAGCTGCTCGACATGGTCATGGTGTGTCACCACCTGGCGCACGACATCCCGGAGGACGTCGCCTTCGCGGACTCGCGCGTGCGAGCCGAGACCATCTCGGCCGAGACGGTGCTGCACGACGAGGGCGTGCTCTCGATGTTCTCGTCGGACTCTCAGGCGATGGGGCGGATCGGCGAGTCGGTGACCCGCGCGTTCCAGACCGCGCACCACAGCAAGGACCAGCGTGGGCCGCTGCCCGAGGACACCGAGGGCAACGACAACTTCCGCGTGCTGCGCTACCTCGCCAAGGTGACGATCAACCCCGCCATCACGCAGGGCGTGGCCGACTACATCGGCTCGCTCGAGGACGGCAAGCTGGCGGACATCGTGCTCTGGCCGACCGACTCGTTCGCGGTCAAGCCGCGGATGGTGGTCAAGGGCGGCCTCATCAACTGGGCGCTCATGGGCGACCCGAACGCGTCGCTGCCCACGCCGCAGCCCGTCTACTACCGGCCGATGTTCGGCGCCTTCGGCCCTGCCCAGCAGGCGACCCGCGTCACGTTCATGTCGCAGGCCGCGATCGACAAGGGCGTCCCGGAGCAGCTCGGGATCAAGAGCCAGGTGCTGCCGGTGCGCCGTTGCAGGGGGATAGGGAAGGAGCACATGGTCCGCAACGGCGAGACGCCCGTCATCGAGGTCGACCCCGAGACGTACAAGGTGACGTTCGACGGGAAGCGGGCGCACATCGAGCCGGCCGCTTCGCTGCCCATGTCCCAGCTGTTCTTCCTCGCCTGAGGCCGGGCATGTCGTCGGCCGCCGTACGAGACCTCCTGGTCAGCCTCCAGCTCTCGGACTCCGCGTTCCCGAGCGGCTTCTACACGATGTCGCACGGGTTGGAGGGCTTCAGCCAGGCGGACGAGGTCGAGCCGGCGGGCGTCGAGGGGCTGCTGCGGGGCCTGCTGCTGCACTCCGTAGGCCCGGGCGACGCCACGGCGCTCGCCCGGGCCCACGAGGCTGCGCAGGCCGACGACTGGGAGCGCGTGCGGCTCGTGGACCGGATGCTGTTCGCCACGAAGCTCAACGCCGAGATGCGTCGTGCGTCGGTGCGCAGCGGTCACCAGCTCACGGACATCGCGCTCGAGTCGATCGGCGGGCCCGGCCTCACGGAGTGGGGCCGGGCCGTGGTGGCCAAGGAGACGCCCGGGTGCCAGCCGGTCGCGACGGCGGTCGCGTACGCCGCGGCGGGCGTGGGCACCGAGCAGGCGGTCGCGTCCGACCTGTCCGCGTTCGCCGTGAGCTTCCTCGGGGCGGCGCTGCGCCTGCAGCTCGCGGACCACCGGAAGGTGCAGGTCGCGCTGCACGCCGTGGGCCCGGTCATCGCCCGGGCGGCGGCCGACGCGGTCGACCGCGAGCTGGAGGACATGGGCGGGTTCGTCCCGATGGCCGACGTGATGTCGGCACAGCACGAGCGGGCCGAGGCGCGGCTCTTCGCGAGCTGAGGTCTCACCTGAGACCGCACCGACCCGAGATCAGACCGACGAGAGAGACGGTGGACGAATGAGCGACAACGTGTTGAGGATCGGCATCGGCGGCCCCGTGGGCTCCGGCAAGACCGCGCTCGCGGAGGCGCTCGTGCCGCGCCTCCTGGCGGCGGGTCGCCAGCCCGCCGTCATCACCAACGACATCTACACGCAGGAGGACGCGCAGCACGTGCGCCGCGAGCTCGCGGGCATCCTCGACCCCGAGCGCGTCGTCGGCGTCGAGACCGGGGCGTGCCCGCACACCGCGGTCCGCGACGACCCGACCATGAACCTCGCGGCCGGCGCCGAGATGATCGAGCGCTTCCCCGACGTCGACACCATCGTGTACGAGTCCGGTGGGGACAACCTGACGCTCACGTACTCGCCGCTGCTCGCGGACGTCTTCGTCTTCGTGCTCGACACGTCGGAGGGCGAGAAGATGCCCCGCAAGCGGGGCCCGGGGATCACCAGCTCGGACATCCTCGTCATCAACAAGATCGACATCGCGCAGTACGTGCGCACCGACCTGGCGGTCATGGAGTCGGACGCGATCCGCGTGCGCGACGGCAAGCCCGTGGTGCTGACCAACTCCCTGACGGGCGAGGGCATCGACCGGCTCCAGGAGGAGATCCTCGCCGTCTGGGACGCCCGCTCCGCCGCGTTGGCCCGATGAGCGCCCAGCCCGTCGAGGACGACGTGCCAGCCGGCGGCCCCGACCCGCGAGGGGGTGGCGACGTGGTCCCGCTGCGGGGCGCGGGCCCCGCGGCCGGGTACGGCGGGCCCCGGCTCGAGCGGGCCCACTACGAGCCCGACCGCATCCCGCTCGAGGTGCGCCGGCACAGCGGGGTGCCCGACACCCTGCCCAGCGGCAGCCCCGGGAAGGTCGGCATGCTCGAGCTCGAGTTCGCCCGGACGGGGCACGGTACGGAGCTCGTCGAGCACTACCAGAAGTCGCCGCTGCAGATCATGCGGCCGCTCTACTACGACCTCGCGCGCCCCGACATGCCGTACACCTACCTGATGGCGACGGGCGCCGGGATCATGCAGGGCGACCGGCTGCGCACCGACCTCGGGTTCGGCCCCGGCACGTCGGCGCACGTCACGACGTCGGCGTACACGCGCGCGCTGCGCATGGAGTACGACTACGCGGTGGCCCAGACGAACATCCGGGTCGACGACGACGCGTACGTCGAGTACCTGCCGGACCCGGTCATCGCATTCGCCGACTCGCGTCTCTACCAGCGCACGCGCGTCGAGCTCGCGCCCTCGGCCACGCTGCTCCTCGGCGAGACGCTCGTCAGCGGGCGCCTCGCGCGTGGGGAGCGGCACGCGTACACGGTCCTCGCGTCGGACGTCGAGGTGCGTCGCCCGGGCGGCGAGATCGTCGCGATCGACCGCGTGCGCCTCACCCCGACCGATGGCGCGACGGGCGGTCTCGCGGTGCTCGACGACCACGACGTCGTCGCCATGCTGTACGTGCTGACCCCCATGGCCCCGGCCGCCGAGCTGAGCGACCTGCTGCACCGCGAGCTGGAGTCGTCGCCGCCCGGCGTGCTGGTCGGGGTCTCCGCGCTCCCCGGCGACGCCGGGGTGTGGATCCGCATCCTCGGGGACGACACGCAGGACGTGCTCCGGACGACCACGGCCGCCTGGCGCACGCTGCGCCGCCGGCTCACCGGGCACGACGCTCCGAAGATCCGGAAGACCTGAGGCAGGGAGCTGACATGTCGACGACTGGAGCCGCAGCGAGGGCACGACCGAACACATGGGTGTCCTCGCTCAAGACCCTTCCTGACGGGGTGTCCCAGATCTTCTTCCAGCGCAACGTGTGGACGGGGTTGCTGATCCTCGCGGCCTTCGTCGTCGCGGACTGGAAGATGGCCGTGCTCGTGGTCATCGGAGCCGTCGCCTCGACGCTCGCGGGCGTGGTCCTGCGGGTGGGCTCAGACTCCCTGTCCATGGGCATGCAGGGCTTCAACGGTGCGCTGCTCGGCGCCGCCGTCTTCACCGCGATGGGTGGGGACCAGGGCTGGTCGTACGCCCTGGCCGTCATCGGCGGCCTCGTGTGTGGGCCCGTGACCTGGTTCTTCGGGTGGCTCTTCGCCTCGCGCCCCCTCGCGCGCTTCGGGCTCCCGTCGACCACCGCCCCGTTCTGCACCGTCGCGGGGATCGTCTACATGTCGACGACGAGCCTGCACGTGTCCTCGACGCCCCAGCACGTCACCGACGGGACGGGGGAGTCGGTGCTGCGATCGCTGCTCACGAACGTCTCGGAGGTCGTGCTCGTCAACAGCATCTGGGCCGGGGCGCTCATCCTGCTCGGCCTGTTCATCGCGTCGTGGAAGGTCGGGCTCGCGGCCGTGATGGGCAGCGTGATCGGCAGCCTGTGCGCGCTCGCCCTCGGGGAGACCTCGAGCACGATCGCGGAGGGTCTCGCCGGGTACTCGGGCGTGCTGACCGCCATCGCCCTGTCGGTCACGTTCCTGCGCAGCAGCACGGCGTCGTGGCTCTACGCGGCGCTGGGCGCGATCGTGACCGCGGTGGTCACGCTCGTCATGACCGACCTCACCAGCGCGCCGCACTACACGTGGCCGTACATCCTCACGACGTGGATCCTGCTCGTCGTGGCCACCTTCGTGCCCGCTCTGAAGCGTCCGTGACACGTCGCTGAGCGGTCGGCCAAACTGTCGGCCGGACTGTCGGCCGGGCTGCGGGCCGGCCGGAAGGTGGGAAAGCCGGTCGCCTGCACGCCGCATGCGCGGCGTGCAGGCGGCGGGGTGTCAGAGCGGCCGGATGTTCGAGGCCTGCGAGCCCTTGGGGCCCTGGGTGACGTCGAACTCGACCTGCTGGCCCTCGTTGAGGGAGCGGAAGCCGTCGGCGGCGATCGCGGAGTAGTGCGCGAACACGTCGGCGGTGCCGTCGGAGGGGGCGATGAAGCCGAACCCCTTCTCCTCGTTGAACCACTTCACAGTTCCGGTGGTCATGGTGTCTTCTTTCGTTGTTGCGACGGACCCGCGAACGTGGGCCCGGTCGTCGTGCCCGGACGGGCGGTGACGTTGTGGGCGCGGGCTCGACGAGCCCGCGCGGTGCCTCGGCGCGACGGGGCATGCGGCCGCGTCGCCTGGGCGAGGGAGGGGACGACTGCGACCAGCCGCGTGTAGCGGTCGTGGACGTGGAAGCCGTCGGAGTTTCGGGTGATCATGCCGCCGTACTCGCCGTCTACCGTCGCGACCCACAGGTCGTCGTCGGCGCGGCGCCACACAGGGGCCGATCCAGATGTGCCCTCTGCCGCGGGTGCGGTCGAGGGCCGTTCAAGGGTGGAAGAAGTGATGCTCTCTGCTTTCGCTCCGCACTCTGTGTGCGGAGATATTCGTTGGACAGCGGTGCTGTCGCGTGCGCCGGACCTGGCTTCGATGCGTAGGTACCGAAGGGTGCCGTGGGATCCATCCCCGCGGCGTGCGCAATCTCCAGGGTACACGAGGAACGTCCCGCCCCGCCCGGCACGGCTCAGCACACGCGACCGGCGCGCCGGTTACCGTTGCCCCGTGCTGCTCTCCGACCGTGACATCCGGGCCGAGCTCGACGCCGGGCGGGTCGTTCTCGACCCGTACGAGGCGTCGATGCTCCAGCCCTCGAGCATCGACGTGCGCCTCGACCGGTACTTCCGGCTGTTCGACAACCACAAGTACCCCTTCATCGACCCGTCGCAGGAGCAGCCGGAGCTCACGCGGCTCGTCGACGTGGTCCCGGGCGAGCCGTTCGTGCTGCACCCCGGCGAGTTCGTGCTCGGCTCCACCTTCGAGTCCGTCACGCTGCCCGACGACGTGGCCGCGCGCCTGGAGGGCAAGTCGTCCCTCGGCCGCCTCGGGCTGCTCACGCACAGCACGGCCGGGTTCATCGACCCGGGGTTCTCGGGGCACGTGACGCTGGAGCTGAGCAACGTCGCGACGCTGCCGATCACGCTGTGGCCGGGCATGAAGATCGGCCAGATGTGCTTCTTCCGCCTGTCCTCCCCGGCCGAGCACCCGTACGGCTCGGACGCGTACGGCTCGCGCTACCAGGGGCAGCGCGGCCCGACGGCGAGCCGGTCGTGGCAGTCCTTCCACCGGAGCGACGTCTGAACGGGACCGGACGTCGCTACGCTCGGTCCCGCCGCGCCGGCACCGGCGCACCCCGGTCCCGGAAGGAGCTCCGTCAGATGGCCCAGAACCAGGCGGCCCACACCCTGCCCCCGCTGCCCCCGGTCTCGGCGCAGGGGCACCAGGCGCGTCACCTGATCGGGGTGCCCTCGGACGTCGTCGTCGACGAGATCGAGGTGCTGGCGATGTCGCGCTTCGTGGGCACGCGGTGGGACGTCGTTCCTGCAGACCTACCGGGCGCGGACGTCCCGATGGGCCGGATGGCGAACCCGGGCGAGCCCGGCGTGCTGCGGCTGTCGCGGCACAGCACGGTGGCCGGCCCCTACGCGCCGTCGGGCAAGGGGGTCGACGCCGGCCTGCCCTCCGGCACCACGTTGGTGTTCGACGTCGTGTGCCCGCGGGAGCGCTGGGACGACGCCACCCGGTACGGCGGCGACCGGGACGGAGTGGGCCGCGCCTTCCCCGCGGCGATGCCGAACCGTGAGGAGCAGCGGGTCGTGACCTGGCTGCTGCAGGCCGCCCGTCGTCTGGGCGGCTCGGTGCGCCTCGACGTCGCCGGCACCTGGGACGAGGCCGACGGCGGCCGCCGCAGCGCGGGGCCCGGCATGGTGCTCACCCCCGATCCCGGGGTGGCCGTGGACCTCACCGTGTACTCCGACATCTGGCTGGACCCGCAGGCCGCGCACCGCGTGCTGCAGGCCGTGCACCCTCGCGTCGTGCTCGCCACCGAGGGCAAGCCGTACCAGGGCCCGCCGAAGGGGATCGCGGACCGCCCCCTGTACCCGGGCGAGCCGCTCGACCCCGAGGTGCGCACGTCGATCCACGCGCGTGCCGACGACATCGACATCGAGGCGCTCCAGGCGCCGATGGTGCTCGACGCCTACGGCCTGGCGAGCGATCTCGGCCTCGACGGCTCCGTCACGGTCGAGGTGATCGGGGAGGAGACGCTGCCGCTGCTGGTGCGCGACCTGCCCTGGGCCGCGTCGGGGGCCATCTGCTACCACGTGCGCTGGGACCCGCCGGACCTCTACGAGGCGAACCAGGAGTTCCCGCAGCCTGCGCACGTCGTCGCGCGACGGCGCGCGGCGGACGTCGTGGCGAAGATGGCGGTGGCGATCCAGGTCGCCGTGGGCGGGGAGATCGCCGACGAGGCGGACTTCCTGCTCGCCCCCGAAGACCTCTGACAGCGGCCCCACCGGCGGAAGCATCGGCCGCGGGACGGTAAGATAAGCCATCGCCCCGCCCCTCGACCGGACGGAGTGCTGTGCTCTCAGTGCTGCTCTTCATCTTCCTGCTGGCCCTTGCGGCGCCGGCTCTGGTGGCATGGCTCGGGAGGCGCGCATTCCGGGTGCTGGCGCTCGGCCCGGCCGCAGCGGTCGTCTACGCGCTGGCCATGACCCCGCGGGTGACCGCCGGCGACTTCCCCACCACGGACGTCCCGTGGGTGCCGGGCCTGGGGCTCTCGATCACTCTGCAGCTCGACACGCTCGCGTGGTTCATGCTGCTCGTGGTCGGGGGCGTCGGCGCCCTCGTGCTCCTCTACTGCTCGGCCTACTTCGCGCGTGACGCCTTCGGCCTGGGCCGGTTCGCCGCCGTCCTCACGGCGTTCGCCGGGGCGATGGTCGGGTTGGTCACGGCCGACGACCTCCTGCTCCTGTTCGTCTTCTGGGAGCTCACCACGGTCTTCTCCTACCTGCTGATCGGCCACTACGCCGACCGCAAGGCGTCCCGACGCGCGGCCATGCAGGCGATCATCGTGACGACGGCCGGCGGGCTCGCCATGCTGGTGGGCCTCATCATCCTGGGCGTCGTCGGCGACACGTGGCGCGTCTCGGAGGTGGTGGCGAACCCGCCGTCCGGCACGGCGGTGACCTGGGCGGCCGTGTGCCTGCTCGCGGGCGCCGCCACGAAGTCCGCGCTCATCCCGTTCCACTTCTGGCTCCCCGCGGCGATGGCGGCCCCCACCCCGGTGTCCGCCTACCTGCACGCGGCGGCCATGGTCAAAGCGGGGGTCTACCTCGTCGCCCGCTTCGCCCCCGCGTTCGCGGACCTGCCCGTGTGGCGCTGGCTCGTGCTCGTCCTCGGCGGCGGCACGCTGCTGCTGGGCGGATACCAGGCGCTGCGCCAGCACGACCTCAAGCTGGTTCTGGCGTTCGGCACCGTCTCCCAGCTCGGCCTGATCGTGCTGCTCCTCGGGCTGGGCAACCGTGCCCTGGCGCTCGCCGGCCTGGCCCTGCTCGGGGCGCACGCGATGTTCAAGGCGGCCCTGTTCCTCGTGGTCGGCGGCATCGACGTCGCGACCGGCACCCGCGACCTGCGCAAGCTCTCCGGGCTGTGGCGCACCATGCCGTTGACCACCGTGGCGGGCGTGCTCGCGACGGCGTCGATGATCGGGTTCCCGCCGTTCGCGGGGTACGTGGCCAAAGAAGCCGCGCTCGAGGGCCTGTGGCACGACGTCACGCACGGCGCGGGCGCCGTCGAGGCGATCGCGCTCGTCGCCGTGGTCGTGGGCTCGGCCCTGACGGTCGCCTACGGCCTGCGGTTCGTGTGGGGCGCGTTCGGCACGAAGCGGCGGCCCGGTGCGGCGGCGGCCGGGGCCGGCGTCGTCGAGGGCGAGGGGCGGGACGCCGCGGCGGAGCCTGCCCCCGCGACGCCGGTGCGGCGCCATCCCTGGCTGTTGGTCGGCCCGCCGCTCGTGCTCGCGGCGGGCGGCCTGGCGGTCGCGCTAGTGCCGGGGACGGGGGAGCGCCTCCTCGCTCCGTACGCGGACCGCTATCCCGCCGGGGAGCCCGGGCACCTGGTGCTCTGGGGCGGCCTGACCCCCGTCCTCGGGCTCACTGTCCTCGTGCTCCTGGTCGGGTTCGTGCTGTTCTGGCAGCGCTCGTGGGTGGAGCGGGCCCAGGGCGCCCTGTGGTCCCCGCGCGGGGCCGACGTCGTGTACCGGCGCACGATGCGACGGCTGGACGACGTCGCGGCCGACGTCACGGCCGTCACGCAGCGCGGTTCCCTGCCGGTCTACCTCGGCATCATCCTCGTCGTCCTCGCCGTCGCCCCGGGCACGGTGATCGCGACCGGGTTGATCCGTGGCACGCCCCGGATCGAGGTCGTGCCCTGGGACCGCCCGGCCGATGTCGCGGTCGTCGCGATCATCGTCGTCGCATGCGTGCTGGCCGCCCGCGCGCGCCGCCGCCTCAAGGCCGTGGTGCTCGTCGGCGCCGCGGGCTACGCCAACGCGACCCTGTTCATGCTGCACGGCGCCCCCGACCTCGCCCTCACCCAGGTGCTGTGCGAGACGATCACCCTGGTCATCATGGTGCTGGTGCTGCGGCGCCTGCCCCCGTACTTCACGGACCGGCCGCTCACGACCAGCCGCTGGCTGCGGCTCGCGCTGGCCGTGGTCACGGGCTTCGTCATGATGGCGTTCACGGTCGCGGCGCCGCTGGTGCGGGTGGCCGAACCGATCAGTACCAGCTTCCCGGCCGAGTCGGTGGAGTGGGGCGGCGGCAAGAACATCGTCAACGTGACGCTCGTGGACATCCGCGCCTGGGACACGGTCGGCGAGATCTCGGTGCTGCTCGTCGCGGCCACCGGCGTGGCGTCCCTCGTCTTCCTGCGGCAGCGCAGCGGCGAGGTGCTGCGGCTGTCCCGGGTGGACGAGGTCAGCCAGGCCGACCCGCACACCCGCCGGGTGTGGCTCGCCGCGGGCAGCACGATGGAGCCCGAGCGCAGGTCCGTGCTGTTCGAGGTCATCACCCGCGTGATCTTCCATGCCATGATCGTGTTCGCGGTGTTCCTGCTGTTCAGCGGTCACAACGCGCCCGGAGGTGGCTTCGCGGCGGGGCTCGTGGTGGGTATCGCGTTCGCGGTGCGCTACCTCGCGGGTGGGCGCTACGAGCTCGGCGAGGCCGCTCCGGTCAACCCCGGCGTGCTGCTGGGCACCGGCCTGTTCCTGTCCGCCGGCGTGGGGCTCGCGACGCTCGTCGCCGGCCAGGAGGTGCTGCAGAGCACCATCTTCCACTGGTACGACGTGCCCGTGCTGGGCGACGTCCACCTCGTGACCTCGCTGTTCTTCGACATCGGCGTGATGCTCGTCGTGGTGGGTCTGGTGCTCGACCTGCTGCGCACGCTCGGCGCCGAGATCGACCGGCAGGACCCGCGGCCCGCGCGCACCGTCGTGGCCGAGGTCCAGGCGCCCGACGAGCGTGAGGGGGCCGCCCGATGACCGTCCTCGAGAACACCCCGTCCGCCGTCCTCGTGGTGGCCATCGGCGTCCTGTTCGCCACGGGCGTCTACCTCCTGCTGGAGCGGCCGCTCACCCGCGTGCTGCTCGGCTTCGTGCTCATCGGCAACGGCGTCAACCTCATGCTGCTGGTCGCGGGCGGCCGCTCGGGCGCCTCGCCCATCGTGGGCAACGCCCCCGACGGCGAGCGGATGAGCGACCCGCTCGCCCAGGCGATGGTGCTCACCTCGATCGTCATCACGCTGGCCCTCACCGCGTTCGTGCTGGCCATGGCCTACCGGTCGTGGCAGCTGCACGGGCACGACGAGGTGGCGGACGACGTCGAGGACCGGCGCGTGGCCCGCCACGCCGCCCTCAACGCGCCGGCGTTCGAGGACGCGGACGACACCGAGCCCGACAAGACGCTCGACGAGGAGGCCGCCGACGTCTACGACGACGTCGACGACAGCTCGGACGAGGTCGGCGGGGCCACCGACAAGCGTGCCACCGACAAGCGTGCAACCCACAAGCGTGCCACCGACAAACGTGCTGACGACAAGCGTGCTGACGACGAGCGTGCTGACGACGAGCGTGCTGACGACGAGCGTGCTGACGACGAGGAGGGACGCTCGTGACCCCCTGGTCCGTCGAGACGCTCGTGCCGCTGCCCGTCATGCTGCCGCTGTTCGCGGCGGGGCTGACGCTCGCCCTGCACCGCTACGCCAAGCTGCAGCGCATCATCAGCGTCACCGCGCTCGCCGCCGTCACCGCGGCGTCCGTGGGCCTGCTGTTCGCGGCGGACTCCGGGCCGATCGTGGTGGAGATCGGGAGCTGGGCCGCGCCGGTCGGGATCGACCTCGTGGCCGACCGCATCTCCGCCGTCATGCTCACGGTCTCCAGCGTGATGCTGCTGTGCGTGCTGCTGTACTCCCAGGGGCAGGGCGTGCCCGAGGGGGAGGACGAGCCCGGCACCCAGCGCGGCGACATGATCCCGGTCGCGATCTTCCACCCGACGTTCCTCATCCTGGCCGCCGGCGTCGCGAACGCGTTCCTCACCGGCGACCTGTTCAACCTCTACGTCGGCTTCGAGATCCTGCTCGCCGCGTCGTCCGTGCTCCTGACGCTCGGTGGCACCGCCGAGCGCATCCGCGCAGGGTCGGTGTACGTCGTCGTCGCGCTGCTGTCGTCTTTGCTCTTCCTCACCGCCATCGCGCTCATCTACGGCGCCACCGGCACGGTCAACATGGCGCAGCTCGCGGAGCGGCTGCCCGAGATCGACCCGACCGTGCGGACCGCGCTGCAGATCCTGCTGCTGCTCGCCTTCGGCATCAAGGCCGCCATCTTCCCGCTGTCCGCGTGGCTGCCCGACTCGTACCCGACGGCGCCCGCGCCGGTCACGGCCGTGTTCGCGGGCCTGCTCACCAAGGTGGGCGTGTACTCCATCCTGCGCACGCAGACGCTGCTGTTCCCCGACAACCCGACGGTGGACCAGGTGCTGATGGTGCTGGCGCTGCTCACCATGGTGATCGGGATCCTGGGCGCCGTGGCGCAGAACGACGTCAAACGACTGTTGTCGTTCACCCTGGTCAGTCACATCGGCTACATGATCTTCGGCATCGCGCTCGCCTCCGAGGCGGGGACTGCCGCGGCCATCTACTACGTGGTGCACCACATCTCTGTCCAGACGGCTCTGTTCCTGGTGGTGGGGCTCGTCGAATGGCGTGGCGGGTCGACCTCGCTGGACCGGCTCGGTGGCCTCGCCAAGCTCGCGCCGGGCCTGGCCGTGCTGTTCTTCGTGCCGGCGCTCAACCTGGCGGGCATACCACCCCTGTCCGGGTTCCTGGGCAAGGTGGGTCTGCTCACCGAGGGCGTGCGCGTCGGCACCGAGCTGTCGTGGGTGCTCGTCGTGGGCTCGGTCGTGACGTCGCTCCTCACCCTGTACGCCGTGGTCAAGGCCTGGAACAAGGCCTTCTGGCAGGCGCCGTCGGAGGAGATCGAGTCCGACGTGCCGCTACCGCGCGGCATGGTCTGGCCCACCGGGGCGCTGGTCGCCTTCGGCCTGCTGCTCACCGTCGCCGCCGGGCCGCTCTACAGCTACGCGGAGCGCGCAGCCACCGCGTCGATGGACGGCCACACGTACGTGGACGCCGTCTTCCCCGGCGGGGCCGAGCGCGGCCAGGGCGAGTCCCACGTGGTGTCCGACGACGCGTCGGACGGCGGGTCGTCGGACACCGGGGGGAGTGACGGCCCGTGAGCCTGCACCCGCGCCGCCGCCCCGTGCGCCTGCTGCGCCGTCTCGGCTCGCAGTGGCACGCCCTGGCGCTGCTCACCCTGATCTGGGTGCTGCTGTGGGGCGACCTGTCGTGGGCCAACGTCATCGCCGGCGCGGCGCTCGCCGCGCTGGTGCTGACCCTGTTCCCGCTGCCGCCCATCACGATGCACGGCACGGTCCGGCCGTGGCGCGCCGCGGTGCTGGTGGGCCGCTTCGTGTCCGACCTGTTCGTGGCCTCGTTCGACGTCGCCTGGGCGGCGATCCGGCCCGGGCCCACGCCGCGCGGCGCGATCGTGGCGGTGCGGCTGCGCAACCCCGAGGACGCATACCTCACCATCACCGCCCTGATGTCGTCGCTGGTGCCGGGGTCGCTGGTCGTGGAGGCGCGCCGCAGCACCGGCATCGTCTACCTGCACGTGCTGGACATCGACGCGGCCGGAGGGCCCGAGGCCGTGCGTCGCGACACCCTCGCGCTCGAGGAGCGCGTGCTGCGCGCCTTCGCGAGCGCGCCGGTGCTGGCGCGGTGCGGATTGGAGCCCGACGCCGCCGGCGTCGGACACCCCGGGAAAGGGGACGCATGATGCTCGTCGCCGTGATCGCAGCTGCCGTGCTCGTGGCGGTCGCCGCGCTGCTCGCGCTGGTGCGCGTGGAGCGCGGGCCGTCGATGCTCGACCGGGCCGTCGCGTTCGACACCCTCACCGTGACCCTCGTGGGCGCCATCGCGATCGAGGCCATCTGGTCGCGCCGCACCGAGACCATCCCGATCCTCGTGGCGCTGTCCATGGTCGGCTTCGTCGGCTCGGTGACGATGGCGCGATTCGCCGCGCGCGAGCCTGAGAGCGAGGGCCGGGTGCGCACCCCCGAGGAGGTCGCCGCCCAGGCGCGGGCGGCCGACGTGCCCCGCGGCGAGGTACGCGACGGCCCGCGCGGGGCCGAGGCCGAGGACGAGGGAGGTGAGCGGCGATGACCGAGGTGGACCCGGGCCTGTGGACCACGGTCGCGGACGTCATCGCTGCCGTGTGCCTCCTCGCGGGGGCGTTCCTGACCCTCGGCGCCGGCGTGGGGCTGCTGCGGTTCCCGTCGTTGCTCGCACGGATGCACGCCGTCACCAAGCCGCAGGTGCTGGGGCTGATCCTCATGCTCATCGCGCTCGCGCTGCGGGTGCGGAGCTGGTCGGCCATCGCGATGCTCGTGCTGGTCGTGGCGTTCCAGCTGATCACCTCGCCCGTCGCGGCGCACATGGTGGGGCGGGCCGGGTTCCGCACCGGCAAGGTCCACCCCGAGGACCTGCGGCCCAACGAGTTCGGCGAGCCCGACTGACCGACGGCTGGTAGACCGGCTACATGGCACCTGCCGATCCCGACCCGCCGTCGTCGTCCGCGCCCGAACCCGACCCGTTCGCGGCGCTCGGCGGGCCCGTGGCACCCGAGCCCGGGGCTGCCCCGCCGGAGCCGGGCGCCAGCCCGCGGGTCGTCCAGGACACGGGCTCCGGCGGGGAGAGCACCCGCACGGTCGTGATCGCCTTCGCCGCCAACGCGTTCGTGGCGCTGGCGAAGTCCGCCGCGGCCGTCATGACGGGCTCGGCGTCGATGCTCGCCGAGGCCGTGCACTCGTGGGCCGACACCGGCAACGAGATCTTCCTGTTCGTCGCCGACCGCCGGTCGCACCGACCCGCAGACCTGCTGCACCCGCTCGGCTTCGGCCGCGAGGCCTACGTGTGGTCGATGTTCGCCGCCATCGGGCTGTTCGCCGTCGGCGCCGGCGTGTCCATCACGCACGGCATCCAGGAGCTGGTGCACCCCGAGCCCGCCAGCGACTTCGGCGTCGCGTACGCCGTGCTCGGCCTGGCGTTCCTGCTCGAGGGCACGTCGTTCCTCCGGGCCACGCGGCAGGCGCGGGCCGAGGCGAAGAAGGCCGAGCACGACGTGCTGCACCACGTGCTCGTCACGTCCGACCCCACCCTGCGCGCCGTCTTCGCCGAGGACGCCGCCGCGCTCATCGGGCTCGTCGTCGCGTTCGCCGGCGTGCTCGCCCACCAGCTCACCGGGTCGCCCGTGCCCGACGCCCTCGGCTCGATCGTCGTCGGCGTCGTGCTCGCCGTCGTCTCGCTCGTGCTCGTCGACCGCAACCGGCGTTTCCTCGTCGGCGAGGCGGCCCGGCCCGCGACCCGCGCGGCGGTGCTCGCGCACCTGATCACGATGCCGCAGGTGGAGCGGGTGACCTACCTGCGGTTGGAGTATGTCGGGCCGCGATCGCTGTACCTCGTGGCGAGCGTGGACCTGCGTGGCAACGAGCAGGAGGCGACCGTCGCGGGTCGGCTCGACGACCTCGAGCGGGCCGCCACGCGGGTGCCCGCCATCGCGGGGGCCGTGTTCACCGTGTCGACGCCGGAGGAGCCGTCGCTCTGACCGCTGGTTGAGCTTGTCGAAGCGTCCGCTGGTTGAGCCTGTCGAAGCGTCCGCCGGTTGAGCTTGTCGAAGCGTCCGCCGGTTGAGCCTGTCGAAACGTCCGCTGGTTGAGCTTGTCGAAACGCCCGCTGGTTGAGCCTGTCGAAACCGGTCTCGACAGGCTCAACCAGCGTGTCGCTCAACCGGCGTGGCGGGCCTCGTGGGCGAGGAGGCTGCGCTTGACGTCCAGGCCGTAGCGGAAGCCGCCGAGGCTGCCGTCGGTGCGGAGCACGCGGTGGCACGGGACGAACAGGGCGGCCGCGTTCATCGCGCAGGCGCCGGCCGCGGCGCGGACGGCCGCGGGCCGCCCGGAGAGCTCGGCGTAGCGGGTGTACGTCACGGGCTCGCCCGGGTCGACCGTGCGTAGCACGTCCCACGCGTGGGACCGGTACGGGCCGGAGACCTGGCGGACCGGGACGGCGTCGATCGCGCGCACGTCACCCGCGTAGTAGGCGCGCACCGCAGCGGCGGCGGTGGCGACGGCCGGGTCGTCCTCGGGCACGGGCGCCGTCCCGCCGGGCCGCACGTCCGGGTGCGTGAGCCCGACCAGCGCCGCCGGGTCCGGCGTCCAGCCGGAGGCGAGCACCGTGCCGTCGGGGTCGGCGACGATGGTGAAGGGCCCGTCCGGCGTGGCGACGGTGGTGGCGCGGGCGGTGGTGGTGGGTGCGGTCGTCGTGGTGGTGGGTGCGGTCGTCGTGGTGGTGGGTGCGGTCGTCGTGGTGGTGGGTGCGGTCGTCGTGGTGGTGGTCATCAGAACCTCCAGGTCAGGTGCCGAACAGGCAGTTCGGGTCGGACGGTGGCTGGAAAGCGAGCGCTACTGCATGGTCGGCGGGAGGGCGGCGCGCCACAGGTGCATCGCGGCGTACGAGCGCCAGGGTGCCCAGCGTTCGGCGCGGGAGGCGAGGGCGCGGGACCGGGCGGCGCGGGAGGCGTCGTCGGGGAGGCCGGGCAGGTCGACGCCGGCGGCGCGTGCTCCGGCGAGCAGCGCGACGTCGCCGTCGAGCCAGGCGTCCGGGTCGCGCAGCACCCGCATCGCCACGTACGCCGCGGTCCAGGGCCCGATGCCGGGCCGGGCAACGAGCGCGGCGCGCAGCTCGTCGGCGTCCTCCCCGACGCCGACCGCGAGCGAGCCGTCGTCGAGGGCTCGGGTGGTGTCCGCGAGGGTCGCGAGCGAGCGCGCCGGCAGGCGCAGGTACGTAGCGGCGGAGGCGGTGACCTGGGCGGGGGTCGGGAAGAGCCGGGCGAGGCCGGGCACGGCCGACGCGTACGGGGTGCCCGCGCCGACGGCGAGCCGGCCCAGGTGGGTGCGCGCGGCCGCGACGCTGATCTGCTGACCCACGATGGCGCGGACCACCAGCTCGTGCGGGTCGACGGCGCCGGGCACCCGGAGGCCCGGGGTCGCGGCGACCAGCGGGGCGAGCGCCGGGTCGGACGCGAGGGCGGAGTCGACGGCGGCGGGGTCGGCGTCGAGGTCGAGCATCCGGCGCAGGCGCGTCACCGCGACCGAGACGTCCGCGGCGGAGGCGAGCTCCAGCCGCACCGCGACGCGGCCCGGCCCGACACCGGGACCGGCCTCGATCTCCGCCGCCCCCGGCCCGTGCGGCAGGTGCAGCGTGCGGGCGTACCGCACGTCGTCCCCGGCCACGTCGGCGACCTCGACGCCGTCGACCGCGCGTGCGGCGAGGAACGACAGCACCCCGCGCGCGTCGAACGGCTCCCGCACGGGCAGCTCGAGGGCGAGCCGCACTCCCGCGACGGCGCACCCGGCCGCGACGTCGGGACCCTCGCCGTCGGCACGCCACGCCCGCGGGGCCGGCACCGTGGGCACGGACCGGCGCCGGGCGCGGGCCCGCAGCTCGCTCGGCGTGACGTCGAAGACCTCGACCACCGTGTCGTTGAACTGGCGGATCGACCCGAAGCCGGCGGCGAACGCGACGTCCGAGAGCGGGAGGTCGGTCGCGACCACGAGGCTGCGGGCCGTCTGCGCGCGCTGGGCGCGGGCGAGGGCGAGCGGGCCGGCCCCGAGCTCCGCGGCGAGCAGCCGGTGCACGTGCCGCGAGCTGTACCCGAGCCGGCCCGCGAGGCCGTCGGTGCCCTCCCGGTCCACGACGCCGTCGGCGATGAGCCGCATGGCCCTGGCGGCCAGGTCGTGGCGTAGGTCCCAGGCGGGTGTGCCGGGCGCGGCCTCGGGCAGGCAGCGCTTGCAGGCGCGGAAGCCGGCCTCGTGCGCCGCGGCCGACGTCAGGTAGAACGTGACGTTCTCCGGCTTGGGCGTCCGGGCCGGGCACGACGGCCGGCAGTAGATGCCCGTCGTGCGCACCGCGGTGAAGAACTGCCCGTCGAACCGCGTGTCGCGCGCGGCGATGGCGCGGTACCGCTCGGCGAAGACCTGCGGGTCGTCTGCCGTCGCGCGGGGGTGGGCTGTCGTGGTCATGACCCCATCCTCACGCCCGGCACCGGCGGGGGCTAGCGGGAATCGGACACGACGGAGACCGCCGCTCGGCCCCCCGCTGCCGAACAGGCGGTTGACACCGTGATGGGGCCGTCTTCGGACGCATCACGGTGTCAACCGCCTGTTCGGCGAGCTAGGGGAGCTCGTCGACCCAGTCGAGGACGGCGGCGAGGTAGGTGTCGCGGGCGGGCTCGGGCGACAGGGCGAGGTCGTGCGCGCCGCCGGGGATGATGCGGAGGGTGACGTCCGTGCCCAGGCGCGGCGCCCGCTCGCGGATGTGCTCGACGTCGAGCACGGAGTCGGTGGTGACCAGCTCAGGGTGCCACGCCCGGGCAGGGCCGGAACGGTTCGAGGAGAGCGCCAGCACCGGGATCGTCAGGTCCAGACCGCGGCCCACCCGCCGGTGCGCGCGACGCACCGAGCGGAGCCAGCCCGCGCGCGCAGGGAAGCCGTGGTGCGGCTTCCAAGCGAGGTCGAAGTCCCACTCGCCACCCGACTCGTGGTGCAGTGCCGGCCCGTAGTGCTCCCCGGGCGAGCCGACGACGAGCCGCGGCGCGAACCTCCCGACGACGTCGATCGCCCACGTCACGGGTCCGCGCTTCAGCCAGCCCTCGTTGAGCTCGAGCCAGGGGCTGTTGAGCACCAGCGCGTCCGCCCGCCCGGGGCGGGCGGACGCCCACAACGGGGCGATCAGGCCGCCCGTCGAATGCCCCAGCACGACCAGCCGCTCGTGGCCCGCCGCCCGGACGGCGTCGGCCGCGGCGTCGAGGTCCTGGGCGTACAGCGCGAGGTCGGTCACGAGGTTCGGGTCGTGCCCCGCGGCCGTGTGCGCGGCCAGCGCCCGCCCGTGGCCGCGCAGGTCGACGGCGTAGAACGCGGGGCCACGGTCGGCGACCGCGCGCGCCACGTGCGGGTGGAAGAAGTAGTCGACGAAGCCGTTCACGTACAGGACGGCGGTCCGGGCGGGCGGGGTGCCGGTGTCGCTGCCCGGGGTGGACGGGACGTGCCGCACCAGCACGGCCTCGGCGCCGCCCGGGAGCGGCAGGCTGCGGGCCTCGAAGTCCGCGCCGAGGACGTCGGCTCGCCACGCCCCGACGGCGCCGGCGGCGCCGCGCGCGTCAGGCACCCTGGGGCGGGTCGGTCGGGCGGCGCTCGGTGTCGGGGCCGTCGGTGTCGGGGCCGTCGGCGCGCGTCTCCGGCTCGATGGGCTGGGTCGGCTGGCTCGGCTCGAGCGGCTCGGCGACCGGGCCGGTGGTCGGCCCGGACGGCGCGGGCGAGTCGGGGGCGGGCTCGGGTTCCAGAGGTTCCGCGACGGGGCCGGTGCCGGGCTCGGCCCCGGGCTGGGCGGTCGGCGCCGCAGCCGCCGGGGGCGCGCCGAACACCTGCTCCTCCGGCGTCGGGCCGGCTCCGGGCGCTGGGCCGGCTCCGGGCGTCGGGCCGGCTCCGGGCGTCGGGCCGGCTCCGGGCGCGGTGCCCGCAGCGAGGGCGGAGTCGCCGGTGACGGCGGTGGAACGGCGGTTGTTCCGCACGACGAACCAGACGATGAGGCCGATGACGATCGGCCCCACGACGAGCCCGACGATCCACCACGGGAAGTCGCCCGCGCCGGGCTCGGCCGCGCCCCGGGCGTGGATCTCGGTGGTCTCGCCGAACGCGGGCGTCCAGGTGACGGTGCTGCCGTCGACCGTGCCGTTGGTGTCGCCCACCGCGCCGGGGAACGTGACCGAGATCTGCACGTCGAACGAGTCCATGACGCCCTCGGGCAGCGAGCCCATCTGGTCGGCGCCCTCGGACAGGTCCATGGTGCCGTCCACCACGTACTCGTCGCCGTCGCGGGTGACGCTCAGCTGCTCGCCGGTGGCGCCGCCGGAGTCGAACTCCTCGAGCGGGATGTCGGCGAAGGTGATCTGGGTGCCGGTGTACTCGTCGTCGGAGTACGGCTCATGGGTGGCGCCCTCGGGCAGGTCCTGCTGGAGCTCGCTCCCGGCCTGGTCCCAGAGCTCGCTGGGCTCCATGCCCATGGTCTCGGCCAGCTGGTTGGAGAAGGCCATGATCATGGTGCCGGAGACGCTGTCGTCCTCGGACAGCGTGAGGTCCATGTCGACTTTTTCATGCAGCCGGCGAGGGCGAGGAGGCCGACGGCGGCGAGCGTCGCCGCGATCGCGGTGCGGAGACGGCGGCGGCCGCCGGTTCGAGTGGTCACCGCCCCAGCATCCCCTAGCCGTGGGCGGCGAGCCACCGGGCTCGACCAGCGCACACGCTGGCGGTTGCGACCAAAGTTGAGCGGAATAGACTCAACTTTGGAGGCGTTCCCCGAACAGACGTTTTCCCTGTCATCACGGAGGTCCCATGGACATCAAGCTCACGACCATGTCGCAGCAGGCGCTCGGCGACGCCGTGCAGTCGGCGTCGGCGGCGGGCAATCCCCAGCTCGAGCCCGTGCACCTGCTGTCCGCCCTGTTGCAGCAGCAGGGCGGCGTCGCTGCCGGCCTGCTCGATGCCGTCGGCGCCAACGCGCAGCAGATCGGCCAGCGCACGCGGGCCGCCCTCGTCGCGCTCCCGCAGGTCAGCGGCTCCGCCGTCGCCCAGCCCTCGCCGTCGCGCGCCATGAGCGCGGTGCTCGAGAACGCCGGCAAGGAGGCCGAGTCCCTCGGCGACGAGTACGTCTCGACCGAGCACCTCCTCATCGGGGTGGCGGCCGGGCAGTCGCCCGCGGCGCAGGCGCTCACCGAGGCGGGCGCCACCGCCGACGCTCTGCGTGCCGCGCTCCCCGCCGTCCGCGGGTCGAGCCGCGTCACAAGCCCCAACCCCGAGGGCACGTACAAGGCGCTGGAGCAGTACGGCACCGACCTCACGCAGGCTGCGCGCGACGGCCGGCTCGACCCGGTCATCGGGCGCGACGCCGAGATCCGCCGCGTGGTGCAGGTGCTGAGCCGTCGCACCAAGAACAACCCCGTGCTCATCGGCGAGCCCGGCGTCGGCAAGACCGCCGTCGTCGAAGGGCTGGCCCAGCGGATCGTGGCCGGCGACGTGCCCGAGTCGCTGCGTGACAAGCGCCTCGTCGCCCTCGACCTGCCGAGCATGGTCGCGGGCGCCAAGTACCGCGGCGAGTTCGAGGAGCGGCTCAAGGCCGTGCTCGAGGAGATCACCTCGTCGGACGGCGAGGTCGTGACCTTCATCGACGAGCTGCACACCGTCGTCGGAGCGGGCGCCGGTGGCGAGGGCGCGATGGACGCCGGCAACATGCTCAAGCCCATGCTCGCGCGCGGCGAGCTGCGGATGGTCGGCGCCACGACGCTCGACGAGTTCCGCGAGCACATCGAGAAGGACCCGGCCCTGGAGCGGCGCTTCCAGCAGGTCTTCGTGGGCGAGCCGTCCGTGGAAGACACGGTCGCCATCCTGCGCGGGCTCAAGGAGCGGTACGAGGCGCACCACAAGGTGACGATCGCCGACTCGGCCCTGGTCGCCGCCGCCGCGCTGTCCGACCGGTACATCACCGGCCGCCAGCTCCCGGACAAGGCGATCGACCTCGTCGACGAGGCCGCGTCGCGGCTGCGCATGGAGATGGACAGCTCGCCGATCGAGATCGACGAGCTGCAGCGCGCCGTCACGCGCCTCGAGATGGAGGAGGTCGTGCTCAAGGACGCCGAGAGCACCGGCGACGCGGCGTCGCGCGAGCGGCTGGAGAAGCTGCGCGCCGACCTCGCCGACCGTCGCGAGGAGCTCGCCGCGCTCACGGCGCGGTGGGAGTCGGAGAAGGCCGGCCACAACCGGGTCGGCGACCTGCGCGCCCGCATCGACGAGCTGCGCACCGAGTCCGACCGGCTGCAGCGCGAGGGCGACCTCGAGGGCGCGGCCCGCATCCTGTACGGCGAGATCCCGCAGGTCGAGCGCGAGCTCGACGCGGCCGAGCGCGCCGAGGCGGAGTCGTCGGTCGGGGCTGCCGAGACCGAGGAGCAGGGTTTCGACCAGCTCAACCCGCAAGGTCCGATGATCGCCGACAAGGTCGGCGCGGACGAGATCGCCGAGGTGGTCTCCGCCTGGACCGGCATCCCGGCCGGGCGCATGCTGCAGGGCGAGTCCGAGAAGCTCCTCCACATGGAGGACGTCATCGGCGCGCGGCTCATCGGCCAGAAGGCGGCCGTGCGCATGGTCTCCGACGCGGTGCGGCGCTCGCGGGCCGGCGTCTCCGACCCCGACCGGCCCACCGGGTCGTTCCTCTTCCTCGGCCCCACGGGCGTGGGCAAGACGGAGCTCGCCAAGTCGCTGGCGGACTTCCTGTTCGACGACGAGCGCGCCATGGTGCGCATTGACATGTCGGAGTACTCCGAGAAGCACTCGGTGTCCCGGCTGGTCGGCGCGCCCCCCGGGTACGTCGGCTACGAGGAGGGCGGCCAGCTCACGGAGGCCGTGCGGCGCCGGCCCTACTCCGTCGTCCTGCTGGACGAGGTGGAGAAGGCCCACCCCGAGGTCTTCGACATCCTGCTGCAGGTGCTCGACGACGGCCGCCTCACCGACGGCCAGGGCCGCACCGTCGACTTCCGCAACGTCATCCTGGTGCTGACGTCGAACCTGGGCTCGCAGTTCCTCGTGGACCCGGCCCTGGACGACGCCGCCCGGCGCGAGGCCGTCATGGCGGCCGTGCGCGCGTCGTTCAAGCCGGAGTTCCTCAACCGGCTCGACGACGTGGTGATCTTCGACGCCTTGAGCGTCGAGGAGCTCGGCGAGATCGTCGACCTGCAGGTCGCGGCGTTCGCCCAGCGGCTGGCCGACCGGCGCATCACGGTGGACGTCACGCCCGCCGCGCGGGAGTGGCTGGCGCTCGAGGGGTTCGACCCCGCGTACGGCGCCCGCCCGCTGCGCCGACTGGTGCAGCGCGAGATCGGCGACCGGCTGGCCAAGGAGCTGCTCGCGGGCACGGTGTCCGACGGCAGCACGGTGGTCGTGGACCGGGCGCCCGACGCCGCTGGCCTCGTGGTGACCGTCCTCTGACGCCGAGATAGAGAAGCTGGTTCGCCGAGATAGAGAAGCTCGAAGGACGCCGCGATCTGTCGCGGCGTCCTTCGAGCTTCTCTATCTCGGCGAACCAGCTTGTCTATCTCGGCGAGAAGGTCAGATCGCCTTGCTGCTGACGCGGATGAACTTGGGGCTGCTCTGCCAGATCGAGCGCTTGACCACGCCGACCCCCGGGCGGGCGGCGTCGATCTGCTTGCCGTTGCCGACGTAGATGGCGACGTGCCCGGGGGACCAGATGAGGTCACCGGGCTTGGCCTTGCTCCGCGAGATGACCTTGCCGACGTTCCTCTGGGCGGAGGACGTCCGCGGGAGCTTCTTGCCGATCGCCTTCTTGTACACGTACGAGGTGAGACCGGAGCAGTCGAAGGAGTTCGGGCCGGCGGCGCCGGACACGTAGCGCTTGCCGACCTGCTTCTTGGCGAGCGCCACGACGGACGACCCGGTCTTCTTGGTCACGCCGGTGGTGCGCGACGACTTGTTCGCGAGGTTGTTCGACGTCGGGTAGACGACGATGCGTACCCGGTTCTTGCCCGACTTGTACGTGGACCAGTACGGCTTGAACGTCGACTTGCCGCTGTGCAGCTTCCTGGTCGAGACGACCTTGCCGTTCAGCACCAGCTTGGCGCGACCGGAGACGGCCTTGCCGGCGTGCGTGACCTTCATCGAGAACGCGGGGCGGTACTTGCCCGAGGTCCTGGCGACGGTGTGCTTGGTCGCCTTGAAGACGGTGCGGGGCTTGGTCTTGGCCTTGGCGGTGTGGACGGCGACGGAGCTGACGCTCGCGGACGCCGAGCCGGTCGCGGCGGAGGCGTGGGGGGCGGTGGCGACGAGGCCGCCGCCGGTGAGGGCTGCGGCGAGGCCGAGGGCGACGATGGCGCGCCGGGGGCGGGAGGCCGCCACGGCGACGGTGCCGGGGCGCGCAGGGTCGAGGGTCGTGGGCATGGGTGGACCTCCAGCCTGCGAGATGAGCTGTCGGGTGAGGCCGAGATCGTTGGCCTGCCATCGAAAGATGGCTGAACCCCAAGGCCGGGAGCGTCCGGACCGTGTCGGTCCGGGCGGCCGGCCGGAAGAGATGTGGGTCTCCCGCTGCTGCCGTGAGTTTCGTGGTCACCGGGACGCCGGCAGCACTCGGCTGCGTCCCGGTCGGCCGGCACCTGGAGCAGGCGCCGTCGAAGGACGCTAACCCCGCCGACCCTCCGTGGGCACGTTCCGATAACACCGGGCGTGGTGCGCCCGGCGACGACCTCCCAGCGTCCGCGCAGGACGAGTCCGGACATCACCCTCCGAACCGGGCGCAAGGCCTGGCGCCGAATGTGACGAAGATCACTGTAGCCATCGGCGCCGGGACGTATCAGCGTCGGTGCGGCTCAGGACAGCAGGTCGACGGCGCCGCCGCCCTCCGGCACCGCGAGGCACAGCCCGGCGCGGTCCCCCGCCTCCCACCCCGCCTCGGAGGGCGTCAGGACGACGAACTCCACGCCCTCGACGTCGCGACCGGCGGGCCCGAGCTGCTCCGGCCCGCACACGGCGGAGGTCCGGCGCACCAGGGCGTCCGTGCCCGGCCAGACGGCGTCCGGGGCGGCGTCGGTGCGGCCCACCACCTGCGCGGCGTGGTCCTCCCCGCACGGCACCGCGGTGACCCGGGCGAGGTCGCCGTCCGGCAGGTCGCGCAGGCACGAGCCCAGCACGAGCTGCACGGCGTTCGCCTCCTTCGGGGACGCGACGTCGGGCGGCAGCGGCGCCCACGCCCGGTCGCGCGCTGTCGCGACCCCGAGCGCGAGACCGCCCGCGACCGCGGCGAGCGCGACGACGCCCGCGGCTGCGCGGGTGGCTCGCCGCCGCCCGCGGGCGCGGTCCCCAGGCGAGGGGGTCGGGCGGGACGACGTCGCCGGGAGGGCCCCCGTGGAGCCGCCGGGGAGCGGCGCGTCGGCCAGACCTTCGGCCGGCAGGACGCCGGGCGGGGTCGGCGCCGCAAAGGTCGGGTCCGGCGGGTGCTGACCCACCGCGGCGTCGGGGGTCGACGGGTCTGTGCTCATGGTCTGCTCATCGCGTGCTCACGGCCTGCTCCTGGAGGTCCCGGCCCGCCTCAGGCGGCGTCGGACAGGTCGAGGATCACCGGCACGTGGTCGCTCGCGCCCTTGCCCTTGCGCTCGTCGCGATCGATCGCCACGCCGGTCACGCGACGCCGCACCGCGGGCGAGGCGTACGCGAAGTCGATCCGCAGGCCCTTGTTCCGGGGAAAGGCGAGCTGCTGGTAGTCCCAGTACGTGTAGGTGTGCTCGGCCGGCAGATGCTCGCGCGTCACCTCGGTGTATCCCGCGTCGGCGAAGGCGGCGAACGCCTCCCGCTCGGCGGGGGTGACGTGGGTGTGTCCGGCGAATGCGGCCGGGTCGTAGACGTCCGTGTCGAGCGGGATGACGTTCCAGTCGCCCACGAGAGCGACCTGGGCGTCGGGGTCGGCGGCGAGCCAGCCGCACGCGTCCTCGCGCAGCGTGTCGAGCCACGCGAGCTTGTAGGCGTAGTGCGGGTCGCCGATCGCGCGGCCGTGCGGCACGTACAGCGACCAGACGCGCACGCCGCCGCACGTGGCACCCAGGGCGCGCGCCTCCACGGGCGGCGGGACGTCGAGCAGGGTGGCCGGCACCTCGTCGGGTGTCGCGTCGGGCGCCTCCGCCGGCGCATCGTCGTCC
The DNA here is from genome assembly GCF_059445465.1 of Isoptericola sp. Y541. Taxonomy (NCBI): domain Bacteria; kingdom Bacillati; phylum Actinomycetota; class Actinomycetes; order Micrococcales; family Promicromonosporaceae; genus Isoptericola; species Isoptericola sp. Y541. The sequence continues at coordinate 695,634 of NZ_JCAIUJ010000002.1, read as the reverse complement.
TTGCTCGCGGGGGAGCGCGGCGCCGCGGGCTTGGCGAAGCCGGGCTGCCCGGGGAACGACGTCTCGACGTCGGCGATCCCGACCCGGGATGCGATCGCGACGCCGTTCCATGCCGAGTGCCCGACGTGCGCCACCTCGTACCCCGCGGCCTCGAACGCCGCGATGGGGAACTGCTCGTCGCGGCACTTGGTCTCCTGGATCGCGAGCACGTCCGTGCCGGAGCGTTCCAGGAAAGCGATCACGCGGTCGAGGCGGGCACGGATGGAGTTCACGTTCCAGGTGGCGAGGCGCACGGGCGCCAGGCTACCGGCGGACCGCGGGGGAGCGGGCGGGCCTGTGGATCACTCCCAGGTCGCGGTGTCCGGGTCGACGCCGTGCGCGCGGGCGTTCGCGTCGATCACGTCGCGCAGCCACGCGGTCAGGCCGGGCCGGCGCGAGTCGTGGTTGGCGGCGAAGTCCGGGTCGGCGGCGTACATATGCCCGATGACCACGTGCATGGCGGGCGTGACGTCGAAGTACGCGCCGAGCGACGCACGGTGCCGCTCGGCCGACGCGTCGGCCTCGACTGTGCCCGGCCGCACGCCGCGTCCCATGGCGTCGGCGAGCGCCACGAGCACGGCCTCGGCCTCCGCGCCGACCTCCTGCCATTCCTCCGGGCTGCGCTCGGCCGCTCGTTCCGCGAACTGGGCCCACTGGGCGGTGTCGCCCCAGCGCTCGCGCGCGCCGGCCGCCCACGAGGGCTGCCAATGGTCGCCGAACAGCGTGACCTGCTCCTCGGGAGACAGCAGGACGCCGCGCTCGCGCGCCTCGACCAGCCGGTCGAGGGCGCCGGCCGCCCGCTCCAGGCGGCGCAGGCGCTCGCGCACCAGGTCGCGCTGTCGGCGCAGGGACGCGTCCGCACCCTCGGGCGCGTCGAGCAGCGCGGCGATCTCGTCGAGCGGCACGTCGAGGTCGCGGTACACGACCACGCGGTGCACCCGCGTCAGGTCGGACGCCGTGTACAGCCGGTACCCGGCGGCCGTACGCGCGGACGGGTGGACCAGGCCCACCGCGTCCCAGTGGTGCAGCGCGCGGACGGTGACGCCCGCGGCGCGGGCCGCGACGCCGACGGTGAGGCCGTCGGCGCGGGAACGCTGGTGCGTCGGTCGGGGCGTCATGCCCTCAGTCTCCCCGGCCTCGTCCCCGCGCTCCCGGCCGGCGACGCTTGCCCGCCGCACCGGCCCGTGACGGCGGTGCCCGGCGGGCGTAATGTCGATCGGCGAGGGGGCAGCGCCATCTCCCGACCCGGTACGCGGACGTCATCGGACGCGCCGGGCCCGACCCACAGTTGTGCAACGACGCGCCCATGGGAGGGGTCCCCATGCGTACCCCACGCCGCATCACCGCCATCGTCCTGTCCACGCTCCTCGCGACCACCGCGGCGTCCGCAGCCGTCGCGACCTCACCACGGCCCGGCCCCGGGCACGCCGACCCGGCGCTGCTGGCGTCCGACCTGTCCGGCGGCGGCGGCAGCGCCGTCGGCCCCGACGGCGCCCTCTACGTCACGGAACCGCAGTCGGGGGAGGTCTCCCGGATCGACCGCCGCACCGGTCAGGTCACGACGTTCGCGTCCGGCCTGCCCGAGCAGGTCGAGGGGACGCCGGGCGGTGCGCTCGACGTCGCCTTCCTCGGCCGCACCGCGTACGTCCTCGTGACCCTCGCCGCCGACCCGGACGTCTCCGGCCTCTACCGGGTCGGCCGGTCCGGGTCCGTCACCCCCGTCGCGGACATCGGCGCCTGGTCCGTCGAGCACCCGCCCGAGACCGACTTCTTCGTGCCGACCGGCGTGCAGTTCGGCCTCGAGACGTACCGCGGCGCCTTCCTGGTCACCGACGGCCACCTCAACCGGGTGCTGCGCGTGTCGCCGCGCGGCTCGATCACGGAGGTCCTCACCCTCGGCAACGTCGTCCCCACAGGGCTCGAGACCGTCGGCCGCACCGTACTGGTCGCCCAGGCCGGCCCGGTGCCGCACCTCCCCGCGGACGGGAAGGTCGTGGCGTTCCGGCCCGGGCGCGCCGGCGTGCAGGAGGTCGCCTCCGGCGGCCGGCTGCTCGTCGACGTCGAGAAGGGCCGCAGCGGGCTGTACGCGCTCGCGCAGGGCGTGTTCACGCCGACCAACCCCGAGGGGTCGCCCGCGGACCCGAACACGGGCCAGCTCATGAAGGTCGGGCGGGGCGGCGCCCTGCGCGTCGTCGCGTCCGGCCTGGACCAGCCGACGTCCGTCGAGATCGTCCGCGACACGGCGTACGTCGTCACGCTCACCGGGGAGGTGTGGACGGTCCCCCTGGGGCATGGGCATGGGCACGGGCACGGCGGGGGTCACTGACCCCGGGTCACGCCTCCGGGGCCCCGAAGCCCAGGTCGTCGCGCACGGTCTGGGCCTCCGGGCTGGCGGGGTCCCAGGGGCGGGCGGCGGTCATGACCACCCGGGTGCGCTCGGGGGTCACGACCTCCAGGTCGAGGGTGCCCCACGGCTGTAGCCGCGGGCCGGTGGACGAGCCGGGGGCGACGCGCTCGCAGGCGGCCGCGATCTCGTCGATCTCGCCCTGCACGCAGGAGAAGCTCAGGCTCAGCGGCCCCGGCTCGGCGGCGGGCGCGGCGGGCACGAGCAGCACGTCCTGGAACGCCCAGCGACGCAGGTGCACCACGGTGCCCGGCGCGGCGAAGAACTCGAAGAAGCCTAGGCCGTTCACCCAGAAGTCGGTCGACGCCTCGAGGTCGTCCGTGGGGACGTTGGCGAACATGGGCATGCCGTAGATGCCGCGGAACTGTTCGGGCGGCTGCACACCGGCACCGGGCAGCGGCACCGGGCTGATGCTGAACGCGGGGAAGGTGTTGTCGGTCATGCGGCCAGCGTGCAGCCTCACGCCGCGTCAGGGTCAAGTGTCCCTGCCGGGCCGTCTAGGCTGCCCCCATGGGAACCGCGCTCGTCACCGGCGCCACCGCCGGCCTCGGCCTGGAGTTCGTCTGGCAGCTCGCCACCGCGCGGCATGACGTCGTGCTCGTGGCCCGCGACCGCGACCGGCTCGAACAGCTCGCCACGCAGGTGCGCGCCGCCGCGGGGGTGCGCGTGGAGGTGCTCTCGGCCGACCTGTCCGTGCCCGAGGACCTGGACCGCGTCGCCGCCCGGCTCGCCGTCACCGGCGCGGAGGATGGCGACGACCGGCGCCCGGTGGGCCTGCTCGTCAACAACGCCGGGTTCGCGACGGCGCAGCGGTTCGTGGGCGGCGACCTCGCGGTCGAGCTGTCGGCCCTCGACGTCATGGTCCGCGCCGTGCTGGTGCTCTCCCACGCCGCTGCCGGGCAGATGACCTCCCGCGGCCGCGGCGCGATCCTCAACGTGGCGTCCGTCGCCGCGCTCACGGCCGGCGGCACCTACGCGGCGGCCAAGGCGTATGTGCGGTCGTTCACCGAGGGGCTCGCGGTGGAGCTCAAGGGCACCGGCGTCACCGCGACCGTGCTGTGCCCCGGCTTCGTGCACACCGAGTTCCACGACCGGGCCGGCGTCGACATGACGTCCTTGCCCGAGATCGGCTGGCTCGAGGCGCCGGCGGTGGTCTCCGAGGCCCTGGCCGACGTGCGCCGGGGGGTCGTCATCTCCACGCCCTCCGTCCGGTACAAGGCGGCCTCGGCGCTGCTGCGCCTCGCGCCCCGGGCCGTCGTGCGCGCGGTCGGCAAGTACCGCTGACCCCTCCCGCTGACCGCCGCTGACCCCCGCCGACCCCCCGCTGACCGCCGCTGATTCCGTGGTGCCCGGCCCCGTACCCTGGTGCCCGTGACCACCGCCGACTTCTCCCCGACCCCCCGCGAGCAGCTGCGTGACCTCATCACCGAGCTCGCCGTCGTGCACGGCAAGGTGACGCTGTCGTCCGGTAAGGAGGCCGACTACTACGTCGACCTGCGCCGCATCACGCTGCACCATCGCGCTGCCCCGCTCGTCGGCCACGTGCTGCTCGACCACCTCGAGGAGGTCGGCCTCGGCACCGCGGAGATCGACGCCGTCGGCGGCCTGACGCTCGGCGCCGACCCCATCGCGGACGCGCTGCTGCACGCCGCCGCGTCGCGCGGGCAGGACCTCGACGCGTTCGTCGTCCGCAAGGCCGCGAAGGCGCACGGCATGCAGCGCCAGATCGAGGGCCCCGAGGTCGCCGGCCGCAAGGTGGTCGTCCTCGAGGACACGACGACGACCGGCGGCTCCCCGATCCAGGCCATCGAGGCGCTGCGCGCCGCTGGCGCCGAGGTGCTGGGCTGCGCCACCATCGTCGACCGCGCCACCGGAGCCGGCGAGAAGATCGAGGCGCTCGGTGTCCCCTACCACTACCTCTACGACCTGGCGGACCTCGGCCTCGTCTGAGCGAGCGAGTCCTGCGGCGTCAGCGCCGTCGGCGCCCCAGGAGGAAACCGGTACCCAGCCCGACGAGCAGCGCGCCGACGCCGATCATCGCCGGCGGGAGCCAGTAGTTCGGGATCCTCGGCGCGAACGTGGTGTCCGACAACGGGGCGTAGGCGAACCAGCCGAACGAGAAGTCCCAGGTCAGGGCCTGCCACGTGCCCACGGCGGCCAGCAGCGCACCGACGACGACCGCCGCGACCGGGAGCACCACGGATCGACGGTCGTGGGCCGTCGGGTCCTCGTCCGGGCCCGGTGCGGTGGTGTCAGACACGGTCGATCAGGTCGGCGATCGAGTCCACCACGTGCGACGGGCGGAACGGGTAGGTGTCGACCTCGTCCGCGGTGGTGGAGCCGGTCATGACGAGGAAGGTCTCCAGCCCGGCCTCGATGCCCGCGACGACGTCGGTGTCCATGCGGTCGCCGATCATCGCCGTGGTCTCCGAGTGGGCGTCGATCCGGTTGAGCGCGGAGCGGAACATCATGGGGTTCGGCTTGCCGACGTAGTAGGGCGAGCGCCCCGTCGCGGCCTGGATCATCGCCGCGACGGCGCCGGTCGCGGGCAGCGGCCCCTCCGCCGACGGGCCGGTGGTATCCGGGTTGGTGGCGATGAACCGAGCGCCGTCGCGCACGAGGCGGATCGCCTTGGTGATCGCCGTGAACGAGTAGGTGCGGGTCTCGCCCAGCACCACGTAGTCCGGGTTCGACTCGGTGAGCGTGTAGCCCCCCTCGTACAGGGCGGTGGTGAGGCCCGCCTCGCCGATCACGTACGCCGACCCGTTCGGGATCTGGTCGGTGAGGAACTGCGCCGTGGCGAGCGCCGACGTCCAGATGGCCTGCTCCGGCACCTCGATGCCGGACGCCTTGAGCCGGGCCCGCAGGTCGCGCGGCGTGAAGATCGAGTTGTTCGTGAGGACGAGGAACGGGCGCTCCGCCTCGCGCAGCGCCCGGACGAACTCCGCCGCCCCGGGGATGGCCCTCCCCTCGTGCACGAGCACGCCGTCCATGTCGCTCAGCCAGGAGTCGATCCTTCGTTCACTCACAGCCGCCACCCTAGTGCGCGGGCCGCCGCCGTGCGTGGGCCAGGATGGTGCGTATGACGACGGGCGGGGACGACGGGCGGGAGGTCGGCGTCGGCCCATGGCCTGGCGGCCCGGACGCGTGGCCGCGTCTGCCCGGCGGCGCCCCCGACCCGCGCTACGACCCCGAGCTCCTCGCGCACGGCGACCGGCGCAACGTCGTCGACCGGTACCGGTACTGGTCGGTCGAGGCTGTCGCCGCCGACCTGGACGCCCGCCGCCCGCCCGACCGCACCCTGCACGTCGCCATCGAGAACTGGGCGCACGACCTCAATATCGGCTCCGTGGTGCGCACCGCCAACGCGTTCAACGCCGCCGGGGTGCACGTGGTCGGCCGCCGGCGGTGGAACCGGCGCGGCGCCATGGTCACCGACCGCTACCTGCACACCCACCACCACCCGGACGCGGCGGCGCTCGCGGCATGGGCGGCCGCCGAAGGCCTCCCCGTGCTCGGCGTCGACAACGTGCCCGGCTCGGTGCCGCTGGAGGGATACGCGCTGCCCGCGCGCTGCGTCCTGCTCTTCGGGCAGGAGTCCACGGGCCTGACCCCCGAGGCGCAGGCGGCGTGCGTCGACGTCGTGCACATCACCCAGCACGGGTCCACGCGCTCCCTCAACGCGGGTGCCGCGGGCGCGATCGCGATGCAGGTCTGGGCGTCGCGGTGGCTCTCTCCGGCGGCCCCCTCGACGGCGTCGCCGTCTCACGGACCCGACGGCATGTGACTCTCCCGACCGGGCGTGAGAAAATCAGGCTGCATGCGGGCAGCTCGGTGTCCGGTCGCGACGTCGCAGCCCGATGCATCCCCGTACGCCCCGTCATTGGAGTACCGCAGATGCCTATCGCAACCCCCGAGGTCTACGCCGAGATGATCGACCGGGCGAAGGCCGGCAAGTTCGCCTACCCCGCCGTCAACATCACGTCGTCGCAGACCGTCACCGCCGCGCTCCAGGGCTTCGCCGAGGCCGAGTCGGACGGCATCATCCAGGTGTCCGTGGGCGGCGGCGAGTACGCGTCGGGCTCCACGATCAAGGACCGCGTCGTCGGCTCGCTGGCCCTGGCGGCGTACGCCACCGAGGTCGCGAAGAACTACTCGGTGAACATCGCCATCCACACCGACCACTGCGTCAAGAAGAACCTCGACTCCTGGGTGCGCCCGCTGCTCGCCCTCGAGGCCGAGCAGGTCAAGGCGGGCAAGAACCCGACCTTCCAGTCGCACATGTTCGACGGCTCGGACATCCCGCTGGACGAGAACCTTGTCATCGCCGCCGAGCTGCTCGAGCTCTCGCAGGCCGCGCGGACCCTCCTCGAGGTCGAGATCGGCGTCGTGGGCGGCGAGGAGGACGGCCACGAGGCCGCCATCAACGACAAGCTCTACACCACGGCCGAGGACGGCCTGGCCACGATCAGGGCGCTGGGCGCCGGCGAGAAGGGCCGCTACCTGACCGCCCTCACGTTCGGCAACGTGCACGGCGTGTACAAGCCGGGTGCGGTCAAGCTGCGCCCGTCGATCCTCGCGGACATCCAGAAGTCCGTCGGCGACGAGATCGGCAAGGCGAACCCGTTCGATCTCGTGTTCCACGGTGGCTCGGGCTCCACGGCCGAGGAGATCTCCGAGGCCGTCGACAACGGCGTCATCAAGATGAACATCGACACCGACACCCAGTACGCGTTCACGCGCCCGGTCGTCGAGCACATGTTCAAGAACTACGACGGCGTCCTGAAGATCGACGGCGAGGTGGGCAACAAGAAGGCCTACGACCCGCGTGCCTGGGGCAAGCTGGCCGAGGGCGGCATGGCGGCACGCATCGTCGAGGCCGCACAGCAGCTTCGCTCCGCCGGCCACAAGATGTGACCCTCGCGTCGAGGTAGTTCGAAAATCGCCGAGGTAGTTCACAAGAGGCGGCCCGCACCTCGTGCGGGCCGCCTCTTGTGAACTACCTCGGCGATTTTCGAACTACCTCGACGCGAGGCACTGGTTATCTCGTTGTCTTGGTCGAGTCGCCCAGGTCGAAGCCCGGGTCGACGTCGACGATCTCGAGCAGCTCACCGATCCGGGTGACCTCGAGGAGGAAGCGCACCGTGGGCGGCGCGCGGAGCACACGCACCCGGTGCGGGCTGCGCGAGGCGAGCCGGGCGAGGAACGCGACGCCCGAGGAGTCCATGAAGGTGACGTGGTGGGCGTCGATCTCGACGGGAAGGCCGGAGCCCTCGGCGTCCGAGATCGCCTCGCCGAGCTCGGCGCCGATGTCGGCGTCGATCTCGCCGGACAGCACGACGCGGGCGCGTGACGCGCCGACGATGACGTGCACGCTCGCGGGGTCGCCCAGCTCGGGCATAGCGTCTGCCTCCCACACGTCCGCACGCCGCGGGTCACGTGGGGTCGAGTTCGATCCGTCGTGCACGGTGCTCCTTCCACGCGCGGGGCGTTCGCCTCAAGTCTCGGCGGACACCAATCTACGGTTGAATGACCAGCAAGAACACCAACCAGAGCGGGGAATCTCGGCAGTGGAGGCATTATGACCGATTCATCCGGTCCTGTGCCGCCCCTCCCTGGGGGATTTCTCGATGCGGCGCTCTCGAGCGCCATCATCCCAGCCTTCGTCACCGGAATGTGGGACGACGGCATGCCGGTGCTGTGGGTCAACGCCGCGTTCGGCCGGGAGACTGGCATCGGGGTGTCCGACCTCGCCGTCCTGGGCAAGCACCCGCTGCTGGAGCTCGTCGACGACGATGTGGAGCGGGAAGGCAGCCAGGACGACCTGCGCGCGGGCCGCCCAACCACCCGGATGGTGCGCGGCCGCCACCCCGCCGGGGGCGTCACGTGGTGGCAGGTGACGATGTCCCCGGTGCCCGACGACGACGGCGAGGTGCGCCGCTGGTTCGGCACCGCGACCGACGTCTCGACGCACGTGGAGCGGCAGGCCGCGCAGCTCGCCTCCCTCGAGGTCGAGCGCCGGGAGCGCGCCGACCTCGACCTCATCGCCCAGACGACCGAGCTGCTCGGCGACCTGGAGTACCCGTACGCCCTTCGCGACATCGCCGACCTGCTGCGCGCCCTCGTGCCGTGGGCCGGGTTCTACGTCAACGACGACGGCCTCCTCTTCGCCGGCGGCGTCGACGTCGCCTCGCCTCCGAGCGGCCGCGGCCGGCGGCACGCCCGCTACGTGCCCGACGCCCCTGAGGCAGACGTCCAGGACGAGCCCCACGAGCTGGTGCGGGACCAGGTGCAGGACCTCCTCGAGGGCGTCGTCGAGGGACCCGTCCTCCTGCGGCTCGACGCCCGCTTCCCCGCGCACTCGGCCTCCGGGTGGCTGCGCCGCGACCTGTTGCGCCGCGTGGTCGAGGAGACCGGGGCGCTCCCGCGGGCCATCGTCGTGCACGCCGTCGCCGGGCGCCGTCGCGTGCTGGGACTGCTCGCCACCTGGCACGGCGTCGGCGTGGCGGCCGACGGCACAGTCACCGAGGAGTCTTGGGCCAACCCGTCCGAGCCGCACCACGTGCACACCGTGATCGAGGTCGTGGCGCGCCGCGCCGGCACCGCGATCGACAACGCGCGCCTGTACGCGCGCGAGCACCGGCTCGCCGAGGCGCTGCAGCGCGCGATGCTGCCCGAGCAGGCAGACGTCTCCGGGCTGGACGTGTGGACCTACTACGCCCCGAACGCCGAGCACGCCCAGGTGGGCGGCGACTGGTACGACGTCATGCAGATCAGCGACGACACCGTCGGCCTCGTCGTCGGGGACGTCGTCGGGCACGACGTCGAGGCGGCCGCGGCCATGGGGCAGCTCCGGTCGGTGGTGCGGTCGTACGCGTTCGAGCTGGCGACGCCAGGGATCGTCGTGGACCGGGTGGACCAGCTGGTGACCGGGATGCGGATCCCGCGCTCCGCGTCGATGGTGTACGCGACCCTGCGGCACCAGCAGGACAGCGACGCCTGGACCGTGCAGTACACCAGGGCCGGCCACCTGCCGCCCCTGCTGCTGCGCGACGGGAAGGTCACCCAGCTCTCCGGCGGGGCCGGGTCGCTCATCGGCTTCGGCACCCGACCGCGGACCACGGGGCAGGTCGAGCTGCGCCGCGGGGACGTGATGCTCTTCTACACCGACGGCCTCATCGAGCGCCGGGACCGGTCGCTCAAGGTCGGTCTGGACGCCCTCATCGAGACGTCCGGCCGGATCACGGCGCGGGACGCCGCCGGGGTGGGGGAGGAGCTGCTCTCCCGACTCGCCGACGCGCCCGAGGACGACGTGGCGCTCGTCGTGGTCCGCGTGCCCGACCCGATCGCCGACTCCCAGATCCAGCCGCTGAGCCCGCGGTCGCGGCGCTGGCTGCTGCCCAGCGAACCGGCATCGATCGGGCGGGCCCGGCACGCCGTCCTGCGCACCTGCCAGGCCTGGGGGCTGCCCGAGTCCGCCTCCGCCGAGCTCGTCGTCTCCGAGCTGGTCGCCAACGGGGTGCTGCACGGCTGGGGCAACATCGCGCTGCGGCTCTTCGACACCGGCGACGGGCTCCGCATCGAGGTGGAGGACTCCAACCCCGCACCGCCCGTCACCACCGACGGCCACCCCAACCGCGTCGGCGGGTTCGGGATGCAGATCGTGGAGCGGCTGGCCGACTGGGGGTGGCGGCCCGCCGGCTCCGGCAAGCTCGTCTGGGCCAAGCTGCGCGCGGACGCCGCGGCGCCCTAGTAGCCGCCCGTCCCGTCGGTCGAGTGCCGCTCGTCCTCGTCGGACGAGCCTGTCGAGACCACGGATCGGATTTCGACAGGCTCAACCAGCGGGTTCGACCCTTCGACGAGCTCGGGACGACGCGAGCTCAACCAGCGAGCGCGCGGACCTCCTCGGCGGAGGTGCCGGAGTCGCGGAGGAACTGCTCGCAGCGGTCGGCCTCGGCGTCCTCGCCGATCTGGCGGGCGGCCGTGGCCAGGGCGGCGAGGGCGCGCAGGAAGCCCTGGTTGGGCACGTGGTCGGCGGGGATCGGGCCCTGGCCGCGCCAGCCGGCGCGGCGCAGCGCGTCGAGGCCACGGTGGTAGCCGGTACGGGCGTACGCGTAGGCCGCGACCGAGCGGGCGGCGCTCGGCCCCGCGTCCGTGCCGGCGAGGATGCGCTCCGCCAGCACGGCCCATGCCAGGGACGACGTCGGGTGGTCGGCGGCGAGCCGGGCCGGGTCCTCGCCGGTGTCGAGGCCCTCGCGCACCTGGGGATCGTCGTCGGGCAGGCGGGTGGTCGGCGGTCCGCCGAGCAGGTCGTCCAGGGGGGAGGTCATGGCACTCATTCTGGACCGGATCCCGGCAGCGCGGTGTCCCTTGGCTCCTCGCGCGTCGCGCGGGGCCCGGCGCGGGTACGCTCGGCATCATGATCGAGATCGCGACGTCTTCGACGACGACGACGCTCGTGGTCGCAGGGGACCTCGACCTCGCCGAGCGCGACCAGTTCCCGGAGATCGCCACCCGGGTGGTGGGACTGCGCCGGCAGCTGCTGGTGATCGACATGTGCCGGGTCACGTTCATGGACTCCACGGGCGCGGCGTTCCTCATCTCCCTCGCCGACGCGGGTCGTAAGCGCGGCGGCGCCACCGTGCTGCGCGGCGCGGACGAGCGCGACCTGTTCGTGCTCGAGGTGTGCGGCGCCCTCGACCTGTTCCGCATCGACCGCGACCACCGGTGCGAGTCCGCACCCGCACCGCCCGCGCCGGCGTCGCACCGGCCCGGCTGAGGTCGCGCCACCGCTGGTTGAGCCTGTCGAAACCCCGCCGAGGGGTTTCGACAGGCTCAACCAGCATCCGGACCACGGCCGGGTAAACTCGGGCGCGGCCCGGCCGAGGACGGCCCGCTGACGGGTGACATGCCGGGCCTCGTCGATGCGAGGAGATTTCATGCCAGCCGTGGTGCTCGTCGGTGCCCAGTGGGGCGATGAGGGCAAGGGGAAGGCCACGGACCTGCTCGGGTCCCGGGTCGACTACGTCGTGAAGTTCAACGGCGGCAACAACGCGGGCCATACCGTCGTCATCGGCGACGAGAAGTACGCCCTCCACCTGCTGCCCTCGGGCATCCTGTCGCCCGGCGTCGTGCCGGTGATCGGCAACGGCGTCGTCGTGGACATCGACGTGCTGTTCGAGGAGCTCGACGACCTCATCGAGCGGGGTGTGGACGTCTCCAGGCTCCTGGTCTCGAGCCAGGCGCACGTCATCGCCGGGTACCACCGCACGCTCGACAAGATCACCGAGCGCTTCCTCGGCAAGCGCCGCATCGGCACCACCGGGCGCGGCATCGGCCCCGCGTATGCCGACAAGATCAACCGGGTCGGCATCCGCATCGCCGACCTGTTCGACCCCAAGATCCTGCGGGAGAAGGTCGAGGGCTCCCTCGACCAGAAGAACCACCTGCTGGTCAAGGTCTACAACCGGCGCGGGGTCGACATCGACGAGACCGTCGACGAGCTGCTCGCCCACGCCGAGCGGCTGCAGCCGATGGTCGCCAACACGCCGCTGGTGCTCAACGAGGCGCTCGACGCCGGCAAGAACGTCCTCTTCGAGGCCGGCCAGGCGACGATGCTCGACATCGACCACGGCACGTACCCGTTCGTCACGTCATCGAGCGCGACGGCCGGCGGCGCGGTGACCGGCTCCGGCATCGGGCCCACGCGGATCGACTCCGTCATCGGCGTCATCAAGGCCTATACGACGCGCGTGGGCGAGGGCCCGTTCCCGACCGAGCTGTTCGACGAGATGGGCGAGTACCTGCTCAAGACCGGCGGCGAGTACGGCGTCACCACCGGCCGCGCCCGGCGGTGCGGCTGGTACGACTCCGTCATCGCGCGGTACGCGTCGCGCATCAACGGGCTGACGGACCTGGTGGTCACCAAGCTGGACGTGCTGACCGGCCTGGAGAAGGTCCCGGTGTGTGTGGCCTACGACGTGGACGGCACGCGGTACGACGAGATGCCCGACGACCAGTCGGCGTTCCACCACGCGACCCCGATCTACGAGGAACTGCCCGGGTGGTGGGAAGACATCTCCACCGCCCGGACCATCGAGGACCTGCCGAAGAACGCGCAGGCCTACCTCGAGCGGCTCGAGGAGCTCTCCGGCTGCCGCATCTCCGCGGTGGGCGTGGGCCCGCGCCGCGACGAGATCATCCCGGTGCACGACCTGATCCACGCGCGCTGACGTGGGCGCCCCCGAGCAGGTCATGACCGCCCTCGCGCCGCAGGGGACGCTGCGCGCGGTGATCAACCTGGGCAACCCCGTGCTGGCGCAGGGCACGCCGCAGGCACCGTCGGGCGTCACGGTCGACCTGGCACGCGAGCTGGCGCGCCGACTCGACGTGCCCGTCCACCTGGACTGCGTCGACGCGGCGCGGCTGTCGTTCGCGGCCGTTGCGGAGGGCCGGGTCGACGTCGGCTTCCTCGCCGTCGAGCCCGAGCGGGCCACCCAGGTCGCGTTCACCGACCCGTACGTGCTGATCGAGGGTGTCTTCGCCGTGCCCGAAGGCTCGCCCGTACGCATCGCCGACGACGTCGACCGGCCCGGCGTGCGCGTCGGCGTCAAGGAGGGCTCGGCGTACGACCTGTTCCTCACACGCACCCTGCAGCACGCGGAGGTGGTGCGGGGGGCCGACGGTGTGGAGGTCTTCGCGCGCGAAGGGCTTGAGGTCGCGGCGGGGATCCGGCAGCCGCTGACCCGCTACGTGGCCGAGCGTCCGGGACTGCGCCTCGTCGAGCCGCGGTTCACCGAGATCCGGCAGGCCGTCGCCACCGGGCGCGACCGCGACCCGGCCGGCGTGGCGTGGCTGCGCGACGTCGTCGCCGGGCTGACGGCGGACGGGTTCGTCACGGATTCACTGGCCCGCTCCGGCCAGGACGCCACCGTCGCGACGCCGAGATAGAGAACCTCCACCCGCGAGATAGAGAACCTCCGCCCGCGAGATAGAGAGCGCGGAACGATGTTTCCGCGATCTCTATCTCGCGGCTCCCGCCTCTCTATCTCGCGGGCGGAGGTTCTCTATCTCGGCGGTTAGCATGGCTGCCCGTGAAGATCCTCGTCGTCGGGACCGGTGCCCGCGAGCACGCCATCGTCCACGCCCTCGCGTTCGAGGCCGCCGACGGCGCCCCCGGATCGGCCGCGGAGCCGGCGCACGAGCTGCACGCCGCCCCCGGGAACCCGGGCATGGCCGCGCAGGCCACACTGCACCCGGTGGACGCGAACGAAGGCCGCGCCGTCGCCGCGCTGGCGCGGTCGCTCGGCGTCGACCTGGTCGTCGTCGGGCCCGAGGCGCCGCTCGTGGCCGGGGTCGCGGACGCCGTCCGCGAGGCCGGGGTGCCGTGCTTCGGCCCGTCGGCCGAGGCAGCGCAGCTGGAGGGGTCGAAGGCGTTCGCGAAGGACGTCATGGCCGCCGCGAACGTGCCGACCGCGATGGCGCACGTGTGCACGACTGTGGAGCAGGTGGCAGACGCGCTCGACGCGTTCGGTGCGCCCCACGTCGTCAAGGACGACGGGCTCGCCGCGGGCAAGGGCGTCGTCGTGACGTCCGACCGCGCCGCCGCCCTCGAACACGCCCGCGAGGCGCTCCGGGCCCGCGGGGAGGGCGGCCGGGTGGTCGTCGAGGAGTACCTCGACGGCCCCGAGGTGTCGGTCTTCTGCCTGTGCGACGGCACGAGCGTGGTGCCGATGGTGCCGTCGCAGGACTTCAAGCGCGTGGGCGACGACGACGCCGGCCCGAACACCGGCGGCATGGGCGCCTACACGCCGCTGGACTGGGCGCCGTCGGGCCTGGTGGCCGAGGTGATCGACCGCATCGCGCAGCCCACCGTCGACGAGATGGCCCGCCGCGGCACGCCGTTTTCCGGCGTCCTGTACGTGGGGCTCGCGCTGACCGGCCGCGGCACCCGGGTGGTGGAGTTCAACGCCCGCTTCGGCGACCCCGAGATCCAGGCCGTGCTGGCGCGGCTGCGCACCCCGCTGTCGGGCGTGCTGCTCGCGTCCGCCACGGGCCGGCTCGACGGCATCGAGCCGCTGCGCTGGTCGGACGACGCGGTGGTCAACGTGGTCGTCGCCTCCCAGGGTTACCCGGAGTCGCCGCGCAAGGGCGACGCCATCACCGGGATCGACGACGCCGGGTCGGTCGACGGCGTGCACGTGCTGCATGCGGGTACGGCGCTGGCCGACGACGGCACGCTGGTGTCCGCGGGCGGCCGAGTGCTCTCCGTGGTCGGACGCGGGGCGGACCTCGCCGCCGCGCGGGCCGCGTCGTACGCGGGGGTTGCGAAGATCGCCCTGGACGGGTCGCACCACCGCAGCGACATCGCGCTGAAGGCCGAGCGCGGCGGGGTCGCCGTCCCCTGAGCGTGTCGCGCGGCCCGTACCGATCGAGCGAGCGCGACGCCCGTCACCTGGCGTGGCTATGCGACGAGCTGGGTGACACCTTCCGACGCGGTGTCGTCCTCCACACGGGGAGGCTCACCTGTCAGCTCGGAGAGCGCATCTGGGCGATGCCGATCGCGTCGATCTGGCGTGGATGAGATCGTCGTGATCAGAGAGTCTCGATCCCGGTCGGGATGACCGTCAGCCCGGTTCAACGCGTCGTCCTCCGACACCGCCGGAGCAGGAGGTGCGCCGTTTCCCGCCGCCAAGGGGTGGAAGACTGGGCGCCGTGACTGAGACGCGCGACGCCGACCAGCCCGACGCCTTCGCCGGGGGACCGCTCGACCTGCCGGGGTGGCGGCACGTCTATTCCGGCAAGGTCCGCGACCTGTACGAGCCGGACCTGCCCGCCATGGGCGGGGTGCACCCGCTGGGCGACGTCGTGCTCGTCGTCGCCTCGGACCGGATCTCCGCCTACGACCACCTGCTGGCGCCTGGCATCCCGGACAAGGGCGTGGTGCTGACGCAGCTCAGCCTGTGGTGGTTCGAGCAGCTCGCCGACGTCGTGGACAACCACGTGGTGTCCACCGAGGCGAGCGCCGAGCCGGGCGACGGGCTGGTGCCCGATGTCGTCGCCGGGCGCGCGATGATCTGCCGCCGCCTCGAGATGTTCCCCGTCGAGTGCGTGGCCCGCGGCTACCTGACCGGCTCCGCGCTCGCGGAGTACCGCGCGTCGGGAGAGGTCACGGGCATCCCGCTGCCGGACGGACTCGTCGACGGCTCGCGCCTGCCGGCGCCGATCTTCACGCCGGCAACCAAGGCCGAGGTGGGCGAGCACGACGAGAACGTGCCGTTCGAGGAGGTCGCGCGCCGGATCGGGGACGCGGATGCCGCGCGCCTGCGCGACCTCACCCTCGCCGTCTACGCCCGGGCCGAGGAGATCGCGCTCGAGTGCGGCCTCATCCTGGCGGACACCAAGCTGGAGTTCGGCCTCGACCCGGCCACGGGAGCCACCTCCACCCCCGGAGTCTCCTCGCTCCGCTCCGGGGACTCCCGTGGACCCCGGATCCTGCTGGGCGACGAGGTGCTCACCCCCGACTCGTCGCGGTTCTGGCCCGCCGACGGGTGGGAGCCGGGCCGCACCCAGCCGAGCTTCGACAAGCAGTTCGTGCGCGACTGGCTCACCTCGCCGGAGTCGGGCTGGGACCGGTCGGGCGACGCCCCGGCGCCCGCTCTCCCGGCCGACGTCGTCGAGCGCACCCGCGACCGGTACCTCGAGGCGTACGAGCGGCTGACGGGGGCGCCACTGCGCTGAGGCGCCCCCGCGGTGCCGGCACGCGGCTACAGGCCGCTGCCGGCGACGCTGCCCTCGAGCGGTACGCCGTCCGACGTCTCAGCCCAGCAGAGCACCAGCCGGTCCCCGAACCCCCAGGACGCCTCGGTGGGGTACAGGTAGACCATGTCGAGGCTGGACGAGTCGTAGTCCGTGCCCACGTAGTCGGCGAACTGGTCGTAGCAGACGTCGGCGGCGGAGGTCTCGACGGAGTCGGTGCCGGGGAACTCCGCGTCCGTCATGTCGTGCACGCCCACCAGCTCGGCGCCGTGGGCGGTCGCGCAGGTCTGCGTCACGACGTCCTCGAGCTCGGTCACGTCAGCGGGCGGCTCGAAGCAGTCGCCGACGGCCAGGTTCGCGCCGGTCTGCGCCGAGTACGCCTCGTCGTAGCTCTCCTGGAAGCCGTCCTGGAACTCGTCGCTGTTCACCGCCAGCACGACCAGCCCGATGAACAGCAGCCAGGCCACCAGGCCCAGCGCGCCCAGCACGATGCCCGCGATCGCCAGGCCGCGGCCGGAGCGCCCCGTGCGCCGGGTGCGGCGCAGGCCGGCGATACCGAACCCGATCGCGAACGGGCTGAGCCAGAGGATCCCGGTGACCAGTGCGGTGATCGAGAACCCGTCGGTGCCGGGCGCGCCCTGGCCGTAGGGAGGCTGCTGGCCGTAGGGCGCCGGCTGGCCGTAGGGCGCCTGCTGGCCGTAGGGCGATTCCTGGCCGTAGGGCGATTCCTGGCCGTAGGGCGCCTGCTGGGTGTAGGGCGCAGGGGAGGGAACCGCGGGCGGCGCGGGGGCCGTCGGAGACGGTGTCGCCGGCTCGGCCGACGCCGGGCGGTTCGGGTCGGGGGCGGAGTACGGGTCGGGTGCGCTGTCGCCCGGGGGCGGAGTCGGTGCAGACATACTTCCTCGTCGTCGTGTTGTCGTGTGTGCGCAGGTCAGCGGCCCGGAATGCTCGCGGTGCTGAACGGCGTCCAGAGGCTATCGCGCCGAAGGTAGACTCGTTGCGGAATCCCGCCGTCGTGCTCCCGCTCGCCACGTGCGTGCGTCCCGGTCGGACGTCCCCGTGCCGGGACCCCGGAGCGCCGGCCACCCTGACCGCCCGGTCACGATCCAAGGAGCACCCCGTGGGACGCGTCGTCGTCGAGGTCATGCCCAAGCCCGAGATCCTGGACCCCCAGGGCAAGGCGGTCGTCGGAGCGCTGCCCCGCCTCGGCTTCACGCAGTTCAGCGGGGTGCGCCAGGGCAAGCGGTTCGAGCTCGAGGTCGAGGGCGAGGTGACGGCGGAGGTGCTCGCCGCGGCGCAGCAGGCCGCCGAGACGCTGCTGTCCAACCCGGTCATCGAGGACGTCGTGCGGGTCGCGGACGCGGCCACCGACGCGGCCGGCACCGTCACCGCCGAGGGTGTGGCCTGATGACCGCGGCGACGCCCTCCCCGTCGACCACGCTGGGCGCCGCGCGGATCGGCGTCGTCACCTTCCCCGGCACGCTGGACGACCGCGACGCCTCGCGCGCGGTGCGCCTCGCCGGCGGGGAGCCCGTCTCCCTCTGGCACGCCGACGGCGACCTGCACGGCGTCGACGCGGTGGTGCTGCCCGGCGGGTTCTCCTACGGCGACTACCTGCGCGCCGGCGCGATCTCGCGCTTCGCCCCCGCGATGGACGCCGTCGTCGACGCGGCCAAGGGCGGCATGCCGGTGCTGGGCATCTGCAACGGCTTCCAGGTGCTGACCGAGGCGCACCTGCTGCCCGGCTCGATGGTCAAGAACGACCACCTGCACTTCGTGTGCCGTGAGCAGGTGCTGTCGGTCGAGAACACCGCGACCGCGTGGACCAACCGGTACGAGCGTGGCCAGCACATCACGATCCCGCTGAAGAACCAGGACGGCCAGTTCATGGCCGATGAGCACACCCTCGACGAGCTCGAGGGCGAGGGCCGCGTGGTGTTCCGCTACCTGGGCTGGAACCCGAACGGCTCGCGTCGTGACATCGCCGGCATCAGCAACGCGCGCGGTAACGTGGTCGGCCTGATGCCGCACCCCGAGCACGCCGTCGAGCCCGGGTTCGGCCCGGACGGACAGGGCGGTCCGCGCACCGGCACCGACGGCCTGGGCTTCTTCACGTCCGTCCTGGCGTCGCTCGTCCGGGCATGACCGCCACCACCGCCGTGGCCGCGACCGCCGGTCCCGACGAGCTGGTGATCGAGGCCGTCGACTGGGAGCACCCGGCGGCCGTCGCCCTGCGTGCGGCCCAGGAGGCCGAGATGACGGTGCGGTACGGCGAGGACGACCCGGCGCCGGCGATCGACCCGCGCACCATCGTCGTCGCGCTCGTCGCGCGGCTGGCGGGCGAGCCCGTGGGGACCGCCGCGGTGCGCGACGTCTCCGGCACGGACGACCTCCGGGGGCGCGGCACCACACACCCCGCGGCCACCGGCGAGGTCAAGCGCGTGTACGTGGACCCGGACGTCCGCGGGCGCGGCGTGGCCCGGCGCCTGATGGCCGAGCTGGAGCGTGCGGCACGCCAGGTCGGATTCCGCCGCTTCGTGCTGGAGACCGGCACGGCGCAGCCCGAGGCGATCGCCCTGTACGAGGCGATCGGCTACGAGCCGATCGAGAAGTTCGGCGACCACGCCGCCTTCGAGCAGCAGCGCTGCTACGGCAAGCGGCTCTGACCGTGTCCGCTGGTTGAGCTTGTCGAAACCCAGCTCCGGGTTTCGACAGGCTCAACCGAGCGGTTTCGACAAGCTCAACCGGCGTTGGCAGCGGACCACGCCGGCAGCTGCTGCAGCGTCCAGGAGTTGCCGTCCGGGTCGTCGAACGTGACGAACCGGCCCCAGGGCTGCTCGTCCACGCCGCGGGCCTCGACGCCGACGTCGCGCAGGTGGGCCAGCGCCTCGTCCGCGTCGGGCACCACCACCTGGATGGTGTCCTGCCGGCCGGGCTCCAAGGTGCCGTCGAGGCCCGTGCCGAACGCGATGGAGCACGCGGAGCCGGGCGGCGTCATCTGCACGAACCGCAGCTCGTCGTTGACCTGCTGGTCGTGGTCGGGATGGAAGCCGACCCGCTCGTAGAACTCCTTGGCGCGGTCCACGTCGCTGACCGGCACGTGGATCAGCTCGATCTTCCAGTCCATGCTGCGCTCCTCGTTCCTCGGTGGTTCCTCGGTGGTTCCTCGGTCGTTCTGGGTCCGTCGTCAGGCCTGGCCGAGCAGCGGCCGCACCTCGCGCCCGAGCAGCTCGACGAATCCGGCCAGGTCGGGCTCGTCGGCGGTCGGCTGGATCGCGACCGAGCTCGCCCCGGCGGCGGCGAGGCGCAGGACGGCGTCCGCGATCGCGCGGGCGTCACCGGCGGCGCCGATGCCGCGCCCGGGCTCGGCGCCCCACAGCGGCAGCTCGGCGTCCAGACGCTCCTGCGCGCCCGGCCCGGTGGCCGCGATGAGCGTGGCGTACACGTTCGGAGGGGGCCAACCGGCCTGCTGCGCCGCCGCCCCGGCCGTCTCGGCCGCCGCGCGGACGTCGTCGGGGGTGAGCGCGTTCGCGAGGATCACGCCGTCGCCGAGCTCGCCCGCCAGGGCGAGGGAGCGCGGGCCCACGCCGCCCAGCACGATCGGGACGTCGGGCGCCGGCCACTCCAGGCGGACGCCGTCGAGCTGGACGTAGCGGCCCGACCTCGTCACCTCCTCGCCGGCGAGCAGGCTGTGCAGCGCCTCCGTGTGCTCGCGCAGCAGGGTGAGCGGGGAGTCCACCCGCACGCCCGCCTGTCCCATCCACTCCTGCACGCCGTGCCCCACCGCGGGCACGAATCGGCCGGGGAACAGGCGCGCCACGGTGGCGAGCTCCATCGCGGTGATCGCGGTGCTGCGCAGCGGGGCGGGCATCAGCCCGAGCCCCACGCGGATGCGGTCCGTCCAGGCGAGCGCCGCGCTGGCGGAGGCCAGCCCGCTCTGCTTGAAGCAGTCCTCCCACACCCACAGGTCGTCGAGGCCGGCGGCCTCGACGGACGTGGCGAGGGAGCGCAGGGTCTCCGGGGCCTGGGTCGGGGCGAACGCGACGCCCAGCCGTACAGGAGCTGGCCGGGCGTCCGGGCGAGGGGCAGCGGTGACCGTCATCCCGCCATCGTGCCGTGTGACACCGACACGCGACAGGGGCCTGCCGTGGTCTGTTTGGACCCGTCAGGTGCGCTCGTCGCGCAGGTACGCGAGCTGCGCTGCCACCGACTGCCGCGCCGCGCCCAGCACGGACGGGTCGACGTCGGCGTAGACGCGCACGACGACGGCGTCCGCGTCGGCGTCGGCGCCGAGCTCGCGCAGCGCGGCCTCCACCTGCGCCAGCCGCTCGTGCCGGTGCCGCCGGTATGCGCGCACCGCCTCGCCGAGGTCGTCGAGGGCGGGCCCGTGCGCCGGCAGGCCGGGTCGCCCGTCGCCCACGCGCTCCAGCACGTCGAGGCTGGCGAAGTAGTCGCGCAGCGACCCGTCCGGCGCGGCGATGACCGTGGTGCCGCGACCCAGCACGGTGTCCCCCGTGAGCACCACCGGGTCGTCCGCACCGTCCTTGCCGTCGTCGCTCAGCGTCGTCACGACGAACGACACCGAGTCGGCCGTGTGCCCCGGGGTGGCGAGCACCTCGACCCGCACGCCGCCGGCGTCGATCCGTTCGCCGTCGCGCAGCGGCGCGCCGCCGTGGCAGTGCGCCGGGTCCGCGGCGCGCACGGGGGCGCCGGTGAGCTCGCGCAGCCGCGCCGACCCGGCGGTGTGGTCGGCGTGGCGGTGGGTGATCAGCACCAGCTCGACGGGGCTCTCCGCGGCGAGCGTGGCGAGGTGACGCTCGTCGTCCGGCCCCGGGTCCACGACCACGCAGGACGGCGAGCCCGGCGCGCGCAGCACGTACGAACGGGTGCCGTCGAGCGTCATCGGGCCGGGGTTGTCCGCGCGGACGACGGTGACGTGGGGAGCGGGGCTCGTCGTCACGACCGGGCGTCGTCCTGCCCGCCGTGAACGTGGTGTCGCGCGGGAAACCACGTGTCGCCCACGGGTTCGCCGGCCAGGTTCCAGCTCCACGACTCCGTCGGGTGGACCCGGACGAACCAGCCCGGGCCGGTGATCCCCACGCGCTCGACCGGATCGTCGGCGACGCCGTAGACGCGGATGCCCCGCGCCACGAAGGGGTCGAACGACGGCAGGTCGTCGAAGACGAGTGCCACGCGGCGACGACCGGCCGCGACGTTGCGGACCTTGCGCGTCCGCAGCATGGTCTCGCCGCCGCCGACCCAGAAGTCGGCGCCGTCGAACTCGCAGGCCACCGGGACCACGTCCGGCTGCGCGTCCGGCCCCAGGGTCGCCATCCGTGCCAGCGAAGCCGACCGGAAGTAGGCCGCCTCGTCGTCGTCGAAGCCGGCGTCCACGTCGTCGCCCGTCCGTGACATGCGGGTCATTCTGCCACCGGTGCCTGCGCCGGACCCTAGGCTGGGTCGGTGCGAGCGATCCCACCTGACTTGGACCCCGTGGTCGTCCAGGAGATCGACGCGCGACTCGCGAGCGTCGAAGCGGAGGACGACGTCCGCGTCGCGTGGGCGATCGAGTCCGGCAGCAGAGCCTGGGGCTTCCCTTCGCCGGACAGCGACTACGACTGCCGGTTCGTCTACGTGCGTGCCCCGGGGCAGTACCTGTCGCTCTGGCCCGGGCGGGACGTGATCGAGACGCCGCTCGACGCGGTCTTCGACGTCAACGGGTGGGATCTCGCCAAGGCGGTGCGCCTGCTCGTCAAGGGCAACGTCACCGCCGTCGAGTGGCTGCGCTCGCCGATCGTCTATCGCGGCGAGGTGGGCTTCCGCGACCGGCTGCTGGCGCTGGCCGACGAGGTGGTGGACCGCGGGGCGGTCGGACGCCACTACCTCCACGTCGCGCGACAGCAGCGGGTCGCCGGCCCGTCCCTCAAGAAGTTCCTCTACGCCCTGCGCCCGGCGGTCGCGCTGCGCTGGTTGGCGGACCACCCGGGCGCCGTCACGCCGCCGATGGACCTGCCCACGCTGGTCGCTGACAGCTCGGTGCCAGACGACGTCCGTGCCGCCGTCGGCGACGTCGTCGCCGCGAAGGCCGTGACCCGGGAGCTCGGCGCCGGGACGCCGCCCGCCGTGCTCGAGCGGTTCGTCATCGAGGAGCTCGACCGCGCCGCGGCATTCGACGAGCTGCCGTCCACGCGCAGCGCGGACGAGTCGCGGGCCCGCGCCGATGAGGTCTTCCGGGCCGAGGTCGCGGGGATCGCGGTCGGGTCCGCGTAGGCGGCCCCCGCAGTCAGGAGGCGAGAGCGGCGGCGAGCAGCTCGAGGGTCTGGACGCGGCCGGGCGTGGCGTCGAGCGGCTCGGCGGCGTAGGAGCCGGCGACGGGCACCGTCATGACCTCGTCCACGCCGTGCCGGGTGGCGAGGTCGCGCAGCTGCGCCGCGGCCTGGTGCGGCTCGCCGATGATCCAGCGCGAGCGCATGTCCTCGATGATCTGCTGCGCCATGCCGTCCAGCGGGGCGGCGAGCGCCTCCTCGACCGTCTCAGCCCGGCCCATCGGCTTGCCCGTGCGCAGTCGCGCCATCGAGCGCAGCTGGGGGAGCGCGCGCTCGTGGGCCTCGTCGGCGGTGGGGGCGACGACGACGTTCGCGGTGAGGAAGGTCTGCGGCTCCGGGTGGGCGGCGCTGGGCTGGTAGCCGTCGCGGTACAGGGCGAGCACCTGGTCGACGCCCGCGCCGGAGAAGTGGTTCGCGAAGACGTACGGCAGCCCGAGCTCGGCGGCGAGCCGGGCCGAGTAGTCGCTCGACCCGAGCAGCCAGACGGTCGGGGAGCCGTCCGCCGCGGGGGTCGCGTGCACCTCGTAGAGGTTGCCGTCGCCGAGGCGCAGCGACGCGCCGTCGGGGCTCATGAGCGCCAGGATGTCGCGCACGTGCTGCGGGAACCGCTCGACGTCCGACGTCGGGCCGGACTGGCGCAGCAGCGCGGTGACCACCGGGTCGGAGCCGGGCGCGCGGCCGATGCCGAGGTCGACCCGCCCGGGGGCGAGCGCCTCGAGCGCGGCGAACTGCTCGGCGACGACGAGCGGCGCGTGGTTCGGCAGCATGACGCCGCCGGAGCCCACGCGGATCCGCTGCGTGACGGCGGCGGCCGCCGCGATCATCACCGGCGGGGTCGACGCCGCCACGGCGGCCATGTTGTGGTGCTCGGCGAACCAGTACCGCTCGAAGCCCAGCTCGTCCGCGCGGCGCGCCAGCGCCAGCGACGCGGCGAGCGCCTGGGGGCTGCTCTGCCCGGTGCGGACCGGCACGAGGTCGAGGACGGACAGGCGCGGGGATGTGGGCTGCGGTGCGAGGTCGGAGTTCATCGCTCTGGTCAACCCCGGATCCCTGGGCGCTATTCCGTCGGCGGCGGGCCGGCGAGGACGTCCGCCAGGCGCGACTCCGGGGTCCACAGGAACGCGCGCCAGCCGGCCCGCCGGGCCGTCTCGACGTTGCCCTGTCGGTCGTCGATCAGGCAGTGCTCCTCCGGGCGCCGCCCGGTCCGCGACTCGACGACCCGGTAGAAGTCGAGGTCGCCCTTGCGGTACCCGACGTCGGCCGAGTAGTGGATCGCGGTGAACCGGTCGCGCAGCCGCAGCGACTCCCACAGGTAGCGGGCCCGATGGTGCTCCTGCACGGTCGCGAGGTGCGCGTCGATCCCTCGCGCCCGGGCCTCCGCGAGGTCGGCGAGCAGCACGCCGTCGAGCGTGGCGTCCTGCGCGAACCAGTAGTCGACCAGGGCCCGCGACGAGGCGCCGCCGAGCTGCGGGAGGACGGCGTCGAGCCGGTCGAACAGGTCCGCGCGGCCGGCGGCCACGTCGTCGAAGTGCACCCGGAAGAACTGCCGGTCGAGCTCGTCCGGGTCGATCCCCAGGTCGGCGCGCAGGTCGGCCTGCCAGGGGCGGTCGTCGTCCCGGCGCACGACGACGCCGTCGACGTCCACCATCAGGGTCGGCGCGGTCATCGGTGCGTGGCCTCCCCGCTCGCGGCGGGCAGCGGCTCGCGCAGCCCGCTCGCGCGGCGCACAGGGTGCGCGACGGCGGCCCGGACGGCGGCGGCGCTCGCCACGACGCGCACGTGCTCCTGGGCGCGGGTCACCGCCGTGTACAGGAGCTCGCGGGTGAGCAGGGGCGAGCTCTCCGGGGGCAGGATCAGCGACACCCGCCGGAACTGGCTGCCCTGGGCCCGGTGCACGGTCATGGCATGCACCGTCTCGACCGGGGGCAGCCGGTGGGTGCGTACCCGCAGCGGGGCGCGCGGGTCGCCGAACACTGCCACGACCGCGCCGGCGCCGTCCTCAGCCGCATCGGGGTCCCCCTCGGCGACGAGGACGCCGGTGTCGCCGTTGTACAGGCCCACCTCCGCGTCGTTGCTGGTGACGAGCAGGGGCCGGCCCACGACCCACGGGGTGCCCAGGGTGGTCCCGTCGGCGGTGGCCTCCTCGACCCACGACTCGACCTGCGCCGCCCAGCGGGCCACACCGACCGGGCCGCGCCGGTGCGCCACCATCACCCGGTGGCGGGAGAGCGCCTCCAGCGCGCCGGCAGCGTCGCCCGCGCGGGCCGCGGCGACGAGGCTGCGGCCCGCGTCGATCGCGTCGTCGCGCAGGTCGCGTACCGCGCCCTCGTCGAGCCGTTCGGTGTCGGCCTCCACGAGCTCGACGCCGCCCGTGCCCGCGCGCAGGACGTCGAGCACGGCGTCGGCGTCCCCGTCCCGGATCGCGGCCGCGAGCGGCAGGATCGCGGAGTCCTCGCCCTGGCGGTGCACGGTCACGAGCCGCACCACCCCGTTGCCGAGCCCGGCGGGCTCGTCGCCCGTCAGGCCGGCGGCGTCGGTGGTGCCGCGGCCGCCGACCCGGGCGGGGGCGGGCGCGACCGGCGGGCGGGCGACCAGGTCGCCGAGCACCGCGCCGGCCTCGACTGAGGCGAGCTGGTCGGGGTCGCCCACCAGCACGAGGCGCGCGTCCGGGCGCAGCGCCTCCAGCAGCCGCGCCATGAGGGACAACGGCACCATCGAGGTCTCGTCCACGACGACGACGTCGTGCGGCAGGTGGTGGCCCGCGTGGTGCCGGAACCGCGTGGCGCTGCGGTAGCCGAGGAGCCGGTGCACCGTGGTGGCCTGGGGCCGGCCGGTGCGCGCGCGGTCGTCCGGGTCGAGGCCGTCGACGACGTCGCGTACCGCCTCCTGCAGGCGGGCGGCCGCCTTGCCGGTGGGCGCGGCGAGAGCCACGCGCAGGCCCGGCGCGCCGGTGGCCCGGTCCGCGTCGTGTCCGCCGACGTCCTGCAGGACGGCGAGGAGCCGGGCCACGGTCGTGGTCTTGCCCGTGCCGGGCCCGCCGGTGAGGACGGTCAGCCGCCGGACGGCGGCGTGCTCGGCGGCGAGGCGCTGGCGCGCGTCGTCGGCGGTGGGGAAGAGGCGGAGGAGCGCGGCGTCGAGCCGGGCACCGTCCGGCTCGAACGGCGCGGCGGCGAGCCGCGCGTCGACCAGGTGCCGCACCGTGAGCTCGTCCCGCCAGTAGCGGTCGAGGTAGAGCCGGCCCCCGACCCAGCGGGCGGGGCGGTCGGCCGGCTCTCCGGTGCCGGGGGCCACGAGCGGGCTGGCCTCGATCACCCGCACCCAGGCCGCGTGCTCGGGCCACGGCGGGGGAGCGGCCGGGGCGGCGCCGTCCGCGAGGAGGTCGCCGCGGTCCGCGTCCTCGGGGAGCGAGAGCGCCGCGAGCTCATCGGCGTCGTCGAGGCGCACGCACACCGACCCGCCCCGCAGCGCCCGGACGGCGAGCGCGACCGCGAGCAGCACCGTCGGGTCGTCCTCGCCGGTGAGCCGGCCGAGCCGGGTCGCGACGTGCACGTCCGTCGCGGCGACCAGGCCGGCGGCGTTGAACTCCCGCAGCAGGCCCGGGGCGTCGACGGCCGCGCGGACGTCGCCGTCGACGACGTCGATGGTTGAGCCCGTCGAAACCCGGTTCGTGGTCTCGACAGGCTCGACCGGCGGACGGAGTGGCTCGACCGGCGGACGGAGTGGCTCGACCGGCGGACGGGGTGGCTCGACCGGCGGACGGGGTGGCTCGACCGGCGGACGGGGTGGCTCGACCGGCGGACGGGGTGGCTCGACCGACGGGTTCGGTGCGGCCGTCATACGTCGCCTCCGTCCAGCAGGTTTGACAGGCCAGGCACCAGTCCGCTCGGCGGGGCCCAGGCCACGACGCCGTACGGCGTGCCGTCGGGCCCGGTGGGTGTGGCGGGCCCGCACATGCCGCGCACGAACAGGTAGAGCCCGCCGCCGAGGTGCACGTCGGGGTCGTAGCCGGGCAGGCGCCAGGTGAGGTACCGGTGCAGAGCGACCAGGTAGAGCAGGAGCTGCAGCGGGTAGTGCGCGTGCAGCATTGCGTCGACGGTGGCCTCGGGGCGGTAGTCGTGCGCGGTGAGCGGGGTGTCGGGGACGCCGAGCCGGTTGGTCTTGTAGTCCACGACGAGGAAGCGGGGCTCGCCGTCGCGGGTGTGGTCGCCGGGCACCCTCAGCACCACGTCGATCGACCCGGTCAGGTACCCGCGCAGGCGTCGGTCGGTGGGGTCGGCCGCGGCGAGCTCGGCGAGCGCGGCCGGGTATCCCGCGAGCGGGTCGTCGTCGGCGAGGTACCGGCCGAGCAGCGCGGCGACGTCGGCCAGGGTCGCGCCCTGTGACGTGGCGGCCCGCGACGTCGCGCCGCCCGGCGCTTCGCCGTCGCCGCCGGCGAGCGGCAGCTCGAACTCGAGCTCGGCGAGCCGGTCGGCGGGCGCGACGTCCGCCAGGGTGCGCCCGGCGGCGAGCGGCCCCATCGGCGTGCGTGCGACCACCCCCAGGGCGGCGGCGAGCTCGGCGGGGTCGGTGCCCGGCACCCGCGACGTCGCGGCGGCCGCGCAGCGGGCGAGCAGCTCGGCGTCGAGGTCGGGGGCGGCGGTGTCGACGTACTCGAGGACCTCGTGCACGAGCGTGCCGAAGCCGGTGCCGGCGGGCAGGCCCGACATCGGGGACGGCAGATCGGCGCCGGGCGCGTCGGCGGGTGTGGCGTCGTGCGACCCGGCCGAGCGCACGGCCGTGGGCGCGGCCTCGGCCGGCTCGTCCTGGATGCCGCCGCCCTCCGGCTCCGACTCGACGCCGCCGACGGACTCCGGGCCGGCCGGCGACCCGGGGCCCGAGGGAGCCGCCGCGAAGCCGCCCGCGTGACGCGCGTCGTGCGCCGCCGCCGTCAGGGCGGAGTACGACGCGCGCCGCCACGTCTGGTCCGGCACCCGGTCGAGGTGGGCGACGCCCAGCGCGGGCGGCTCCGCGGCGGGCGGGCGCCACCGAGCCGTCGAGGGCCGTGCGGGCACCTCCTCGAGCGCGATCGTGCCTGCGGAGCGGCCGGCGAGCGCGCCGAGCGCCGCGCGGACGGCGTCGTCGCGCATCGCCTGCTGCGAGGCATGCGGGGCGGGCTCGCCGCCCAGGGTCCGCTCGCCCAGGGCGACGCGGGTCAGGGCCCCCTTGGCGCTGTTCGCCTTGGACGGCGCCCAGTGCGCCACCACCTGGTGACGGGCGCGGGTGAGCGCCACGTACAGCAGGCGCAGGTCCTCGCCGCCGTCCTCCGCCCGGTGCCGCTCCAGCGCCGCGTCGTACCCGAATGACCCGGGGCCGCCCACGTGCAGGATGCGGCGCCCGTCGCCGGTGTGGAACCGCAGCACCTCCGGCTGTCGGGGCTCGAACCGGTCCCAGGCGAACGGCACGTACACGACGCCGAACTCCAGGCCCTTGCTGGCGTGCACGGTGACGACCTGCACGGCCGCGGCGTCGGTCTCCAGCCGGCGGCTGCGCTCCTCGTCGTAGTCCTGGGCGGCCTCGCGGATGCGGCGGCGCAGCCAGGCCGTGAGCGCCGAGGCGCCCAGGCCCTCGGTCACGGCCGCGATGTGCAGCACCTCGCCCACGTGCCGCAGGTCGGTGAGGCGCCGCTCCCCGGTGCTGGTGCGCAGCAGGCGCTCGGCCAGCCCGTCGCGGGTCACGGCCTCCTGCAGGGCCGCCACCCCGCGCGAGCCGAGCAGCCGCGCCCAGCGCCGCACGGTGTCGGCGAGCGTGTCGTGGGCGGCGTCGTCCGCCGTGGCCAGGCGTTCCGCGTCCCAGCCGACGAACGGGGTCAGCGCGAGTGCCGCCGCCCGGCCGTGGGCACCCGGCTGCTCGAGCGCGGCGAGCAGCGTCAGCCAGTCCCGGGCCGACTCCGTGGCGAACACGCTGGACAGGCCGGACACGACGGCGGGCACGCCGCGTGCGACGAGCGCCGAGCGCACCGCCTCCGCCTGCGCGTTCGTGCGGGTCAGCACCGCGACGTCGCATGTCTCGAGGGGGCGCCATGTGCCCCCGGTGGTCTCGACAGGCTCGACCGGCGGGGTTTCGACCGGCGAGGAAAACTCAGCCAGCAGCCGGTCGCGGCCGAGCCGGGCCGCGACGTCCGCCGCGACGTCGGCGGCGACGAGCTGGCGCGGCGACCCCACGGGCGGCGTCTCGCCGGGGGAGAGCCCGAGCGCGCCGCGCGTGACCTGGCGCAG
The DNA here is from genome assembly GCF_059445465.1 of Isoptericola sp. Y541. NCBI lineage: Bacteria > Bacillati > Actinomycetota > Actinomycetes > Micrococcales > Promicromonosporaceae > Isoptericola > Isoptericola sp. Y541. The sequence goes on along the minus strand of NZ_JCAIUJ010000002.1, from coordinate 666,853 downwards.
CCGCAGCGGCGCGCCGCCGTCGAACCGCGAGCCCGCGTGCGCCGCGTCGACCGGGCGCACGACGATCCGCTCGTCGCCGAGGGCCGCGCCGCCCAGCACGGTGTCCAGCGCCCGGAGCAGGGGTTCGTCGCTGCGCCAGCTGGTGCCGAGGGTGGCGACGGCGGTGGCGTCCTGCTGGGCGTCGAGGTATGCGACCACGTCGGCGCCGCGGAAGGCGTAGATCGCCTGCTTCGGGTCGCCGATGAGCACCAGCGTGCGGTGGCCGTGGAAGGCGGTGCGCAGGATCTCCCACTGCACCGGGTCGGTGTCCTGGAACTCGTCGATCATCACCACGCGGTACCGGGACCGCACGCGCTCGGCGGCCGTCGGTCCGTGCACCGGGTCGACGAGGGCGTCGCGCAGCATGACGAGCAGGTCGTCGTAGTCCATGAGGTGCTGGGCGCGCTTGCGCCGCAGCGTCTCGTCCCGCGTCTCGGCGGCCACGGCCCGGCGCAGCGCGCCCGGGGTGGACGGCGGCGCGCCGTCCGGCTCGGCCGGCTCGACGTCGGCCTGGTGGTCGCTCACCGCGGCCCGGCCCAGGTCGGCGGCCATGGACGGCGTGAGCGCGGGGCGCGCCTCGTCCGCGAACCGCCGCACGTACAGGTCGTCCGCGACCTCGCGCACGAGATCCGCGACGTCGGCCACGAAGGTGGCGGCGGGGTCGACGTCGGCCGCGATGCCGAGCGACGTGAGCATCTGCTGGCAGAAGCCGTGCGTCGTGGTGATCGTCGCCTCGTCGAGCTGCGAGAGGGCGGCGGCGAGGCGCGCCCGGCGGCGGTCCAGCTCGGCCGCGTCGACGTCGGCGAGCAGGGCCACCACCGGGTCGGAGCTGGACGCCGGGTCGGGCCCGCGCAGGGCCCGTTCGGCGCTCACCAGGCGCTCGCGCACCCGGTCGCGCAGCTCGGACGTCGCCGCGCGGCCGAAGGTGACGAGCATCAGCTCGCGCAGCTCCGCGCGGCCCTCGGCCACGAAGCGCGTCGCGAGCGCGGCGATCGTGAACGTCTTGCCGGTGCCCGCGCTCGCCTCGAGCACCGTGGTGCCCTCGGGCAGCGGGCCGCAGACGTCGAAGACGGGCCGGTCGGTGGCGTCCTGCGCGTAGGCCCCCGTGCCCGTGCCTGCCGCCGTCATGATGTGCCCTTCGTCTCGTGCGCCAGCAACGGGTCCCAGACGCGCCGTGCCAGCGCGCCCAGCCGGGTGGGGTCGTCGGGGAAGCGCCGGCGGTCGTCGTCGTCCGGGGTGCCGGCGATCGCGTCGAGCGTGGCGCCGTCGCCCCACACCAGCAGGTGGTACGGGTCGGCCTTCTCGAAGCCGCCGTTCCACGTGTACCGGGCCTCGCTGATCGCCTGGCCGGGATCGCCCGTGCCGCCGGCGCGCGAGACGGCGTACGCGTGCGCGGCCTCGGTCGGCAGGGGCAGCGGCGCCCGAGCCGCCTCCGCGCGCAGGGCGACCAGGTCGTCGAGCAGGCTCGCGGCCTCGGCGGCGTCGGGGGCCTGCAGCAGGCTCCACGCCGCTTTGGCACCGCGGCCCGGTGCGCGACCGACCGTGCCCGCGTGCCACCGCTGGCCCTCGGGGAGGCCGCCGTCGTCGCCCGACGCCGCGAGCGCGAGCGTCTGCACCCAGGCGCGCAGCCGGTGCTTGGGGCCCAGCTTCGAGTACTCCGCGCGGACCACCCGGCCGCCGTGCACGCCGGGCACCGTGCCGGTGACCAGGGCCCCGGACGGCAGGGCGGCGGCCACGTCGACGGCGCGCGCGGGCTGGTCGGTGCGGACCTGTCGCGCCAGCACCTCCACGGGCTGCACCCGGTCGACGACGTCGCGCAGGGCGGTGCGGCCGAGCTCGCGCGGCGGCGCCTGGCCCCGACGCCACTCGGCCTGGAAGGCGCGCGCGGGGTCGGTGCCGCCGAGCACGGCGGTCAGGAGGCGGTCGCCGGCGCCCCACGCCGCGAGCGGCGGCATGGTCAGGGGCAGCCGGTCGTCGACCTCGTCCTCGTCCTGCGTGAGCAGCACGCCGAGCGTGGTGCGGACGAACCAGCGCGCGGGGTGCTCGAGCAGCCGCACCAGCTCGTCGAGGTCGACCTCGGTGCCGCCGCCGCCCGCGGGCGGGAGGTCCAGCGGGCCGGGGACGAGCAGCCCCGGTTCGGCACGCTCCGCGCGCCCGGCCAGGGCGCCCCGGAAGGCGGCGGCGTCGAAGCTGAACGGCCCGGGGACGCCCAGCGCGCCGGGCTCGAAGTTGCGCTCGCCCACCACCTGCAGCGGGTGCCGCACCACCACCTGCTCGCGCGCCGGGCGGCCGACCGCGGTGGTGCCGAGCCGGTCGAGCGCATCGAGCAGCTCCGCGACGGGCACCGCCGGCGGCCGCGCCGCGCCGGTGCGCTCGTCGGCGCCGGAGTGCAGCACCACGAGGTGCTCGCGCGCCGCCGTGAGCGCGTCGAGGAAGATCTGCCGGTCCTCGCTGCGCCGGTCGCGTTCGCCCAGGCGGGCGTCGCGGGCCAGCAGGTCGTCGCCGTCCGGGGTGGCCGAGCGCGGGAACGCGCCGTCCTCCATCCCCAGCAGGCAGACCACCCGGTGCGGCACCGCGCGCATCGGCTCCAGCGAGCACACCGTGAGCGCGCCGGTGCGGAAGCCCGCGCGGGTCGGCCGGCCGGCCAGCCGGTCGGCGAGCAGGGCGCGGACGTCCTCGAGGCGCAGCGCGGAGCCCGCGTGCCCGGTGCCCGACGTGCCCGCAGCCCGGACGTCGCCCAGCACCCGCCGGGCCTGCACGGTCTGCCACGCGTCGTCAGGAGCGGGATCGGTCAGCAGGGTCACGGCCCGGTCGAGCGTGTCGAGCCAGTGCTCCAGCGGGTGCGTGCCGTCCAGGTCGGCGAGCAGCCCCGTCAGGCGGGACACGAGCTCCGCGAACCGGCCCGCCACCTCGACGTCGGTGGAGCCCACGTCGTCCAGCGGCAGCGCCGGGCCCACGAACCGCGAGTCCTCCTCGGCCATCGCGACGCCCAGCAGCACGCGGTCCAGGGCCGCGTCCCAGGTGCCCTGCCGCACGCGCGGGTCGATGCCGAACCGCGCCCGCCGCGACCCGTCCTCGCCCCAGCGCACGCCGACCTCCACGGCCCAGGTGCGCCACCGGTCCAGGTCGTCGTCCGACAGCCGGAAGCGGCGCCGCACGGGCTCGCTCGCGGCGAGGTCGAGCACCTCGGACGCCGTGACGCGGCCGTCGGCCAGGCGCAGCAGGGTGGCCAGGACGCCGAGCACCGGGTTGACGACGCCGGGCCCGCGGTCGGCGAGGCTGACGCGCAGCCGCTGGCCGGGGTGCACCTGCGTGACCCCGTCGGGCACGGTGCCGAACGTGGCCGTCACGAGCGGGGCGAACGACTCGACGTCCGGGCACATGACGATGACGTCACGGGGCTCCAGCGTCGGGTCGGCGGCGAACAGCCCGGTGAGCACCTCGCGCAGCACCTCGACCTGCCGCGCGCGGCCGTGGCACGCGTGCACCTGGACGCTGCGGTCCTCCGGCGTGAGAGGGCGCGGCGGCGCGTCCGGGTCGTCGTCGCGCAGGGCCGCCTGCAGCGCGCCGAGCAGCGTGGCGGGCGGCGTGGGAGCCGGGTGGGACGTGACGCCAACCGTGGGGGACGCGTCATCTTCGTTCGGTTCGTCGAGCGCGCCCGACAGCCGCAGCTGCAGCTCGACGGCGTCGCGCGCGGTGGACGCGAGCAGCGGATGGCGGGCGACGGGCGGCAGGTCGTCGCGCCGGACGCCGGGGGCGGGCAGGCCCGCGACCGTCTCCCAGAGGGCGGGCGAGGGGTGCGGCAGCCAGAGGTGGACGTCGCGGTGCAGGGCGAGCGCGCGCAGCACCCGCAGCTGGTCCTCGGGCAGCCGCGTCGGGCCGAAGACGGACAGCCGGGCGGGCAGGTCGACGGCGGAGGGGTCGGCGGCGAGCGTCGCGACGGCCGTGGCCAGCACCTCGGCGGGGCCGGGGGCGTCCACCCGGGCCCGCACGAGCCGCCACAGCCGCGGCTGCCATTCCAGGTCGGCGGGGAAGGGCGCGCCGTCGGCCCCTTCGTCGGCACCGTCCTGCCAGCCGGTGAGGAGCCCGGGGCGCTGCTGGGCGTAGCCGGCGAAGAGGCCGGCCACGCGCTGCGCCAGGGCGATCCGCCGCGACCGGCGCACGGGGTCGCCGTCCGCCCCCACGTACCGGGCGAGCAGGGCCGCCCAGGGCTCGTCGAGCGACGCGTCGATCGTCTCGAGCACCGGCCACACGAGGCGGGCGCGACGCCAGGGGTCGTCGTCGGCCTCGACGCCGGTCACCGCCGTCACCGCGGACGCGACCAGCCGGGCGGGGGAGCTGAAGTCCACGTTGGCGCACACGCCCGCGCCCGACCCGTCGTCCGGCCTGCCGCCGGTGCCCAGGCGGTGCGACAGCCGCTGCGCCAGCCACCGCTCGATCCCGCGCGTGGGCACAGCCACGATGTCGGGGGTGAACGGGTCCTCGGGGGGCTCGGCGAGCACGTCGGCCAGGGGCGCGACGAGCGCATCGGCGCGCTCGGATCGGTGGACGTGCAGCACGTCGGCCAGGGTACGGGCCTGCGCCGACACGGACACCCGCGCATCCACAGCCCCGTCGAACAGGTCCTTCCGCCGGAAGGCGCAACGCGGGTTCCGACCTACGCACCAAGACCGGACGGGGCCCCGACGGAAGGCTGGTGGTCACCGGCGCGGACGGCGCCGGCGCACGAGCGGGACGACAGGGGAGGACGGATGACCACCATCCGGATCGACGGGCTGCACAAGTCCTACGGCGGCTTCGAGGCCGTGCACGACGTCGGGTTCACGGCCGCACCGGGCCGCGTCGTCGGGCTGCTGGGGCCCAACGGCGCGGGCAAGAGCACCACGCTGCACGTGCTGCTCGGCCTGTCCCGCGCGGACGCCGGCACCGCGACGTTCGACGACCGCCGGTACGCCGACCTCGAGCGCCCGGCCCGCGTCGTCGGGGCGCTGCTCGACGCGGGCGGCCTGCACCCCGGCCGCACCGGCCGCGACCACCTTCGCGTGCTCGCGTCGGCGTCCCGGTTGCCCGCGCGCCGGGTGGACGAAGTGCTCGCCGCCGTCGGCATGACGCCCGCCGCGGACCGCCGCGTGCGCACCTACTCCCTCGGCATGAAGCAGCGGCTGGGGATCGCCGCCGCCCTGCTGGGCCGGCCGGAGGTGCTGGTCCTCGACGAGCCCGCCAACGGGCTCGACCCCGCGGGGATGCGCTGGCTGCGCGAGCTGCTGCGCTCCTTCGCCCACGACGGCGGCACGGTGCTGCTGGCCAGCCACGTGCTCGCCGAGGTCGCGCAGGTGGCCGACGACCTGGTCGTGATCGGCCAGGGCCAGGTCGTCGCCGCCGGCCCGATGGCCGACCTCGTCACCGACCGGTCCCTCGAGGACGTCTACCTCGACCTCACCGCCGCCACCGAAGGAGTGCGCTGATGTTCCCCGCCGAGCTTCGTGCCGAGCTGCTCAAGCTCCGGACCACCCGGACACCCTGGATCATCGCGGCCGTCGCGGCCGCGGGCATGGTCCTCACGCAGGTCCTCACCCTCGTGCTGCCGCGCACGCTGCGCACCCTGGAGGCGCTCAGCGGCGGGTCCGGCACCGACGCCGGGTTCCACGTCGGCGTGCAGGCGTCCCCGGGCGACACCACCGAGCTTCTGTCCGACCTCGCCGCGGCCACCGACCTCGGGGCCGCGTCGGCCCAGGGCGCCCTGCTCGACCTCATGGGCAACGGGCCCGCCGGCTCCGGCTCCAGCGGCGTCACGGCCCTGTGCATGCTGCTGCTCGGGGCGCTCGCCGCCACGACGGACTTCCGCACGGGCGGCATCGTGCCCACGGCGCTCGCCGTCCCCGACCGCCTGCGGATCCTCGCGGGCAAGGCGGGGGCGACCGCCACGGCGGCCCTCGTCACGGGCGCGGTGCTCGTCGTGGTCACGGCGCTCGGACTGGTCGTCGCCGTCGCGACGACGACCGGGGCGAGCCTCGCCATCAGCCCCGGGGAGGCCCTGGGCGGGTGGGGTCGCGGGCTCGCCGTCATGGTGCTGCTCGCGTGGCTCGGCCTCGCGGTGGGCACGCTCGTGCGCGGGCAGGTCGCGGCGGTCGTCGTGGTCGTGGCCCTCGCGCTCTTCGAGCCGATGGTGCAGGCCGCGACGCTCCTCTTGACGGGCGGTGCCTCGACGGCGACGTCGTGGCTGCCGATCACGCTCGGCTCCCTCGCGTCGGCGGGGCGGGGCACGGCCGAGCTGTTCGGCGGGACGGCGGCGGCAGGCATGGGCGCCGCCGCGGCGCTCGTCGGCCTGGTCGTCTGGGCGGCCCTGCTGCTCGTCACGGCCGGGGCGGTCTTCCGGCGGCGCGACCTCGCCTGACCTGACCGATCTCGCCTGGTCTCGTCCGACGTCGCCCGGCCCCCGGACCCCGTACCGTGGGCCGGGCGACGCACGGCGACCGTGCCGCCCGCAACCCCTGCGACACTTTTCACCCCCTGTTCGGCCTCACCAGTCACCGGAGGAATCCGTGCTCGACGCGTTGCGCCGCCGCCTCGACGCCCTCGGCGTCCGGACCTCCACGGGTCGGGACGCCCTGCTCGGCGCCGTCGTCGCGGCGGTCTCCGTGGTGGTGTTCCTCACGGTGCTGCAGGTCGTGCCGTCAGACATCGGCGCCGCGTTCGGCGCGGACCCGTCGCTCGACGTCATGAGCGTCGGCGCCCGGACCACGGCGTGCGTGGTGCTGGTCGGGCAGGCGATGGCGCTGGCCCTGCGCCGCCGGTCGCCCCTGCTGTGCCTTTCGCTCACGCTGCTGGGCCAGCTCGCGCTGGTGCCGCTGCTGCCGGCGTTCGTGAACTTCCAGGCGCCGGCGGGCCTTGTCGCGGCGTACTCCCTCGGCGCCTACGCCTCGCGGCGGTCGGCGCTGTGGGTCGCGGGCACCACCGCCGTCGTGCAGGTGCTGCTCGGCTACGTCCTCGGCGGCCCGGCCACGGCGGACGAGCTCGGGGTCCCGGTCGCCACCCAGCTCGGGGGCGGGCTGGTGTCCGCCCTGATCACCTACCTCGGGGCCGTGCTCGTCGGTGCGTACGTGGGCACGCGGCGCGAGCTCCTGGCGCAGCTGCACGCCCGTGTGGAGCAGGCCGAGCGGCAGCGCGAGGTGCTGGCGGCGCGGGCCGTGCTCGCCGAGCGCGGGCGCATGGCTCGCGAGCTGCACGACGTCGCGGCGCACCACCTGTCCGGGATCGTCGTCCAGGCATCGGCCGCGGAGCGGCTCGTGGACCGCGACCCGGAGCGCGCGCGGGAGTCGCTGCGGTGGATTCGCGCGCAGGGGCGCGAGACGCTGGACAACCTGCGGCTCGTGGTCGGCATCCTGCGTGATTCGGCCACCCGGGACGACGACGCGCCGGCGGCCCCGCAGCCCACCCTCGCGGACGTGCCCGCGCTGCTCGACCTCGCCCGGAGCACCGGCACGCGCGTGCAGGAGCGGCGGCGCGGCGAGCGGTACGACCTCCCACCGACCGTGCAGCTCACGGTGTACCGGGTGCTCCAGGAGTCGCTCGCGAACGCGCGCCGGCATGCCCCCGGCAGTCCCGTGGAGGTCGCGACGGCGTACGACGACGTCGCGCTGGAGGTCACGGTGCGCAACGGCTCCGGCAGCCCGAACGGCCGCCTGGATGACGCAGAGCAGAGCCCCGAGGAGGGCCTGCCCGGGCACGGCGTGATCGGCATGACGGAGCGCGCCGTGCTGGTGGGCGGCACCCTCGCGGCCGGCCCGGTCGCCGGGGGCGGCTGGCAGGTGCGGCTCACGGTGCCCCGCGCCGTGGGCCCGACGGCGACCGAGCCCGAGACGACGCCCGAGCCCGAGCCTGTGCCCGTGCCCGTGCCCGTGCCCGTGCCCGTGCCCGAGCCCGAGCCCGAGCCCGATCCCGTGCCCGTGCCCGGTGGCGCCGCGCGCCCGGACGGCGAGCGGGCGGACCGATGACGCGCGTCGTGCTGGTCGACGACCAGGCCGTGGTGCGCGCCGGGTTCACCGTGATCCTCGAGAGCGAGGGCCTGGAGGTGGTGGGCGAGGCGTCGAGCGGCGCCGACGCGGTGCGGGTGGCGCGCCGCGTGCGCCCCGACGTCGTGTGCATGGACGTGCGCATGCCCGGCGGCGACGGCATCACCGCGACGCGCGAGCTCGCCGGCCCGGACGTCGACGACCGGGTGCCGGTGCTCGTGGTGAGCACGTTCGACCTCGACGACTACGTGTTCGGCGCCCTCGAGGCGGGGGCCTCGGGCTTCCTGCTCAAGGACGCCGAGCCCGACGTGCTCGTGGACGCCGTGCGCCGCGTCGCCGCGGGGGACGGGCTGGTCGACCAGTCCCTCACCCGCCGGGTGATCGACGAGTTCGCCCGCCGCCGGGGCCCGGCGGCCCTCGACGAGGCGGCCGCGGGGCTGCTCACGCCCCGGGAGCGGGAGATCGTCGAGCTGCTGTGCCGCGGGTCGTCGAACGCGGAGATCGCGGCGAGCCTCTTCCTGGAGCCCAGCACGGTGAAGTCCCACCTGAGCCGGATCATGACCAAGACCGGCGCCCGCGACCGCGTGCAGCTCGTGGTGTGGGCGTACGACTCGGGCCTGGTCGTGCCGCGCGGCTGACCGCCTCCGGCGACGGCACGTTCACCTCGACCAACGAGTCGCTGCTCGGGCGGGTCAGTGCTCGAGCAGCTCGACGGCGGTGTCCAGGCAGTGCAGGGCGCTCGGCGGGTCGACGCGCACCAGGGTGAACGCGCTGATCACGAGGGCCGTGCAGACGTCGGCCAGCCGGCTGACCTCGGCCGGCCCGGCGTCCGGGAGCATCGCCGCGACCCCGCGGCCGAGCGCGTCGTGCAGCTCGGCGCGGTAGTCGGCCACGGTCTGCCGGACGGCGTCGTCGCGCGCGATCGGCGAGCTCGAGGTGTTGACGAGCAGGCAGCCGGAGGTGCCCTGGATCTCGTCCGCGCGGGCGAGCGCGGCGCGCAGGCCGGCGAGGTAGGCGACGAGCGCGCCGGGGTCCACGTCGTCGGCGACCAGCGGGCGCAGGCGGGGGCGCACCACCTCGTCGAGGTAGCTCTGCACGGCCGCGTCGAACAGGCCGCGCTTGGACCCGAACGCGTGGTAGAGGCTCGACCGGTTCAGCCCGGTGGCCCGTTCCAGCGCGGGGACCGACGCCTCCGCGTAGCCGTCGTGCCAGAACACCTCGCGGGCCGCCCGGACCACCTGCACGGTCTCGAACCCCTGCGCCCTGCCCATCGTGCCTCCAAGTTGTGAAACGCTCGTTGTAGTATATACAGTGGACCGACCGTTGCAGAATCGACCCGGCCGCCCCGGCCGGGCAGGCAGCAGGGGGCACCGATGGTCGGCACAGGACTGGTCCTGGCGGGAGTCGCCGCGGCGCTCCACGTGTACATCTTCTGGCTCGAGTCCCTCGCGTGGACCACGCCCCGGGCACGGGCCACGTTCGGCACCAGCGAGCCGGAGGCCGTCGCGACGCGCGAGCTGGCCTTCAACCAGGGCTTCTACAACCTGTTCCTCGCCGTCGTCACTGCGGTGGGCATCGTGCTCGTCGCGGCCGGGACCACGGGGGCCGGCGCGGCACTCGTCCTCGCCGGCACCGGCAGCATGCTGGCCGCCGCGCTCGTCCTGTTCCTGTCCTCGCCCGGCAAGCGCGGCGCGGCCCTCAAGCAGGGCGCCGTGCCGCTGCTCGCCGTCGTCGCGCTCGTCGTGGGCCTCGCGCTCTGACCTTCGCGCCACACCGCACGCCGCCACACCCGGAAGAAGGCTCCACCCGCATGTCCACGATCGTCAGCACCCAGGTCCAGCTCGCCGCCCGCCCCACCGGGTGGCCCGCGCCGGACGACTTCCGCACCGTGCAGGTCACCTACGGCGACCTCGAGCCCGGGCAGGTCCGCGTGGCCAACGAGTTCGTCTCCGTCGACCCGTACATGCGGGGGCGGATGAACGACGTCAAGAGCTACACCCCGCCGTTCCGGCTCGGGGAGACCATGACGGGCGGCGCGATCGGCCGCGTGGTGGAGTCCGCGTCGGACGACGTGCCCGCCGGCGCGGTGGTGCTGCACCAGCATGGCTGGCGCGACGTCGTCCAGGAGGACGCGCGCGGCTTCCGCATCGTCCCGGAGCTCCCGGGCGTGCCGCTGTCCCTGCACCTGGGCATCCTCGGCATGACGGGCCTCACCGGCTACGTCGGGCTCACCGCGATCGCGGGCATGCGGCCGGGGGACACCGTCTTCGTCTCGGGCGCGGCGGGGGCCGTCGGCACGGCCGCCGGCCAGATCGCGCGGCTGCTCGGCGCGGGGCGGGTCGTCGGCTCGGCCGGGTCGGCCGCGAAGGTCGAGCTGCTCACCTCGAAGTACGGCTACGACGCCGCCCTCAACTACAAGGACGCGCCCGTGCGCGAGCAGCTCCCCGGGCTGGTGCCCGGGGGTGTGGACGTCTTCTTCGACAACGTCGGCGGCGACCACCTCACCGCGGCGCTGGACGTCATGAACGACGGCGGGCGGATCGCGCTGTGCGGCGCCATCGCCGGCTACAACACCACGGACCGCGTGCCCGGGCCGGACAACATGGCGAACCTCATCACCCGCGGCCTGCGGATGCAGGGCTTCACGATCGGCGGGTACCTCCACCACGGGGCCGAGTTCCGCGAGCTCATGACCGGCTGGTTCTCCGAGGGCAAGATCGCCTACGACGAGACCGTCGTCGACGGCATCGAGAACGCCCCGCAGGCGTTCGTCGACATGATGCGCGGCGCCAACACCGGGAAGATGGTCGTCCGCATCGCCGGCTGATCCCGCACGCGTCGGTCGAGCTCGTCGAGACCAGGGTTTCGACGAGCTCAACCAGCGGCCCGGGCGACGAACACCCACTCCAGCCCGGGCCGGTCGGGGGCGTCGCGCACCTGCTCGACGACGTAGCAGGTGTCGGCCAGCGACGCCTCGATCTCGTCGTGCTCGCGGAAACGCAGCGTGGAGTCGGAGTGCAGCACGCGCCCGTCCGCCAGCGCGATGGTGCCGCGGAAGGTGACGAAGGGCTCGGAGACGTCGGTCAGGTCGGTCCATGTCTCGACGACGCCGAACCCGGGCACGTCGGTGCGTGCGAAGGTGTGCTCCCGCGTCCAGCGTTCCCAGTAGCGGCGTGCCGGGTCACGGGTCTCGAAGACGAGGTACCCGCCCGGGGCGAGCGCCGCGCGGACGCCGCGCAGCGTCGCCGCCCAGTCGTCGTCCGTGAGGAAGACCTGCGCGACGTTGCCCGTCATCGTCGCGAGGTCCACCTGCAGGGCCGGCAGCGTGGTCGCGTCCCCGTGCAGCCAGCGCACGCGCTCGGCGCCGGGCTTGCCGCGCGCGACGTCGAGCGAGGCGGCCGCCGGGTCCACTCCCACGACGTCGAAACCCCTGTCCGCGAGCAGCACCCCGAACGTGCCCGTGCCGCAGCCGACGTCGAGCACGCTGCGCGCGCCGAGCTCGCGGGCGAGCGCCAGGTACGCGTCGAGGTCGCTGCGGTCCGGGTCGAGCGGGTCGTACAGCCGGGCCAGCGTGGGGTCGTCGAAGATCGCGTCGGGCATGGTCCGACGCTAGGGAAGGGTGGGCGCTCCGTTCCAGCGAATTGGTGTGCGCCGCGCCGTCAGCCCTGCGCGGACGCCCCCACGTAGGTGGTCTCGTCGAGACCGGACTGGGTGGGGTCGTGGTCGACCTCGCCGACGTCGTACATCGTGGTCATCCAGTGGTAGAAGTTGTCGCCGCGCTCGCGCAGCACCTGGTACAGCCGCCGCATCATGGCCCGCCGGACCTCGCCCATCTCGGGGTGGTGGTAGACGTTGGACAGCTCGTCGGGGTCGTTGTGCAGGTCGTACAGCTCGTTCGTGGAGTCGGGGTTGACCACGAGCTTGTACCGGTCGGTGCGCAGCATGCGCTGTGGGTACGGGAAGTGGTGCCCGTGGAACTCGCAGACGATGTCCTCGGCCCACTCGGGGCTCTCGCCGGCTGCCAGCGGGACGAGTGACCGGGAGTCCACCGCCGGCGCGGGATCGATCCCCGCAAGCTCGAGGATCGTGGCCGTGCAGTCCAGCAGGCTGACGAACTCGGTGCGGACCTGTCCTGCCGGCCCGCCGGGGATCCGGAGGATGCCGGGGGTGCGGTAGATGTCCTCGTACATCGCCGGGCCCTTGTCGTGCAGGCGGTGGGCGCCGGTGAACTCGCCGTGGTCGCAGGAGAAGAAGACCGCGGTCTCGTCGGTGAGGCCGAGCCGGTCGAGCGCGTCCAGCACCCGCCCGATCTCAAGGTCGATCATCGCTACGTAGCCCCAGTAGACGGCGATCAGCTTGCGTGTCGTCTCGATCGGCATCGTGTCGAACGTCCAGTGCGCGCTGTAGTTCGCCTGCACCGGCGGCTTGCCCGCGAACGTCTCCGCGATCGAGCGCGGCAGCTCGACGTCGGCCGGGTCGATCAGGTCGAAGTACTCGTCCGGCACGACGTAGGGCAGGTGCGGGCCGAAGAAGTTCAGCTCGAGGAAGAACGGCTTGGCGCCGCTGCGGAAGTCGTCGGCGTACCGCTCGAGCATCTCGATCGTGCGGGTGGCGAGGTAGTGCTCGAACGTCGCCTCGAGCGGCTGGTGCAGCCGTGCCGCAAGGAGGTTGCCCGGCCCGCCGTTGGGCAGCGTCCCGCGGACGCGGTCGCTGATCTCGTAGGGCGGCAGGTCGCGCTCGGCGAGGTAGTCCAGGTAGTCCGCGTGGTCGACGGCGTTGTGCCACCCGGGCAGATGGATCCCGTCGAGCCCGAGGTCGACGGGCTCCTTGTGGGTGCCCGCGTGCCACTTGCCCACCAGCCCGGCGTTGTAGCCGTGGGCGCGCAGGGCCTGCGGGAAAGCGAAGACGCCGTCGGCGAGGTCCTCCAGGTACCCGACGTTGCGCTCGTGGTTGGCCAGCAGCTTGTGGCGGAACGGCGCCTGACCGGTGAGCAGGCTCGCGCGGGCGGGCGTGCAGATCGCGGTCGGGGTGTACCAGCGGTCGAACCGGGTACCGCTCGCGGCGAGCGCGTCGAGGACCGGGGTGTGCGCCATCGGGTTGCCGTAGGCGCCGAGGGTGTCCACCCGGTGCTGGTCGGTCATGAGGAACAGGACGTTCGTGCGCCTCGTGTCGCTCGGTCCGGTCGCAGCGGTCATGAGGTACTCCTTCGGGGTGGTGACGAGATGGAGGAGGCGCCGGGGCCTCCGGGATAGTCCGCGAGCAGGGACGTGCGGTGCTGCAGGGCGACGACAGCCCCGACAGCCCCGCCCGAGTCCCCGAGGTCGGAGGTGCGCACCCGGGGGCGGGCGCCGTCGATCGGGTGGACCTGGAACGTGACGGTCGAGGCGATCTGCTGCACGAACGGCGGGGCGACGGCGGCGAGGGCCCCGCCCACGACGACGTCGGTGGGGTTCAGCGCGAGCACGGTCGAGGCGAGCACCTGGCCGGTGGCGGTCCCCGCCTCGCGCAGCACGGCCTCGAGCGTCGGGTCGGCGCGGTCGACGGCCCGCTCGAGCTCGCGCAGCGAGCCGAGGTCGAGCCCGCGCTCGGCGCACGTGGCGAGGATCGCGGGGACGGAGGCCACGGTCTCCAGGCAGCCCTGCTTGCCGCACCGGCAGAGACGGCCGTCCTGGCGGACCGTGACGTGCCCGAGCTCGCCGGACAGGCCCCGCCCGCCGTGCACGAGCCGCCCGCCGACGACGATGCCGCCCCCGATACCGGTGGCCACGCGCAGGTACACGAGGTCCTGGTCGGTGCCCGGCGTCCGCACCGCCTCGGCGAGCGCGGCGAGCCGGGTGTTGGTGTCCAGCAGGGGCGAGAGCCCGAACCGGTCGTGCACGGCGTCCTCGACCTGCCTGCGGGCGGCAGCCGACGACTCCGTCGCCCCGGTGTGGTCCGCCGACCAGGCGGGGGAGTAGGGGCCGGGCAGCCCGACGCCGACGCCCTGGAGGGCGTCGAGGCGGGTCCCGGCGGCGGCGATCTCGTCGACCACCTCGAGCGCCGCGCGGACGCGCTCGTCCCACGCGGCGTCGGGGCTCACCTCGCGGTGCTCCGACGCGATCGCGTCGTGGCTCGCGTCGACGACCGCGACGTGCACCGCGGCGTGCGCGAGGTCGATGCCGAGGTACTGGCCGGACGCCGGGTCGAGCGCGAGCATCTCCGCGGGCCGTCCGGAGCCGCGGCGGCCGGCCGCGTCGGTGGCGACCACGCGGACGGCGCCCCGCTCGACGAGGTCGCCGACGATCTCCGACAGCGTGGTGCGCGACAGCCCCGTGGCGGCCGCGAGCTCGGCGCGGCGCAGGGCACCGTGCTCGCGGAGCGCGGCCAGCACATGCGCCTCGTGCCGCCATCGGACGAGGGCGGGGGCCCCGGTGGTCGTCGTCACCGGGCCAGGGTAGGAACGATCCCGTTTTTCCGACAAGAAGCCGACAGAAAGATGTCTGCCGACCGGCGAGGAGGCGGGCAACAGGGCGGAGAAGTTTCTGTCAGGTTGTTGACGGAAAAAAGGCCGCTCCTTAGCGTCCTGGAAGTCGCGGCCGACGAGCGTCGCCGCGACGCGTCGCCTCGAACGTGGCGACGTCCGAGACGAAGGAAGGCCGACGATGACGTCTCCCCGCTCACACCCGGAGTTGGCGCACCCCGCCCCGGTCACCTCACGGCGCGCCACGATCGCCGCGTTCTCCGGTGCCTTCCTCGAGTGGTATGACTTCTGGATCTTCGGCACGGCAGCCGCTCTGGTGTTTCCCCATGTCTTCTTCCCCGAGGCGTCGCCGACGGTCGCGCTGCTCCAGTCCTTCGGGACGTTCGCGGTCGCCTTCGTCACCCGGCCCCTCGGCGCCATCATCTTCGGCCACTTCGGCGACAAGGTGGGGCGCAAGCCCGTCCTGCTCCTCACCGTGTTCCTCATCGGGGGCGGCACGTTCCTCATGGGGCTGCTGCCGTCCTACGCCGTCGCGGGCTCGCTCGGGGCCGTGCTCCTCGTCCTGCTGCGGCTCGTGCAGGGGATCGGGATCGGCGGGGAGTACGGCGGCGGGTCGTTGCTCGCCCTGGAGAACGCACCGAAGGGCAAGCGGGGCCTCGCCGGGAGCTTTCACCAGCTCGGCACCCCGGCGGCGCTGCTCGCGTCCACGGGCATCTTCGCCCTGGTGGAGCAGCTTCCCGAGGACCAGCTCCTGGGCTGGGGCTGGCGGATCCCGTTCCTGTTGAGCGGTCCGTTCCTGGCTCTCGGCTTCTACATCCGGAAGAACCTGCCCGAGACGTCCGCCTTCCAGGCGGACGCCCAGTCCGAGCGGAAGTCGCCCTTCCTGGCCCTGCTGCGCGAGCAGCCCAGGACGGTGCTGCTCGGCATCGGCGCCCGGATGGCCGACGCCGTCACGTTCAACATCATCAACGTCTTCGCGGTCTCCTGGGTCACGACCTACCTCGGCATGAGCAGCGGCCTCATCCTCACCGGGTTCGTCATCTCCTCCGTCGTCCAGCTCGGTGTGCTGCCGCTGGCAGGGCGGATCTCCGACCGGATCGGGCGCCGGCCCGTCTACCTGACCGGGATCGCGATCTGCGCGGTCGGCGGGGGACTGCTCTACTTCCCGATCATCGCGCAGGGCAACGCGTTCTCCACCTGGGCGATCATCGTCGTCGTGCATGCGATCGGGACCGGCCTCATGTTCAGCATCCAGAGCGCCCTGTTCGCCGAGCTCTTCGGCACGCGCGTGCGCTACACCGGGCTCGGGGTCGTCTACCAGGGCTCCGCGCTCATCGGCGGCGGGCCCACGCCCGCGATCGCCGTCGGGCTCACCGCCCTCGCCGGGTCGTGGTGGCCGGCGGGTGCCTACCTCGTGCTCGCCTGCGTGATCAGCGCACTGTGCATCTGGCGCGCGGGCGAGACCTTCCGCAACGAGCTGGCGGACGTCGGCGCGGACGGCGAGAACGCAGGAGCCGACTCGGGCGAGAGCCGGACGGTCGCCGCGTGACCGCGCTCCTCCGCGCGGCCGACGGGCCGGCGGACGCCGGCGCGACGTGGTCCGGCTGCCACCGGTTCGCGGCCCGCGGCGTGTGGACACCGCGCTCGGTCACCGAGCTCCAGGAGCTCGTGGCCACGTCCCCGCGGGTCCGCGCCCTGGGGTCGCGGCACTCATTCAACGACGTGGCCGACACCGAGGGCGTCCTGGTCAGCGCGCAGGGCCTCCCGGCCCGGCTCGAGCTCGACGACGCCGCCGGGCGGGTGACGGTCTCGGGCGGCAGCACGTACGGGCAGGTCGCCGCGGGCCTCGCCGACACCGGGTGGGCGCTGCACAACATGGGATCCCTGCCGCACATCTCCGTGGCCGGGGCGTGCGCCACCGGCACCCACGGCTCCGGCGACGGGAACCGCAACCTCTCGAGCGCCGTCTCGGCGGTCGAGCTGGTGACCGCCGACGGTGAGCTGCGGCGGTGGACCCGAGACGAGGCCCCGGACTTCGGCGGCCGGGTCCTCGCGCTGGGAGCCCTCGGCGTCGTCACGACCGTCACGCTCGACCTGGTGCCCGCCTTCGACGTGAGGCAGGACGTCTGGTTCGACCTGCCCTGGTCCGTCCTGCTCGACCGGCTCGACGACGTCATGAGCGCGGCGTTCAGCGTCTCCGTCATGCCGCGATGGGGCGACCCGGAGGTCGCAGGGAAGGTCTGGCTCAAGTCACGGACCGCGGACTGGGACCCCGCCCTCGACCCCGCGGAGTTCGGCGCGCGCTGGGCCCGGGCAGAGGCCGGGGAGCTCGCCGAGGGGCAGAACCCCAACCAGACCGTCCAGGGCGGCGTGCCCGGGCCGTGGTGGCAGCGGCTGCCGCACTTCCGCCCGGACGCCAGCCCCAGCCGGGGCGACGAGATCCAGACGGAGTACTTCGTCGACCGCACGGTGGCCGCCGGCGCCCTGCGGGCGCTGCGGGCGGTCAGCGAGACGTTCGCGCACCTCGTGCTCGTCTCGGAGCTGCGCTCGGTCGCGGCCGACGAGCTCTGGCTGAGCCCGGCGAGCGGACGGGACTCGCTCGGCATCCACCTGACGTGGCGCAACAGCCCTGCCGAGGTGCTCGAGGTGCTCCCGGTCGTCGAGGCGGCGCTCGCGCCCTTCGCGCCCCGCCCGCACTGGGGGAAGTGGTTCACGCTCGACGGGGCCGTCGTGCGGTCGTCGTACCCGCGGGCGGATGAGTTCCGGGCGCTCGTCGAGGAGTCCGACCCGGGTCGCAAGTTCCGCAACCGCTACCTGGAGCGGGTGCTCGGCCTGCCGGTGGACTGACCGCTCAGGCTCGGGCCGTTCGGCGGCCGCGGGTGCTCACGAACTGGTAGGACCACACCCGGAAGGCCGGGTCCACCAGCAGCTGTCGATAGCGGCGCAGGCGGCCCGCACGTGCTCGGCGTCGTCGACGACCACCCGGCGATCTCTCCGGCGGTCGGCGACGGGTCACGACGACCAGCCTGTCGCGTGCCGGACCCGGTGGCCAGCGGTGCGCGGCTCAGGCGCGCAGGGCCTGCTCCACGTCCTCGAGGATGTCGAGCGTGTCCTCGAGGCCGACCGACAGCCGCACCGTCGTCTCCGCGATGCCCACCTTGGCGCGGCCCTCGGGGCCGAGCTTGCGGTGCGTCGTCGTGGCGGGGTGCGTGATGATCGACTTCGCGTCGCCGAGGTTGTTGGAGATGTCGACGATCTGCAGGGCGTCGAGGAAGGCGAACGTGCGCTTCTTCGCCGCCTCCGGCTCGGTGCCCTCCGGCACGGCCAGGTCGAACGTCACGACCGTGCCTCCGCCGGACTGCTGGGACTTCGCCAGGTCGTGCTGCGGGTGCGAGGGCAGGAACGGGTAGCGCACCGCGGCGATCTCGTCGAAGCCCTCCAGCGCCTCGGCGACCCGCAGCGCGGCGGCGTTCTGCGCGCGGACGCGGACGTCGAGCGTCTCCAGACCCTTGAGCAGCACCCAGGCGTTGAACGCCGAGAGCGACGGGCCCGTGTTGCGGATGAACGTCTGCACCGGCCCCTCGAGGAACTCGCGCGGGCCCAGGATGGCGCCGCCCAGCACCCGGCCCTGGCCGTCGATGTGCTTGGTCGCGGAGTAGACGACGACGTCGGCACCGAGCTCGAGCGGCTTCTGCAGGATCGGCGTCGCGAAGACGTTGTCGACCACGACCACGGCGCCGGCGGCGTGACCGAGGTCCGCCACGGCCCGCACGTCGACCAGGTCCTGCATCGGGTTGGACGGCGACTCGAAGAAGACGACGTCGGCCGGCGTCGCGAGCGCCTCCTCCCACTGGGAGAGCACGTGGCCGTCCACGTAGTCGACGCGCACGCCCCACTTGGCGAGGATCTCGTCGTAGATGACGTTCGTGGAGCCGAACAGGGCACGCGCGCTGACGATGCGCGAGCCGCTAGAGACCAGGGCCGCGAGCGTCGTGAAGACCGCCGACATGCCCGACGCCGTCGCGTAGCAGGCCTCGGCGCCCTCGAGCAGGCGCAGCCGCTCCTCGAACGTGTGCACCGTCGGGTTGCCATACCGGGAGTACACGAACCGCGACAGCTCGCCGGAGAACGAGGCCTCGGCGTCGGCGGCCGTGTCGTAGGTGTAGCCCTGGGTGAGGAACAACGCCTCGGACGTCTCCTGGTAGTCCGAGCGGCGGTGGCCGCCGCGCACGGCGAGCGTCGCCGGGCGCGCGGTCGCGGGCAGCGGCCCGCGGCCCGACCCGCCGTGCGTGACGTCGTCGGCGGCCGGTCCGGTGGGGACGCCCTGCCGCGAGGCGCTCACGCGCGGGACTCCGACGTGGTGCCCCCTGTGGTGCCCTGCGAAGTGTCCCCGTCGGCGTAGGCGCCCCAGGGCAGGCCGCGCACCTTCCAGCCCTCGCGGTCGCGGACGCCGTCGAATCCGGGGCCGCCCTCGAAGCCCTCGAGCACGTTGTACGACGGGCCCAGGCCGGCCGACGTCGCGAGGCGCGCGGCGCCGATCGAGCGCTGCCCGGACCGGCACAGGAAGACGATCGGGCGGTCGGCGGTCACGCCCTCCGCGGCGAGGTCGGCGAGGAAGCCCGCGTTGGGACGCCCGCCGGCCTTGACCCACTCGACGAAGACGGGGCGCTTGCCCGTGCTCGCGGTGTCGGGCACGCCGACGGCGCGCCACTCGCCCTCGGTGCGCACGTCGACGAGGACGGCGTCCGGGTCGCCGGCGAGGAGGTCCCACGCCTGCTGCGGGGTGAGGTCGCCGGCGTAGCCGTCGGCGGGGCGGGGATCGATCTGGGTGGTCATCGGAATCCTCCCATCGGTCGTGGCGGTAGCACCCTCGTCCGGTCCGTACCGCCGCCGGGAGGGCGGCGACCGGCCCGCGGGTTGCTGCGGCGTCGACGTGCCACGTCACTCGGCCGCTCGGGATGGTCGTGGCGATCGTACGCCCGGCGTCCGCGTGGTGGTCATCCCATCTCGCGACGTGCACGGTGGGCGCGCACGGAGCGGCCGGCCGGCGGCCGCGCACGACGGCCCCTACCCGCCCGGCGCGGACAACGTGTGGGGACGCGCGGCGGCTCTTGACGATCAGCCTCCGTAGCGGATCTCGACACGACGGTTCGCGGCACGGTCCTCGGCCTCGTCGTCGCCCGACTCGGCGATCTTGAGCTGCGTCTCGCCGTAGCCGTGCACGTCGCGCTTCAGGTCGCCGCGGGCGTCGCCGACCGCGCCCGCCACGGCCTTCGCCCGCTGCTCCGAGAGCTTCTGGTTGAACGCGTCGGTGTCGACCGTGTCCGTGTGGCCGTCGATCTTGACCGCGGCCCCCTTCGGCACGTCCTCGACGAGGGAGGCGATCTTCTCCTTGGCGACCTTGGACAGGGAGGCGTCGCTGGAGTCGAAGAGGATGTCGGACGAGAGGGTGACGACGGTCTCGCCGCCGTCCTTCGTCGTGTCGTCGACCGAGTCGACCGAGCCCTCGACCACATATCGAGTGACCGAGCCGCCGGCGACGTACGCCGTGACGGAGGCGACGCGCTGCTCCTGGGCGGGCTCGCCGAGGTCGAGGGCGTCGATGGCGGGCCAGTCGTAGGAGTCCGCGGCCGCGGCCGCGGGGGACGCCGCGGAGCCGAGGGTGGCCGTGGTGAGCGCGACGGTCAGGACCGTCGCGAGCGGCGCCGTCCGGCGCGGGAGAGGTGTGCGTCGCACGTCAGTCCTCGAAGGTCAGGGGGACGTCCTCGAACACCGGCCACGAGTCGGCCAGCTTGACGTCGACCGTCGTGATCTCGTCCTCCGGCGCGGCGAAGAACGCCTGGTATCCCACGGACTGGCCGGGCAGCGCCTCCGTGTAGACCTCGTCGCTCTTGTACCACCGGCCGCCGCCGTCGGCCTCGAGGACGCGGTACTCCTTGAGGTTCTCCCGGTCGATGAGGATGAGGGAGGAGCTCTCGCCGGTGGCGTCGTAGAAGGACGGGGCGCCGCCGCCGTCGTCGAACTCCGGCGTCATCACGAGTCGCAGCTCCATCGTGCCGCCCGAGACCACGATCGACTCGATCCCGAAGCGGACCTCGTCCTTCTCCGTACCAGGCACGGTGAACGTCGCGTCCGCGATGACGTCCTCCGGGTCTGGGAAGTCGACGCCCGCGGTGCCTTCGGGGGCGTCGGCGGCGGCCCCGTCCGTGGGGGTCTCCTCTGCGGACTTCGGCGCCGCGTCGGCGGTCGAGCCGGCGTCGTCGAACTCGGCGTCGTCGCCGCCTGGGGAGCAGGCGCCGAGGGCGAGCAGGCCGACGACGGCGATCGGTGCCAGTCGGCGGGGCAGGTGTCGCATGATCTCTCCTGATCGGAAGGGTTCGACCTGATGGGTTCTGACTACGTCTGACAGGGGTGAGTCGCGCGGGACGGCGGAATGGTTGCACGCCGGCCAGACTTATTCGCACGAGTTTCGGCCGGCTTCTTCGCCCGGCTCCTTGGCCCCCTCACCGCGGTCGCCGTGGTGTCAGCCCGGGTCGGCCACGTCGAGGTGGTGCACGGCCATGACGGCCGTGCCGTCGGCGGCCCGCGCCTCGAGCACGACCTCGGCGCGCCCGGCGCTGGTCGCCTTGAGCTCGACGGTGCCGTCGTCGGCCGTGTAGGCCCCGGTGGGCAGGGTCCACACCCAGTGGTCGGCCCCGGTGACCCGGGCCGTGAGCGTGACGGGCTCCCCGACGACGGCGGACTCCGGCCCGGAGATCGCGACGCTGGCGGCGCCGGCGCTCGCGCGGGGCTGGCCGTCGAGCCACGCGGCGGCGCCCAGCCCCGCGCCGAGGCCGACCCCGGCGCCCAGCACGACGGCGACGACGGCCGTCGTCGTCGTGCGGCGCCGTCGGCTGAGAGCCCCCGGGGCCGCCGACCCGGCGGGCGTGCCGTGCGCCTCGTCCGCGGGCGCGAGCGTGGCCTCCACGTCCGCGAGCCACGCGGCGACGTCGGGATGCCGCCTCGACGGGGAGTCCGCGAGGCTGCGGCGCAGCGCCCGCGGCAGGCCGCGCGGCAGGTCGGCGCCCTCGGCGAGCCAGCCGAGCAGCGCCGACATCGCCCACAGGTCCGCGCGGGTGTCGACCGTGCCGGGGCCGTCCTGCTCGGGCGGCCGGAACCCGCTGGTGCCGCCCGCGACGGTGAGCCCGGAGCTGCGGGCCAGGTCCTTGCACATGCCGAGGTCGGCCACGACGAGCCGCTCGTCGGGGCGCACGACGGCGAACGGGGCCTCGCCGGGCGCCGGGCCGTCGGCGGGGGCGTCGGGCCCGGTGCGCAGCAGCACGTTGCCCGGGCTGAGGTCGCGGTGCACCAGGCGGGCGGCGTGCACCGCCTCGACCGCGGCGGCCAGCCCGCGGGCGACGGCGAGCACGTCCGCGGGGCTCGCCGTCCAGCCGTCCGCGCGGAGCCTGGCGACCCGCTCGGCGAGCGTGCCGCGGTCGGCGTGCTCGAGCACGAGGTACGGCTGCTGGCGGTCGCTCTCGCCGATGTCGTAGACGGTGACGACGTGCGGGCTCGCGACCCGGCGCAGCGCCCGGCCCTCGGCGATGAAGCGCTCGCGGATCTCCGGGTTGAGGCTGTGATTCTCCGCGAGGACCTTCACGACCACGGTGTCGTCGAGCCGCTCGTCGACGGCGCGGTGCACGGTGGCGAACGACCCGACGCCGATGACGTCCCCGACCCGGTACCGCCCCATCAGCTCCTGACCGGCCATCAGAGTGCGCCCCCGAGGGCGGCGGCGACCAGGGCGCGGCCGCGCGACACCTGGGACTTCACGGTGCCGAGGCTGCGGCCCAGCCGGTCGGCGACCTCGGCGTACGGCAGGCCCTCGATGTCGCGCAGCGTCACGGGCTCACGGTAGAGGTCCGGCAGGGCGGCGAGCGCGTCGCGCACCGTGGCGCGTGTGGCGATGAACGAGCTCATCCGCGTGCCGGGGGCGGCGTCGTCGTCGGGCAGGGGGGACGTGGCCCGCTGGCGCCGCAGGTGGTCCACCACGCGGTGGCGCACGATGCCGTGCACCCACGTGGTGACCTTCGAGGCGCCGGCGAACGACCTCACCGACCCCGCGACGGAGATCAGCACGTCCTGGCACACGTCGTCCACCGCCGACTCGTCGAGGAGCGCGCCGCGCACGAACCGCCCCACCACACCCGACTCGTCGAGCAGCTCGACCAGCAGCTCGGTGCAGAGCGCGGAGCCGGTGGCGGCGTGCCGGCCCAGCACGTCGAGCACGTCGTCCGGCCCGGCGGCGGCCACGGCCTCGGCCACGGCGCGCCGGGCGGCGTGCGCGTCACCGGTACGGAGCGCGACGTCGAGCTCCGCGCCGGGGAGGAGCGCGTCGACGTCGAGGGTCGTGGCGCGGCGGACGGAGACCATGCACGGACTCTCCCGGGCGCCGGGCGCCGGGGCCAGCCCGTGCCCGCATCGTGAGAAGCCCGTCCCAGCGCTTGACGACGTGGGCCGGTCACCGCACGATGGGCGGCAGGTCAAGAGCGCCAGCGACAAGCCCCGGCTCGCTGGCCGGCAACCCTCCTCTCGCGGCGGGGTGCCCCGGGTGACGACCAGGCTCTGCGCCGTCCGGCGCCAGGGCAAGCGCGGGGAGGTACCTCCCCGGCATCACCGAGGAGGACCAGCCATGACTACGCTCACCACGCAGCTCGACCGGCCGCAGCTCCACCGGCCGCAGAACGCCCCCACTGACGGCGTGGCCGCGACCGACGCCGCCCCGCCGGTGCACGACGTCGCCCCCGTGCTGCCCGTCGTCGGCGCCGACACCCTCGTGCCTCTCGTCGACGGCCGCTACGTGCCGTACGCCAACCTCGACGTCGCCGCGTCCGCGCCCGCCCTGCAGGCGGTGTCCGACCGCGTCACCCAGGTGCTGCCCCTGTACGCGAGCGTGCACCGCGGGGCCGGGTACCTGTCGCAGGTCTCGACCGCGCTCTACGAGACGGCGCGCCGCACGATCGGCGCCTTCGTCGGCGCACGCGACGACGACCTGACCATCGTCACCCGCAACACCACCGACTCCCTCAACCTGCTGGCCGGCTGCGTGCCCGTCGACCCGGTGACGGGCGAGCCGGGACGGGTGCTGGTGCTCGACATCGAGCACCACGCCAACCTGCTGCCCTGGCAGCGGTCCACGGACGCCACCGTCGTGACCGGCGGCCCGTCGGTCGCCGCGACGCTCGCGGAGATCACCGAGGAGCTGGCCGCGGGGGTCGCCACCGGCCGGCCGTACGCGCTGCTCGCGCTCACCGGCGCGTCGAACGTCACGGGCGAGGCGCTGCCGGTGGCCGACGTCGTCGCCGCGGCGCACGGAGCGGGCGCGCGCGTCGTCCTCGACGGCGCGCAGCTCGTGCCGCACCGCCGCTTCTCCCTCGAGGAGACCGGGGTCGACTACGTCGCGTTCTCCGGGCACAAGACGTACGCGCCGTTCGGCGCCGGTGCCCTGGTCGGGCGGCGCGACTGGTTGGACGGCGGCACCCCGTACCTCGCCGGCGGCGGCGCGGTGCGCCGGGTGCGCACGGCGGGCACGGACTGGCACGAGGGGCCGGCGCGGCACGAGGCCGGGTCGCCCAACGTGATCGGCGCGGTGGCGCTCGCCGCCGCGTGCGACGAGCTCGCCGCCCTCGACCCGCGCGTCGTGGGCGCGCACGAGGACGTGCTGCGGCGCCGGCTGGTCGCGGGCCTCGAGGAGGTCGACCGGGTCGAGGTCGTGCACGTGTGGGACGACGCCGTCGACCCGGTGGGCGTCGTGACGTTCACCGTCTCCGGCTACGACCCGGGCCTGGTCGCCGCCTACCTGTCGGCCGAGCACGGCATCGGCGTGCGCGACGGCCGGTTCTGCGCGCACCCGCTGCTCGGGCGCCTCGGGTTCGACGCCGGGGCGGTGCGGGCGTCGGTCGGCCTCGGCACGGCGGGCGAGGAGGTCGAGCGGCTCGTCGCCGCCGTCCGGTCGCTCGTCACGGATGGGCCGCAGGCGCGCTACGACGTGGTGGACTCCCTGTGGGTCGTGGTCGAGGACCCGCGCCCCGTGCCCCCGGGCTCCGGCCTGGAGGGTCTGCTGGCCACCGCCGCCCTCGGCGCCGACGAGGCGTTCGGCTGCCTGCCCGACGACGTCTGACCGCTCGAGAGAACTTCCGGACATGACGACGGGGGTGCCACCGCTGGTGGCGCCCCCGTCGTCGTGGGCAGGTCAGCGCTTGAACGCGTCCTTGACGTTGTCGCCCGCCTGCTTGAGGTCCGCTCCGGCCTGCTGGGACTTTCCCTCGGCCTCTTTCTTCTCGTCGTCGGTGAGCTTGCCCGCTGTCTCCTTGGCCTTGCCCTCACCCTTGTCAGCCAGGTGCTTGGCCTTGTCTGCGAGTCCCATCGGGGCTCCTTCCGTCGCACGAACGACCTCGAACGTCGACCGTAGGCGAGCCCGCGGCCGTTCGCACCCGGGCGTACTAATCCGTTCCCTGTGTGGCGCCCACGCCGGCCAGCCGCGCTCACGGCGATGACCGGGTGGGCGTCGCCGCTCACCAGGCCGGCGGGTGCCGGTCCGCCCACCGCAGGCGGTCCTCGAGCTGGGCCGCGAGAGCGAGCAGCGTCGTCTCGCCGCCCGGGCGGCCGATCAGCTGCACGCCCATGGGCAGGCCGTCCTTGGTCATGTGCGTCGGGACGCTGATCGCGGGCAGCCCCGCCACGTTGAGCATCGACGTCCACGGCGTGTACTGGCACTGCTGCTCGAAGTTGCGCTCCGGGTCCTCGGGGTCGAACCAGCCGAGCGGGCGGGGGGTCATGGCCAGCGCGGGCGTCATGACGGCGTCGTACCGCGAGACCTGCGCCACCAGACGACGCTCGAACGCGGTGAGCGCCCGCAGCGCCTCGGCGACCTCGCGGGCCGGCACCTGCCGGCCGCGGCCGATCAGCCAGCGGGTGAGCGGCTCCAGCAGGTCGAGCTGCGCGGGGTCGTCGAGGGGGACGGCCGAGGCGCCCGCCATCCACAGGGTGCGGAACGCGGGGCCGTACGCGGGGTCGGGCTCCAGCCGCACCGGCTCGACGTCGTGACCCTGGCCGCTGAGCGTCGTGACGCCGACGTCGAGCGCCGCGCGGGCCTCCGGGGACGTCGTGATCTCGTAGAAGTGGTCCCACGCCGAGTCGGTCGTGACCGCCACGTGGAACCGGCCCTGCACGTCCTCGCCGCCGCTGCCGCCGACCTCGCCGCGCCGCGCGGCCGCCAGGTACTCCCCGGCGCGGGCCGACGGTGCGCGGAGGGTCAGCGGGTGGGCCACCCGGCCGTCGGCCGTCCAGGTCAGCATCCCCTCGAGCAGCAGGGCAGCATCCAGCGTGGTGCGGGCGAGGGGGCCGTTCACCACCAGGCCGCCCATCGACTCCTGGCCCGACCCCGCAGGCATCAGCCCGCGGCTGGGCTTGAGCCCGACCACCCCGCAGGCCGCCGCCGGGATCCGCACCGACCCGCCGCCGTCCGACCCGGGGGCGAACGGGAGCAGCCCGGCCGCGACCGCCACGGCCGCGCCGCCGCTGGACCCGCCCGCGCCGAGGGTGGGGTCCCACGGGTTGCGCGCCACCGGCCCGGCGAGCGGCTCGGTGTACGCGGGGAAGCCGAGCTCGGGCGCCGTCGTGCGACCCAGGCTCACGATGCCCGCGGCGTCGAGCACCTGCACGATCTCGTCGCTCACGGGCGGCACGATCGCAGCGTCGCCCGCGAAGGCGCGCGACCCGAAGCCGGCGGGCACCCCCGCGCGGGCCCAGAGGTCCTTGTCCCCGGTGGGCAGGCCCCACAGCGTCGCGGGCCCGCCGTCCCGCTCGAGCCGCGCCGCCCGCTCGCGCGCGGCCTCCGGCGTGACGGAGACGAACGCCCCCAGGCCGGGATTGGCGCGCTCGATCCGCGCCAGGAAGTGGTCGGCCACCTCGGTGGGCGTGAGCTCGCCGGACCGCAGCAGGTCGCGCAGCTCGACTGCGGTCTTCTCGTGCAGGGCATCCATGCCCCGCACGCTACCCACCCACCCCGGGGCTGCCGAACAGGCGGTTGACACCGTGATCGCGCGGATCGTGGACGCATTCCGGTGCCAACCGCCTGTTCGGCGATCATGTGCGGGTGATCCACGACCTCGTCCTCGCCGTCCTGGGCGACGACGGCGAGGTGCGCGGGCACCGCGTCGCCGGCGACGGCACCGTGGGCGACACCGCGTACTTCTCGATCGTCGACGATGAATGGCCCGAGGTCCGCAAGGGGCTGGAAGAGCGCCTCCGGGCGCAGTAGCGCGACCACCTCGCCGACTGCGCGCCGGCCGCCGGCGCCTCGTCGTGGAGCGCTCACCGGTCCGCGCGCTCCACGAGCTCGAGGATGCGGGCGGTCATCAGCGCGGTGGCGTCAGCGTCGTAGCCGGGCAGCGAGCTGTCGGCGAAGTAGTGCCGGTCTCCCGGGTACAGGAAGAGCTCGGCCGTCCCGGACTCCTCGACCAGCGCCCGCGCGGCCTCGAGGTCGCCCTCGCCGACGAAGATCGGGTCGTGGTCCATGCCGTGGATCTGCGCCGGCAGCCCGGCCGGCCAGCCGCCGAACTCGGACGTCGGGACGCACGAGTAGCAGAAGACGGCGCCCCGGGCACCGGGCCGGGTCTGGGCGAGCTTCTGTGCCGGCAGGACTCCCAGCGAGAACCCGGCGTAGATCAGCTCGGCGGACAATGCCTCGGCCGCCCGCGTGCCCCGCTCGAGCATCTCGCCGAACCCCAGCTCCTCGACGTACGCCATCCCGCTGTCGATCGAGTCGAAGGAGCGGCCGTCGAACAGGTCCGGCGTGTGCACGGTGTGGCCGGCGCTCCGGAGGCGCTCGGCGAAGTCGCCGATCCCGGGTGTCAGCCCCTGGGCATGGTGGAACAGCAGGATCTCGGCCATGCGTCCTCCCCGTCACGACCAGCTCGTCACGACCGTCGGCCAGTCTTCCAGCCCCACCCGTGGCACGCACGGTCGTGGGGCGTTCTCGGACGACGAGCCACCCGACGAGTCACCCGACGGGCCACCCGGTGGGCCGTACGGAAGGTGAGGAGTGGTCGCCGGTGGCAGCCTGGGTACATGAGGCACATGAGGCACACGTGACCACCGAGGACGCGCCCGCCGTCGACCCGGCCCCCGACGCCCACGACGACCGGGCGTTCTTCGGGCACCCCCGCGGCCTCGCGACGCTCTTCAGCCTCGAGGTCTGGGAGCGGTTCTCCTTCCTCGGGATGCAGGCGATCCTCGTCCTGTACTTCACGGCGTCGGTCGCGGACAACGGGCTCGCCATGGAGCCCGGCAACGCGGCGTCCATCGCGGCCGGCTACGGCACCATGGTCTATCTCGTGTCCGTGGGCGGCGGTTGGATCGCCGACCGGGTGCTCGGCTCCTACCGCGGCGTGCTGTGGGGCGGCATCCTCATCGCCGCCGGCCATTACACGATGGCGATCCCGGTGGAGATCTCGACGTGGATCGGCCTGGTGCTGATCAGCCTCGGCACCGGGCTGCTCAAGCCCAACGTCTCCACCCTGGTGGGCAAGCTCTATTCCACCGACGACGACCGGCGCGACGCCGGGTTCGCCCTCTACTACATGGGCATCAATGTGGGCGCGTTCGTCGGCCCGCTCATCACGGGCTGGCTCGGCGCCGAGGTCGGCTGGCACTGGGGCTTCTCCGCCGCCGCGATCGGCATGACGGCCGGGCTGATCCAGTACGTCGTGGGCCGGCGCCGCATCCCGGGCTACGGGCGGCCCGCCGAGGCACCGCTGCCGCCGGACGCCGCGCGACGCACGCGCTGGATGCTCGCCGGCGTCGGGGCGGTCGTGGTCGTCGCCCTCGGCGTGCTCGCCCTCCTGGACCGCCTCAGCATCGCCGGCGTCGTGGACGCGCTCACCGTGATCGCGATGGTCGCGCCGATCGTCTACTTCACGGTAATGTTCCGCAGCCCGCGCGTGACGACCGAGGAGCGCGGCCGGCTGCGCCCGTTCCTCGTGCTGTGGCTCGCGTCGGTCGCGTTCAACTTCGTGCTGTTCCAGGCGTACACGGTGCTGATCCTCCTGGCAGAGGACCACGTGCAGCGCACGATCTTCGGTTGGGACGTCCCGTCCGCCTGGTTCAGCTCCTACCTCGGCGCCGCGGAGGTGCTCGTCGCGCCCTTCGTCGCCGCCCTGTGGACGTGGCTGGGGCCGCGCCAGCCGCACGCCTCGAAGAAGGTCGCGTTCGGTGCGCTCCTCGGTGGTCTGTCGTACCTCGTCCTCGTGCCGGCGGTGAGCGGGCAGTCCGGCGACTGGCGGATCGCTGTGTGGTGGATGCTGGTCTCGCTGCTGCTGCTCGGCCTGGGCGACGTCCTGCTGCAGACCACCGGCCTGTCGGCCACCACCAAGCTCGCCCCCCTCGCGTTCTCCAGCCAGGCGATGGCGGTGTGGTTCCTGTCCATCGCGCTGGCCAACGGCATCCAGGCGCAGACGGTCCGCTTCTACGGCGAGGTGTCGGACGGCGTGTACTTCGCGGTGAACGGCGCGGTCCCGGTCGTCGTCGCCCTGGTGGTGCTGGCCCTGTCGCCGTGGATGAAGCG
The DNA here is from genome assembly GCF_059445465.1 of Isoptericola sp. Y541. Classification (NCBI taxonomy): domain Bacteria; kingdom Bacillati; phylum Actinomycetota; class Actinomycetes; order Micrococcales; family Promicromonosporaceae; genus Isoptericola; species Isoptericola sp. Y541. The sequence continues at coordinate 637,737 of NZ_JCAIUJ010000002.1, read as the reverse complement.
CACCATGCACCCCGTCCACTGATCGCACCCGTCCACTGATCTCCCGAGCGTCGGAGGGACCCCATGCGCTACGTCACCGACCTACCGTACGAGACCGTTGTCGAGGACCACTGGATCCCGCTGGCCGACGGCACCCGGCTCGCGGCCCGCGTCTGGCGGCCGGTCGACCCGGCGCCGGTCCCGGCGATCCTCGAGTACCTGCCCTACCGGCTGTCGGACTGGACGGCCCCGCGCGACGCGCAGCGCCACCCGTACTACGCCGGGCACGGCTACGCGTCGGTGCGGGTGGACATCCGCGGCAGCGGCAACTCCGACGGGCACCAGGACGACGAGTACTCGCCCACCGAGCTCGCGGACGGCGTCGCCGTCGTCGAGTGGTTGGCCGCGCAGGACTGGTGCGACGGGTCGGTCGGGATGTTCGGCATCTCGTGGGGCGGCTTCAACTCCCTGCAGATCGCGGCGCTCGCCCCGGAACCGCTCAAGGCGATCGTCACGGTGTGCTCCACCGACGACCGGTACGACAACGACGTGCACTTCACCGGCGGCGCCGTGCTCGCCGTCGACATGCACGCGTGGGCGGCCACGATGCTCGCCTTCTGCTCGCGCCCGCCGGACCCGGCGTACGTGGGCGAGGGCTGGCGCGAGCAGTGGCTCGACCGGCTGGAGCACACCGAGCCGTTCGTCCACACCTGGCTGCGCCACCAGACGCGCGACGACTACTGGCGCCACGGCAGCGTCATCGAGGACTACTCGACGATCTCCGCGGCCGTGCTCGCCGTCGGCGGCTGGAACGACCCCTACCGCGACACCGTGCTGCGGCTCGCGGCGGCCGGCGACGAGGGCTCGCTGCGTGCCCCCGTGCGCGGCATCCTCGGGCCCTGGTCGCACCAGTACCCCGACCGCGGGCTGCCGCCCGGCCCGGCCATCGGCTTCCTGCAGGAGACGCTGCGCTGGTGGGACCACTGGCTCAAGGGCGCCGACCGCGGCGTCCTCGACGACCCGCCGTTGCGCGCGTGGATCAGCGAGTCGGTTCCGCCGGCCACGGTCTACGACGAGCTGCCCGGCCGCTGGGTGGGCGAGCCGTCCTGGCCGTCGCCGCACGTGTTCACCCGCGACCTGCCGCTCGTCGAGGCGGGGCCGGAGGACCGGCCCGAGGGCGCGTTGGCGACGACGGCACCGACGGTCGAGGTCCTCGCCGGTGGCCACCCCATGCCCACGTCGTGGGTCGTGGCGTCGCCGTCGCACACCGGGGTGGACGCCGGCCGGTTCTTCCCGTTCGGCAACGACGCCGACCTGCCGCCCGACCAGCGGGAGGAGGACGGGCGGTCCGTCTGCTTCGACTCGGCGCCGCTGACCGCGCCCCTGGAGATCCTCGGGCGGGCCCGCGTGCGCCTGCGGTTGACCTGCTCTGCGGCGAAGGGGCAGGTCGTAGCGCGGCTGTGCGACGTAGGGTCCGACGGGTCGTCGACCCTCGTCACGCGCGGCGCGCTCAACCTCTCCGCGCGGGACGGCCGTGAGCGCGCGGTGGGATGGAAGCCGGGCGCCACCGAGGAGGTGTCGTTCGAGCTCACGGGCACGGGGTACGCGCTGGCGCCCGGGCACCGGCTGCGGCTCGCGGTGTCCTCGGCGTACTGGCCGTGGGTCTGGCCGCAGCCCGGCGACGCGGTGCTCGCGGTGGCGGTGGGCGACGGCGCGCTCGAGCTGCCCGTGCACGACCGGGCGGCCGAGCACCCGCCGGTCGGCTTCGAGGAGCCGGAGCAGGCGCCGCCGCTCGGCGTCGTCTTCGGCGCGGGCGACGAGGCGCGGCCGGAGCGCCGGGTGGTGCGGGACGTCGCCGAGGGCCGTTGGTTGCTCGAGGTCGACCCGCGGTACGGCGGCACGCGCACCTACCCGGACGGGCTGGAGTTCACCGAGGACGTGCTCGAGCGGTACTGGATCGGGACGGACGCCACGAGCGCTCGCACCCGCTCGGACTGGACGGTCCGGCTGCGGCGCGGCGCGGGCGACCCCCTGCCGGCCGGCATGACCGGCTGGGACGCCAGCATCCGCACGCGGTCGGAGATCACCTGCGACGCCGAGAGCTTCTTCACCGACAACGAGGTGGTGGCGCGCGACGGCGACGAGGTGGTCTTCGAGCGGCGGTGGACGCGGACCATCCCGCGCACCGCGGGCTGACTCCGCCGCCGGCTCAGCGCAGCAGCGGCGCGACCTCCCCGCCGAGGAACGCGGCGAAGCCGTCGAGGTCGGGCTCGTCGACGGTCGGCTGTGCCACGACCGTCGAGACGCCGAGCGCGGCGAACCGGCGGAGCCCGTCGGCGACCTCCTCCGCGGAGCCCCAGCTGGCGTGGTCGGCGAGGGCCTCGTCGGAGGAGGCGTCGACGTCCCAGTGCGCGAGGGAGGAGCGCAGCCGGTCGGCTGCGCCGGCGCCGGTGGCGGTCTGCGCGAAGGCGACCGCCCGGAACGGGTGCTCGCTTTCCGGCCCGGACTCGGCGACCGGCGGCAGCCCGGCCGCGGCGCGACCCTCGTCGACCAGCGCGATCGCCCGCCGCGCCCCGGAGACCCCGGAGTCGCCGTCGATGACCACGCCGTCCGCGACCTCGCCGACCAGGCGCAGGGTCTTGGGTCCCTTCGCCGCAGCGACCACGGGCGGGGCGACGGCGGGCGGCCAGTCGAGGGCGACGTCGTCGAGCGTGACGTACCGGCCGGACGTCGTGACGCGCTCGCCGGCGAGGAGCGCCCGCAGCGCTGTGACCTGCTCGCGCAGCAGCGTCAGGGGCGAGGCGACGCGGGCGCCCACCTGGCCCATCCAGTTCTGCACGCCGTGCCCGACGCCGGGCAGGAAGCGGCCGGGGAACATGCCGTCGAGCGTCGCGGTCTCCATCGCGGTGAGCGCCACGTTGCGCAGCGGCAGCGGCATGACGCCGATCCCGACGCGCAGCCGCTCGGTCGCGCTGAGCATCGCCGACGCGGCGGCGGGCCCGGACTCGAGGAAGCAGTCCTCCCAGAGCCACACCTCGTCGAGGCCGGCGGCCTCCGCGGTACGGGCGAAGGGCGCGAACCGCGAGGGCGGGTTGCCGTAGGGCGCGAGGATGCAGCCGAGAGTCGTCATGCGCCGATCCTGCCCCAGGTTCCCGGTGCCACGGTGCCGAACGGGCGGTTGACACCGTGATCGGGCCTCCAAGGAGGCGATAGCGGGGTCAACCGCCTGTTCGGCAGCCGGGGTCCTGCGATGGCCGGGTCAGAGCGGGGTGACGGTGCCGCGGAAGTGCTGGCGCCGGCGCCCGCCGTTCCAGCCGACGTACGCGAAGCCGGAGCTGTCGGGCCCCGGGTCCGGCGTGACCGCGACGTCCACCGTGCTGGGCAGCAGCACGGGTGCGGCGAACTCGACGGTCCACCGGTACGCGTCGCCGCGCGACTGCCCGACGTCGGCCAGGGCGCGGGAGGCCGTGTACATGCCGTGCGCGATGGCGCGCGGGAAGCCGAACGCCTTGGCCGACAGGGCCGACAGGTGGATCGGGTTCCGGTCGCCCGAGACCGCGCCGTACGCGCGGCCCGTGCCGGGCCCGAGCGCCCAGCGCCCCGTGGGCAGGGGCGGCGTCCACGTGCCCGCGGGCGCGCGGTCCTCGCCCTCGTCGGTGGCGGTCGGCTCCTCGGCGGCCGTGGCCTCCGAGACGCCCTTCGCGCCTGTGGCGTCAGACGGATCCGACCCGTTCGACCCGTCCGACCAGGGCAGGTGGAAGCCCTTGGCGAGGTACGTCGAGACGCCGCGCCACACGGGAGCGCCGGTCGGCTCGGCCTGCCGGCGCACCTCGGCGACGAGGTCGACCTGGACCCCGCGCTTGTGGGGGCGCAGGTTCTCCGCCCACGCCTGCACCTCGAGCACGTCGCCCAGGCGCACGGGGCCGCGCACCTCGACGTCGTTCGCCAGGTGCACCATGCCCAGCAGCGGCAGCGGGAAGTCGCCCCGCACCATGACCGCCGTGGCGAGCGGGAACGCCAGCACGTGGAGGTACCCGGCGGGCAGCACGTCGGTGACGGGCTCGTGCAGCAGCCGCTGGTACTCGTGCAGGTGCCGGGCGAGGCCCGCCGTCGGCACCCCGGCGACGCGGAAGGCGACCTCGGGGAGCACGAGCGCCGGCTCCTCGAGGGAGCCGTCGTTGCCGCGTGGCTGGCCGATGCCGGGCAGGCCGGGCATGGCCCGGCCCGCGGCGATGCGCCCGGACGTGGCGGCGCCCCGCGCGTACAGACCCCCGAGCCCGGGCAGGGTCGGGAGGGTCTCGACGCGTAGCGGGTCGCCGGCGCTGGTGGCCGGCCCGGCCCCCGGGGCGGCGGTCACCGCCCCACCAGGTTCTGCCCGCACACCCGCAGCACCTGGCCGTTGACGCCGGCGGCCGCGGGCGAGCACAGGAAGGCGATCGCCTCGGCCACGTCGACCGGCTGCCCGCCCTGCTGCAGCGACGACACGCGACGCGCGACCTCGCGGGTGGCGAACGGGATCGACGCCGTCATCTCGGTCTCGATGAAGCCGGGCGCGACGGCGTTCGCGGTGCCGCCGCGGGCCGCGAGCAGCGGGGCGGTGGCCCGGGTGTGCCCGATGACGCCCGCTTTGGAGAAGCCGTAGTTGGACTGCCCCTTGTTGCCCGCGATGCCGGAGGTCGACGCGAGCGAGACGATCCGCAGGCCGTCCACACCCGCCTCCAACAGCTGGGCGTTGACGCTCAGCTGCGCCTCGAGGTTGACGGCGATGACGGCGTCCCACTGCGCGGGCGACATGTTGGCCAGCAGCTTGTCGCGCAGGATGCCCGCGTTGTGCACGAGGACGTCGAGCCGCCCGTGGCGCGAGCGCGCGTGCTCGAGGATGCGGTGCCCGGCGTCGTCCGCCGTCACGTCGAGCTGCAGGGCGGTGCCGCCCACGGCGTTGGCAGTGCGCGCCAGGCCCTCGCCGGCGGCGGGGACGTCCACGCACACCACGGTGGCGCCGTCGCGGGCCAGGGTCTTGGCGATCGCCGCGCCGATGCCCCGTGCGGCGCCGGTGACGACCGCGACCTTCCCGGCGAGCGGGTGGTCCCAGTCCGCGGGCAGCGCGGCGTCGGCGACCGGGCCGCCCACCGGCAGCAGCTGCCCGTCCACGTACGCCGAGCGGGCCGAGAGGAAGAAGCGCAGCGTGGCCAGCGCGGAGACGCCGTCGACAGCGGCATCGTCGGTGAGCACGATCCCGTTGCCGGTGGCCCCGGCGCGCAGCTCTTTGGCGACGGAGCGCAGGAAGCCGTCCACGCCGGTGCGGACCGCGGCGAGCGCCGGCGCGTCCCCGTCCGCGGCGGCGCGCGAGACGGTGACGACCCGGCCGTTGGAGGCCAGCCGGCGCAGCACCGACCCGACCGCGAGCACGGCGCCGGAGACGTCGGTGGGTCGGGCGGCCTCCGTGAGTACGAGCAGGACTGCGCCCCAGCGGGCGTCGTCGGTGGGCTGACGGCGCACGTCGAGCCCCCAGCCGAGCAGCTCCTTGGCGAGCGTGTCGGCGTCGCCGGTGGACGCGTCGTCGGAGACGACGAGCACCGGCCCGACGGTGAGCGGGTCGCCCGCGCGGAACCGGCGGAGCACGGCCGGGCGGGGGAGGCCCAGCTTCTTCGCGAGCGTCTTGGTGAGGCCCGAGTTCACTGCCTTGGTGTAGGAGTCGCTGCCGTACGAGTCGGTCATGGGTGCTTCCTCCTTCAGACGGACTCGACGACGGCGGTGGCACCGAGGCCGCCGGCGGCGCAGATCGAGATCAGCGCGCGGGCGGGCCTGCCGGTCTCGGCGGCCTTGGTCGCGACCAGCTTGGCCGCGGTGGCGAGGATCCGGCCGCCGGTGGCGGCGAACGGGTGACCTGCGGCGAGCGACGAGCCGTTCACGTTGAGCCGTGCCCGGTCGATGCTGCCGAGCGGCGCGTCGAGGCCGAGCTCCGCCTTGCAGTAGTCGGCGTCCTCCCAGGCGGCGAGCGTCGTGAGGACGGTCGACGCGAAGGCCTCGTGGATCTCGTAGAAGTCGAAGTCGCCGATCCCCAGGCCGTTGCGGGCGAGCAGCCGCGGCACGGCGTGCACCGGGGCCATGAGGAGGCCGTCGTGCCCGTGCACGAAGTCCACCGCGGCGGTCTCGGCGTCCGCGAGCCGGGCCAGCACCGGCAGATCACGTTCGGCGGCCCACGCTGCCGACGACAGCAGCACGGTCGAGGCACCGTCCGTCAGCGGGGTCGAGTTCCCGGCGGTCATGGTGGCCTCGGTGGGCTCGGCGAGGCCGCGGCCGAACACCGGCTTGAGGCTCGCGAGCTTCTCGATCGACGTGTCCGCGCGCAGGTTGTCGTCGCGGGTCAGGCCACGGAACGGCGTCACGAGGTCGTCGAAGAAGCCGGCGTCCCACGCGGCGGCGAGGTGCTGGTGGCTGGCGAGCGCGACCTCGTCCTGGGCCGCGCGGGCGATGCCCCAGCGGGCCGTGGTGATCGCCTGGTGCTCACCCATCGACAGGCCGGTGCGGGGCTCGTCCGTGGAGGGGGTGAGCGGCTTGAGGTCGGCCGGGCGCACCTTGGCGAACGCCTTGAGCCGGGCCTGCAGCGTCTTGGCGTGCGAGGCGTCGAGCAGGGCACGGCGCAGCCCTTCGCTCACGGCGACGGGGGCGTCCGAGATGGTGTCCGTGCCGCCCGCGATGCCGGAGTCGAGCTGGCCGAGGCGGATCTTGTTCGCCACGGTGATCGCGGCCTCGAGGCCGGTGGCGCACGCCTGCTGGAGGTCGAACGCGGCCGTCTGGGGCGACAGGGACGAGCCGAGCACGGACTCGCGCACCAGGTTGAAGTCGCGTGAGTGCTTCAGGACCGCGCCGCCCACGACCTCCCCGATCCGCTCGCCCTGCAGGCCGAAGCGCGCGACGAGGCCCTCGAGGGCGGCGGTGAACATCTCCTGGTTGGAGGCGTCGGCGTACTTCTTGCCGGCGCGCGAGAACGGGATGCGGTTGCCGCCCACGATCACGGCGTCCCGCACGCTCGCGGGGGCCGGCTCGGACGCGGCGCGGGTGGCGGTCGGGATGCTCCGGGAGGAGCCGTCGGACGGCTTGCGTGTAGCCACAGCGTTAGATCCTTCACTCCGTCGGTCAGGTAGGACTCACAGTACCTGATACTCTCAGTCCCGTGAGACGAGTCACATGGTGCGGCCGATGACGGCCGCGGGGCAGCAGCTCAATGGTCGCGCGACGGAGGTCGCTCGCGCGAGCGACGGGCGTTCGACGAGATGGGACGACCACCGCGCCGCGCGCCGGGCGCAGCTCGTGAACGCCGCCCGCAAGTCCGTGCACCGGGGCGGTCCCGGGGTCTCGATGGACGAGATCGCGGCCGAGGCGGGCACCTCCAAGTCGATCGTGTACCGGTACTTCGAGGACAAGGCAGGGCTGCGCGTCGCCGTCGCGTCGCACGTCGTCGCGACGATGCACGACGCGCTCCGCGAGGCGGCCGAGGCCGCGCCGAGCCCGCACGCCGCGCTCCGCGCGATGGTGCGGGTCTACCTCGAGATGATCGAGCACTCGCCCAACGTCTACTGGTTCGTGACGCGCACGGCGATCGGCGGGAACGAGCCCGCCCCGGGCGCCGGCGGCACGGGCCAGGCCGAGGCGCTCGGCGCCTACCTCGACTCCGTCATCGAGCTGGTGGCCGAGCCGTTCGCCCGCGCCGTCCAGGCGCCGCCGGCGCTCGCGGCCGCGTGGGCCGCGGGTGCGGTCGGATTCGTCCGGGGCGCCGGCGAGTGGTGGCTGGGCCATGACGCCGAACCGGACGGCGCCGGCCGCCTCACCCGCGAGGAGCTCACGGAGCAGGTCACCCTCTGGCTGTGGACCGGCCCCGTGGGCGTCCTGCACCACGACGGCGACCCGCACCTCGACGTCTCCCACCATGCCCCCACGACCAACCCCATCCCCGCATCCCCGCAGGAGAACCGATGACCACGACGTCCGACCGTCCCGCGACGACGCACGCAGCCGGCGCCCCGGCCCCCAAGGCGACCGCGCGCGTCGACGTCGCCGGCCTGTCCGAGCAGCTGCTCGGCCGCTGGCCGGAGTGGCGCCGCAACGCGCGGGACCGCGCCACCGACCCGACCTTCTGGAAGGACGAGTCGCTGTCCATGGCCGAGCACCGCGAGCGCGTGCTCGAGCAGATGAAGCTGCTCGCGAGCGACCCGAAGCACCAGGTGTGGCTCGGGTACCCGACGCGCCTCGGCGGGGCGGACTCCCCGGGCGCGAACCTCGCCGGCTTCGAGGAGCTCGTCGTCGCCGACCCGTCGCTGCAGATCAAGGCGGGCGTGCAGTGGGGCCTGTTCGGCTCGGCCATCCTGCACCTGGGCACCCCGGAGCAGCAGGACCGCCTGCTGCCGGGCGCGATGGACCTGTCGGTGCCCGGCGCGTTCGCGATGACGGAGATCGGGCACGGCTCCGACGTCGCCTCGGTGGCCACGACCGCCATCTACGACCCGGACACCGAGGAGTTCGTGATCCACACGCCGTTCCGCGCGGCGTGGAAGGAGTTCCTCGGCAACGCGGCCGTGCACGCCACGGCGGCGACGGTGTTCGCGCAGCTGGTCACGAACGGCGTCAACCACGGCGTGCACTGCTTCTACGTGCCGGTGCGCGACCCGGAGACGATGGAGTTCCTGCCGGGGATCAGCGGCTACGACGACGGCCTGAAGGGCGGCCTGCGCGGCGTCGACAACGGGCGCCTGGCCTTCGACCAGGTGCGCATCCCGCGCACGGACCTGTTCGCGCGCTACGGCGCGGTGGCGAGCGACGGCACCTACTCGTCGCCGATCGACAGTCCCGGGCGCCGTTTCTTCACGATGCTCGGCTCACTGGTCCAGGGGCGCGTCTCGCTCGACGGCGCCGCGTCGACCGCGTCCAAGCTGGGCCTCGCCATCGCCGTGAAGTACGGCGCAGAGCGCCGGCAGTTCACGTCTGCCTCGCCCGTCGAGGAGACGGTGCTGCTCGACTACGCCACGCATCGCCGCCGGCTCTTCCCGCGTATCGCCGAGACGTACGCGACGCACTTCGCGCACGACCGCCTGCTCGACCTGTTCGACGACGTGTTCTCCGGCCAGAAGGACACCCCCGAGAACCGCGAGGACCTCGAGACGATGGCGGCGGCGCTCAAGTCGACGTCCACCACGTTCGCGCTCGAGACGCTGCAGGAGTGCCGGATCGCGTGCGGCGGCGCCGGGTTCATCACCGAGAACCGCATCACGAGCCTGCACCACGACATGGACGTGTACGCCACGTTCGAGGGCGACAACACGGTGCTGCTGCAGCTCGTGGCCAAGCGCCTCGTGGGCGACTACGCCAAGCACCTGCAGGGCGCCACGAAGACCCCGGCCGGGCTGGCGCGCTTCGTCGTCGACCAGGCGACCGACGCCGCCCTGCACCGCACGGGGCTGCGCCGCTTCGGGCAGGCCATTGCCGATGCCGGCGACCCGCGCCGCGCGGCCGGGCACCTGCGCGACGCCGAGACCCAGCGCGAGCTGCTGGCCGACCGCGTCGCCACGATCGTCGAGGAGGTCGCGCTGGCGCTGCGCCCGGCGCAGAAGGCCGACCCGGTCACCGCGGCGCGCATCTTCGACGAGAACCAGGTGCAGCTGGTCGAGGCCGCCAACGCGCACGCGGACCTGCTGCGCTGGTCGGCCTTCACCGAGGCGCTGGAGCAGGTCGAGGACCCGGGCACGCGCCGGGTCATGACCTGGCTGCGCGACGTCTTCGGGCTCACGCTCATCGAGCGCAACCTCGCCTGGTACCTCATCCACGGGCGGCTGTCGGCGCAGCGCGCCCGCACGGTCACGTCGTACGTCGACCGGCTGCTGGACCGCCTGCGCCCGCACGCCGTCGACCTGGTGGACGCGTGGGGCTACGGCCAGGACCACCTGCGTGCCGTGATCGCGTCCGGCATCGAGGCTGAGCGGCAGGACGAGGCGCGTGCGTACTACGCGCAGCAGCGCGCCGACGGGTCCGCGCCGGTCAGCGAGAAGTCGCTGAAGAAGAAGCAGCGCTCCTGACGCCGAGATACAGAAGGCGAACCCCCGAGCTTCTCTATCTCGCGGGTTCGCCTTCTCTGTCTCGGCGTGTTGTGTCAGGCCGCGGCGGGCCTGGGCTCGCCCGTGCGGGCGGGCAGCGCCAGGGGGTAGGCCTCGACGGGCTGTGCCGCGACGCCGTCCGGCGCAGGATCGGTCGCGGGGGCAAGGGCTGCGTCGGGGACCGCCTGCTCGTCGCGCAGCGGTAGCCCGAGGGTCACGGTGGCCGGCCGGGCGACCCGGGGCGGCGGGGCGGCCCTCGCCACCAACGCTGCGCCCACCAGGCCTGCGACGAGGGCGAGCCACGCCACCCACGCCCAGCCCAGCGCCGCTGCCGCGCCCAGCAGTGACCCGTCCACGATCCCGACGACGAGCCCAATGACGAGCACTCGTCTCATGCCAACCTCCCACGGTCCGCCTCATCCGTGCCCTTCCAGGAGACGACACGTCGGGCGGTCGTGCATCCGCTGGGCGGAGCACGGAGGTCACAGGTGCGTCACGGTCGCCCGGCGTCGCCCCGGTCCCACGGGAGCGCGGGCTCCGGTCGCGGTGCGTCGGCGTGCCCGATCAGCAGCGGCGACGGGGACGCGTCGCGGGTGGCCCGCAGCTGGTGGTGCATCTCCCCGGCGAGCCGCAGGGCGAGCTCGAAGCGGACCGGCTCCACGAAGTCGGCATGGAGGCGGCCGCCGACCGCCGGGTGGGGGGAGAGCGCGAACACCTCGTCGGGGCGCAGCAGGGTGCCGGCGTCGAGCGCCTCCCGGTGGAGGTCCTCGAGGAGGAGGTCGTCCCGGCCGTCCGAGGAGTCCAGCTCGGTGTACATCTCGACGGCCGTGTGCCAGCGCAGCTCGAGCGATCCCTCGATCGTGTCGAGAAACCACCAGCCCTCGAGCGACTCGAGGAAGACGTCGCCGAACGCGGTGGTGAAGCGCGGGGTCTTGCCGTGGACCCCCAGCCACGACCACGAGGCCAGCCCGTACGCGAAGGCACCGGGGGGGAAAGTTCGTAGCAGTTCCACGTGCGCATCAAACCACCTTGTGGTAAATGACAAAACCCCCAGGCAACAAGGGGTGCGGCGTGGCCTCGCTCACGGAGAAGCGTCACGACGTCGAGGTGACGGTCAAGTTCGAGGGCCGTGAGGTCAAGAATCGGTTATCGGCGCAGGCCGTGGTGACGCGCGCCCACGGGGCGGAACACCGGCTCGTGGCCGTCCGTTGTCTCCGGGACGGGCGCTCGACCGTGCCCGTCGTCCCGCACACGACCCGCACACGACCCGGCCACGACCGGGAAGACCTGGAGGCGACCATGGAGATCCAGGACGCGCTGCGGCGCGTCGACCCCCGCAGCGTCGCGATCACCGGCCTCACGACGCTCGCCTGGTACGCGGTGCCGGACGTCGTCCGGCCGCGGTGGGCTCGCGCCCTCGTGAAGTCAGGCGTGCTCGCCGGCGGCCTCGCCCTCGGGCTCGCCGTCACGAGCGAGGGGCGCCAGGCGGTCGACGGCGTGCGGGAGGTGCGCGACGGGCTCCGCGACCCGGGACGCGCGCCCGGTGCCGCGCTCCCGGGTGACGGACCGGACGGTGACTCCGGCGCGGGGGCCGACCTCGATGCCGACCTCGATGCCGACCTCGATGCCGACCTCGATGCCGACCTCCGTGACGACAACGTCCTGGCGGGCGACCTCGGGTCGGCGCCCGGCGCGCCGCTGTCCGGGGCGCTCGTGGGCTCCGCCGTGCTCGGCGCCGTCGGGCTGGTCGCGGCCGTGGCGGTCGCAGGGGAGAAGTGGGCCTACCGGCGCGGGGAGAGGTGGCGCGAGCGAGGGCTGCGGCTGCCGCACGCCCGCGTCGGGCTGATCCTCGGGGCGCTGGCCGCGGTCGCGACCGCCGTCGACCCCTCGGCCGGCCGGAGAGCGCTGGGCGACGGCTCCGCACCGGGCGCGGCCTGACGGCCCGCGGCAGGGGCGCCTCATCAGTCGTCGAAGACGTGCCAGCAGATCGCGCTGCGGTTCCGCTGGTCCTCCAGGACCAGGTTGAGCAGCTCGGCGGGCACCTGCTCGCGCTGCCGGTCGCGCTCCCGGAGCCGCGCGGCCCCGGCCTCGCCGTCGGGCGCCGCGGCGCTCGCGGCCCGGATGGCGTAGGCGGCGGCGCCGAGGTCGTGGGCCGCGACGTGGGCCACCGCCACCGCCTGCCCGGCCGCGAGGGCGGCGAACCGCGCCGGGTCGGGCAGGCCCTTGCCGGCGGCGTTCGCGACGAAGGCGGTGCGGTGCGCCTCGCGCATCGGCACCTCGCCGCGCATCCAGCCGCGGGCGACGTCGAGGGCCTCGCGGGGCCGCGCGTCGTCGGGCCGTTCCCGCTCGAAGAGGGGCAGCACGTGGTCGGCGCAGGCCACGGCCCACTCCGCCAGCATCCGGTGGTGGTCGTCGGTCAGGGTTCCGCCGCGGCGCACGGTGATCAGCCGGGGGTCACGCTCGGTCGGGAGGATCGTCATACACCCATCCTGGCCGCAGGAGGCGCGAGTGCGAGGGGCGGGTGCCGGGCCCCCGCCAGGGCAGCCCCGCTCCCGTGCGGCGGCTCATGCCGCACGGGAGCGGTCATGCGCGCACACTATCGGCGCCGTCCGGGGCGTCGTCCGACGCCGGTAGACTGACCGCGCGCCGAATGGCGCCCCCGCCCAGACCGACGCCGGATGCCGGCACCCTCGCGGTGCGGTGATCACCCGGTCCGAGGCTTGAGCATTGAGTACTCGCGCGACCCGAGGGAAGTTGATGACCACCGCTGCCGAGAGCGCCGAAGCCGTGTCCGCCGACCGCCCGCAGCTCGACACCGTCGAGCGCGCCGCGTCCACGCCCGCCGAGGCGCAGCCGTTCGCGGAGCTCGGCCTCAAGCCGGACGAGTACCAGCGCATCCGCGACCTCCTGGGGCGTCGCCCCACGGCCGCCGAGCTGGCCATGTACTCGGTGATGTGGTCCGAGCACTGCTCGTACAAGTCGTCCAAGGTGCACCTGAAGAAGTTCGGTGACCGGGTCACCGAGGAGATGAAGGAGCACCTGCTCGTCGGCATCGGCGAGAACGCTGGAGTCGTCGACGTCGGCGACGGCTGGGCAGTGACCTTCAAGGTCGAGTCGCACAACCACCCGTCGTTCGTCGAGCCCTACCAGGGCGCCGCGACCGGCGTCGGCGGCATCGTGCGCGACATCATCTCGATGGGCGCGCGGCCCGTCGCCGTCATGGACCAGCTCCGCTTCGGCGCCGTGGACCACCCCGACACGGCGCGCGTCGTGCACGGCGTGGTGAGCGGCGTCGGCGGCTACGGCAACAGCCTGGGCCTGCCGAACATCGGCGGCGAGCTCGTCTTCGACGCCTCGTACCAGGGCAACCCGCTGGTCAACGCCCTGTGCCTCGGCGTGCTGCGGCACGAGGACATCCACCTGGCCAACGCGACCGGCGCGGGCAACAAGGTCATCCTCTTCGGCGCGCGCACGGGCGGCGACGGCATCGGCGGCGCGTCGATCCTCGCGTCGGAGACCTTCGAGGACGGCGTCCCGGCCAAGCGGCCGAGCGTGCAGGTGGGTGACCCCTTCATGGAGAAGGTGCTCATCGAGTGCTGCCTGGAGCTCTACGCGGCCCAGGTGGTCGAGGGCATCCAGGACCTCGGCGCGGCGGGCATCTCCTGCGCCACCAGCGAGCTGGCCTCGAACGGCGACGGCGGCATGCACGTGTGGCTCGACGACGTGCTGCTGCGCGACCCCACGCTCAACGCCGGCGAGATCCTCATGTCGGAGTCGCAGGAGCGCATGATGGCGGTCGTCACGCCGGAGAAGCTCGACGAGTTCCTCGCGATCACCGGCAAGTGGGACGTCGAGACGGCCGTGGTCGGCGAGGTCAACGGCTCCGGCCGGCTCACGATCGACCACCACGGCCAGCGCATCGTCGACGTCGACCCCCGCACCGTGGCGCACGAGGGCCCGGTCTACGAGCGCCCGTACGAGCGCCCGGCCTGGCAGGACGGCCTGCAGGCGGACACGACCGTGGCCGCCGGGCTGGCCCGCCCGACGTCCGCCGTCGAGCTGCGCGCCACCGCACTGAAGCTGCTCGCCTCGCCGAACCTCGCCTCGAAGGCGTGGGTCACCGACCAGTACGACCGCTTCGTGCAGGGCAACACCGCGCTCGCCCAGCCCGACGACGGCGGCGTGGTGCGCGTCGACGAGGCCACCGGCCGCGGAGTCGCGCTCGCGACGGACGCGAACGGCCGCTACGGCAAGCTCGACCCGCGCGCGGGCGCCCAGCTCGCGCTCGCGGAGGCGTACCGCAACGTCGCCACGGCGGGCGCCACGCCGCTCGCGGTGACCGACTGCCTCAACTTCGGCTCGCCCGAGCACCCGGACTCGATGTGGCAGCTGGTCGAGGCGATCGAGGGCCTGGCCGACGCGTGCCAGGAGCTCGGCGTGCCGGTCACGGGCGGCAACGTGTCGCTGTACAACGGGACCGGCGAGCCGGGCCAGATCGACTCCTCGATCCACCCGACCCCCGTGGTCGGTGTGCTCGGCGTGCTCGACGACGTCCGCACCGCCGTGCCCTCCGGCTGGCGGGCGGGGGACCTGACGATCCTGCTGCTCGGCACCACCGCCGACGAGCTCGACGGCTCCGCGTGGGCCGACGTCGAGCACGGGCACCTGGGCGGGCTGCCGCCGCGCGTGGACCTCGCTGCCGAGCGGGCGCTGGCGTCCGTGCTGATCGTGGCCCGCGAGCAGGGCCTGGGCGCCGCGTCGCACGACCTGTCCGAGGGCGGCCTCGTGCAGGCCCTGCTCGAGGCGTCGCTGCGTTTCGGCGTCGGAGCGTCGGTCGCCGTGGACGGCGTCACAGGGCGCGACCGCGTCTCGCCGTTCGCCGCGCTGTTCAGCGAGACGACCGCCCGGGCCCTCGTGGCCGTGGACGCCGAGAACGAGACCGAGCTGGTCGCGGTGGCCGAGGCCGCCGGCGTGCCGGTGCTGAGGCTCGGGCACACGGGCGGCACGGAGCTGGTCGTGGCGGGCGGGTTCGACGGCGAGACCTTCGCGATCCCGCTCACCGAGGCTCGCGACGCGCACGAGGCCACGCTGCCCCGCATCTTCGGCTGAGGACGGCGGCTGCGGCCGCCGAGACGCCGACGGCGCGGTCCCCGTCCGGGGGCCGCGCCGTCGTGTTCCAGGCCTGGGGCCTGGCGTTCCTGTCAGACCTCGTTGCTGTCAGACCTCGTCGTTCTCGGACGAGATCATCCACGCCTGCTTCTCGAGGTCGGTGATGATCTCGTGCAGCAGGTCGGCCGAGGTCGGGTCCTCGGCGTCGACGTCGTCGTGGACCTCGCGGGCCACCTCGACGGTCTGCGCGACGCGCTCGACGATCGCGTCGACCGTATCCGAGACGGACACCAGCCCGGCCGGGTACGGCGAGAGGTCGGTCGTCGTGGCGACGGTCTCGGTGCGGCCGTCGGGCACGGCCTGGAGGGCGCGGAGCCGCTCGGCGACGGCGTCGCTGTGCTCGCGCGCGACGTCGACCAGCTCGTCGAGCTGCAGGTGCAGGTCGCGGAAGCCTCGGCCCGTGACGTTCCAGTGCGCCTGCTTTCCCTGGACGTGCAGGTCGACCAGGGCGACGAGTACGCGCTGCAGGTGGGCGCGCAGCTTCTGGGAGGCCTCGACACGGGGCGTCTCGCGGCGGATCGTCGGTGCGGACATGATGCTCCTCACTCTCTCGGGTGGATGCCGCGACGTGTCGCGGCAGGAACCCGGGGCCGATTTTCTTGAACCATTCCAGACTAGGTGTCGCCCTGCACGTCCGCCAGCAAGGCGAGGCGATCCTTGGTGGGGCCTCGCCCGCGGTGTCGCGGTGCCCACCGGTGCCCACCGGTGACCACGAGGTGAGATGGGTTCTCGCTCCCCGGTTAGGCTGCGACGGCTACCCCGTGCCCTGCCGCGCCCGCGACGGGCGCCGGGCGGCCCGGACGAGGCCGATCCTGAGGAGGAACGATGGAAGACCGTCTGCAGCCCGTGTTCGCCGAGGTGCTGCGCCGCAACCCGGGTGAGGTGGAGTTCCACCAGGCGGTCCGGGAGGTCTTCGAGTCGCTGGGCCCGGTGCTGCGCAAGAACCCGCAGTACGTGGAGGCCGCCGTCCTCGAGCGCATCTGCGAGCCCGAACGGCAGATCATCTTCCGCGTCGCGTGGGTGGACGACACGGGCCGCGTGCGGATCAACCGCGGCTTCCGCGTCGAGTACAACTCCGCGCTCGGCCCGTACAAGGGCGGCCTGCGCTTCCACCCGTCGGTGTACCTGGGGATCGTGAAGTTCCTCGGCTTCGAGCAGATCTTCAAGAACGCGCTCACCGGTCTGCCGATCGGCGGCGGCAAGGGCGGGTCGGACTTCGACCCGCGGGGCCGCTCCGACGGCGAGATCATGCGGTTCTGCCAGTCGTTCATGACCGAGCTCTACCGGCACATCGGCGAGTACACGGACGTCCCCGCCGGCGACATCGGCGTGGGTTCCCGCGAGATCGGCTACCTCTTCGGCCAGTACAAGCGCATCACCAACCGGTACGAGTCCGGCGTGCTCACCGGCAAGGGCCTCACCTGGGGCGGATCGCTCGTGCGGCGTGAGGCCACGGGCTACGGCGCGGTCCTCTTCGCGCAGAGCATGCTCGGCACCGCGGGGGAGAGCCTCGACGGCCGCCGCGTGTCCGTGTCCGGTTCGGGCAACGTCGCGATCTACGCGGCCGAGAAGGCGCGGCAGCTCGGCGGCCGCGTCATCACCTTCTCCGACTCGTCCGGGTACGTCGTCGACGAGGCGGGCGTCGACCTCGACCTGCTCAAGGAGATCAAGGAGGTCGAGCGCGGCCGTGTGTCGGACTACGTGGGCCGCCGCCCCGGTGCCCGCCTGGTCACCGGGGGCAGCCTCTGGGACATCCCGACCGACGTTGCGCTGCCGTGCGCCACGCAGAACGAGCTCACCGAGGCCGACGCCAAGCGGCTCGTCGCGAACGGCGTGCGCGCCGTCGCCGAGGGCGCCAACATGCCGACCACCCCCGAGGCCGTCGCCCTGCTGCGGGAGGCCGGCGTCCTGTTCGGCCCGGGCAAGGCCGCGAACGCGGGCGGCGTGGCGACGTCGGCGCTGGAGATGCAGCAGAACGCCTCCCGCGACTCCTGGAGCTTCGAGCACACCGAGTCCCGGCTCGCCGAGATCATGACCGGCATCCACGACCGCTGCCTCGCCACCGCCGACGAGTACGACGCCCCCGGCGACTACGTGGCCGGGGCCAACATCGCCGGCTTCACGCATGTGGCCGACGCGATGATCGCCTTCGGCGTCGTCTGAGCCGACGGCGAAGCGGTCGCCGCGCCGGGCGTCATCCTGCTCGGCGGACCCGGTGGAGCGCCGCGAGGGCCGGGAGTGCGGCGACGGTCGCCGGCGCTCCGAACCGGCCGTCGGTGGCCAGCATCCACCGCACGGTCTTCATCGCGAGGGTGAGGACCTCCGCGCCGCGCGTGCGGAGGCCGGCCTCGTAGTCGCTGATCGCGACGCGCAGGGCGGTGTCCCCGCTGCGGACGGTCCGGAGCCTGTCCAGGAGGTCGCCAGCCCTCCCGCGTGAACCGGTCGAGCAGGGCGTCGAGGACCGCGTTGCCCGCGGGGTCGAGGAAGCCGACGTAGAGGCCCGCCCCGTGGGGGCCCATCGCCATACTCGACCGGGGCCCGAGCCGGGCACGCTCCCCGGCGCTGAGGTCGGCGCTCGAGGTGCGGCCCGAGAAGCCGATGATCCCGGCGGGGTGGTTGGTCGGCCCCCCGGCCAGGTGCTGCGCCACGACCGAGTGGGCGCCGTCGGCCCCGACGACGAGGTCACCCGTCTCCTTGGTGCCGTCGGAGAGCAGCACGGTCGGGCGTCCCCCGACGTCGTCGCCCAGCCCGGTGACGGTGACTCCGGTGCGGAGCCCGTCGCCGGCCGCCTCGGCGAGCAGCAGCCGACGAGCAACACGTTCGAGATGGAGTGGCCGCCGCGTTCGGGGCGGACGGCGACCTTCCTGGAGCTCGACCGGGGTCGCGTGGGTGCCGCTCGCGCGGGCGCGCGAGCTGGTGGTCGCGGGGCAGGTCGAGCTGCTGGACCGCCTCGAGGGGGTGTGACCGTCGAGGAGGCGGTCGCTCGCCCGTGAGGCGAGACCGCGAGAGCCGGCTCAGGCGTGGACCGGCAGCGTTCGCAGCAGGTACCGCTCGGCCGAGCCGGCCCGCTGGGCCAGGTCCCACAGGGTCGAGGACGCTGCGCCCGAGGTCTCGGGGGCCGTGCCGTCGGGCTCGTTCCCGCCCGTCGGGTCATCGGGGCTCAACGCCTGGAGGACCTGGTCGAGCTCGCCGCGGGTCAGCTCCGTGGCGTCGGCCAGGACGGTCAGGTCGCGCAACCCGTTGCGCAGCGTGTCGAGCTCGGAGAGCTGTTTGTCGTCGAGCTGGTCGCGGTCAGGCACCAGCTCGTCCTGCAGGCGTACGGCGTCCCGGAGCAAGGTGATCTCCTCGGGCTGCTGTGGACCGGTCCTTCCCGACGAGGCACGGAGCGCGGTCGCGGTGGCCTCGGTCGCGGTCTCGATACGTCGTCGCAGGGGCGGGGGCCGGAAGCCCGGGATCACGGCGAAACCGAGGACCAGTCCGACCAGCACCGCGCTCAGGGTGAGCCCCACGTACTGCAGGAGGAGGTCGACCGCGTTCAGGTCACGGGTCACGGAGTTGAAGCCGACGCTGACGACGACCATGAATGCGCTGCCCAGCGCCGGGCGGGTGACGATGTACCACAGCCCCAGGCACAGGGCGATGACCGCGACCAGGGTGAGGTACTGCGACGGGACGACCAGCAGGACCACCGCGACCGTGAGCGAGCCGGAGACCAGGCCGATGATCTTGTTCCTCGCCTTGGTCACGGTGCCGCCCCAGCTGGCCTGGAGGATGCTGAAGGTGGTCAGCAGCACGGTGGAAACCAGGGGGTCGCCCCGTTCCAGGCCGGACGTGATCAGCAGCATCAGCAGCACTGCGAGCGCAGTGCGGAACGCGTGCCGGACCTGGATGGACTGCAGCCTGGCCGTGGGGTGCAGCACCGCGTCCTGGAGCTGGTGGCGTCGGTCTCGATCGAGCGTGACCCTGGTGGTGTCGCGCTTCTGGATCGCCTGCTCGACGGAGTCCAGGGCACGCGAGGCGTCGGTGAAGGGGGTCTCGGTGACCGCTGATGCCGGCGAGGGCAACGGTGCCTTGACGGGCTTGTCCCGCCGGGGCTTGGCCCCCATCTCTTCGGCCAGCTCGTGAGCCCGCCCTCGGAGCGCGGCGTCGTCGGGGCCGCCCGCCGCCGCGAGGTCTGCCGTGTGCAGGGCCAGGCGGTAGCGCGAGGCCCCCTCGAGCGCGTCCGCGAGCCAGCGCCGCCTGCCGTCGCTGAGCCAGGTGCCGAACGCGGTGGCGGTGGCGGCGCTCGGATCGTCGGCGACGAGGACCGCGGCGACCTGCTCGCGGGTCTGCTTGGAAGGGTCCGAGATCCCCATCAGGATGCGCAGGAGGAGCGCCACGGCGACCCCCGCGACGGCCGCCGCGAACACCTGCCGATGATCGGCCCCACCCATCGGCGCGTAGCCGTAGCCGAACACCGTGGCCATCCCCAGCCCCATCCCCGCGTTGCCGAAGCGTGGGCCGAGCAGGGGAAGCAGTGCGGCCACGAACACGAGCACCACGACGAGCGCGATCGCCGCGGGGCGCGAGGTCTCGGCCACCAGGCGCGGGACGGCCGCGGCGAAGATCAGCAGCGGGCCCATCACCGCAGCGATGCGGAGGTCGGCCCGGAGCGGACCGCCCATGAACGCCACCAGTGCGAACATGCCCGTCAGGCCGCCGATGATCCCCACCGAGCCAGCCCCCCATGAATCGGCGAGCAGCACGGACGGGAGGACCACGATGATCATCAGCACGATCAGCATCGGGCTGCCCGGGGGGCGCTTGGGCGTCTCGGTCTTGCCAGAACCCTTCACGGGCCCTCCTCGGAGGTGTTTGTGCCGGTCATCCCTCGAAGGTACGGCGGAAGTGCAGGGGCCGCCATGCGCGGCATCCGGCATCATTCAGGCCATGCCCCGACTCATCGAGCCACCAGGAGTGCCCGAGGAGGTGTCAGGAGCCATTGAGACGATCGGCAACCGTGCGCGGACCGAGATCCTGCACGCCCTCACCACTCGTGGCCCGCTCACCACGACGGAGCTCGGGCAGCACGGTGTTGCAGCAGGCGTCGGTGGCGTCCCAGAACCGGCGGCCGTCGCTGCCTCGGGTGCCGACCGGGAGGGCGTAGAGGATGCCGCGGTCGGCGGCCTCGTCCTGGAGCCCGAGCTGGGCGTCCACGCGGACCGGGTCGGAGCCGAGGCCGTGCAGCACCACGAGCAGCGGCACGGGGTCGGCCGGGTCGTAGCCCGGCGGGACGTGGACCTCGACCCGCCGGCCACCGATCTCCACGCCGCCCGAGACGCCCGCCGCGGGTGCCGCGAGCAGTGGCGCCGGCCCCTGGGCGTGCGAGGGCATGGGAGACGCGCACGCGGACAGCAGCAGCGTCGCGAGCCCGGCGAGCGCCGCCCAGATCCGGCGGGTCACGGACATGTCGCAGATTGTCGCGTGCGGCGCGCTCCCGGCCTAGGCTGAAATCGAGCGGTGGGGGTGCTCCGATGACGTGGCAGCTGGTCTTCCTGGTGGTGGCGACCGTGCTCGTGGCGGCGGTCGCCGCACGGTCGTGGACCAGCTCGGACGCCCACCGCGAGGCCGTGGCGCGGCGCGACCTGCGCCGTCGAGCCGCGACCGCGGACCCGCTGGTCACGCTGGCGCTCCAGGTGCGGCTCGGCGAGCTGGCCGGGGAGCTGCGACGGCTGACCGACGACCCCGACGTCTTCGCCCGGGCGCACCACTGGCGGGCAGTGCAGTGTGCCTACGACGCCCTCCTGCGCGAGGCCTGCCGCCTGTCCGGGCTCACCGTCCAGGACCCGCCGCTGCGGGCCGACCAGCGGGCCGAGGCGGCCGAGCGGCTCCGGGAGGAGCTCGAGCTCAGCTCCCGCGGCTGGAACTGGTGACCCGCCGAGATAGAGAACCCGGAACGCCGAGATAGAGAAGGCGGACCCGCGAGATAGAGAAGCCCGGACGCGACCCCAGCCGGCTGGGGTCGCGTCCGAGCTTCTCTATCTCGCGGGTCCGCCTTCTCTATCTCGGCGGAGGGCCCTCTCTATCTCGGCGTCAGATGGCCTCGAGCGCCGTGTTGAACGTGGCGGACGGGCGCATCACCGCGGTGGCCTTGGCCGGGTCGGGGCGGTAGTAGCCGCCCACGTCGGCGGGCGAGCCCTGCACGCCGACGAGCTCGTCCACGATCGTGGACTCCTGCTCGGCGAGCGCCGCGGCCAGCGGGCCGAACGCGGCGGCCAGCTCGGCGTCGTCCGACTGCGCCGCCAGCTCCTGCGCCCAGTAGAGCGCCAGGTAGAAGTGCGAGCCGCGGTTGTCGATGCCGCCCACGCGGCGCGTCGGGGACTTGTCCCGGTCGAGGAACGTGCCGGTGGCGCGGTCGAGCGTGTCCGCGAGCACCTGGGCGCGCGGGTTGTCGGTGGCTCCGGCGAGGTGCTCGAACGACGCGGCGAGCGCGAAGAACTCGCCGAGCGAGTCCCAGCGCAGGTAGTTCTCCGCGAGGAGCTGCTGCACGTGCTTCGGGGCCGAGCCGCCCGCGCCGGTCTCGAACAGGCCGCCGCCGTTCATCAGCGGCACCACGGACAGCATCTTGGCCGACGTGCCCAGCTCGAGGATCGGGAACAGGTCCGTGTTGTAGTCGCGCAGCACGTTGCCCGTCACCGAGATGGTGTCCAGGCCCTTGCGGATGCGCGCGAGTGAGAACGCGGTCGCCTCGGCCGGCGCCATGACGTGGATGTCCAGGCCGTCGGTGTCGTGGTCGCCCAGGTACTCCTCCACCTTGGTGATGAGCTGCGCGTCGTGGGCGCGCCGCGCGTCCAGCCAGAACACGGCGGGGTCGCCGGTGGCGCGGGCGCGCGTGACGGCGAGCTTGACCCAGTCGCGGATCGCGACGTCCTTGGTGGTGCAGGCGCGCCAGATGTCGCCGGCCTGGACGTCGTGGCTCAGCAGCACGTCGCCGGCCCCGTTCACGACCTCGACCGTGCCGTCCGCGGGGATCTCGAACGTCTTGTCGTGCGAGCCGTACTCCTCGGCCTTCTTGGCCATGAGGCCCACGTTGGGCACCGAGCCCATCGTGGCCGGGTCGAGGGCGCCGTGCACGCGGCAGTCGTCGATGACGGTCTGGTATACGCCCGCGTACGACGAGTCGGGGATGACGGCGAGGGTGTCGTGCTCCTTGCCGTCCGGGCCCCACATGTGGCCGCCGCCGCGGATCATCGCCGGCATGGACGCGTCGATGATGACGTCGGACGGCACGTGCAGGTTGGTGATGCCGCGGTCGGAGTCGACCATGGCGAGCGCCGGCCCGTCCGCGAGGCCCTGCTCGACGGCGGCCCTGATCGCCGCGCCGTCGGGCAGCTTGTCGACGGCGGCGAGGAGCCCACCGAGGCCGTCGTTGGGCGAGATGCCCGCGGCCTTGAGCTGGTCGCCGTACTGCGCGAAGAGGGCGGGGAAGAACGCTTGCACCACGTGGCCGAAGATGATCGGGTCGGAGACCTTCATCATCGTGGCCTTGAGGTGGGCGGAGAACAGCACACCCTCGGCCTTGGCCCGGGCGATCTGCTCGGCGAGGAAGGTGTTCAGCGCGGCCACAGACAGGAAGGTCGCGTCGACGACCTCGCCCGCCTCGACCTTCAGCCCGTCCTTGAGCACCGTGGTGCCCGCGGGGGTGACGAGGCGGATGGTCAGCGTGTCGTCGGCGGGGATGACGACGGACTTCTCGTTGGCGAAGAAGTCGTCGTGGCCCATCGTCGCGACGTTCGTCTTCGACTCGCCCGACCAGGCGCCCATGCGGTGCGGGTGCGCCTTGGCGTAGTTCTTCACCGAGGCGGGGGCGCGGCGGTCCGAGTTGCCCTCGCGCAGCACCGGGTTGACCGCGGAGCCCTTGGTCTTGTCGTAGCGGGCGCGCACGTCCTTCTCGGCGTCGGTCTGCGGGTCCTCCGGGTAGTCCGGGATGTCGTAGCCCTGGGCCTGCAGCTCGGCCACGGCGGCCTTGAGCTGCGGCGTCGACGCCGAGATGTTCGGCAGCTTGATGATGTTGGCCTCGGGGGTGGTGGCCAGCGCGCCGAGCTCGCCGAGGTCGTCGGGCACGCGCTGGTCGTCGGCGAGGCGCTCCGGGAACTGGGCGAGGATGCGCCCGGCGAGCGAGATGTCGCGCGTCTCGAGCCGGACCCCGGCCTGGGCGGCGTACGCCTCGACGATCGGGAGGAACGAGTAGGTCGCGAGCAGCGGCGCCTCGTCGGTGTGGGTGTAGATGATCGTGGCGGCCTCGGGCCGGGACTCGGTGGTCATGCGGCGATGCTCCCTAGGCAGGGCAGTGGTGGACGAAAGATTGTTTGACATCAAGATATCTGTCGGCGGCGGAGCCTGTCGAAAACGGGTCGCGCACACGGCGTCGCGCCCCGCCGCGCGCCGTCGGCGGTGCGCCGTTACCGTCGAGCCGTGCCGACGCGTCAGCTCCATCTCGCCCTCGCCGGGCCGGCCGAGGTCGCCGACGCCCTCGCCGCTCTCCGTGCCGAGGTCGGCCTGCCTGCGATGTTCCCGACCGCCGTCCGGGAGGAGGCCGAGGAGTCGGCGGCCGCCGGGGGATCTGCGCCGGTCGAGGGCGCCGAGCAGGACCGGCGCGACGTCGAGCTCGTGACGATCGACCCGCCCGGCTCGATGGACCTCGACCAGGCCGTGCACGTCGCGTCGTCGGGTAGCGGCTACATCGTGCGGTACGCGATCGCCGACGTCGCCGCGTTCGTGCGGCCGGGCGGCGCCCTCGACGAGGAGACCCATCGCCGCGGCGCCACGGTCTACGGCCCGGACGTGCGTACACCGCTGCACCCGACGGTGCTCTCGGAGGGCGCGGCGAGCCTGCTGCCCGACGAGGACCGCCCCGCCGTCCTGTGGACCATCGGCCTGGACGGGGACGGGGAGGTCACCAGTGCCTCGGTGACGAGGGCGACGGTCCGGTCCCGGGACCGGCTCACCTACGGCGAGGCGCAGGCCGCGCTCGATGCCGGGCAGGCCACGGAGTCGCTGGCGCTGCTGGCCGACGTCGGGCGGCTGCGCCAGGCACGGGAGCGTGACCGTGGCGGGGTGTCGTTGGAGGTGCCCGAGCAGGAGATCCTGCCGCAGAAGGACGGCTCGTTCTCGCTGGAGCTGCGCCGCACGCTGCCCGTCGAGGGGTGGAACGCGCAGATCTCGCTCCTCACCGGGATCGCCGCGGCGGCGATGATGCGGGAGGCGGGGATCGGCCTCCTGCGCACGCTGCCCCCGGCCGACGAGCGCGACATCGCGCGCCTGCGCCGGACGGCCGCGGCGCTCGGCATCGACTGGCTCGAGGACGTCCCCTACGCGCAGCTGATCCCCACGCTCGAGTCGCGACGACCCGCCCACGCGGCCTTCCTCGCCGAGGCGACCACGCTGTTCCGCGGCGCGGGCTACCTGGCGTTCGGTGTGCCGGGGCCGGACGGCGGGGCGCCGGTCGCGCTGCCCGCCGACGCGCGGCACGCCGCGATCGCCGCCGAGTACGCCCACGTCACGGCGCCGCTGCGTCGTCTGGCCGACCGGTACGCCACCGAGGTGTGCCTCGCGCACGCCGCCGGCCGCGACGTGCCCGGCTGGGTGACGGACGCGCTGCCGGGTCTGCCCGCCACGATGACGGAGGCCGGGCGCACGGCCGGCGCGTTCGAGCGCGGGTGCGTCGACATCGTCGAGGCGGCGCTGCTCGCCGGCCACGAGGGCGAGGCCTTCGACGGCGTCGTCGTCGACGTGCACGAGAGCAAGAAGGAGGGCGCCGCGCAGCGCGGCGAGGTGATGCTGCGCGAGCCGGCCGTTCGGGCCCGGGTGGAGGGCGCCGAGCTGCCGCTGGGGGAGCGCGTCCGCGCGACCCTGGCCGAGGCGTCCGTGCCGGAGCGCCGGGTGCTCTTCACCCTGGGCTGACCGCTCTTCCTGCGCGCGGCCTCTCGCGCCATCGGGCCTCGTCCCACCTCCGATCGAGTTCTCGAAGGTCAGGGCTCGAGGTCGGTCACGCCCGCGCCGCTCCGGAGGTCGAACGGCACGGAGACCTGGTCGTGTGCGATCAGCCAACGTCCGTCGACCTTGCGGAAGCCGAAGGTGGCGCGGACCCACATGCCGGGGGTCGTCGTCCCGCCCTGCAGGGTGCCGCTGAGGCGGCCGAAGGCGTACCCGAAGGCGACGCGCCCGTCGACGGCGAGGGTCAGGTCGCGGACCTCGTAGCGCACGTCCTGGAAGGCCGTGAAGACGTTCGCCCAGTTCCGCAGCTTCGCGTCGATGCCGACGTGCTGCAGGGGCGGCTCGATGTCGAACGAGACGACGTCGGGCGCGTAGAGCGCCCGCAGCGCCTCGAGATCCTTGGCCCGGAGGCCCTCGGCGATGGCGTCGACCTGCTGGCGGATCGCGGCCTCGTCGGCCTCGTGCTGCACAGACATCGGTGCTCGTCCCTTCCCTCGGGTGGTGGTGCGGGTCCTCACCCGGACGACGACGCAGCCCCGCGGGGTGTGACGCCCCCGCGTGCCACGGCGACGCGCCGGATCCGAGATGACGTTTTGATAACACTCCTGCCTTATAACGATTCAACCTCTAGCGGCGACCCCGGGCCTATTCGTTAGGGTGCCTTCCCTACGGCCATTGCGGTACCACCGCGGCGCGACGGGGCGCCGCCGACCGGAAGGACCCACGATGAACCGACGTACGACGCGAGGCCGGTGGCTGATGGTGGCCGCCGCGCTGACGAG
Organism: Isoptericola sp. Y541; assembly: GCF_059445465.1. Taxonomy (NCBI): domain Bacteria; kingdom Bacillati; phylum Actinomycetota; class Actinomycetes; order Micrococcales; family Promicromonosporaceae; genus Isoptericola; species Isoptericola sp. Y541. Next base: position 611,744 of record NZ_JCAIUJ010000002.1, on the reverse strand, counting down.
CGTGACCCTCCTGGCAGCCGGGTGCTCCGGGTCCGAGGGAGGCGGCGGCGAGGGTGGCGAGTCCGGCGCCCCCGCGGCCGAGGGCAAGGCCACCGACCAGGAGCTCGTGGTCTGGGCGGGCTCCCAGACCCCGATCACCCCCAACTTCAACCCCTACTCCGTCGGCGTGCTGCACCTGGCCAACGGCGGCATCTACGAGACCCTCTTTGCCTACAACAAGCTGCAGGACGTCGACCCCACGCCCCTGCTCGCCGAGTCGTTCGAGTGGAACGAGGACGGCACCGAGCTGACCGTCAAGATCCGGCCGGACGTGACGTGGAACGACGGCGAGCCGTTCGCCGCGGACGACGTCGTCTACTCGTTCACCAACGAGACGGCCAAGCCGGCGTACCTCAAGGACGCCGTCGCGTCGGACGAGTCCACCGTGGTGTTCTCCTTCGACGGGCCCGCGTACGCGAACGAGTTCGCGATCCTGGGCAGCACGTACATCGTGCCGGAGCACGTGTTCTCCGAGCACGAGGGCGACTCCGCCGAGGACGCCGAGGGCAACGCCCTCACGGGCCTCGTGGCCTGGGACAACGCCGAGGCCCCCGTGGGCACCGGTCCCTACATGCTCGACACGGCGTCCAACGCCGCGTACACCGCCAAGGCCAACCCCGAGTACTGGGGCGGCGAGCCCAAGGTGGCGGCGCTGCGCTACGTCGGCATCGACGCGAACCAGTCCGCGGAGGACCTGCTCACCACGGGCGAGATCGACTGGACCACCATGTTCGTGCCCGACCCGGAGCGCGTCACCTCCACGGGCGGGTTCGGCTACGTCAACACCCCTGTCGACCCGGTGGTGCTCTACACCTGCTCCAACACGGAGCTCGGCTGCAAGGGCGCCCAGACGGACGTGGCCGTCCGGCAGGCGCTCGACGCCGCGATCGACCGCTCGGCGATCACCGAGAAGGCGTTCGTCGGCCTCGCCACGCCCATCTCGCCGACGTACGCGCTGCTCGGTCGTGACGACAAGTGGATCGCCGACGGCATGCCGAAGGAGTCGCCGCAGACCGCCGACACCGCCGCGGCGGCGACGTTCCTCGAGGACGCCGGCTACACCAAGGACGCCGACGGCTTCTACGGTAAGGACGGCAAGCCGATCGAGCTGACCCTCACGTCGGTGGACGGCTGGTCGGACTTCAACAACGCCGCCAAGCTCATCGAGGAGCAGGCCCGCGCGGCCGGCCTCAAGGTCACGGCGTCGACGATCTCCTGGAACGAGTTCGCCGACTCCCGCGTGTCCGGCGAGTTCGAGATGATCATGGGCGGCCTCGTCGGCACCTCGATCGCGGACCCGTTCCAGATCTACCGCGAGTGGTTCAGCGGCGACTACACGCAGAAGGTCGGCACGGCGCTGGAGCCGGGCGAGTGGAACATCTCCCGCTACGACAACGCCGACGTGAACGCGGCCGTCCAGGCCGCGTCCGAGACGAACGACGAGGCCGCCAAGGCCGAGGCGTTCGCCACCGTGCAGGAGAACATCGTCGAGGACCTGCCGTACATCCCGATCGTGGTGAACGCGACCCAGACGTTCTTCAACACGACGAAGTTCACGGGCTGGCCCACGGAGGAGGACATGTACATGTTCCCGCCGTCCTGGCAGGGCCCGTCGTCGGGCGTCGTCCTCAGCAAGCTCGGCGGCACCGAGTAACGGCCGTCCCACACCGGTGACCGGCGGGCGCCCCAGCCCGCCGGTCACCCGCACGCCCGCACCACGACGATGTGACGCACCGACCGAGGAGGAGCCGCATGCCCCGGACACCGAAGGGCGGCCCGACCCCATGAAGTTCTACCTGAGGCGGATCGCCTTCTACGCGGTCACGCTCTGGGCCGCCATCTCGCTGAACTTCTTCATCCCGCGCCTGCTGCCCGGTGACCCGTTCACCATCCTCATGGCCAAGATGCAGCGCGCCGGCGAGATCCCGGCGGGTGTCGAGAACAGCATCCGGCTCCTGCTCGGGGCGGCCGAGGACCAGACCCTGTGGGAGCAGTACGTCACCTACTGGGGCAACCTGCTCCGCGGCAACCTGGGCGTCTCGGTGACGAATTTCCCCACCCCGGTCACCGAGCTCATCGGTGACGCGCTGCCGTGGACCCTCGGCCTGGTCGGCACCGCCACGTTCATCTCCTTCGTGCTCGGCGTCGGGCTCGGCGCCTTCGCCGGCTGGAAGCGAGGCACGTGGGTGGACAGCCTGGTCCCCAGCACCACGATGCTGCAGTCGCTGCCGTACTTCTGGGTCGCCCTCGTGCTGATCTTCGCGTTCAGCGTGAGCCTGCAGTGGTTCCCGATCATCGGTGCCTACGACGTCTTCCACTTCAACGGACCGGAGCTGAGCTGGGCGTTCGTCGGCTCCGTCATCTACCACGCGTTCCTGCCGGCCGTGACGATCGTCATCTCGTCAGTGGGCGGCTGGCTGCTCGGCATGCGCAACATGATGGTCTCGACGCTGTCGGAGGACTACGTCACGACGGCGGAGGCCAAGGGGCTGCGCCCGCGCCGCGTCTTCATGACCTACGCCGTGCGCAACGCGGCGCTGCCGTCGGTGGCCGGCTTCGGGGTGTCCCTCGGGTTCGTCGTCGCCGGGGCCCTCGTCATGGAGCAGGTCTTCACCTACCCCGGTGTCGGCAAGCTGATGATCACCGCGGTGCGCAACAACGACTACGCCCTGATGCAGGGCGTGTTCCTCGTGATCACTCTCGCGGTCCTGGCGGCTCTGTTCCTCATGGACCTCGTCTACGGCTTCATCGACCCGAGGACCCGGCACAATGACTGACCCGCAGACCGTCACGTCGACGCCCCCTCAGTCGACGCCCGCGCGCTCCGGCGCCCGTCAGATGCTGCCCTCGATGTCGGGCAAGCTGCTCGCCGGCCTGATCCTGGTCGGCGCGATCGTCCTCTTCGCCGTCGTCGGGCCGTGGATCACGCAGGACCCGCGCAGCTCGGGCAACGACGCCATGCTGCCCCCGCAGCCCGGCCACTGGCTGGGCACCACCTCGCTCGGCTACGACGTGCTCGCCCAGCTCGCCGAGGGCGCCCGGGGCTCGCTGATCGTCGGCGTCTCCGCGGGCCTCGTCGCGATCGTGCTCGCGCTGTTCTTCGGCGTCGTCGCCGGGTACGTGCGGGGCTGGACCGACGAGGTCCTGTCCCTGATCACGGGGATCATGCTCGTGATCCCCGGCCTGCCGCTCATGATCGTCGTCGCCAGCTACCTGCAGGTGCGCAGCCTGTGGGTGGTGGCGTTGATCCTCGGCATCACGGCGTTCGCCGGACCCGCCGTCGTGCTGCGCTCGCAGGCGCGCTCGCTGCGGGTGCGCGACTACGTCGCCGCGGCCCGCGTGGCGGGGGAGAAGACGCCGCGGGTGATCCTCGTCGAGGTGCTGCCGAACCTGCTGCCGCTGCTGGCGGCGCAGTTCCTCTTCGCGATCGTGCTGGCGATCCTCGGCGAGGCCGGCCTCTCCTACCTCGGCCTCGGCCCGAACGGCTCGATCACGTGGGGCACGATGCTGAACGAGGCACAGGGCGGCGGCGCGCTGACCCGCGGCGCCTGGTGGTGGTTCGTGCCCCCGGGCGTGATGATCGCCGCGTTCGGGACCGGCCTGTCCCTCCTCAACTTCGCGATCGACGAGATCGTCAACCCGAAGCTGCGCCTCGCGCCGGCGGCGGCCAAGAGCGTCCGCGAGGCCCGCAAGGCCGGCAAGGACAAGCTCGGCCGCGCCGCCGCGGCGCGGGCCGCCGTGGTCGACCAGGCCGATCAGGCCGATCAGGCCGATCAGGCCGACCAGAAGGAGAGGGTCGACGTATGACCGCCACCACCACCGCCCCGCTCAGCTCCGCCACGCACGCGGAGCACGTGGCCAGGCTCGAACCGGTCCTCACCGCCCGCCACGTCTCCATCGAGTACGAGGTGGACCCGCCCGTCGAGGCCGTCCGCGACGTGTCGCTCACGCTGCACCGGGGCGAGATCCTCGGCCTCGCCGGGGAGTCCGGCTGCGGCAAGACCACGCTCGCCTACGGGCTCAACCGGCTGCTCAAGCCGCCCGCGATCCTGCGCTCCGGCGACGTCACCTTCCACGACGCCGGCGGCACCGAAATCGACGTCGTCGGCCTCACCGGCGACTCGTTGCGTGCCTTCCGCTGGGACAAGGTGTCGATGGTCTTCCAGGGGGCGATGAACTCGCTCAACCCGGTGATCAGCGTGCGCAAGCAGCTCGAGGACGTGCTGACCACGCACCGGCCGCAGGTGGGCCGCAAGGAGCGGGCCGAGCGCTCGGCCGAGCTGCTGGAGCTCGTCGGCGTGGACCCGTCGCGGCTCGAGAGCTTCGCGCACGAGCTCTCCGGGGGCATGCGCCAGCGCGTGATGATCGCCATGGCGATGGCGCTCAACCCGCAGGTCATGATCATGGACGAGCCGACGACGGCCCTCGACGTCGTCGTCCAGCGTGGCATTTTGCGCGAGATCATGCGCCTGCGCGAGCGGTTCAACTTCGCCGTCGTGTTCATCACCCACGACCTGCCCCTGCTCCTCGAGATCAGCGACCGCATCGCCGTCATGCGGGAAGGCGAGATCGTCGAGCTCGACACCGCCGAGTCGATCTACGCCCGCGCGCAGCACCCGTACACCAAGCAGCTGCTCGCCTCGTTCCCGAGCCTCACGGGCGACCGTGGCTCGTTCGTCCGCACCGGCGTCTCTCAGGACGACGCAGAGGGGGAGACGTCATGACCAGCCTCGAGGTCCGCAACCTCGTCAAGGAGTTCAAGGTCCGCAGCGGGCTCAGCAGCAGCATCCTGCGTGCCGTCAACGACGTGTCGTTCACCCTGGAGCCGGGCAGGACCATCGCGCTCGTCGGCGAGTCCGGGTCCGGCAAGTCCACCGTGGCGCGGATGATCTCCCAGCTCGAGACGCCGACAACCGGCGAGATCCTGCTCGACGGCGCGCCCATCGGCCGCCGCGGCCGGGCGCTGTCGGGGTACCGGCACCAGGTGCAGATGGTCTTCCAGGACCCGTTCGCGTCCCTGAACCCATACCACACGGTGGCGCACCACCTGGAGCGGCCGCTGAAGATCCACGGCGTCGCGACCGGTAGTGCGACGGACGCGGCCGTGCACGGGCTGCTGGAGCGTGTGAACCTCACCCCGGCCGAGGTGTACGCCGCCAAGCGGCCCCACGAGATGTCCGGCGGGCAGCGGCAGCGAGTCGCGATCGCCCGGGCGCTGGCACCCGGCGCGCGGTTCCTCGTCGCCGACGAGCCCGTGTCCATGCTCGACGTGTCCATCCGCCTCGGCGTCCTCAACCTGATGGCCCGTCTGCAGCGCGAGGAGAACCTCGGCGTCCTGTACATCACCCACGACCTCGCCACCGCGCGGCACTTCAGCGACGAGATCCTCGTCATGTACCGGGGCGACATCGTGGAGCGGGGGCCGTCCGACGAGGTCATCCTCAACCCGCAGCACGACTACACGAAGACGCTGCTCGCCGCTGCTCCCGAGCCGTCGCGGCACGGGCTGCTGCGCGAGGAGGTGCGGGCGGAGCTCGCTGCTTCCTAGTCGTTCGTCGGTCGAGCCTGTCGCGACGGTGTCGTCGGTCGAGCCTGTCGCGACGGTGTCGTCGGTCGAGCCTGTCGCGACCGTGTTCGTCGGTCGAGCCTGTCGAGACCAACCGGTCGTCGCCGTCTTAAAGTTGCGGCATGCCTGCTCGACGACGTACCGACCCGGCCGCTGGGCGCGCCGCCGTGGCTTCCTGGCTGGGCGGGGACTCGTCCCGCGCGGTGACGACGACGGCCGTGCGGTTCACGCTCGAGGAGGTCGCCGACGTGGCCCCCGGGAACTCGGTGGAGGTGCGGGTGCCGCCCGCCGGGGCCGTGCAGGCCGTGACCGGGCCGCGGCACACGCGCGGCACGCCACCCAACGTGGTGGAGACCGACGTCGAGACCTGGCTCGGCCTGGCCACCGGCCGGGTCTCCTGGGTCGACGCCGTGGCCGACGGCCGGGTGCGGGCGTCGGGGGAACGAGCCGACCTCTCCGAGCTGCTCCCGCTGCAGGCCGCCCGCCCGCGCTCCTGACTCCCGCGAGGTAGTCCGGATCTCGGCGAGGTAGTTCGAAACTCGGCGAGGTAGTTCGTGCGGCGCGCGCGTGTCGGCGCCGTCCGCTACGTTCGGCGACACCCGACAGGTGCGCGCGGGTCGGCGGACGGTGTCGTCCGGTGACCTGGGGTTCAACCTCGGTTCACACGAACCTGCTTGGGTGGCCATACCTGCACGTCAGCCGCGAAGGAGCCACCGTGAGCAGCACTCGCCCCGCCCGACGTCGAGGGCCGCTCTCGGCCGCCGTCGCTGCCGTGCTCGTCCTCCCCGCCACCGCGGCCCTCGCCGGCCCTGCGGCGGCCGAAGTCGCACCCGACGCCCCGGTCGTCATCGACGAGATGTACGGGGGCGGGGGCAACAGCGGCGGTGCCTTCAACCAGGACTTCGTCGAGCTGTACAACCCGACCGACGAGGCCGTGTCGCTCGACGGCTGGTCCGTGCAGTACGCGTCCGCGACCGGCGCGTGGGCCAACGGGGCGCAGACGAACCTGAGCGGGGAGGTTCCCGCGGGCGGGTCGTTCCTCGTCGCGCAGGCGACGGGCGCGAACACGTCGCTGCCCGCCCTGCCGCCGCCCGACGCCACGGGCACGATCGCGATGTCCGGCACGGGCGCCAAGATCGCCCTCGTCCGCTCCACCACGCGGCTCGCCTGCTCGGGCGCTGCGTGCGGCGAGGTGGAGGACGTCGTGGACCTCGTCGGGTGGGGCGCGACGGCGAACGCCTACGCGGGCTCCGGCCCCGCGCCCGCCACGACCAACGCCACGTCGGTCGCCCGCACCGACCACGCGAACACCGCCGACAACGCGGCCGACTTCGCGGCGGGCGCGCCGACCCCGACGGCGAGCGACCCCGACCCCGACCCGGACCCGGGGCCCGGCGAGGACGCCACCATCGCCGAGATCCAGGGCACCGCGGCGGCCTCGCCGCTGGCCGGGAAGACCGTGACCACCACCGGCGTCGTCACCGCCACCTACCCCACCGGTGGCTTCGACGGGCTCTACCTGCAGACGGCCGGCACGGGGGGCGACCCGGCGGACGACGCGACGCCCGGCGCCTCCGACGCCGTCTTCGTCTACTCGCGAGCGGCGGCGGCGGCGCTGACCGTGGGCGCCCACGTCGAGGTGACCGGCAAGGTGAGCGAACACGAGGGGCTGACGGAGGTCACCGCCGACTCCTGGACGGCGCTGGACCCTTCGACGGGCTCAGGACGGCGCGAGCCCGGCGAGGTCGAGCCCCTGCGGACCACCTGGCCCGCGAACGAGGCCGAGCGCGAGGCGCTCGAGGGGATGCTGCTCGCCCCGCAGGGCGACTTCACAGTCACCGACAACTACAGCACCAACTACTACGGCACGATCGGGCTGGCGGCGGGCCCGTCGCCGCTGGTGCAGCCCACGTCGGTGGGCCGTCCGGGCTCGCCGGAGGCGAAGGAGCAGGCCGAGGACAACGCCGCGCGCGCCGTCCTGCTCGACGACGGGTCGTCGGTCAACTACAGCTCGTCGGCGAACTCCGGCAGCCCGTTGCCGTGGCTCACAGGCGGGGCACCCGTGCGGGTCGGCGCGGCCGTGACGTTCATGCGCCCCGTCGTGCTCGACTACCGCTACGACGCCTGGGGGCTGCAGCCGCAGCACCGCCTCACGCCCGACGTCGCGGACGACGTGCAGCCCGCCACGGTCGAGGACACCCGCGAGACGACGCCCGAAGACGTCGGTGGCACGCTGCAGGTCGGCACGTTCAACGTGCTCAACTACTTCACCACCACCGGTGACCGGCTCACCGGCTGCACGTTCTATACCGACCGCGCCGGCGACCCGGTGACGGTCCGTGACGGCTGCGACGCCCGCGGCGCGGCCGAGGCCGAGGACCTCGAGCGACAGCAGACCAAGATCGTCGCCGCGATCTCCGCCCTCGGCGCCGACGTCGTCGCGCTCGAGGAGATCGAGAACTCGGCGGCCTTCGGCAAGGCCCGAGACCAGGCGCTGTCCGACCTGGTGGACGCGCTCAACGCGCACGACGGCGCCGGCACCTGGGCCTTCGTGCCCTCGCCCACGGCGGTCCCGGCGGAAGAGGACGTGATCCGCACCGCGTTCGTCTACCGCACGGCCGGGGCGGACCCCGTCGGGGCTTCCCGGATCCTGGACGACCCGGAGGCGTTCGGCAACGCACGTCAGCCGCTCGCGCAGGCGTTCCAGCCCGCCGGAGGCGTCGCCGCCGACCCGGGCGACGACGTCGTGGTGATCACCAACCACTTCAAGTCCAAGGGCTCGGCCGGGCCCTGGCCTGGCGACGAGGACACCGGCGACGGCCAGGGCGCCTCCAACGAGTCGCGCGTGCGCCAGGCGACCGCGCTCACGGAGTTCGCCGACGACGTCGCGGCGGACGCCGGGACGGACGCGGTGCTGCTGGTGGGCGACCTCAACTCCTACGAGCAGGAGGACCCGATCGTCGTGCTGACCGACGCCGGGTACACGGACCTCGGGCCCACGACGGGGGAGTACTCCTACCTGTTCGAGGGCATGGTGGGCTCGCTCGACCACGCCCTCGCGTCGCCGGCCCTGCTCGAGCGCGTGACCGGCACCGACATCTGGAACATCAACGCCGTCGAGCCGATCGCGAACGAGTACAGCCGCTACAACTACAACGCCACGATCCTGTACGACGAGTCGCCGTTCCGGTCCTCCGACCACGACCCGCTGCTCGTCGGCCTCGACCTGGTCCCGTCGGCGCCGGCCTGGAAGGCGGCCGCCACGTACGCCAAGGGCGACCGCGTCGCGTCCGACGGCGGCCTGTTCGAGGCGCTGTGGTGGTCGCGCGGCGACAAGCCCGGCGCGTCCGGCTACGGGCCATGGGCGGAGGTCGGCTCGCCCGTGCTCACCGCGGACGGCACGTTCGCCACCTGGACGGACACCTGGGTGTACGGCAAGGGCGACGTCGCGGTGCACGACGGGCACCGCTGGGAGGCGCGGTGGTATTCCCGCCACGACGAGCCGGGTGCCACGCCGTGGGGCCCGTGGAGCGACCTCGGCGCCGCCTGAGTGACCGTGCTCACGCGACCCGAGGAGCGGCGGCCGGACAGTGCCCGGACAGCGCCGGGAGGTGGCTTACGCTCGAGGGGTGAGCAGCCCCACCCCCGACCGCCCGGCGACGCCCGACCCCGCACCGCGCGCCGCGGCCGACGACGCGCCCACGGGCACGCCGATCGACGACGCCGCCCGGACCGAGCAGCCGCAGGACCCGGCGCCGCAGACCGATGCGCCGCAGGCCGATGCGCCGGCCGACGGGGCGCAGGCCGACGGGGCGCAGGCGGACGACGAGCGCGAGGACGAGCCCCAGGACGTGACGCTGCTCGTGGACCCGGACCGGATCCGCCGCGCTCCGAAGTACCCGGTCTTCCTGTGGGTGGGTGCGCTGGTCGGCGCCGTCGCCGGGCTGATCTTCTCCACGTGGCTCATCGCCGCCACCGACTCCGCCGAGACCCTGATGAAGCCCGGTGTCTACGTGGGCGCGACGGTGCTCGGCGGGATCGCGCTCGGCCTCGGTGTCGCTGGCCTGCTCGCGGTGATCGCGGACCGACGCAGCCTGCGTCGCCGCTGACCCGTCGGCGCAGGTCGTCAGACCGGGGGCCTGTGGGATACTCGGGCCATGCCCTTGCGCCCTGACGGCCGCCTGAACCATGACCTCATGCCCGGCGAGAAGGGCCCACAGGACGCATGCGGCGTCTTCGGGGTCTGGGCCCCCGGCGAGGAGGTCGCCAAGCTCGCCTACTTCGGCCTGTACTCGCTGCAGCACCGCGGCCAGGAGTCCGCCGGCATCGCGACCAGCAACGGCGAGCAGATCCTCGTCTACAAGGACATGGGGCTCGTGTCCCAGGTCTTCGACGAGACCGCGCTCGACGCGCTGACCGGACACCTCGCCGTCGGCCACTGCCGCTACTCGACGACCGGCGGGGTCACCTGGGAGAACGCTCAGCCGACCCTCGGTGCGACGGCGGGCGGCACGGTCGCCCTCGGGCACAACGGCAACCTCACCAACTCCGCCGAGCTGGTCAACCTCGTGGCCGAGCGCTACGGCGCGCAGCGCCGCGGCGAGCTCGCGCGCGGCAACACCACGGACACGGCGCTCATCACGGCCCTGCTCGCCGGCGATGCCGACCACACCCTCGCCCAGACGGCGCTCGAGGTGCTGCCGCAGCTGCGCGGCGCCTTCTCGCTCGTCTTCATGGACGAGAGCACGCTGTACGCGGCGCGCGACCCGCAGGGCGTGCGCCCGCTCGTCCTCGGCCGGCTGGATCGCGGCTGGGTCGTCGCCTCCGAGACGCCGGCGCTCGACATCGTCGGCGCGTCGTACGTGCGCGAGGTCGAGCCGGGCGAGCTCATCACGATCGACGCCGACGGCCTGCACTCCGACCGGTTCGCCGAGCCGGAGCGTGCGGGCTGCGTCTTCGAGTACGTGTACCTCGCCCGCCCGGACAACACGATCAACGGTCGCTCCGTGCACGCGTCGCGCGTCGAGATGGGTCGCACGCTGGCCCGAGAGCACCCGGTCGACGCGGACCTGGTCATCCCGACACCGGAATCGGGCACCCCGGCGGCCGTGGGCTACGCCGCGGAGTCCGGCATCCCGTTCGGGCAGGGCCTGACGAAGAACGCCTACGTGGGCCGCACCTTCATCCAGCCGTCGGACACCCTGCGCCAGCTCGGCATCCGGCTCAAGCTGAACCCGCTCAAGGAAGTCATCCGCGGCAAGCGGCTCGTGGTGGTCGACGACTCGATCGTGCGCGGCAACACCCAGCGCGCCCTGGTCCGGATGCTGCGCGAGGCGGGTGCGGCCGAGGTGCACGTGCGGATCTCGTCCCCGCCGGTCAGGTGGCCGTGCTTCTACGGCATCGACTTCGCCTCGCGGGCCGAGCTCATCGCCAACGGCCTCTCGCCCGACGAGATCGGGCAGACCCTGGGGGCCGACTCGCTCGGCTACATCTCGGTCGAGGGCATGATCTCCGCGACCGAACAGCCGGCCTCGCAGCTCTGCGCGGCCTGCTTCACCGGCAAGTACCCGATCGAGCTGCCCACCGCGGACCAGCTCGGCAAGCACCTGCTCGAGCAGGCCGAGCTGCCGCTCGGCGCCCCGGAGGACGGCCTCGCCCAGGTCTCCGTCGGCGCCGGAGCGTCGACCGCCCTCGACCACCCCTGATCAGATCCCGGTGGTCGAACGTGTCGAGACCACCGACCGACGACCGATGGTGGTTTCGACGAGATCGACCACCGGCCTGGGAGCCAACGTGACCAACGAACCCCTGACCTACGCCGCGGCCGGCGTCGACACCGAGGCCGGCGACAAGGCCGTTGAGCTGATGAAGGACGCGGTACGCCGTACCCACGGCCCCGCCGTGCTGGGGGGTGTCGGCGGGTTCGCCGGCATGTTCGACCTGTCCGCGATCCGCGAGTACCGCCGTCCGCTCCTCGCGACGTCGACCGACGGCGTCGGCACCAAGGTCGCGATCGCCCAGGCGCTCGACAAGCACGACACGATCGGCTTCGACCTCGTCGGCATGGTCGTGGACGACATCGTCGTGGTGGGCGCCGAGCCGCTGTTCATGACGGACTACATCGCCACGGGCAAGGTCGTGCCCGAGCGGGTGGCCGACATCGTGCGCGGCATCGCCCAGGCGTGCGAGGTGGCGGGCACCGCCCTCGTCGGGGGCGAGACCGCCGAGCACCCCGGCCTGCTCGAGCCGGACGAGTACGACGTTGCGGGCGCGGCCACAGGCATCGTGGAGGCGGACGCCGTCCTGGGCCCGGAGCGGGTGCGGGCCGGCGACGTGCTGGTCGCGATGGGCTCGAGCGGCCTGCACTCCAACGGCTACTCGCTGGTGCGCGCCGTCGTGAAGCACGCCGGCTGGGCGCTGGACCGGAACGTGGAGGAGTTCGGCCGCACCCTGGGGGAGGAGCTGCTGGAGCCGACCCGCGTGTACGCGCGCGACGTGCTCGCGCTCGCCGAGAACCAGGCCGCCCAGGTGCACGCGTTCACGCACGTCACCGGTGGCGGGCTTGCCGCGAACCTGGCGCGCGTGCTCCCCGAGGGCACGGTCGCGACCGTGGACCGCGGGTCGTGGGAGGTGCCCGCCGTGTTCCGCACCGTGCGCGAGCTCGGGTCGGTGCCGCGCCGCGACCTCGAGAACACCCTCAACCTGGGCGTCGGCATGGTGGCCGTGGTCGGGGCCGACGGCGTGGATGCCGCCCTGGCGACCCTCGCGGCCCGCGGCGTCCCGGCGTGGGTGCTGGGGTCCGTGGCGGACCTGGACCCGGCCGGGTCGGCCGAGGACCTGGTGGCCGGCACCAAGGGCGTGCACGGCGGCGCCGTGCGGATGACCGGCGACTACCGCTGACGAGCGCACGAAAGGGCCGGACGGCGACTGCCGTCCGGCCCTTTCTGCATGGTGCGAGAACTCAGCCCGACCGCGTCAGCGGTCGTCGTTCCACCCCGTGTATTGATTGTCGTACTCACTGTCCTCGGCGGAGAGGTGTCGATCCTCCGTCGCGACGTCCGTTCGACCACCCTCGCTGCCCTTGAGCTCTTGCTCGAGCGCGTGGTAGTTCGTCTCGGGGCTGAAGTACTTCAGCTCGCGAGCGACCTTAGTCTGCTTTGCCTTCTGACGGCCGCGGCCCATGGCTGAGACCCCCTCAACGTAGGAGCGGGGCAGGCGACGTCCCAGACGGCGGCCCCGTGCGTAAGTAGTCTGTTCAGATGCCAACGGTACATGCTCGCGCGCCATTCCCTCCACTCCGCAGGGTGTGCCGGTCGCAACCGAGGACGTCGGAGCGCGGACGGGCGGTGTGATCGTGTCGCAGGTCACGGCGCGACCGGCGGTGCAGCGGCCCGATCGGGCGGCGCGGCGACGTGGACCGGGCAGAACGGACGTACGGGACGTCTCGGCCATCAGGACAGGATCCGGACGATTTCATCCTCTCCCAAGTCGCCTCAATCCCGCTTTCTGCCCACAATGGATGAGCGAGACCGTGTAGCACTCTGGGCGCCGCCCGGGCCGGTCGCGCACCAGGAGGTGCAGGGGATGTCGCTCCACGGAGAGTCCGAGGTTCTGCTGACGCCTGCCGAGGTGGCCAGCCTCTTTCGGGTCGACCCGAAGACAGTGACGCGCTGGGCGAAGGCGGGGAAGCTCTCGTCGATCCGCACCCTCGGTGGGCACCGTCGCTACAAGGAGTCGGAGGTGCGCGCGCTGCTCGGCGCCGCCTCCGAGGAGGCGACGCCGGACAAGTAGCCGGCCCCCGCTGTCGACCGGGGCCGGTCAGCGGCGGCGGGCGCGGACGACGACGATCACGACCAGGGCGAGACCTGCCGCGGCCACGCCGAGGAGCACCTGGGCGTTGAGCCGGCGACGCGGTTCGGCGGCCGGCAGGCCGCCACCGGTCACGAAGGTGCCGGCATCGGACGCGGCCTCCTTGGTCGCCCGTACGAACTGGTTCGCCTGGTACGACGGCGACAGTCGGGTGGTGAGCTGGTCGAGGGTCGCTCCCAGCTCCGCGCGGGAACGTGCTACCTCGTCCTTGAGCTCCCGCTCGGTCGGTGCTGGGACCCCGTTCTGCGGCGTCGTGGGCTCGGTCACCGGCGCACCCCCTTCTTGATCGTCTCCACGTCGTCCTTGACCCGGTCGATCGTCTCGGGCCGGCGCGCCGCCTTCTTGAGCTGCCTGACGGCGATGGCGGCGGCCAGCGCTGCCACGAGCAACATGGCGACGCCGACGACGAGGGCCGACAACCACAACGGCCACGCCTCGGCGAGGCCGATGATCCCGGCCCAGATCAGCACGCCCACCGCGTAGAGCAGGATGACGACCGCCGCCGTGATGAGGCCGATCCCGATGCCGGACCGCTTCGCCTTCTCCGTGGCCTCGGCCTTCGCGAGCGTGAGCTCGGCGCGGACGAGCCGCGTGGCCTGTTCCGACAACTGCTCCATGAGGCGCCCCGTGGTGGGCGGCTGCTCGGTGGGCGGTGGAGTCCGTCCGTCGTCCCAGTCCGTCATCGGCTGCTCCGATCCCCGTCTTTTCGATCGTGCGTGCGGTCCCACTCAACCGGTACCTGCTGGTCCAGGCAATTCCTACGGCGTCCGGCCCGGCCAGGGACGTCCGAAGTGGGCCCGGGACGGTCAAAAGAGGGCCGGGAACGACGAAACCCCCGGGCCTGGGGCACGAGGGTTTCGGTGGTGGCTCCGACCGGCGTCGATCCGGTGACCTTTCGATTTTCAGTCGAACGCTCTACCAACTGAGCTACAGAGCCGTGACACGAACGCCCGGGCGCCGTTGCCGACGAACCGGGCGCATCATGCGCGACCCTGACGGGACTTGAACCCGCGACCTCCGCCGTGACAGGGCGGCGCGCTAACCAACTGCGCTACAGGGCCATGGTGGGGGAGAAAAACCCTCACCAGGAAGCTCGTTTCGAGCCGAGAAGAAGCGTACCCCATGGTCGAGGGGATCCCGAAATCGAATCCTGACCAGGAAGAACGGCCTCAGATCGCGGGCCGACGGCACTCGCCGACTCGCAGACGTACCCCCAACGGGATTCGAACCCGTGCTACCGCCGTGAAAGGGCGGGGTCCTAGGCCGCTAGACGATGGGGGCTGGACCGAGCAAGCATACCCAGCCGTCGCGCCCGGTCCGTGACCGACGGCGGGGCGCACCGGGGCGGGCGCGGTAGCCGGGGTGGGCGAGGATGGGTCCCGTGGTGGAGATGACGCGCGAGGAGTTCGAGGACGCCGTCCGGGACGGCCTCGACCAGGTGCCGGCCGAGCTGGCGGCGATGATGGACAACGTCGTCGTCCTCGTCGAGGACGACGCCCCGGCCGACGACCCCGAGCTCCTCGGGCTGTACGAGGGCGTCCCGCTCACCGAACGGGACCTGCACTGGGCCGCCGGCTCGCTGCCCGACCGGATCACCGTCTTCCGCAACCCCACCCTCGCCATCTGCGACACGCGGGACGACGTGGTCGAGGAGGTCGCGATCACCGTGGTGCACGAGATCGCGCACCACTTCGGCATCGACGACGACCGGCTGCACGAGCTCGGCTGGGCCTGAGCAAGTTCGCTGGTCGAGCTTGTCGAAACCCTGGGTCTCGACAGGCTCGACCACCGGGTTGCGTCGACGTGGTGGCGTCAGCCGAGCGGGCTGTACTCCCAGTGCCACGCCTCCGGCTTGCGCCCGTCGGCCTTGGCCCAGTCGGGGTTCTCCCAGCCGAAGCCGGCGGCGTGGGCGACGAGCCACTCGTGCTGGGCGGACTCGTACTTCTCCACGCCACCGTTGATGTCGAGGGCCACGGCCCAGCCGTGGTTGGAGTAGCCGGGCACCGCGGCGAAGTAGCCGCGGGAGGCCTTGGTGGCGACCTGTGAGTCGTACGAGCGGTAGGAGTCGCGGATGCTGAGGTGCTTGCCGAAGCGTGCGCGGTATGCGATGTCGAGCCGCTTGAGCTGATCGGCGGCGTCGCAACGCAGCGTCTCGCCCGAGGCGAACGACACCTCGCACAGGTCGCCCGACGGGATCCGCCCGTTGTCGTGGGCGTCGGTGTCGGTCGCGTGCTTCGCGAGCGCCGCCGCGGCCTTGCGGGCCTCGGCCCCCTGCACGTGCAGGATCTCGCCGGGGGTCGCCGGTGCGGGCTTGATGCTGACCGCGCTGGTCTCGGCCTTGTCGAGCAGCGTGGTGAGCGACGTGGTCGCGTCGGTGATGCCGGGCGCGTCCGCGGCGCCGCCGCGCTCGGTCAGGGCGGTGCGCTCGCCCGCGCGGGACGCGGTGTCGCCGGATCGCTCGACGACGAGCTCCTTGAGCTCCGCGGCGCTCTTCGCCACCGCCTTGCGGTTGTCGGCGGGCACCGCACGGGACTCGGTGGTCACCTGCTCGGCGCGGGCCAGGACGACTTGCGCGGACGCCACGGCCTCGTCGGCGGACGTGGCGGCGGCGGTCGCGTCGGCGGCGGCAGCCTCGCTCCCGGTGCCGGAGGCGGTGGAGCCGACGGCGCCCGCGGCCGCCGACGCCGCGCCGATGAGGGAGGCGCTCGCCATCGCCTTGGCGGCCGGGGTCGTCGTGCCGAAGGCGCTCGCGGCGGCGATGGTGCCGTCCGAGCTCGCCGCAGGCGTGGTCGCCTCCGTGCGGGTCGCGCCGGACGCCGGGGCCAGTCCCGTCGCGACGCCGGTCGTCAGGGCCATCACGATGAGCGCGACCGGCACGCCGGACCGCAAGGAACGGCGGCGGGTGCGCTGCTGCGCGTCGCGGCCGGTCCGTCGTGCGCGACCGGCGTGACGGTCGGTGCTCTGCTCGGTACGGTCGGGGCAGTGGATGTCGCGGCGCCTGGGGGGCGACGCCGGGGCGAGCGAAACGGTCGGCAGGTCGTGCTGAGTCAAGTCAAAGGTCCTTGGGTAGGGGGGCTCATTCCATCGTCGGGGTGGCCGACGGGTGCCCCGGACGATTTGGTTGACCAATCAACAGAAGTCCCGTGCGGACCGCGGGGACGCGATGTGAAGACCGGGACATCCCGGGGCGATTGCGCACCGTGCGTCCCGCGCGATCCGGATGCTGGGACGCGTCCTCCCGCGGGAGTGATCGTCGCCACGACGGGCCTCGGCGCACCTCAGGATGCGTGGAGGAGGCTCTCCGGCTGGCTGCGCGGCTGACGTCCTGACTGCACGTGAGGCAGCAGCACGTGAGGCCGCCCGCGAGGCCGTCCCGGCCGGTCCTCCCTAGTCTGGACGCATGCTCCGCACCGACGACCAGTCCGGGCTCGAGGAGACGGCAGAGGCGACCGCCAGCCTGGCGGTGACGCTCGCCTGGGCGGTCGGGGCCCTCGTCGTCGCGTACGTGCTCGCCACCGTGGCGTCCGTCCTCATCCGGCGCCTCGGGCGTCGCAACCCGCTGGTGCGCGACATGGGGCTGCGGATGCGTCGCCCCATGCGGGTGGTGCTCATGGTGGTGGCGGTCTGGATCGCCGTGCACCTCACGGCCGACCAGGGGGAGCCGTGGTTCGACGCCGTCAGCCATGCGCTGCTGATCGCCACGATCCTCTCGGTGGCGTGGCTGGTCGGGGCGGTCGCGTTCGTCGTCGAGGACCGCACGCTGGCCCGGTTCTCCGGCGAGCACGCGAACGACCGCCACGCACGGCGGGTGCGCACGCAGGTGAACCTGGTGCGGCGTGTCACGGTCGCGGTGCTCGTGGTCTGCGCGATCGCCGCCGTGTTCCTGACGTTCCCGACCATGCAGGCGGCGGGCGCCAGCATCCTCGCATCGGCCGGCCTGCTGTCGATCGTGCTCGGCGTCGCAGCCCAGTCATCGCTGGCCAACGCGTTCGCCGGCATGCAGATCGCGTTCACGGACGCGATCCGCGTGGACGACGTGGTGGTGGTGCTCGACGGCGAGTTCGGGCGCATCGAGGAGATCACGCTCACCTACGTCGTCGTGCACGCCTGGGACGACCGGCGGCTGATCCTGCCGTGCACCTACTTCACGACCACCCCCTTCGAGAACTGGACGCGGCGCGCGGCGGACCTGCTCGGCACGGTCGAGATCGACCTGGACTTCCAGGTGCCGATGACGGCGGTGCGCGCCGAGCTCGACCGCCTGCTCGCCGCGACGCCGCTGTGGGACCACCGCACGGGGGTGCTCCAGGTGACCGACGCCGTCGGCGGGGCGGTGCGGATGCGCGCGCTGGTGAGCGCCGCCGACGCGCCGACGCTCTGGGACCTGCGCTGCTTCGTGCGCGAGGGACTCGTCGAGTGGGTGCAGCGCGAGGCGCCCGAGGCGCTGCCCCGCACGCGGTACGAGACGGGTGTCGACGGGCCGCGGCCGGTCGGCGACGCGGGGGCGGCGGACGATACCGGGCCCGACGAGGGCGGCGCCGAGGGCGCAGGTACGGCCATGGCCGCGCCCGCCGTCGTCCCGGCCCGCGCCCCCGTGCGACGCCGCGTCCTGCCGGCACCGGCCCGGTCCACCGTGCGGCCCGCGCCGCCGGCGGGCAGCCAGGACCGCACCATTGCTCTGCCGACCACCGTCCGGGACGACGCCGACGCGACCGTGATCCTGCCCGTCGCTGAGGACGAGGTGAGCTCCGCGGCGCGGTCGGCGCTCTACAGCGGGAGCGCCGACGCGGAGGAGCGGTCCACGTACTTCCAAGGCCCGGGCCAGGACGTCATCGACGAGCGCGAGCACACGGCGCTGCTGCAGCTCGGCGACGAGGACGACACCGACGAGGACGACAACGACGAGGATGACCCGGACGACCATCGGGACGCCGAGCGCGAAGAGACGCACGACGTCGAGAAGAGCTAGCCGACGGCGCCGTCGAGCCAGGCCCGGAGCTCCGCGGGGCGGTCGGTGATGATCCCGTCGACCCCGGCGCCCACCAGAAGCTCCCAGGTGGGCTCGTCGTTCGCCGTCCACCCGAAGACCTGGAGCCCTGCGTTGTGGCTGGCCGGCACGAGCGCCGGGTCGGCGGCGATCATCGCGGCGGACGGGCTGACCGCCGCCGCGTCGAGCCGGGCGAGAAGGTCGGCCAGGTCGTCGCGGGGGTTCTCGACCAGCAGGGAGCGCGGCACCTGCGGCGCGACGTCGCGCAGCGCGGCGACCGTCGTCGGGTCGAAGCCCTGCACCAGGAGGCGGTCCTCGAGGCCGGCGTCCGCCACCACGCGCATCGTCACGGCGACGTCCTCGGGCGACCAGGCGCCCTTGTACTCGCACAGCACGTCCAGCCCGGGGCGGGCCGCGATCAGGTCGAGCACCTCGGCGAGCGTGGGGATGCGCTGCCCGGCGAACTCCGGGGAGAACCAGGAGCCTGCGTCGAGGGACCGCAGTTGGTGGGTGGTGAGCTCGCCGACCGCGCCCGACCCGTCGGTCGTGGCGTCCACCGTGCCGTCGTGGATCACCACGGGGACGCCGTCGGCGCTGAGGTGCACGTCGATCTCGAGCAGGCCGGCGCCCGCGCGTCCGGCCGCGTCGAACGCGGCGAGCGTGTTCTGCGGGGCGTCCGCGGACGCCCCGCGGTGGGCGATGACGACGGGACGGTGGCGCCCGTGGGCTCGCGCGTCCCGGGTCGGCGCGGGGATCGTGGGCACGTCACTCTCCGTTCTGGCCGGCGTCCGGGCCGGCGGCTGGCGGGCAGGTGCGCACGCGGCGGGCCACGGCGCACCGAGCATCGTTGCACGCGGACCGGTCGGGCTGCCGGTCGGGATGCCGGTCGGGATGCCGGTAGGGCGGCGGCTGGGGTGTCAGCCGGCGGTCCCGTCCCGCCGGGCCTCGAAGCCGGCGACGAGGGCGGTCACCGTGAACTCGAGCCGGGCGTCGGCGGTGACCGGGCCCTCGGCGAAGGCCGCGGCGAGGACGTCGGAGCCGGTGGAGGTTCGTGCGAGCAGCTCGTCGGGGGCGAGGCCGGACGAGGTCGGCGCGAGGTGCTGCACGATCACCGCTCCGGCGACCGCGTACACCATGAGCAGCGCGGTGCGCGGCGCAAACCCGGCGTCGTGCAGGATGCGGAGCAGCTCGTCGAGCTCGGCCATGTTGCGCTCGGTCACGGCGGGGCGGGTGGCGAAGAGGGGGACCGCACCGGGGTGGTCGAGGAGTGTGTGGTGCAGCTCCTGCGCGAAGTCGGAGACGACCTGCGCCCACGGCGCCGTCGGGTCGGGCGCGCGCACCAGCGTGGACACCACGTGCTCGACGACGGCGTCCTCGAGGGCCTGCTTGCTCGGCACGTAGTGGTAGAGCGTCATGGCCTCGACGCCCAGCTCTCGCGCGACCTTGCGCATCGACAGCGCCGCGGCCCCGTCCCGGTCGGCGAGGCGGGCGGCCGCCCGCACGACGTCGTCCCTCGTCAGGCCGGCATGCCTGCCCTGCGCGCGCTGGTCCGTCACGGTCACCTCCGGGTATCTCTTGCTTGTCTTACGCCGTAAGGCTACCGTCAGAAGAGTTCTCTTACATCGTAAGACAGGAGGGATCCTCATGACCGAGACCCGTACGGCCGCACCGGTCGTCACCGATGGCGGGCGCTGGACGCTCGTGACCCAGGCCCTGCAGGTCGGGCTCGCGCTGCAGGTCGCCTGCCTGATGCTCCCGCTGCTGGACCTCTGGGTGTTGGGCACCGTCGAGGCCGGCGTGCGCGCCGCCTACCCGCAGTGGAGCGGCGCCGACGTCTCGCTGGACCGCGGCGCGATCATCGGTGCCCTCGTCGGGGTCGCCGTCCTGGGCGTCGGCGCCTGGCTGTTCGCGCTGCGCGCGGTGCGCCGCGGCCGGCGGGTGCGCGGCACGGTCACGACGCTCTTCGTCGTCGGCATCGGCGTGCTGGGCTGGTGCGCCTCCCTGAGCGGCGGCGAGTACGACCTCGTCGTGCCGCTGTGGCTCGGCCTGACGCTGCTGTTGCCGGGGCTGCCCGGCCTCGCGGCCGTGGTGGCGGCCTGGACGGCGCCGCGTCGGTGATGCGCTGGTGAGGTGCGGCGACGTGGCGCCGCGGGGGTGGGCCCCCCGGGGATCGAACCCGGAACCCGCGGATTAAAAGTCCGCTGCTCTGCCAATTGAGCTAGAGGCCCGCCGCCGTCCGCCGGAAGGGCAGTCGGTGGCTGCGGACAGCGTACGCGGGAGCACGTGGGGACCCGCCCGCGTCCGGCCCGGCGTTGCTCACCCGGCACCCGCGAGGTCACGATCCGGTCACGGGGGCAACCTATCCGCGTGACGACGCGGCTGTCACGCGGGGTCTCACCTACCGGGAGATATCGTCCCGATCGCGTCTCAGCGTTGCGTTTCGCCCCCCGTTCCTGTTTCGGTGGACAGGTTCGCAAGGACCGACGAGAGGAGCGTCCATGCTCACCGTGACCGACAACGCCCGCACCGCCGTCCAGGATCTCGCGCAGGAGGCCGGGGTACCCGACGAGGGTGGGCTGCGGATCGCGCAGTCCGCCGGCCAGCCCGGCAACTTCGAGCTCGCGCTCGTCCCGGCGCCCCAGCCCGACGACCAGGTGGTCGACGAGGAGAGTGAGACCCACGTCTTCGTCGAGGCGCAGGCAGCCCCTGCGCTCGACACCCTGACGCTCGACACCGACCCGGCGGCGCAGGGCCCGGGCTTCGTGCTCACGCCGCAGGGGTGAGCACGCTGTAGAAGGTCCCCGGCGTACACGACGGCCGGTCGCGGGAATCGTCCCGCGGCCGACCGTCGCTCGTTCCCGGGCGACGGCATTCTCCGCCATACTCAAGGGCCCCCGGCTCCGGCCCGGGGTCGACGGTGACCCGGTGCCCGTGCCGCGGGCCGTCCATCCGCCTGGGAGGCCACCCGTGTCGTCCGCCCCCGCTCGTACTGCCGAGCATGCCGCCCGGCGCGCCCGCCGCAGCACCGCGCTGCAGATGCTCGCCCGGTCGGGCTACGCCGCGTCCGGCCTCGTGCACCTGCTGCTCGGATACCTCGCCGTCCGCCTCGCCTTCGGGTCCACGCCCGGGGGGAGCGCCGACCAGGACGGCGTGTTCCACCAGCTGGCGAGCGCCCCGGGTGGCGCGCTGCTGCTCTGGGCCGTCACCGTCGGCTTCGGTGCCCTGGCCCTCTGGCAGCTCGTCGAGGCGCTCCTCGGCGTGCCGGGAGCCGACGCGGCGAAGCAGCTGGCGGCCCGGGGCAAGGCAGCGGCGAAGACCCTCCTGTACGCCGTGCTGGCCGGTGCGGCCGTTCGCTACGCGCAGGGCGGCTCGGGTGGTGGCAGCGGCCAGCAGGAGGGGCTGACTGCCGAGCTCATGAAGGCTCCGGCCGGGCGCTGGCTCGTGGCGGCGGTGGGCCTCGTCGTCGTCGGCGTGGGCGTGTTCCACGTCGTCAAGGGATGGCGCAAGAAGTTCCTCGAGGACCTGTGGGGCACGGGCGGCGCGGCCGTGGGGACCGCCGTCGTGCCCCTCGGCCAGGTGGGCTACGTGGCCAAGGGGGTCGCGCTCGGGGTGCTCGGCGGGCTCTTCGTCGCCGCGGCGTGGACGTCCGACGCCGAGAAGGCCGGCGGCCTGGACGACGCCCTGCGCACCATCCGCGACCAGCCGTACGGCACGGTGCTGCTCGTGGTCACCGGAGTCGGAATCGCCGCCTACGGCGCGTACTCGTTCGCCCGGGCCCGGTACGCGCGGCTCTGACGCGCGACGACCCGCGTCGTCCGACGGTGCGCGCTCAGGCCCCGGCCGTCGCGGGCCCCACGATCCAGCCCGCCCCGAGGACCAGGCAGCCGACGGTGACCAGCAGGAAGACCACCACCCACAGGATCCCGGTGGTGTGCGTCAGAGCCCCGAGCTGGTCGGCGTCGGACCGTCTGGCTCGGCCCCGGGTCCGCTGGGCCTGCAGCTCGAGGACCGGCCGCACCGACCCGAACAGCAGGAACCACGTCACGGCGTAGGCGACCGCCGACTGGGTGGCCGGGTCCAGCCACCACGAGACCGCCACCAGGGCGGCGCCGCTCACCAGGATGGACCACAGGCCGAACCAGTTGCGGATCTTGAGCAGCAGCAGGGTGAGCAGCACCACCAGCAGCCACAGCAGGCCCACGGCGTACCCGTGGCGCAGCAGCCAGGCCGCACCGAGGCCGGTGAGCCCCGGCCCGACGTAGCCCGCGAACGCCGTCACGATCATGCCGAAGCCGCGGGGGCGCCCGGCGGAGACCGTGAGGCCGGAGGTGTCCGAGTGCAGGCGGATCCCGTCGAGCCGCCGCCCGGTGAGCATGGCCGCCACCGCGTGGGCGCCCTCGTGCGCGATGGTCACGAGGTGGCGGGCCACCCGCCACACCGGGGTCGCGAGCACGACGGCGAGGGCGGCCAGGCCGACGGCCAGCACCACCGCCTGCGGCGGGGGCGGCACGGGGGTCGTGGCGGCCGTCCAGATCTGCGTCAGCACGTCGCCGGCGGTCGCGAGGAAGTCGTCCACGGCGGACATTCCACCACGACGACCTGAGAGCCGGCCGAGGCGCCCGCCGCGCGTCAGGGTGACGCACGACTCGCGTGCGGGCTTGGGGGTGACGCCGCCGGACGTGCGACAATGCTTGAGGTGGCCGCGCGTCCGCGCGCCCCACGTCGTGGAGATCCCCCCGGATTGCGTGCGGCGGACCCCGACCTTCGACGTCTCTGACGTCCCAGCCCGAGAGGCCCTCTTTCTTGACTACCTTTGCCGATTTCGGCCTGCCCACCCCTGTCGTCCGTGAGCTCACGGGCCAGGGCATCACTGCCCCGTTCCCCATCCAGACGGCGTCCCTCTTGGACACGCTCGCCGGCACCGACGTGCTCGGCCGCGGCCGCACGGGCTCCGGCAAGACCCTCGCGTTCTCGCTGCCGGTCGTGACCCGGCTCGCGACCTCGGCCGCCCAGGCCGCCGCCGCCGGCCGGCCGCGCCGCCGCGCCGCCCGCCCCCGCGCGCTCGTGCTGTGCCCGACGCGCGAGCTGGCCAACCAGATCAACGCCGTCATGGAGCCGCTGGCGAAGACCCTCGGGCTCGTCACGACGACCGTCTTCGGCGGCGTCGCCCAGTCCCGCCAGGTGACCGCGCTGAACGCGGGCGTCGACGTGCTCATCGCCTGCCCGGGCCGGCTCGAGGACCTCCTCAGCCAGAAGCACCTCACGCTCGACGACGTCGAGATCACCGTGCTCGACGAGGCCGACCACATGGCCGACCTCGGCTTCCTGCCCGGCGTGAAGCGGATCATGGACCGCACCCCGCGCGAGGGGCAGCGCCTGCTGTTCTCCGCGACGCTGGACAACGGCGTCGACGTCCTGGTCAAGCGCTACCTCAAGAACCCGGTGACGCACTCGGTCGACGACGCGGCGGCCCCGCCGCCCCAGATGACGCACCACATCCTCGCGGTGGCCGACGCCGACGCGAAGAAGAACGTCGTGCACCAGCTCGCCTCCGGGACGGGCCGACGCGTGCTGTTCATGCGGACCAAGCACCAGGCGAAGAAGCTCGCCAAGCAGCTCACCGGTGCGGGCGTGCCCGCCGTCGACCTGCACGGCAACCTCGGCCAGGGCGCGCGCGAGCGCAACCTCGCGGCCTTCTCGTCCGGCGCCGTCAGGGTGCTCGTGGCCACCGACATCGCGGCCCGTGGCATCCACGTGGACGACGTCGAGCTCGTGGTGCACGTGGACCCGCCCGCCGAGCACAAGGCGTACCTGCACCGCTCGGGCCGTACGGCCCGTGCCGGCTCGGGCGGCGACGTCGTGACCGTGATGCTCCCGGAGGAGCGCGGCGACGTGCGTGACCTGACCCGCAAGGCGAAGATCTCCGCCCGCCCGCAGCAGGTCGTGGCCGGCGACGCCGTCGTGTCCGCCCTCGTGGGCGAGGTCGCGCCGTACGTCACGCCGCCCGCTCCCGTCGCCCCGCCGGCTCCGCGCCAGAAGGGCACCCCCCGGTCCCCTCAGGGCGGCCAGGGCGGTCGTCAGGGCCAGCGTCAGGGCCAGCAGGGCCAGAGCCAGCGTGGCCGCACCGTGGGCCAGGCCGGCCCGTCGTACGGCGAGCAGGCCCACCGCACCGTCCGCGCGGACGGCACCGCCGCGCCGGCGCGCCGTCGGCGCGGTCGCGGCGGTCGCGGTCACGGCCCGGCCGCAGCCTGACCCCTGGACCGGGCGGGCGGCGACCCGCCCGCCCGGTGACCCGGAACAGCCGCGACCGGAACTGGGTTGTGTTTCACGGAGGTGACGGATGACCTACGAAGTGAGGAAGCCCGACGACCAGTGGCAGGTGGAGCTCTCCCCGCAGGAGTTCGCCGTGCTGCGCCAGGCGGGCACGGAGCGGCCCTGGACCGGTGAGCTGCTCGACGAGAAGCGCGTCGGCGTCTACCGCTGTCGCGCGTGCGGTCACGAGCTGTTCCGCAGCGAGACCAAGTTCGACTCGCACTGCGGCTGGCCGTCGTTCTACACGCCGCTGGCCGGCGAGGCAGTCGAGCTGCTGGAGGACCGGACGCACGGGATGGACCGCACCGAGGTGCGGTGCGCCCGCTGCGGTTCGCACCTGGGGCACGTCTTCGACGACGCGCCGCAGACGCCCACCGGAGACCGGTTCTGCATGAACTCGCTCAGCCTGACGTTCGAGCCCGTCGAGGGCTGACCGGGCTAGGGTCGTCGGGTGCCCGACTCAGCACCCGACCCCCTGCCCGACGCGGTGACCGAGATCCTGGCCGCCACCACGCGGCCCGTCCCCGATCATCTCGTCAACCTGCGCGACGTCGCGTCCTCGACGCCCGGGCTGCGGGCCGGAGTGCTGCTGCGCTCCGACGCCCCGCGCTCGGGCGACCGGGAACCTGACGACGTCGCTTGGCCCCCGCGCACCGTGCTCGACCTGCGCGACCCGGGGGAGAGCGGGGAGGCACACCCGTTCGCTGCGGATGCCCGTGTCGTGACTCTGCCCATGCTCGACGGCACGGCGATGGCGAGCGCCGGAGCACCCGCCGCCGTCCCCGGCCTCGGGGCGCTGTACCTGCAGATGCTCGACGAGCCCGGCGCGGGCCACCTGGTCGAGGTCGTGCGCCTGATCGCCACGGGCGAGGCGCCGGTGCTTGTGCACTGCACGGCCGGCAAGGACCGGACGGGTGTCGCGGTCGCGCTGGTCCTGTCGCTGCTGGGGGTCGACCGGGCAGCGATCGTCGCCGACTACGAGCGGACCGGGCCGCACATGGCGCAGGTGGTCGTGCGGGCGGCAGCGACGGCGAAGTTCGCCGTGCCCGGCGCGCACGTCCTCGCCGCGCTGCCGCCCGAGCTCGTGACCGCCCCAGGCTGGGCGATCGAGGCGGTGCTCGACCATCTGGGCGCCCACGATGGCAGCGCGGTCGGCTGGTTCCTGGCGCACGGGGGCACGGCGGAGACCCTCGAGACGCTCCGAGGTCGCCTGCTCGTGGGTTGAGCCGTCGGGACATCGCTGGTCGAGCCTGTCGGGACATCGCCGGTCGAGCCTGTCGGGACATCGCCGGTCGAGCCTGTCGGGACCTCGCCGGTCGAGCCTGTCGAGACCTGGGTTTCGACAGGCTCAACCAGGGAGTACGTGTTCGACAGGCTCAACCAGCGAGTACGTGTCAGGAACGCGCGTCGCGCCAGCGGACGAAGTCGTCCGAGTAACGGTGCAGCAGTGTGGCGAGCTCCGCGACATCGGACTCCTGCCAGTCGCCGAACGCGTCCTTGTACATCTCGATCCGGCTGTCACGGGCCCGGGCGAACCGGCCTGCCCCGTCGGCGGTGAGTGTGATGCGCTGCCCGCGGGTGTCCTCCGGGTCCACCTCGCGGTGCACCAGACCCAGCTCGACGAGCCGGCTCAGCTGCCGCGAGACGGTCGCCCGCCCCACACCGAAGTGCGAGGCGAGGTCCGACCCGCGGATCCCGGGGTGGGAGTCGATGTGTGCGAGCAACGGGTAGGCGGACGCGTCCAGCTCCGGGTGCACCCGGCGGGCCGTCTGGGCGGCCGAGGACTGGGCGCGGCGGATCAGGACCCGGATCTCGCGCTCGAGAGCACCGAACGGATCGGTGGCCGGGTCGGGCAGGGGCTGGGCGGCTACGTCGTGCATGCGCCCATCATGAGGCTTCGCCGAGGCAAACGGGAGTGGCAGCGAAGGGTGGATTTGCGCCCGGACGGGGCCAGAGCGGGTGAAATCGGCCCCGTCCGTGTGATGCACAGGACTCAGGCCCGCTCGACGACCGCGTCCCGACGCGTCTCGTCCGGCTGCGTCTCGTCCTGCTGCTCCTCGTCGAGCACCTGCTCGATGCCCGAACGCTGACCCAGCGGGATCTCCTTCATGAACAGCACCGCGATCAGGGAGATGACGGCCATCGGCACGGCGTACAGGAAGATCGTCGTGATCCCGTGCGCGTACGCGCCCTCGATCACGGCCTGCACGGGGGCGGGCACCTTCGAGAGGTCGGGGACACCGCCCGAGCCGGAGGCGAGCGCGTCCGCCGGGACGCCGAGCTTCGCGAGTCCGGAGACCAGGTCCGTCTTGACCTGCGCGGCCATCACCGCACCGAGGGCCGAGACGCCGATGGCGCCGCCCAGGGAGCGGAAGAACGCGACGCCGGAGGTGCCGGCGCCCATCTCGTGCACGTCCAGCGTGTTCTGCGTGGCGAGCACCAGGTTCTGCATCAGGGCGCCCACGGACAGGCCCAGACCGCACAGGTAGACCGAGATGAGCACGAAGCTCGTGTCGACCTCGATGGTCGACAGGCCGAACAGCGACACGGTCAGGAGGCCGGCGCCGCTCACCATGATCGCCTTGTAGCGACCGGTGTTGGAGATGATCCGGCCGAGCACGATGCCGGCGGCCATCGTGCCGATCACCATCGGGATCGTGAGCAGCCCCGACTCGGTCGGCGTCTTGCCGCGCGCGAGCTGGAAGTACTGGCTGAGGAAGACCGCGGTGCCGAACATGGCGACGCCCACGGAGGCGGACGCGATCACGGCGAGCACGAAGGTGCGGTTCTTGAACAGGTGCAGCGGGATGATCGGCTCGGCGGCGGCGCGCTCGACGAAGCCCGCGACGATCAGCGCGACCACGGCGCCGCCGACCATCGCGGCGGTCTGCCACGACGCCCACTCGAACTGGTCGCCCGCGAAGGTGACCCACAGCAGCAGCAGCGCGACAGCGACCGCGATGAGGACGGCGCCCGCGTAGTCGATCTTCACGGCGCGCTTGACCACGGCGGGCAGGTGCAGGGTCTTCTGCAGCACGACGAACGCAGCAATCGCGAAGGGCACGCCGACGAAGAAGGTGAACCGCCAGCCGACGGAATCGGTGAGCACGCCGCCGAGCAGCGGGCCGCCGATCTGCGCGACGGCCATGACACCGCCCATGAGGCCCATGTACTTGCCGCGCTCACGGGGACTGATGATGTCGGCCATGAGGACCGTGGCCAGTGCGGTGAGGCCGCCGGCGCCGATGCCCTGCAGGGCGCGGAAGCCGATGAGGGTCTCGATGTTCGGCGAGAGGCCCGCCGCCGCGGCGGAGATCACCGTGATGCCGAGGCCGACCTGCATGAGGACCTTGCGGTTCGTCAGGTCGGCGAGCTTGCCCCACAGCGGGGTCGAGATCGTCATCGTCAGCAGCATGGCCGTGACGACCCAGGTGTACGAGTGCTGGGAGCCGCCGAGCTCGTTGACGATCTTGGGCAGCGAGGTCGAGACGATGGTGGTGGCCAGCAGCGACACGAAGACGCCGAGCAGGATGCCCGAGAGCGCTTCGAGCACCTCCCGGCGGGACATGGCCGGCGCGGCCGGGGCGAGAACGCCCTGCGCTGCGGGCGCCGGGGTGGGGGACTGACTCATCGGGCGGGGATCTCCTCGAACATCTGTGCGCGGTCGTGGGTAGTGGTGAGGGCGGCCGCGACGCTGCGGATCCGTGTGATGGCATCGGCGAAGTCCTGGTCCGACCAGTCGGAGAAGGCCTCGGAGATGAGGTCGTCGATGCTGCGGAAGGACTCCTCCGCGAAGTCCCGGCCCGCGTCCGTGAGCTCGAGCGTGCGGGCGCGCCGGTCGTCGTCGTCCACCGTGCGACGGACCAGGCCGGCGTCGACGAGGGCGCTGACCTGACGGCTCGCCACGGACACGTCGACGCGGAGCTTGGCCGCGAGGTCGGTGAGCTGGACGCGACCGCACCGGGAGAGCAGGTGGAGGGCGCCGAGGCCGGCGCGGGGGAGGTCGAGCTCGCGGGCCACTCGCGTGGCGGCCTCGCGCTGGGCGCGGGAGAGCTCTTCGAGTGTCTGCACGAGCTCTCGGGCTGACGTGCGGGCAATGGGCATACGGGGGCCTTCGGTGAAAGGGGTGGGGGCCGGGCGACGCCCGGCGGGTGCGGCCCGCGGACGGGGTCGACTGTTTGCAGAGCACAACTATACGTCTGGTGCTTGCAGCAAGCAACTGTCCTGGTGAAGGGGGCGGACGGCGGCCCGGCGGGCGCGCTCAGGCGCGGTGGTGCGCCTCGCCCTCCATGTCCTCGAGCTCCACGCCCTTGGTCTCCGGGATCTTGCTGAGCACGAAGAAGAACGACAGCGCCGCGAACACCGCGTACATGAGGTAAGGGATCGCCGGGCCGAAGGACGAGAGCATCGGGGGGAACGTCAGCGTGATGGCGAAGTTGGCGATCCAGTTCGCGGCTGCTCCGACGCCGAGCGCGGCCGCGCGGATCCGGTTGGGGAACATCTCGCCCAGGAGCACCCACATCAGCGGACCCCACGTCGCGCCGAAGAACACGACGAACCCGTTCGCGGCCACCAGCGCGACGATGCCCCAGGCGCCGTCGAGCGACACGTTCTCGCCGCTGCCGGTCGCCTGCGTGAAGGCGACCGCCATGAGCCCCAGGGCGACGGCCATGCCGGCGGAGCCGACCAGCAGCAGGGGCCGGCGACCGACCTTGTCGATCAGCGCGATGGCGATGAACGTCACCGCGACGTTGGTGACGGCCGTGATGGTCGACACGAGGAACGCCTGCGACTCCTCGAAGCCGACTGCCTGCCACAGCGTCGTGGAGTAGTAGAAGATCACGTTGATGCCGACGAACTGCTGGAAGATCGCCATCACGATGCCGACCCACACGATCGGCTTGAGGCCGAACCGGTCGCCCCGGAGGCTTCCCAGCGAGGCGTTCTCCTCGTCCATGTGGATCGAACGCTGGATCTCGGTGATCCGCTCTCCCACGTCCTCGTCCGGGCCGAGCACGCTCGAGAGCACTCGTCGCGCCTCGTCGTCCTTGCCCTTCGTCACCAGGTAGCGCGGCGACTCCGGCATCCCGAGCGCCAGGAAGCCGTAGACGGCCGCCGGGACCACGGCGACGAGGAACATCCAGCGCCACGCCTCCCAGCCGAACCACAGCTCGTTCGCCGCACTGCCGGCCGACGTGGCGAGGATCTGGTCCGACAGCAGTGCCGCGAAGATACCGACGGTGATCGCGAGCTGCTGCAGCGAGCCGAGGCGACCTCGCATGGCAGCGGGCGCGATCTCCGCGATGTAGGCCGGGGCGATCACGGACGCGATGCCGATGCCCACGCCCGCCATGAAGCGCCAGAGGGCGAGGTCCCACGGGCTCCACGCGATCGCCGAGAGGATCGACGAGGCGAAGAAGAGCACCGCGCCGAGCACCATGACGTGGGTGCGGCCCCACCGGTCGGCCAGCTTGCCGCCGGCCCAGGCGCCGAGGGCGCAGCCCAGCAGGGCGATCGCGACCACGAGGCCCGTGACGGTCGAGTTCAGGTCGAACTGCCCCTGGATCGCGTCGACGGCGCCGTTGATGACCGACGAGTCGAAGCCGAAGAGGAAGCCGCCGACGGCCGCCGCGACGGCGAGTCCCGTCGCCTTGCGGTGGGCGCTGTGCGCCGCTGCCGACATCGGAGCCGAGCTCGTCATGATCGTCCTCGATTCTGCGCAGGAGACGTTCGCTCTCGATGCTAGGTCCGACATCGCAGGTCGGCGCGTCGGGGGCAGACTGGGTGGGTGAACGACGCACCCGAACCTCGCCGGCATCGCCGCCCCGCCATGCTCGACCCGCAGGACGCGGAGCAGCTGCCGGGCGACCTCGACCCCGCGCTGCGCGACGAGGTCGCGCACACGACGGCCCGCGCCGTCGTGCACCAGGCCCGGGCGGCGGAGGACCCGGAGGTGGTCGACCGGCTGGTGCGGCTCGTCGAGCGCGAAGGGCTCGACGTCGTCGCCGCGCTGTGGGCCGACGCCGCGCCCTCCTCGCTGCCCGGCGCGCTGTGGCGGCTGTACGTGCTCCGGGAGTGGGTGCGGCGCGACCCCCGCACCGTGACCCTGCGCTACCGCCTCGGCGTCGACGCGGCGCCCGTGCACGAGGCGGTCGCCGGCGTGCCGCGCCCGCCCGCACCGGAGGACCTGCGGGCGCTCGTGGACGACGTCCTGTCCGGCGTCTTCGCCGGGGACCTCGCGGTCGCCCTGGAGCGTGCGGGGTCGTTCTGCCGGATCCTCGCGACCGGGGCCGCCTTCGACGCCGACGCGCGCGAGGTCGCCGACCCCGACGGCGCCACCCGGATGACCCGGGGCGCGGCCGATCTGGTCCGCACGGCCGAGGAGCTGGAGCACGGCGCCGCGCTCTGGCGCGCGGGCGCACTGGAGTAGTCGTCGGTCGAGCCCGTCGAGACCACGGGCCTGGGTTTCGACGACAAGCTCAACCAGCAGGTTCGGAACCCGGCGACGCGGGGGCTTACGATGGCTGCGCGACGTCGGGCCGCGGTAGCCCCGGGCTCCATCTTCAGCCGCTACGAGCGGCCACGCGCCGAGAGGCGCTCCCGGTCCGGCGTCGCTTACCACCAGGGCAGATCCCAGGTCGTGGCATGTGATCTTTCAGCGCATGTTCAACTGGTCGCGCCATGATGGCCACCTCTAGTCTGAGTAACGTCTCACGACCTCAACCCCAGGAGCGTCACGTGCGCCTGCGCCTGACACCGCGCGACACCACCTACTTCGACATGCTGGCGACGCTCGCGCAGCACAACGTGACCGGGGCCTCCCTCCTCGCGGAGCTGCTCGGAGCGTCCCGGCAGGAGCGGGAGGAGATCGTCCGTCGGCTCTCGGATGCCGAGCACGTCGCCGATGACGCCACGCACTCGATCATGCGGCGCCTGAACCAGACGTTCGTCACCCCGTTCGACCGGGACGACATCTACGGCCTGGCCTCGGCCCTGGACGACTGCATGGACGCCATGGAGGAGGCCGGCGACCTCATCGTCCTGTACAAGGTCGACGAGCTCCCGCCGCGGGTCTCGGAGCAGGTGCAGGTGCTGCAGCGCTGTGCCGAGCTCACCGCCGAGGCGATGCCGCGGCTGCGCTCCATGGACCAGCTCTCGGAGTACTGGATCGAGATCAACCGCCTGGAGAACCAGGGCGACAAGCTGCACCGCGAGCTCATCGCCCAGCTCTTCGACGAGCTCACCGACCCGATCCTGCTGATGAAGCTCAAGGAGATCGTCGACATGCTCGAGGAGGGTGCTGACGCCTTCGAGCGGGTCGCGAACATGGTCGAGACCATCGCGCTCAAGGAGTCCTGACGGTGGAGGCGGCTCTCGTCGTCCTCGTCGTCGCGATCGCGTTCGGCTTCGACTACACGAACGGCTTTCACGACGCCGCCAACGCGATCGCCACCTCGGTCTCGACCCGGGCGCTGACGCCGCGTGTCGCGCTGCTGATGGCGGCGGTCATGAACTTCGTCGGTGCGCTGCTCGGCACGGAGGTCGCGGAGACCATCGCGACGTCGATCGTCGACCTGCAGGACGCCTCGAACCACACGGCTCTCGTGGTCGTGCTGTGTGCGCTTATCGGCGCCATCGCCTGGAACCTCATCACGTGGTGGTTCGGGCTCCCCTCGTCCTCGACCCACTCGCTGATCGGTGGCCTCGTGGGGGCCGGCCTGGCGGCCGGGCTGCCCATCTACGGCCAGGCGATCGTCGACAAGGTCGTGCTGCCGATGGTGCTCTCACCGCTCGTCGGCTTCATCGGTGCCTACGCCGTGATGGTCGCCGTCCTGTGGATCTTCCGGAACGCCGCGCCGTCGCGCGTGACGCGCCGGTTCCGGCTCGCGCAGACGGCGTCCGCCGCGGCCATGGCCCTCGGCCACGGCCTGCAGGACGCGCAGAAGACCATGGGCGTCATCTTCATGGCCCTCCTCACGGTCGGCTGGGCCGACCCGGACGCCGGCATCCCGCTGTGGGTCAAGCTCGGCGCGGCCGCCGCGATCTCGCTCGGCACGT
Organism: Isoptericola sp. Y541; assembly: GCF_059445465.1. Taxonomy (NCBI): domain Bacteria; kingdom Bacillati; phylum Actinomycetota; class Actinomycetes; order Micrococcales; family Promicromonosporaceae; genus Isoptericola; species Isoptericola sp. Y541. The sequence continues at coordinate 578,913 of NZ_JCAIUJ010000002.1, read as the reverse complement.
ACTCGGGCGGCTGGCGGATCATGCGCACGCTGGGCCGGCGCATCATCGAGCTCGACCCGGCGCGCGGCTTCGTCGCCGAGTCCGTCTCCGCCCTGGTGCTGTACGCCAACGCGTTCATCCTGCACGCGCCGGTCTCCACGACGCACACGATCACGTCCGCGATCATGGGCGTCGGCGCCACCCGGCGGCTGTCGGCCGTGCGCTGGGGCGTGGCGAAGAATATCGGCGTCGCGTGGGTGCTGACCATCCCCGCCGCCGCGCTCGTCGCGGCGTTGACCACCCTGATCCTGCACCCGTTCCTCACCTGACCCGGCTCTCTCGCCGGTCGAGCCTGTCGAGCCCACACGAGGGTCTCGACGGGCTCGACCGGCGAGAGGCCCGGGGTCAGTAGACGGGCGGGGTGACCTTCTCGACGGCGACGACGCGGGGGCCCTTGCCCGTGGTGGCGACGTGCGCCACCAGCATGTCGCCGGGCTCGAGGAACGGGTCGCGCGCGGGCAGCGCGTTCGCGACTGCCCGGCGCGAGTGCTGCCCCAGCACGTCCAGCACCGTGGGCAGGACCGGGCGGTGGGTGCACAGCACGGACGACCGGCCCCCCTCGAGCAGGTCCCGCACGGTCGCGGCGACGCGGGACGGCGAGCGCTCGTGCTCCGCCTCCCCGAGCTGGTCGCTGAGCTCCGGCCGGGCCTGGGAGGCCCGCACGTAGGGCTCGATCGTCGCGGCGCACCGCTCCCACCGGCTCGAGAGCACCGTCGTCACGCCGTACGACGCGAGCACCGGGACGAGGGCGGCGCCCTGCGCGTGGCCCACCGGGGTGAGCGGGCGGTCCTGCTCCCCGCCGTGCCAGGCGGCACGGGGCACGGCCTTCCCGTGCCGCACGATGGCGACGGCGTGGGTGGCGAGCCGCCCCTGGGCGTGCGCCTCCACGAGGGCGTCGAGGGGCCCGCAGTCGGCGTCGCGGGTGAGCCGGTCCGCCGCGTCGTCGACGTCCAGCCACGCCTTCTGGTCGACCTCGTCGGGCGAGGGCGGCTCCACGGGGAACCGGGCCGTCAGCGCCCGCGCGTCGTCGGCCCGGGACGCCCGCCGGGCCGCCCAGTAGTGCACGCGCTTCACGCGGCTCTCGGGGGTCAGGTACTGCAGGCCCGGCAACGGGATCCCGAGGACCACGGGCTTGCCCGTCTCCTCCGCGACCTCGCGCGCCGCCGTCGTCGGCAGCGCCTCGCCCGGCTCGAGCTTGCCCTTCGGCCACGACCAGTCGTCGTAGCGCGGCCGGTGCACGAGCCGCACCTGGAGCCGCCCTTCGCGCTCCCGCCACACGAGCGCCCCCGCCGACTCGATCACCGGTGCGTGCTGCACCGTCGTCGCCCCCAGCGCGTCCACGAGCGGGGCTGCCGCCGCGACAGGGGACCGCCGCGCATTCCCCGCCGTCACCGGGCCCGCTCGGGCCGGCGGCGGTGGTGGTCGACGAGGCTGGCCTGGAGGTCCTCCAGCGGCTCGCCGTCGGGGCCGACGGCGTGCCGCACCCACGTGTCGTCGGGCTGCAGGTGCCACGTCGAGGTCTCGTCCGACATCGAGCGGTCCATGAGCTCCAGCAGCTCGGCGACCTGGCCCTCGTCGGTGATCCGCACCAGGGCCTCGACGCGACGGTCCAGGTTGCGGTGCATGAGGTCGGCCGAGCCGATGTACACCTCGGGCCCGGACTCGGGGCCCTCGCCGATGGCGGGGCCCACGGAGTTCGCGAACGCGTAGATCCGCGAGTGCTCCAGGAACCGGCCCAGGATGGAGCGCACCCGGATGTTGTCGCTCAGCCCGGGCACGCCGGGCCGCAGCGCGGAGGTGCCGCGAACCACGAGATCCACCTGCACCCCGGCCTGGGACGCGCGGTACAGGGCGTCGATCGTGGCCTCGTCCACGACCGAGTTCACCTTGATCCCCACCCAGGCCTCGTGCCCCGCCCGCGCCGCGTCGGCCTCGCGCTCGATGCGCTCGATGAGACCGGGCCGCACGGTGCGCGGCGCCACCAGCAGGCGGTGGAACCGCGACTGCGGGGCGTACCCGGAGAGCTGGTTGAACAGGCGGGTGAGGTCCTGGCCGACGTCGCGGTCGCACGTGAGCAGCCCGTGGTCGGTGTACATCCGCGCCGTCTTCGGGTGGTAGTTGCCGGTGCCGATGTGGCAGTAGCGGCGCAGCCCGTCGGCCTCCTGGCGCACGACGAGCGAGAGCTTGCTGTGCGTCTTGAGCCCCACGATCCCGTACACCACGTGCACACCCGCCTCCTCGAGCTTGCGCGCCCAGGAGATGTTGGCCTGCTCGTCGAAGCGGGCCTTGATCTCCACCAGGGCCAGCACCTGCTTGCCCGCGTCGGCGGCGTCGATGAGGGCGTCGACGATGGGGGAGTCGCCGGACGTGCGGTACAGCGTCTGCTTGATCGCCAGCACGGCCGGGTCGGCCGCGGCCTGCTCGAGGAACGTCTGCACGGACGTGGAGAACGAGTCGTACGGGTGGTGCAGCAGCACGTCGCGCTCGCGGATGGCGGCGAACACGTCCCGCGCCGTCGCGGACTCGACCTCCGCGAGCTGGCGGTGTGTCGTCGGCACGAACGGCGGGTAGTGCAGCGAGGCGCGCTCGATGTCGGCGATGACGTTGAGGCCGATGAGGTCCAGCGGGGCGGGCAGCTCGTAGACCTCCTCCTCCTCGACGCCCAGCTCGCGGACCAGCAGGTCGCGGATGCGCGCCGAGATGCCGTTCGCGAGCTCGAGCCGCACGGGCGGGCCGAAGCGGCGGCGCAGCAGCTCCTTCTCCATCGCCTGCAGCAGGTTCTCGGCGTCGTCCTCCTCGACCTCCACGTCCTCGTTGCGGGTGACGCGGAACGTATGGTGCTCGCGGACCTCCATCCCGGGGAACAGGTGGTCGAGATGCTGCGCGATGACCTCCTCCAGCGGCACGAACGACCGCTGCGTGCCGCCCTTCTGCGTCGGCGTCGGGGCGCTGGGCCGGCCGCGGTCGTCGACCGCGATGAAGCGCGGCAGCAGGGGCGGCACCTTGACCCGGGCGAAGTGCTCCTTGCCCGTCAGAGGGTTCGCGACGACGACCGCCAGGTTGAGCGAGAGCCCCGAGATGTAGGGGAACGGGTGGGCCGGGTCCACCGCCAGCGGCGTGAGCACCGGGAAGATCTGCTTGCGGAAGAACTTGTGCAACCGCTCCTGCTCGCGCTGCTCGAGCTCGTCCCAGTGCACGATCGTGATGCCCTCGGCGTCGAGAGCCGGCTGCACGTCGGAACGGAAGACCGTCGCGTGCCGCTCCATCAGGCGGTGCGCGCCGTCCCCGATGGCCTCCAGCACCTGCCACGGGCTCATGCCCGACACGGTCGTCACCGCGATGCCGGTCGCGATGCGGCGCTTCAGGCCCGCCACCCGCACCATGAAGAACTCGTCCAGGTTGGACGCGAAGATCGCCAGGAACCGCACCCGCTCCAGCAGCGGCAGTGTCGTGTCCTCCGCCAGCTCCAGCACGCGCTCGTTGAACGCCAGCCAGCTCAGCTCCCGCTCCGCGAACCGGTCCTCGGGGAGCGGCACGACGTCGCGCGCTGCGACCGCGCCCTCGGCGTCCGGGTCCTCCGCGATGTGCTCGGCGATGTGCGCCGCGAGCTGCGGGTCGATGGTGCGGGGCGGCGTGGCGACGGTGGTGCGGGGACGGCTGTCCGTCACCTCGGCGGCCGCCACGGAGGCGGGCTCGGCGGGGGAGAACCGGCCCCGGCCGTCACGGCTCCGGGTCGGTCGAGGGCGTGACGCTGTCATGCCCCCATCCTGACACCGTGGGGTGAACGGCGGGTGACCGAACCGAGCGTAAGAACCGAGCGGCGGGCGCCCGGCGGACTACGGCGTCTCCGCCCGGGCGTACTGCACGTCGACGGCCGCGCGGTCGAAGCCCGCGCCGGCGTAGGTCGCGAGGGCGGCGGCGTTGTCCCCGTCCACGTACAGCACCGCGCGGTCGCAGCCGGTGCGGGCCAGGTGCGCGAGGGCCGTCGCGGTCAGGGCGCGGCCCAGGCCGCGGCCCTGCGCGGCCGGGTCGACCCCGACGGCGTAGATCTCGCCGTCGCGCGGCTCGCCCGGGCCAGGCTCCACGACCTTCGTCCACAGGGACGCGACCAGGCCGTCGTCCGACTCGACCAGGAAGAAGCCCGCGGGGTCGAACCACGGCTCCGCCTGACGGTCGCGCAGGTCGTCCACCGTGAGGCGGCCCTGCTCGGGGTGGTCGGCGAACGCGCGGGCGTTGAGGCGCACCCAGGCCTCGTCGTCTGCGCCGGGGCGGAACGGGCGCACCGTCAGGCCCGGGAGCTCGGGGGCGGGGGCAGCCGCGTCGTCGGGGCCGAGCGGGCGGGCGAGGAACAGCAGCTCCCGCACCACCGCGTAGCCGCGGGCCGCCGCGAACGCCCGCGCCGCGGGGACGTCGCCGTGCGCCCACACGCGCAGCGGCTTGCCGCGCTGCCCTGGCGCACCCGAGAACATCGGCAGCCGCGCGTCGCGCTCCGCCGTGCGCAGCAGCACGCTCCCCACGCCCCGGCGGCGGTGCTCCGGGTGCACGACGAGCTCCGCGCTCGCGTCCTCGCCGCCGCGGTCCACCTGCACGTAGCCGACGGCCGCGCCGTGCTCGTCGTGCGCCACGGCGTGCGTCAGCCAGTCGGAGTCGGTGCCCAGGTGCAGCAGCGGTTGCTCCGACAGCGGCGCGACGCCGTCGGAGTCCGTCGCGGCCGCGGCGAGCGCGCGGACGGCGTCCTGCGCGGCGGGGTCGAGGGGGCCGATGGCGAGGGGGATCGAGGTGGGCACGGCCCCATTGTCGCCGAGGGCGGCCGTCTCCGTGCGGAGGCGGCCGCCCTGGTGGGTGCGAGGTTTGTCGCGTCAGTCCTCGGAGCCGGGCGCGGTGGAGGCCAGGCCCGCCGAGATGAGGTCCATCACCGAGGAGTCGGCGAGCGTCGTCGCGTCGCCCACGGTGCGGTTCTCGGCGACGTCGCGCAGCAGGCGCCGCATGATCTTGCCCGAGCGCGTCTTGGGCAGCTCGGGGACCACGAGGATGCGGCGGGGCTTGGCGATAGGCCCGATCTCCTTGGCCACGTGCCCGCGCAGCTCCTCCTGTACCTGGGCCGCGCCCTCGGGCGTCGCCCCGCGGTCGGCGTGCTCGCCGCGCAGGATGACGAAGGCGACCACGGCCTGCCCGGTGGTCTCGTCGTTCGCTCCCACGACGGCGGCCTCGGCCACGATGTCGTGCGAGACGAGGGCGGACTCGATCTCCGTGGTCGACAGCCGGTGCCCGGAGACGTTCATGACGTCGTCCACGCGGCCCAGCAGCCAGATGTCGCCGTCCTCGTCCTTCTTGGCGCCGTCGCCGGCGAAGTACAGGCCCTCGAACCGCGACCAGTAGGTGTCCTTGAACCGCTGCGGGTCGCCCCAGATGCCGCGCAGCATCGCCGGCCACGGCTCGGCCAGCACGAGGTATCCGCCACCGCCGTGCGGCACGGAGTGTGCCTCGTCGTCGACGACGTCCGCCACGATGCCGGGCAGCGCCACCTGCGCCGAGCCGGGCTTGGTCGCCGTGACGCCCGGCAGCGGGCTGATCATGATCGCGCCCGTCTCGGTCTGCCACCAGGTGTCGACGATGGGGGCGGCGTCGCCGCCGATGACGCGGCGGTACCACATCCACGCCTCGGGGTTGATGGGCTCGCCGACCGAGCCGAGCACGCGCAGGCTCGAGAGGTCGAAGCTGGCGGGGATGTCCTCGCCCCACTTCATGCAGGTACGGATCGCGGTGGGCGCCGTGTACAGGATCGAGACCTTGTACTTCTCGACCAGCTCCCACCAGCGGCCGCGGTGCGGGGAGTCGGGCGTGCCCTCGTACAGCACCTGGGTGGCGCCGTTGGCCAGCGGGCCGTACACGACGTACGTGTGCCCGGTGACCCAGCCGACGTCGGCCGTGCACCAGTACACGTCGGTCTCGGCCTTGAGGTCGAACACGTTCTTGTGGGTGTAGGCCGCCTGGGTGAGGTAGCCGCCCGTGGTGTGCAGGATGCCCTTGGGCTTCCCGGTGGTGCCCGAGGTGTACAGGATGAACAGCGGGTGCTCGGCGTCCACGGCCACCGGCTCGTGGATCGTGTCGGCGTGCTCGAGGGCGTCGTGCCACCACACGTCGCGGCCCTCGGTCCAGGCGGTGTCCTGCCCGGTGCGGCGCACGACGAGCACGTGCTCGATCGTCGTCGCCGGCGCGCCGTCCTTGGGGGCGATCGCTTCGTCGACGGCGGGCTTGAGGGCCGAGGGCGCGCCGCGGCGGTAGCCGCCGTCGGCGGTGATGACGAGCTTGGCCTCGGCGTCGGCGATGCGGCTGCGCAGCGCGTCGGCGGAGAAGCCGCCGAAGACGACGGAGTGCGGGGCTCCGATGCGGGCGCACGCGAGCATCGCGACGACCGACTCGACGAGCATCGGCAGGTAGATCACCACGCGGTCGCCCTTGGTGACGCCGAGCGCCGTGAGGGCGTTGGCCGCGCGGGAGACGTCGCGCTGCAGGTCGGCGTACGTCACCGTGCGGGTGTCGCCCGGCTCGCCCTCGAAGTGGATCGCGACCCGGTCGCCGAGGCCGGCCTCGACGTGGCGGTCGACGGCGTTGTAGGCGGCGTTGAGCTTGCCGTCGGCGAACCACTTCGCCACGGGCGCCCCGGACCAGTCGAGCGTCTGCGTGAACGGCGTGGACCAGGAGACGAGCTCGCGCGCCTGGGCGGCCCAGAACCCGAGCCGGTCGGCCGCGGCCTCGTCGTACATGGACGGCTGGGCGTTGGCCTGTGCCGCGAACGCGGCGCTCGGCGGGAACGCTCGCGTCTCGTGCAGCAGGTTCTCGAGGCTGGGGGCGGTGGTCTCGTTCTCTGGCACGCTTACCTCCGGTTGCGCATCGTCGCTGGTGCGGTCCCGTGGGCGTGACGCGTCGCGCCCGGGGGACGGCAGGCCCCGCGGGGCCTCGCCGTCGGGAGTCTAGACCTCGCGCGTGACCGGGGTCACGCCGTCCCAAGGTTTGGCCGTGGTCCTCGCAAAAGGGCCGTCGACAGCGTTGCGGTGGACGACCCCGTGAGCTTCGACAGGCCGATGGTCTGCGCTCCCGACGGAAGGCTGCCGTCGGCGGTGACGGTGAGGACGAGCGTGACGTCCTGGCCGCCATCGGCGTCGGAGGCGGTGCCCTTGATCGGCGTCGGGTCGGAAGTGACGGCGACGTGGTCCTCGATCGCGGCCGGTACGTCTGCGCCGGACATGAACACCATGGGTCGGCGTCGTCGCGCGTGGTGCAGTAGCGGGGCCGGTACTGAGGGGGGTGCTACCGAGGGTGAACAGCCTCGCCGGGCAGTGGGTTTCGACAGGCTCAACCAGCGTTTGGGGTGTCACGACGCGTGCTGGTAGACCTCCACCATGACCACTCCGTATGTGACCTGGCCGCGCGAGGCGGGACTCCTGCGCCTGCGACAGCCGACGAGCCGGGACCTCGACCGCGTGCTGGCGTGGCGCAACCTGCCCGAGGAGACGCGCTGGATCCTGCGCACCGCGGTGGACGCCGACGGCCTCCGGGACAGGTGGCGCCGCGACCTGGACGACCCGCGCGAGCATTCCGTCGTCGCCGACCTGGACGGCGCCGTCGTCGGCACCGCGAGACTGTCCGTGCACGACGGGATGGGGCAGTCGCACGGCGACGACTGGCGCGACGCCGAGGGCTCGCTCGGCTACCTGATCGACCCTGCGTACGCGGGGCGCGGGTTCGCGACCGCCATCGCGGGCGCGCTGCTCGAGGTCGCGTTCAACGACCTGAAGTTGCACCGCGTCACCGCGGGCTGCTTCGCGGCCAACGAGGCGTCGTGGCGCGTCTTGGAGAAGCTCGGCATGCGGCGCGAGCAGCACGGTGTCGAAGACTCGTGGCACGCCGAGCTGGGCTGGATCGACGGCTACACGTACGGCATCCTCGCCCGGGAGTGGCGCGAGAACTGAGGAACGAGCGGGCACGAAGACGGCGCCCAGGAGACGTGTCGACCGAGCGCCGTGCTCGCCAGTCCGGACGCGGGTATCAGGCGCTTGATCCGATCACTGGGTGGGTCCATTCCCACCGAGTGGGTCCTCAACCGTGGACTTCCTGTGCGTGGGTCCCTCGTCCGGCTGTCTCTTTCCATGGAACGTCCAACGAGCCTCAGGCGCAAGCGGTCAACGGCGTGGTCCGGATGTACCCGTGCGTCGATATCTGGCGCCCGGGCTCTTGGGTGAGGCGCCGCCGACGATCTCCACCTCGCCGGACTGGCGGAGGATGCGGAGCCAGCGCGTGACGACGCTGTTGCTGAGCCCGCTTCGTTGGGCGATCTGAGCCCTGGAGAGGTCCGCCGCGCCGAGGGTGTCGAGGATCTTGTGGCACCGGTCCGCGCGCACCTGTGGGGTCGGCCCGGTGCCCGCAGGGAGCCCGGCGTCGGGAGCAAGGGTGTAGGTGGCCCAGCGTCGTGACCCCGACTGGTCGACGAGTCCGCGCGCGACGAGATCCTGCAGTTCGGCGGTCGCCACCCGGCTGTCGATGCTGGTGGCGGTGCGGTAGGTCAGGTTGTCGAGCGACTGCCCGCCCCGCAGGATGGCCAGAGCAATCACCTGCGATTCGGTCAGGTCCGTATGGCTCAGGGTGCGGAGCCACTCGACGACGTCGTCATTGAGCATGCCCGCGAGCGTGGGCCGCGGGCCGTCGGTCGTCGTGACGAGCACGCCGGTGCGCAGAAGGACGGTGTCGTCGCTCGCTTCGCCGAAGATGTGCGGACGGTCGCGGCGGAGCCGAGCTGCATAGGTGCCGACGAGCTCGGGGTCCAGGTCGCCCTGATCTGCACCTCAAAGCTCGTCGCTCACCCGCACGTAGTGCCCCGGTTCATGCCGGCCCCTGTGTAGAAGGACGGCCGCTGTGCTGCCTCGAGCTGCGGGATCTCGGCGACGACGATCTGGGCGCCGTCGACCTCGTGAGTGGCGATGAGCGGCCGCACCGGCGGGTCCATCTCCTGCGCACACAGCGACGCGAGGTCGGAACAAAGCTTCGCGGGATCGGCGACACCGACGGCTTCGAAGCCTGCCACTTCGTCCAGCCCGAGGATCAACACTCCGCCGTAGGTGTTCTGGAAGGCCGAGACGGTCTCACGCACGCTCTTCGGCAGCGCCGTCCGGGCGGCTTTGGCCTCGACGTCGCTGGTGTCATCGCCGATAGCTCGGAGGCGGTCGATGACTTCGATGAGCTCGTCGTCTGTCATGCTGCGGTCATCTCCGTCGACCCCACATGACCATGAACATAGTTACTAGCATCGGCACTGTCGATGCTAGTAACTATGTTTGTTCAGGTGGCAGGCATCGAGTCCGATGGTCAGGCCCGACGACGCATCCACCAGCGCCGGAGCAACCACGCCGCGACACCTGCCGCGGCGACGCCGCCGGCGGCGAGCGCGACCGTGGGCGGGCGCAGCGCCGAGCGCAGCGCCACGGGCCGGGAGAACGTGAGCACGCCCCACCCGTTCTCGGCGGCCGCGCGCCGCAGCGTCTTGTCGGGGTTGACGGCGAACGCGTGCCCGACGGCGCCCAGCATCGGGGCGTCGGTGACGGAGTCGGAGTAGGCGTAGCTGCGCTCGAGGTCGTACCCGCGCGTGGCGGCGAGCTCCAGCACGGCCTCCGCCTTCTGCTCGCCGTAGGCGTAGAAGTCGATCTCGCCGGTGTACCGGCCGTCCTCGACCGCCATCCGGGTGGCGATCACGTGGTCGGCGCCGAGCACGGTGGCGATGGGCTCCACGAGCTCGGCGCCCGAGGCGGACACGATGACGACGTCGTGCCCGAGCTCGTGGTGCTCGGCGATGAGGTCCACGGCCTCGGCGTAGACGTACGGGTCGATGAGGTCGTGCACCGTCTCGGCGACGATCTGCTGCACCTTGCTAACCTCCCAGCCGGTGGCGAGCTCGCTGAGGTGCTTGCGCATCCGCTCCGTCTGGTCGGCGTCGGCGTTGCCGGCGTAGAAGAGCAGGTGCGCGTACGCGCTGCGCAGCACGTCGCCGCGGGTGATGAGGCCGCCGGCGTAGAACGGCTTCGAGAACGCGGCCGACGAGCTGGTCGCGATGATCGTCTTGTCCAGGTCGAAGAACGCGGCCACGCGCGCACGTCCGCGTCGCGTCGTCGCCGGAGCCGCCCTGCGGGGGTCCGGTCGCTGGTCGGTCACGGGCCCGAGCCTATCCGGGCCAGCCCGCCCGGCTCATCCAGTCTCATGCACAACTCTTGTGCACAAGAGTTGTGCAGAGCTACTGTGCACGCATGGACCCGACCCCGGACCGCCCGTACACCCACCTCGAGCTCACCGCCGAGGCGGCGAAAGTGCTGGCGCACCCGCTGCGCTCCCGGCTGCTCAGCGCACTGCGCCGCGGTGGGCCGGCGACCGCGACCGCCCTGGCGACCAAGCTGTCCACGAACACGGGCGCCACCAGCTACCACCTGCGCAAGATGGAGTCCGTCGGCCTCGTGGCCGACACCGGGGACGGGCGGGGCAAGGAGCGCATCTGGGAGGCGGCGACCCAGAGCCACGGCTGGCGGGAGTCCGACTTTCGCGGCGACGAGGACGCGCAGACGGCGCTCGGCTGGCTGGTGCGCGACTACCACCGGCAGTTCGACACGAACTACAGCCACTGGCTCGACGTCGCCGACGAGTGGCCGGCCGAGTGGCAGCACGTCTCGGGGATGACCGACACCTGGCTCGAGGTGACGCCCGAGCAGGCCCGGGCCATGCAGGACGAGTTCGAGGCAGTGGCCAACCGCTACCTGCGCGCTGGTACCGGCGACCCGCGCGCCCGCCGCCTGCACCAGTGGCGGTTCACCTTCCCGCTCGACGCCGACGACATCCCTGGGCCCGAGGACCTCCCCGCGCCCGGCGACGAGGCGACCGGCGGTCCCACGCAGGAAGGCGACCCCGCGTGAGCCCGCAGCGCGTCTTCCTCCTGCTCACGGCCACCCGTTGGTTCCCGGTGGGCCTGGTCATCTCCGTGACCACGCTGCTGCCCCTCGAACGGGGCCTCACCGTGGGGCAGACGCTCACCCTCGCCTCGGTCACCGGGTTCGTCGTCTTCGCGCTCGAGCTGCCCACGGGTGGCACGGCCGACGCCGTCGGACGTCGGCCGATGCTGATCGCCGCCGCCGCGGCACAGGTACTGGCGGCCGGTACGTTCCTCATCGCGCAGTCGATCTGGGCGTTCGCCGCCGCTGCCGCGCTGATGGGCCTGTTCCGCGCGCTGGACTCCGGGCCGCTCGAGTCGTGGTTCGTGGACGCGGTGCACGCCGAGCACCCGGGTGCGGACGTCGACCGCACGCTCGCGCACCAGGGCACGGTGCTGGGTGTGTCGATCGCGCTCGGCGCCCTCGTCTCCGGCGGGCTGGTCTGGTGGCACCCGCTGACCGCGTGGTCGGCGCTCGCGCTGCCCTATGCCGTGTACGCGGTGCTCGCGGTCGCGCACCTGGTGATGGTCACGCTGCTCGTGCGCGAGACGCCGCGGCGCGTCCCGGTGGACGCCGAGGCATCGCCCGGTGAGCCTGTCGGGACCCGGGGTCGACGCCGGTGGGCGACGGCGCTGCGCACCACCGCCGACGCCGCGCGGCAGGCGCCGGCGAGCATCGCGTCCGGGCTGCGGCTCGCCCGCGACAACCGCGTGCTGCGCGGGCTGCTGCTCGTGGAGATCTTCGCGTCCGCGGCGATGGTCGTGTTCGAGTCGCTGCAGCCCGTGCGCCTCGCGGAGCTGCTCGGTGGCGAGGCACAGGCCGGCGCGATCATGGGGCCCGTCGCGTCCGTCGGGTGGGGCGCCTTCGCGCTCGGGGCGGCGCTGTGCGGCGTCGCGTCGCGCCGGTTCGGCGTGGCCCGCACGGCCATGGCGGCGCGCGTCCTCAACGGGCTCGGGGCCGTGTGGATGGGCCTGGCCGGCGGCCCGGTCATGCTGATCGTCGCGTACCTGGTCACCTACGGGCTGCACGGCAGCTCCGGACCCGGGTTCAACGCGCTGCTGCACCGCGAGGCGGTGCGTGACAACAGGTCGACCGTCCTGTCCATGGCGTCGATGGCGGGGTTCGCGTCGTTCGCGATCGCGTCACCGACGCTCGGCTGGATCGCGCAGACGGCGTCGACCCCGCTCGCGATGATGCTCGGCGGCGGGTTCAGCGTGCTCGGCGTGCTCTGCTTCCTGCCCGCGCTGCGTGCGGAGCGTGACCGGGCACGGCAGGTGGCCGTCGGGACGGAGGTCGCACCGGCGCGCTGACGCGGCCGGGAGCCCGCCCCCAGGCGTGCTCCGTCCACAGATCTCGGCGCGACGCGCCGCCACGACCGCAGGGCGCGCCAGCCTGGGCGCATGGACGAGGCAACCAGCACGCTGCGCCGCCCGGCGGCGCCCGATCGCGGCAGCCCGACGGACGATCGGGCCCCGTGGCTCCCCGCCCGGCAGGCCTGGCCGCCGGGGAACGCCAGCCGCACCATCGCCGTCGTCGGCGCCTGTGGCGGGGCCGGCGTCAGCACCCTCGCGGCGGTGCTCGCGCACGGGCTGCGGCGCTCGGGCGAGGGCGCGGTGCTCGTCGACCTCGACCTGCCCGGGCCGGGCGCCGACGTCCTGCTCGGCATCGAGGACGAGGCCGGCGCTCGCTGGCCCGAGCTCGCGGCCGCCCGGGGCGACGTCGACGGCGTCGGGTTGCTCGCCGCGCTGCCGCGATGGCGCTCGGTGCCGGTGCTCTCGGGCGCCCGGTTGCGCCCGGACCGGCCCGACGACGCCGTGGTGGTGGACGTGTGCACCGGCCTGCTGCGCGGCGGCGAGACGGTGGTGCTCGACCTGCCCCGCCCCGGCGCCTGGACCGCCGCCACGAGGATGCTCGTCGCCGCCGCGGACGCGGTGCTCCTGGTGACCCCCTGCACCGCGCCGGGCGTGGCCGGAGCGCACGCCGCGTGCGCCGGGCTCGCCGAGGTCGGGGTGCGCGACCCGTGGGTGGTCGCCCGGCGGCCGGTGCCCGGCCGCGTCGACGCCGCGGCGCTGGAGGCCGCGCTCGGGCTGCAGGTGGTGATCGCGCGGTGGGAGCCGCGCCTGGCCGCCGCCGTGGACCGTGGCGAGGGGCCGCCGGTCGGGAGGCGGTCGCCGCTCGGACGGGCCGTGGACAGCCTGGTCGCGGCGCTGGCGGTCGCGTCGTGACCGCCCTCGTGGACCGGGTGCTGCTGGACGACGTGCGGTCCCGCGTGGGCGCGGCCGGCGCCGCGCTCGACGACTCGGCGGTGCGCGACGCGCTCCGCGCCACCGGGCGCGTCATCGGCTCGGCGGCGCTCACCGAGCTGACCCGCGCCGCGCGCGCCGAGCTCACCGGCGCCGGGCCGCTACAGGCGCTGCTGGACGCGCCCGACGTGACGGACGTGCTGGTCAACGGCCCCCGCGACGTCTGGGTGGACCGCGGCGACGGGCTGCACCGCGTGGACCTCGACCTCGGCACGCCCGCGGCGGTGCGCGCGCTGGCCGTGCGGATGGCCGCTGTCGCCGGGCAGCGGCTCGATGACGCCGCCCCCACCGTGGACGCCCGCATGCCCGACGGCACCCGGCTGCACGCCGTCGTCGAGCCCGTCGCGCCCGCCGGGGCGGTGATCGCGCTGCGGGTGCTGCGCCAGGCGGCACACTCCCTGGACGCCTTGGTGACCGCCGGCGGGCTGCCCCCGCAGTGGGAGCCCCCGCTGCGGTCCCTGGTGGCCGGGCGGGCCAACCTGCTGATCACCGGCGGCACCGGCACGGGAAAGACGACGCTGCTCGCCGCCCTGCTGTCGCTGGTGCCGCCCACGGAGCGGGTGCTCGTGGTCGAGGAGGCGCGCGAGCTCGCACCGCAGCACGAGCACGTCGTGCCGCTCGCGGCCCGCCGCCCCAACGTCGAGGGAGTGGGCGAGGTGACGCTCACCGACCTGGTGCGCGGCGCGCTGCGGATGCGGCCCGACCGGATCGTGGTGGGCGAGTGCCGCGGGGCCGAGGTGCGCGAGCTGCTGCTCGCGATGAACACCGGTCACGACGGCGGCATGGCCACCGTGCACGCCAACGCGGTCGAGCACGTGCCCGCGCGGCTCGAGGCGCTCGCGGCGCTCGCAGGCATGCCGCGGGAGGCCGTCGCCGCGCAGGCGGCCGCCGCCCTCGACGTCGTGCTGCACCTGCGCCGCCACGGCGCGCGCCGCCACCTGGCCGAGATCGGGCTGGTCGACCGGGCTCAGGACGGCCGGCTGGTCGTGCGTCGGGCCGCCACCTGGGCGGCGGACGGCGCGCCGCGTCCCGACACGGCGTGGGACGAGCTGGTGGGGCGGTGGGCGTCGTGACCGGCGCCGCGACCCTGATGCCGGGACTCGCCGCCGGGGGTTGGCTGGCCGTGGCGGTGTGGCTCGTGCTGGCCCCCGGAGGCCGACGGGCCCGCGCGCTCGTGCGGGCGGGTGGTCCGCCGCGCCGGCTCCGGGTGGCCGGGTTGCTGCGCCGCTGGACGCCGGACGGGGCCGTCGGGGCGCAGGCGGTCAGGGTGGCCGTCGCGCAGGTCGTCGCGCTGCTGCGTGCGGGGGCGCCGCCCGCGGCGGCGTGGTCGCGCGCCCTCGGCGTGCCCGTGGACGCGACCGGCGTGCCGGACGTCGGCGCGCTCGCCCCGATGGTGGGCGGCACCGGCCACGCCCGGTCGGTGGTCGCGGCGGCCGTGCTCGCGCGGGACGTGGGGGCGCCGCTGGCCGGGGCGCTGGACGCGGTGTCCGGGGCGCTGGTGGCCGAGGCGGAGTCCCGCGCGGAGCGGGAGGCGTCGCTCGCGGGGCCGCGTGCCACCGCCCGCGTGCTGATGTGGCTGCCGGCGCTCGGCGCGCTGCTCGGCTGGGTGCTCGGAGCCGACCCGCTCGCCACCGCGCTCGACGGCGGGGCCGGTACGGCGGCGGTCGGGCTGGGTCTGATGCTGCTGGCGCTGGGTCAGGTGTGGACGGGTCGGCTCGTCGCGGCGGCCCGCACCGCGGGGGAGGCACCGGCATGAGCGGTGGGCCCTGGGAAGGGGTGGCGGGCGCGCCCCCCGCCGCCGTGGCGGGGGCGGTCGCGGCGGTGATGCTGCTCGCCGGGCTGCCGTGGTGGGCGGCGCGCGCCGCAGTCCGCCGACGCGCGTCGCGGCTCACGACCGACGGGCCGCCTGCCGGGTCGGGTGCGCTCGACCTGCCCATGAGCGAGCGCGTCGACGTCCCCGTGGTGCTCGAGCTGCTGGGCGCTGCCCTGCGCGCCGGGGCCGGCGTGCCGCGCGCGCTCGAGGCGACCGGAGCGGCCCTCGACGGCGCGATGCCGAATGGATCGCCCCTGAACGGCACGGCGTCCGACGGCGGGCCGGGAGCGGTGCGCGACGTCGGGCCCAGCGGCGACGGCGCCGCGCTCCGAGCCGCCGCCTCGGCGCTGCGGCTGGGCGCGGACTGGGACGGCGCGTGGCAGTTCGCGCCCCCGCGCCTCGCCCCACTGCACCGGTCGCTGCGCGGGGCGTGGACGGACGGGGCGTCCCCGTCCGGGGCGCTGCGCGCGGCGGGGGACGAGCTGGTGCGGGAGCGCCGGTCGGCCGCCCGCACCGCGGCCGCCCGCCTGGCGGTGCGGCTGGTGCTGCCGCTCGGGGCGTGCTTCCTGCCCGCGTTCGTGCTGGTCGGGCTGGTGCCCGTGCTGCTCGCGCTCGGCATCGACCTGCTGTCCGGATGACGCCGGACCACGACGGCCCGGGCGACGCCTGGGTACTGCGCCCAGCCGAGCGACCGTGCGCAAGACAAACAAACAGGGAATGTC
>NZ_JCAIUJ010000002.1:545576-563059 GCF_059445465.1 Isoptericola sp. Y541 | reverse complement strand
CCTTCCAGGATGACGCCGGACCCAGCCGACCTGGGCGACTCCTGGGTATTTCCCCCTCCCACCCGGCCGGGCCCACGACGACCGACCGGGACGTGTCCCGGCGGTCACCGAGAAGCGGAGGAGAAATGACGAACGAGGACACGGGCCACGGCCCGCACGAGGAGGCCACGCCGGACGGACCCGACCCCGAGGCCGGGCTCGCGACCGCGGAGTACGCCGTCGCGACGGTGGCGGCCGTCGGGTTCGCCGGCCTGCTCATCGCGGTGCTCAAGAGCGACACCGTGCGTGGGCTGCTGGAGAACATCATCAGCTCGGCGTTGTCGATCTGATGGCGCCGCACCGCAGCAGCAGGCCCGACCGGCAGCGGGGTGCGGTCACGGCCGAGCTCGCGGTCGGGCTACCCGTGGTGGTGCTCCTGCTGGTCGCGGTGCTCAGCCTCGCGGCCGCGTCCACGGCACAGATGCGTGCCCTGGACGCGGCTCGCGCCGGCGCCCGCGCCTACGCGATCGGGGAGGACGACGCCGCGGTGCGGCAGGCCGTCGCGCAGGTGGGCGGCGACGACGCCGAGCTGAGCGTCAGCCGCGACGACACCTGGGTGCGGGTGACGGTCAGCCGGCCCGTCGTCGGCGGCTGGTTCGCCGGTGCCCCGGTGCGGGCCTCCGGGGACGCGACGGCGTGGGTGGAGCCGTGACCCGGTCCGCCTCCCGGTCCGCCTCCCGGGACGGCGAGCGTCGCCGCGGGCGCGCCCACGAGCAGGGCGCCGGCACCGTGGTGGTGCTGGCGCTCGCCGCGGTGGTCGTCCTGCTGGCGCTCGCTGTGGGGGCGCTGGGTTCGGCGCAGCGCGCGCGGGGCGCCGCCCAGGCCGCGTCGGACCTGGGCGCCCTCGCGGGCGCCACCGCGTGGCGCCGCGGCGACGACCCGTGCGCCACCGCCGCCGAGGCCGTGCGCCGCAACGGCGGCGAGGTGGTCGCGTGCGTCCCCGAGGACGGCGGGACGCTCGGCGTGCGGGCGTCGCGGGCCGCCCTCGGCCCCGAGGTGGGGCCGTGGGCGGGGCTGATCGGAGACGCGAGCGCCGGGGCGCGCGCCGGGCCGAGACCCGCTGGTTGAGCCTGCGCGGGCGAGGCAGTCGTTACTCGGGGACGACGATGCGGGTGCGCGGCACGACCGACGGGTCGATCTCGTCGGCGTCGGGGACCCGCGACGTGCCGGGGGCGAAGCTCGCCCGCGGGCCGGTGACCGGCAGGTTCAGCGTCGTGGCGCCGAGGTCGATCGCGTAGTCGGAGCCGGCCGGGTCCACCGTGACGGTGGCGCCGCGGTCCACGCCCATGACTACCAGCCCGAGCTGGTGACCGGCTGGGACGACCAGGTCGTTCGCCTGCATCTCGACCGTCAGGCGATGGGTCCCCGCGCCGTCGAGGCGTGCCCAGCCCCGGGCGAGCACCTGAAGGTCCGTGGTCCCGGTCCGGCGCTCGACGTCGAGGTAGCACGCGTCGTCCACGTCGGACGCCGCGCCCCAGCAGGACTCGGTCTCGAGGGTCACCGCCCCGTCGCCCTGGGGCAGCACCCGCTCGGCCGGTCCGTAGTCCACGAGCCCCACCGTGACCTGCCCGGTCGGGGCCGAGCTGGTGACCTTCGTCGAGACCGACGGCGTCCCGGAGACCCGCACCGCGTGGCGCAGCGTCCCGGTGGTGAACAACAGTCGGTTCGGGTCGTCGCCGGCCCCGAGCGCGTCGCTGAAGCGCTGCGTCGGGTCGTTGACCCAGGTGGCGTCGCGGCCATGGCCGCCACCGTGACCGCCGGCGCCGAGCGTGAGGGCGCCGTCGGTCTTCGGGCGGAGCTTCATGGGGCGCTTCGCCGCCGGCCAGTCGTCCTGCTCGACCCACTCGCCCGGCGCGATCTCGACCCGGACGGCAGGCTCTCGGTCGACGCCGTTGCGGATGTCGTACAGCTCGTGGTCGAACCAGCGGTGCAGGGTGTCCACCCACGCGGCGCGGTCGGAGTCGAAGGCGTCGACGTGGCCGAGCCGGGTGAGCCACATCTTGCGCTCCACGCCGCTCTCACCGAGCGCGTCCCACCACCGCGAGAAGTTCGGGGTGTCGACGTTGGTGTCCTGCAGACCGTGCATGACGAAGACGGACGCCGTCACCTGCGAGGCGTCGCCGAGCGTGCCGGCGCGGTAGTCGCGCTCGTCCCAGAAGGAGTTGTGCGCCCCGGTGTCGTCCGCGGAGTCGACCGTCATCTGCTCGAGCCGTGCGGAGCAGTCGACGGTCTCGTGCCGGTCGCCCGCCACGTACTCCGACAGCCACACGGGGTACCCGTCCGAGAACGGCAGGCCCTGCGCGCGGTCGTAGTCGTACCAGGACGAGATCGCGGCGATCGGCACGATCGTCTCCAGGCCCTCGACGCCGGTCGCAGCGACCCCGTTGGCCAGGGTCCCGTCGTACGACTTCCCGATCATCCCGGTGGCGCCCGTGCTCCAGGACGCCTCGGCCGGCGTGCCGTCGGCGTAGGACGCCGTGCCCCGGCCGTTCAGCCAGTCGACCACCGCCTTGACCGACAGGATGTCGGACCGGCCGCCGTGGTCGGTGCAACCGGTCGAGCGGCCGGTTCCCGCCATGTCCACGGCGACGAAGGCGTACCCGCGCGGCACGAAGTAGTTGTCGTAGTACAGGGGGAAGGACTCGATGGTCCCGTCCTGGTCGTAGGTCTTGAGCTCGCTCTCGTTGCCGCGCCCGCAGCAGGAGTAGTACGGGCTGGCGTCCATGACCACCGGCACCTCGGCCTCGCCGTCGAGCTCGGCCGGGCGGATCAGGTCGGCGGCGACGCGCTCGCCCTGACCGTCACCGTCGAGGTCCGGTGCGTCGACCCACACGGACTCCTTGATCGCGTCGCCGTAGGAGTAGACGGGCTCGGTGGTGCCGTCGTCGCCCAACACGTAGGCCGGCTCGTCCGCGCCCGGTGGTGGTGCCACCTGGGCCGCGAGGGCCGGCACCGCGCCGCTTGCCGCGACGGCGATACCGGTGAACGCTGCGACGACGACGGCGCGGGCCGACCGTCTGCGAGAACCTCGGAACACTCCCATGTGCTTTCCCCTCCGACGGGCCGATGCGCGCTCGCAACGTATCGGCACTCGGCGAGGACCGCCACGGGACCGCCGTCAGGTCGGGTTGACGTTGAACAGCGCGGCGCGCTCGCTGATCTTGCGGGCGCGCGCCAGGCGCGGCTTGTCCGAGCCGTCGCGGATGACGGAGCCGGAGGCCTCGAAGTCGGCGAGGAAGTCCAGCGCCCAGGCGACGTCCGCGCCGGACGGGCTGAAGGACTCGTTGATGACGGCCGGGGTCTCCAGGTCCAGGCAGAGCTTGCCGGTGAGGCCCAGCGCCACGGCGTCGGCGGACTGCTCGCGCAGCAGCGCGTGGCTGGTGCCGACGGTGGGGCCGTCGATCGGGCCCGGAAGCCCGCCGATGCGGCTGGCGGTCACGAGGCGGGAGCGCGGGTACGCCATCGCGAGCGACTCGTTGGCGGTGCCCGTGTCACGACGGTAGTCGCCGGAGCCGAACGCCAGGCGGAAGGCTCCGGGCGCTCGCGCGATGCTCACCGCATCCTCGATGCCGAGCGCGGACTCCACGAGGGGGATCACCGGCACGCTGCCGCCGAGGCGCTGCGCCGTGTCGACCACCTGGTCGGGCGCCTCGGTCTTGGCGAGCATGACGCCGCACAGGCCCTCGGTGTCCCACAGGGCGCGCACGTCGTCGGCCCACGCCCGCGAGCCGCGCTCGTTGATCCGCACCCAGGCGCGCCCGCCCCGGGCGAACCACTCGGTCACCTTGGCGCGGGCCTCGTCCTTGCGGCTGTCGTCGACGGCGTCCTCGCAGTCGAGGATCACCTGGTCGGCGCGGGACAGCTGGGCGTCGTCGAACACGTCGTCCCGCAACGCGTTCAGGAGCAGCCACGAACGGGAGTTGGCGGGGTCGACGCGCGTCTCCTCGCGGGAACGGCGGCGTTCGGGGAGGTCGATCTCGATAGTCACCCGTCGATCGTAGTTTCCACAGGCGCATGGGCCAGTACCGCATCCAACAAGCGCACGGCCGCGGACTTGTCGAGGGGCGCGTTGTCGCTGCCGCACTTGGGCGACTGCACGCAGGCGGGGCAGCCCTCGGCGCACGAGCATGCTGCGATGGCATCCCGGGTGGCCTGCAGCCAGCGCGCGCCCAGCGCGTACCCGCGCTCGGCGAAGCCGGCCCCGCCGGGGTACGCGTCGTACACGAAGACGGTGGCCTCGCCCGTGTCGGGGTGCAGGTCGGTGGACACGCCGCCCAGGTCCCACCTGTCGCACGTCGCCAGCAGCGGCAGCAGGCCGATCGACGCGTGCTCGGCTGCGTGCAGCGCGCCGGGCGCCTCCTCGGGCGAGACTCCCGCCGCCCGCAGCACGAAGTCCGGCACCGACCACCAGACCGCCGTCGTGGCGAGGGTGCGGGACGGCAGGTCGAGCGGCTCGGTGTCGAGCACCTGCATGTCGGGCAGCCGCCGCCGCTGGAAGCTCACCACCTGGCTCGTCACCTCGACCTGGCCGAGTCCCCAGGTGACGGGGCCCCACTCGCGCTCGACGACCGGCCGGGGCGCGTCGTCGTCGATCGCGATCTCCATGACCTCGTGCGACCACGTGCCGTGCTCCACGTCCCGCCGCACCACGAGCGCCACGTGCTCAGCCAGGTCCAGGTGGTCGACGACGAACGTCGCCCCCTGGTGCACGTACACCGCGCCGTCGTGCACCTGCCCGTCCGCCGAGCCCGCGTCCACGGTGCCGAGCAGCCGGCCGGTGGTCGCCTCGACCACGCGCACGGGCCGCCCGCCGGAGCCGCGCAGGTCCGCCATGCCGGCCGCGGGCTGCGCGTGCGTCCAGTACCAGCCGGATGGACGACGGCGCAGCGCGCCGCGCTCGACCAGCACGCCGAGCACCTCGCGCACCGCGGCGGGGTCGCCGAACGCGGCGAGGTCGTCGCCGCGCAGCGGCACCTCCTGCGCCGCCGCGCAGAGCTGGGGCGCCAGCACGTGCGGGTTCGCGGGGTCGAAGACGGTGGCCTCCAGGCCGGCGTCGAACACCGCCTCTGGGTGCGTCACGAGGTACGTGTCCAGCGGGTCCTCGCGGGCGACGAACGCGACGAGCCCGTCCGCCCCGGCGCGGCCGGCGCGCCCCGCCTGCTGCCACAGGGACACGCGGGTGCCCGGCCAGCCGGCGACGAGCACGGCGTCGAGCCCGGAGATGTCGACGCCCAGCTCGAGCGCGTTGGTGGTGGCCAGCCCGCGCAGCTCCCCGGTGCGCAGCGCCTGCTCCAGCTCACGACGCTCCTCGGGCAGGTAGCCGCCGCGGTAGCTGGCCACGCGCTCGCTGAGTTCGGTCGCCACCGGGCGCAGGTGGTCGCGTGCCTGCTGCGCCACCGACTCGGCACCGCGTCGCGACCGGGTGAACGCGAGCGTCCGGGCGCCGTGCGCCGTGAGGTCGGCGAGCAGGTCCGCGGTCTCGGCCGTCGCGGACCTGCGGGGGTGCTCCGCGGCGCCGCGCGTCGTGAGCACGGGCTCGGCCTCCTGCTCGGTGTGGGTGGGGTCGAGCGGGTCGGGCAGCGCCCACGGGTCGTCGCGCGGCGGCGCCTCGCCCTGCGCGGCGCGCGAGCGCTCGAACCCCGCGACCTCCGGCGGCTGCCACAGCGCGAACGTGCGCCGCCCCGCGGGGGACGTGTCCGCGGTGACCGCGAGCACGTCGTCGGGCGTCGTGCCCACGAGCCGCGCCGTGCTCACGGCCGGCTCGGCCGTCGTCGCGCTGGCCACCACGAACACGAGCGACTTGTCAGACCCGGGGCCCGCCGGGGCGAACCGTGCGTCTGACGGCGGGCGGTAGTGGGCAGCGAGCCGGGCGAGCCGCCGGAGCACCAGCGACACGTGGGCGCCGAACACGCCCCGGTACGCGTGCCCCTCGTCGACGACGACGTAGCGCAGCCCGCGCAGCAGCCGCGCCCAGCGACGGTGGCCGGGCAGCATCGAGAAGTGCAGGAAGTCAGGGTTGGTGAGCACGACGTCGGCGTGCTCGGCCACCCAGCGACGCTCGTCGTTCGGGGTGTCGCCGTCGCACGTCGCGACGCGTGGCAGCGCCGGTGCGGGGCCGCCGGCCGGGCCGGCATCGCGCGGCATCGCGGCGACCAGCCGCTCGAGGCCCGCGAGCTGGTCCGCGGCGAGCGCCTTGGTGGGGGACAGGTAGAGCACCGTGGCGGGCGCCTCCCGGCGCACGGCGGTGAGGGCCGGGAGCCAGAACGCGAGCGACTTGCCGGAGCCTGTCGACGTCGCCAGGGCCACGTGCCGCCCCCGCCACGCCGCCTCGGCGGCCTCGACTTGGTGGGCCCACGGCCGCTCCACCCCGAGCTCGCGGTAGCCGGCCACGAGGGCCGGGTCCGCCCAGTCGGGCCAGTCCGCGGTGACGCCGGCGCGCGCCGGGAACGTGCGCACGTGGGTGAGCCGGTCCGCCCGCGCCCCGTGCGCGGTCAGCACGTCCAGCAGCGGGTGCTGCTCGGGCGCGGTGGCGGGGTCGGCGGGCACGGGCGACAGTCTCGCACCGCGCGGGGCACCTCCAGAGCGGGGTACACGTCGGGCATGTCCGCCGATGGGATATCTGCGCAGAACGGGTGCACGATCAGTTTTTGAGCGGGAATGACACCCCGTTTCCGTGAAGAATGTGTGAGCGTTCCCGATCCGGCTTTGTTATCCGTTCGTGACATCGTTCCCTGGTACGCATGCCTCGAACCACCGCCCGTCGTTCCCTCGTGGCCGCAGTCGCCGGCGCGCTCGTCACCTCCGCCATGGTGGTGCCCGCCGCAGCGGCGTCGGCGACCCCCGCCCATGTGGCCGCCTCGACCTCGACCGCCGTCACCTCCTCGGTCCGCACCGCGAGCGCGGGCGGCGGCGTCCGCTGGGTCAAGTGGAACAAGGCGCCCCTGACCAAGACGCAGTCGAGCAAGTCCCGCACGGTCTCCCGGCCCGACGACGGCACCAGGCTGCGCGTCCTCGACCGCGGCACGTACCGGCTCAAGGTGCGCGCCGCCGGCGGCAAGGTCGGGTGGGTCTCCAAGAAGGCAGTGACGGCCGTCAAGCTGAAGGACGTCTCCGGCACCCGCTACTCGACCAAGCGTGTCGCGATGACCAAGGACATCAGCTCGGGGTCGAAGGTGGTCAAGCGGGTCCACCTGGGCACCAAGCTCACGGTGCTGGCCCGGACCACGGGCCGCGACGTCAACCGGGTCAAGGTGCGCGTGTCCGGCGGCAAGACCGGCTGGATCTCGACGAACCGGATCACCCAGCGCAACGTGTGGGGCAAGCTCGCCCGGTGCGAGTCCGGCGGTAACCCGCGCACCAACAGCGGCAACGGGTTCTACGGCCTGTACCAGTTCAGCGGCCGCACGTGGCGCTCCGTCGGCGGCAAGGGTCTGCCGCACCGCCACAGCAGCGCGGAGCAGACCAAGCGGGCGCAGATCCTGCAGGACCGCGCCGGCTGGGGTCAGTGGCCGCACTGCACCCGCAAGCTCGGCCTGCGCTGAGCACGACGTCCGCTGGTCGACGATCCCGCGGCGCTCAGCCGGCGAGCACGGCGCCCATCGCCCGCGACAGGTACCAGGGGTCGACGACGGCGGTGAGCTCGCGCGCCGAGTGCATCGACAGGATGGCCGCGCCGACGTCGACCACACGGATGCCGAGGCGCGTGGCGGTGATCGGGCCGGTGGTGGAGCCGCAGGGCACGGTGTTGTTCGAGACGAACTCCTGGCTCGGCACCCCGGCGGTCGCGCACGCGGCCTGCCAGCGGGCGGCGCCGTGCGCGTCCGTGGCGTAGCGCTGGTTCGCGTTGATCTTGAGGATCGGCCCGCCGCCCGCGTGCGGGTGGTTGGCCGGGTCGTGCCGCTCCGGGTAGTTGGGGTGCACGGCGTGCCCGACGTCGGACGACACGCACAGCGACGCGGCGAACGCGCGCGCCCGCTCGTCCTCGGTGGCACCGAGCCCGGCCGAGACGCGCCGCAGCACGTCCTCCAGGAACGGGCCGGCCGCGCCCGAGCGCGAGCCCGAGCCGATCTCCTCGTGGTCGAACGCCGCGACCACGCCGATGCCGGTGAGGTCCTCGGGCGCGACGCCCAGCAGCGCGGTGATCGCGGCGTGCGTCGAGAGCTGGTTGTCCAGCCGCGGCGACGCCCACAGCGCCTGGCCGATACCGAACGCCCGCGGCGGCTGCGTCTCGGCCAGCACGACGTCGTAGCCCAGGACGTCCGCGGCGTCGACGCCCGCGCCGTCGTCCGCCGTGGCGGCGAGCTCGGCGAGCACGTCGGCCTGCGAGACGTCGCCGAGCCCCACGACGGGCTGGGTGTGCCGCTGCTTGTCGAGCGTCAGGCCCTCGTTGGCCGACCGGTCCAGGTGGATCGCGAGCTGCGGGATGCGTGCGAACGGGCCGGTGCGCACCAGGTGCTCGATCGTCGAGCCCGAGCCGTCGGCCGTGACCACGCGCCCGGCGAGCTCCACCTCGCGGTCCAGCCACGAGTTGAGCAGCGGCCCCCCGTACACCTCGATGCCGGCCTGCACCCAGCCGTCGCGCCCGGTGGTGGGCTTCGGCTTCAGCTTGAAGCCCGTCGAGTCGGTGTGCGTGCCGAGGATCGTGAACGGCGTCGTCGCGCCCGCCGACGGCGGCAGCGCGAACGCGATCGCCGAGCCGTCGCGCACGACGACGTACCGGCCGCCGGGCACGACCTCCCACGCGGCCGTCTCGTCCAGCCGCACGAACCCGGCGGCCTCGGCGCGGCGGGCCACCTCCGCGGCGGCGTGGTACGAGGACGGCGAGGCGGTGACGAAGGCGCCGAGGTCCTCGGCGTGGGCGCGGGCGGCTGCAGGAACGACGTCGGGCATGAGGGTCATCTTTCCACGCCCGGGCGGGCGATCAGGAGTCGCCGCGGGGCGGGCCGAGGTAGCCGTCGACGAACTGCATCCACTGGCCGTCCTCGTCGATGGTCAGCCGCCACCCCTCGTAGTCGGGCCGCGACTCCGCGGACGCCTTCTCCGCCTCCTGCGCGGTGATCGCTCCGGCGTCGACGGCGTCCTGCCAGTCGTCGGTCGTCGCCTCGCAGGCGTCGCCGCTCATTCGCGGCCAGCTGTACGCCCGCTCGACACCGTCGTCTCCGACCGCCTCGATCACGCAGGGCATCGTCCCGGCCAGCAGCCGCGCAAGGATCGCGTAGACGTCCTGGTCCTGCTCGGCGTTGGGCAGCTCCAGGTGCTCGCGGGGCGAGTGCCCTCCCCGGTTGAGGTCGATGCGGCCGGATTCTTCGGCGATGGCGGTCAGGGTGTCGTCGTTGCACTCAAGAGCTGCCGTCAGCAGCGTGGAGGCCGTGCTGCGCGCCGGCTCCGGCACGTCGGACAGGTCTTGGACCGGCACGGTGAGCCCGGCGGCCGAGCAGTCGTCGCTGCCGAGGACGCCTCGGTCCTGGGGGACCACATGCAGCCCGTCCGCATCGAGGTCGACGTCGACCCACGACGGGGAGGCCACCACGGTGGGCCGAGTGAAGTCGTCCGACCACGCCACGCCGAAGGCGCGCACCTGGTAGCGGCCGTCGGGCAGGCGGTGCGGGTACGCGGTGCGGCCTTCTGCCTGCCCGTCCGGGGCGCAGGTCGTCGTCGGGGAGTCGGTGGCGGCGCGTTCGAGCGGGCCCACCACGAGGTCGACAGGTGTCTCGGAGCGGTTCGTGCCGAGGTCGACGACTCGCCCGTCTTGCACCCACACCAGGCTGGGCCCGAGGAGAGCGGCGTCCGCCGGCACCGACCCGTCCACTCGGGTCGACGTCGTGATCGAGATCGTGCTCGCCCCTTCGCCGACCCCGGAGGCCGAGTAAGCGCCGCCGAGGTCGGTGCCGCTCGGCACGAGGGTCATGCGGTAGGTGTCCCCGCTGGCCGGTGCGACCTCGTCGGCAGCCATGCCGCACGTGAGCCCGGTGCCGGCCAACCATGCCGGCTGGTGACCGGCCTCCACGGGAGCGAAGGCCACGTCAGGATCGGCCTCGGCGCGGGACGTCGGCGTGGCGCTCGGAGACTTCGCCGGCCCGGGCAGCGGCTGCGGGGCGTCGGGCAGCAGCGCGGCGCCGCCGAGCACGAGGCCCGCGGCGACGACGAGCGTCGTGGCGCCGATCCCCGCCTGCTTGGCGGTGCGGCGCCGCCGCACCCGGGTGCGCACCGCTCCGAGCGCGCCCTCCAGCCCCGATGCCGCGGCGCCGACGCCCGCGAGCGTGTCGAGCTCGCGGCGCAGCGCCTCGTCGGTGCGGGAGTCCGCCCAATCGTCGCGCGCGTGGCTGCGTCCGTGGTCGGTGGTCATCGCACGGCCCTCCGCTCCGTCGTCGTGCCCGTCGTGCCCGTCGTGCCCGTCGTGCCCGTCGTCCTCGCCGGTCCTGGCGGCCTCAGGGCAGGGCCGACGATCCCGTCGTCCGGGACCCGCAGCACGTCCCGCAGGGTCGCGGTGGCGTCGGCCAGGTAGCGCTTGACCGTGCCCTGCGCGAGGCCGAGGGCCTCGGCCACCTGCGGCACGGTGAGGTCCTCGAGGTAGCGCAGGACGACGCACGCCCGCTCGCGCGGCGCGAGCCGCCCGAGCGCCGCGGCGACGTCGGCGCGCGCCGTCGCCCCGGACGCCGCACCGCGGACCCGGTCGTCCGTCGCCACCAGGTGCCGGGCCGACGCCCAGCGCTTCTTCCGCCGATGCTCGTCGAGGAAGAGCGTGAGGATCGCCCGCCGCACGTACGCCTCGCTCGTCCCGCCGCTTTCGAGCGGGTGCACGTCCGACCCGCCCGGCGCGCCGCCGGTCCGCTCGCCCGTGCCCCGCCGCAGCCGCGCGAACACCTTGACCAGGGCGTCCTGGACCAGGTCCTCCGCCAGCCGTTGGTCCCCGCACAGCACGTACGCGTACCCCACCAGGGCACGACCTCGTGCCCGCGCGAGCTCGGCGAGCTCGTCCTCCCAGCGCGTCATGGTCGCCTCCCGTGCCGTCCTCACCCACCCAGACGCCCGGCGGGCGCGAACCGTTGGGTCGAGAACGGGTGGCGGTTCGTGACGGGCGTCACATATGGGTAGACTCCCCGACATCCCGCCGTCAACGGCGACGGCGGGACCTTTACCGACGGGCGGTCACCGCCGTCCCCGCCGGATCGAGGAAGCACGTCAAGGAGGACGGATGCTCACGTTCGGATCCAGCAGCATCACGATCGTCGCGGTGATCGGGGTGATCGGGCTGGCCGCCCTGGTGTGTGCGGCCGCCCTGCGTCGGCAGGTGCTCGCCGCCCCGGACGGCACACCCGGGATGCAGGAGATCGGCCGCGCGGTGCAGGAGGGCGCGTCCGCGTACCTGAGCCGGCAGTTCCGCACCCTCGCCCTGTTCGCCGTCGTGGTGTTCGCGCTGCTGTTCCTGCTGCCCGGGGACGGCGGGGTGCGGGTCGGTCGCTCGATCGCGTTCCTCGTGGGCGCCGGGTTCTCCGCCGCGATCGGCTACCTGGGCATGTGGCTCGCCGTGCGCGCCAACGTGCGCGTGGCCGCGGCCGCCACCCGCAAGGACGGGCGGGCCGAGGGCGCGCGGATCGCGTTCCGCACCGGCGGCGTCGTCGGCATGTCGGTGGTGGGGCTGGGCCTGGTGGGCGCGGCCCTCGTGGTGCTCGTCTACCGGACGGAAGCGCCCGCCGTGCTCGAGGGCTTCGGCTTCGGCGCCGCGCTGCTGGCCATGTTCATGCGTGTCGGTGGCGGCATCTTCACCAAGGCGGCCGACGTCGGTGCCGACCTCGTGGGCAAGGTCGAGCAGGGCATCCCCGAGGACGACCCGCGCAACGCCGCCACGATCGCCGACAACGTGGGCGACAACGTGGGCGACTGCGCGGGCATGGCCGCCGACCTGTTCGAGTCGTACGCCGTCACGCTCGTCGCGGCGCTCATCCTCGGCAAGGCCGTGATGGGCGAGCAGGGCCTCGTCTTCCCGCTGATCGTCACCGCCGTCGGCGCCTTCGTCGCGCTGCTGGGCGTGCTGGTCACCCGGGTGCGCGGCAGCGAGAACGGGCTCAAGGCCATCAACCGGGGCTTCTACCTGTCCGCCCTGGTCGGCGCACTGCTGGCCGCCGTGGCGGCCTTCCTCTACCTGCCGTCCTCGTTCGCCGAGCTCACGGGCACCGCGGAGCTCGGTGACGTCACGTCCGACCCCCGGGTCGTCGCGTCCCTCGCCGTGGTGATCGGCGTCGTCCTCGCCGGGATCATCCTGTGGATCACCGGCTACTTCACGGGCACGACGTCGAAGCCGACGCTGCACGTCGCGGCCACGTCGCGCACCGGCGCTGCCACCGTCGTCCTGTCGGGCATCGGCGTGGGCTTCGAGTCGGCCGTCTACACGGCGGGCGTCATCGCGGCCGCGATCTGCGGCGTCTTCCTGCTCGCGGGCGGCTCGATCTGGCTCTCGCTCTTCCTCGTGGCGCTCGCCGGCTGCGGGCTGCTCACCACCGTCGGCGTCATCGTCGCGATGGACACGTTCGGGCCCGTGAGCGACAACGCCCAGGGGATCGCCGAGATGTCGGGCGAGATCGACGGCGAGGCGGCGCAGATCCTCACCGACCTCGACGCGGTCGGCAACACCACCAAGGCCATCACCAAGGGCATCGCGATCGCCACGGCCGTCCTCGCGGCCACCGCGCTCTTCGGCGCCTACGCGGACGCCGTGGCGGGGGCGCTGAGCGAGGTCAAGGAGGTCGGCGCGGGGCTGGTGCCCGCGATGCTCAGCTTCGAGATCGTCTCGCCGGTCACCCTCGTGGGCGTGATCCTTGGCGCGGCCACCGTGTTCCTCTTCTCCGGCCTCGCGATCGATGCCGTGACCCGCGCCGCCGGGGCGATCGTCTTCGAGGTGCGCCGCCAGTTCCGCGAGCACCCCGGCATCATGACGTTCGACGAGCGGCCCGAGTACGGCAAGGTCGTCGACATCTGCACCCGGGACTCGCTGCGCGAGCTCGTGACGCCCGGCCTGCTGGCCGCGTTCGCGCCGATCGCCGTCGGCTTCGGCCTCGGCGTCGGCCCGCTCGCCGGCTTCCTCGCCGGGGCGATCGGGGCCGGCGTGCTGATGGCCGTCTTCCTCGCCAACTCCGGCGGGGCGTGGGACAACGCGAAGAAGATCGTCGAGGACGGTGCCTTCGGCGGCAAGGGCTCGGAAGCGCACGCCGCCACCGTGATCGGCGACACCGTGGGCGACCCGTTCAAGGACACCGCCGGCCCCGCGATCAACCCGCTCATCAAGGTGATGAACCTGGTGTCCCTGCTCATCGCGCCCGCCGTGGTGATGCTGAGCGTGCCCGCCGACGCCAACCAGGTGCTGCGCATCGCCATCGCCGTCGCCGCGGCGGCCGTGGCGTTCGGGGCCGTCATCATGTCCCGGCTGCGCGCCGCGCGCGTCGACCGGGAGCAGGCGGACGAGGTCGCCAGCATCCCCGCGAGGTGATGCCCCGCCGGTTGAGCCTGTCGAAACCAGCGACCGGTTTCGACGGGCTCAACCTGCCGCTGATGGGCTACTGGCCGGTGCGGCCGTCGATGCACTCGCGCAGCAGATCGGCGTGGCCCAGGTGGCGGGCGTACTCCTCGACCAGGTGCTCGAGGACGTCGCGGACGGGGACCTGCTCGCCGTCGCGCTCGACCTCGCGGCCCATGTTGGCGTCGGTCTGGGTGGCGAGCCAGGCGTCCGCGGCGGCGGTCTCGCGGCGCCAGGCGGCCCATGCCTCGTCGACGACGGCGGGGTCGGCGACGGCGAGGTCGAAGTCCGCGTCCGGGCCGCCGTCGGCGACGTAGAGCTTCGGCAGCTGCGGCTGGCCCTGCAGCACGCGGCGGAACCAGGAGTGCTCCACCTTCGTCAGGTGGCGCACCAGCCCCAGCAGGGACAGGGTCGACGGCGGCACGGAGCGCCGGGCGAGCTGTTCCGCGTCCAGGCCGTCGCACTTGAGTTCGAGGGTGGCGCGGTAGATGCGCAGGTAGGACCAGTGGGTCTGCAGCTCGCCGACCGGGTCGGCCCACTGCTCGCGCGGGTCGTCCTCCGGGTCAACCCACATGTCGGGGAATCGGCGCGTCTCGGGGGTGCTCGCGGGGTCTGTCATGCCGTTATCCGACCCCGCCCACCGCGAGCATGCAAGGGAATTCGGCGGAGCGTCGACCGGGGGAGTCGGCTTCGGCTAGCGTCGCGGTGTGCCCGACGACGAGGTCGACCCGCTGGAGCGCGTGCGCGCGCTGTGCCTCGCGCTGCCCGAGGCCACCGAGCGGCTGAGCCACGGCGAGCCCACCTGGTTCGTGGGGCGGTCGTTCGTCATGTACTCCGACCACCACCACGGCGGTCCGCTGGCTGCCTGGTGCGCGGCCGCGCCGGGGGTGCTCGAGGAGCAGACGGAGAGGGAGCCGGAGCGGTTCTTCCGACCGCCGTACGTGGGCGTGCGCGGGTGGCTCGGCGTCCGGCTCGACCGCGACGTCGACTGGGGCGAGATGGCGGGGATCGTCGCAGACGCCTACCGGCAGGTGGCGCCCGCACGCCTCGTCGCAGCGCTCGACGAGGCCGCCGGGCGGTCGTGACGCCCCGCGGCGGGCTCCGGTGAAATCTGTGTCTCTGGCCGTGCCGAGCCGCCTCCGGCGCGTCATGCTGGGGCGCGGGTCGGTGCTTCGGCGCGAGCCCACGGTGGGACGACGGAGTCCGCGCCGACGACGAGGAGAAGGAGACCCATGAAGCTCCCACGCACCGTCGCGGTGCTCAGCACCCTCACTCTCGCGGCGACGGCCTTCACCGGCGCCGCCGCGGCCGACAACCGCCCCGACCGTCCCGGTCGCGGGCCGGAGCAGGACGCGACGACGGCGGGCGCGGCGTCGTTCGCCGAGCTGGCGCGCGCCGCGCAGCAGACGGGGCAGCCGTCCGGGCAGGGCCACGGCGGCACGACGGGCGGCGCGATCGGCGTGCCCCGCGCCTACCCGTCCCAGCCCGACCTCACGGTGTTCCCGCCGAACGACGACGACGCCACCGACCTCAACGGCACCATCAGCCACGCCGACATCGCCCCCCGGCTGACGGACCTCATGGCCGCGAGCGACCGGGTGTCGACGCAGGTGGTCGGGCAGTCCACCGCCGGGCGCGACCTGTACCTGGTGACGCTGACCGAGCCGGAGTCGCGCAAGGAGACCGCACAGCAGACCCGGTGGCGCGAGGAGATCCGCACCGCGCCGGACCGGGCGGCCCGCGACCACCGGCTCGAGCAGGGCTACAAGACGCCGCTGTGGATCAGCGCGAACATCCACGGCAACGAGTGGGAGGGGACCGACGCCGCGATGCAGGTCATCGAGGATCTCGCGACGTCCGACGACGCCGACGTGGCCGACCTGCTCGACGACCACCGCCTGTACTTCTCGCTGACGCTGAACCCCGACGGGCGGACGATCGGCCAGCGCGCCACGAGCCTGCGCCTCGACGCCAACCGGGACATGATCACCGGGGCGACGCCGGAGTCCCGGTCATTCGTCGCGACGGCGCAGGCGCTGCAGCCGCTCTACGCGGCGGACTTCCACGGGTACACCGATGTGCTGCAGGTGGAGCCGTGCGGGCCGCCGCACGGCCAGAACTACGAGTACGACCTTTTCATCCCGCACGGCTACGCGCTCGCGCGGCAGGTGGAGGACGACGTTGTCGCCGCGGAGATCCCCGGCAACACGTACTACGACCCGGCCACCGACGAGGCGGTCGACGAGAACACCGGGTTCATCAAGATCCCGTACCGCGACACGCCGTCGGGCTGGGACGACTACCCGCCGATCTTCACCGCCCAGTACGCGGCGTTCCACGGCGCCACCACCAGCACGGTCGAGCTGCCGAAGGGCCGCACCGGCCCGACGACCACGCCCGAGGACGCCGTCATCAACACCGCCGTGGCGAAGCGGACCATGACGTCGATGATCGGCTACGTCGCGGAGCACGACGACGCGATGCTCGCCGACCAGATCGAGGTGTTCCGACGCGGCGTCGCCGGGGGGCCGAAGGCCGCCCTCACGGCCGAGGACGTCGCCGCCGTGCCCGGGCCGGACGAGTGGAAGCAGCACTGGGACGTCGCGGACGACCAGGACCCGGTGGACCTGCCCCGCGCCTACGTGATCCCGGCCGGCGACGGGCAGCGTTCCGCCGCCGACGCCGAGGCGCTGGTGGACCAGCTGCTGTTCCACGGCGTCGAGGTCGGCACGCTGACGCGCGCGACGCGCGTCGACGGCACCACGTACCCGAGGGGCTCGTTCGTCGTCGACCTGCACCAGCCGCTGCGCGGTCTGGCGAACGCGATGCTCGACGTGGGCACCGACATCTCCGACAAGGTGCCGTCGATGTACGACATCTCGGCGTGGAGCCTGTCGTCGCTGTGGGGCGCGACGGTCGACCGCGTGGGCTCGACCACCGACCGGGCGATCCGCGGCGTGGTGGCGCTGCGGGGGGAGCCGTCGGACGGCGGGCTGCCGCGCGGCGCGGGGTACGTGGCGTTCGACGTCGCGGGCGTCGAGGACTACCGGGCGCTCAACGCGCTGCTCGAGGACGACGCGCCCGTCTGGTTGCTCACCGACGGCCGCGCGGTGGTGGGGCCGAAGGGCCTGCGCGCGGCGCGGGAGGCGGCCGAGGAGCACGACGTCCCGTTCGAGCGGGCGTCCCGGCACGACGTCGCGGCGCTCGACGACGCGACGGAGCTCGACGACCTCACGGTCGCGTACGCGGGCGGCCAGGACGACCTGCTCTCCCTCACCGAGCTCGGCTTCGACGACCTGGTCCGCGTGACGGCCGAGGGCATCGAGGCCGGCGCCGGCACCGACAGCACCGGGCTGGAGGGCGCGGACGTGCTGTGGGTCGGCACGTCGCTGAACCTGCCGGCGGGCGGCGCGGGCCGCGCCGCCGTGCAGGGCTGGGTGGACGACGGCGGCTCCGTCGTCGGGCGCACCGCCGCGGCGTTCGCCGTCGCCGCGGCGTACGGGCTGGTCGAGGGCGCGACCGTGACCGGCAACCGGGCGGGCAACGGGATCGTCGACGTCGACACCCCGCGCTCCTCGATTTTCGCCGCGCACCCCCAGGACGAGTCCTTCGTCTACCCGGCGACGTGGTTCACCGACCTCGGCGAGGGCACCACGGTGGAGCAGACCTACGACCGCGAGCAGCCGTTCCTCGCCGGCCACTGGGCGCCGTCGGGCTCGGGGGCGGACGGGCCGGACGCCGCGGCCGGGCAGGCGGCTGTCGTGTCGGGCGAGGCCGAGTCCGGGGCGCGCGCCGTGGTGTTCGGCACCTCGGTGTTCTTCCGCACCCACCCCAAGGGCGGCATGGGCCAGGCCGCGCAGGCCCTCTTCTGGGCGACGTCCGGCGATTGAGCCTGGTCAGCCGGCGTCGCGGCCGCGGCGCGTCGCCGCGGCCG